>JAMCXB010000030.1 GCA_023480735.1 Bacteroidota bacterium | reverse complement strand
AGAGTTCGCGACAAACTTGAGACGAAAGTTCACAGGAGAGCCGGATGCGGGAAAACTGCACGTCCGGTTCGACGAGGGGAGGGGCAGCCGTGATGCTCACCATCGCGCCTCCTCTCCTACTCTACTAGAGGAGGGACACCGCCAGAAGACAGGCGGCAATTGCGACGAATGTGAACCCGTAGACGTTGAGCGTGGCGTGCAGATCCGGACTGAGCGGGATTGCAAGTGAAAAGTAAACATGATTCAGGGAAGGGAAGAAGTACGTGGAGTATTCTGACAGTCCGATGCATCCCGAGGCGACCGAAAGTGGTGCGCTGAAAATAAGCTGCCAGATGAAGAGGAAGGACATTAGCCTTCCGAGTCCGTTGTGGCCGTAGATTTCTCCGAGGTATTTGTATGTTCCTCCTGAGCCCGGGATTGCCGCTCCAAGTTCAGCCCAAACCAATCCGTCGCTCATGGCAATCAACGCTCCGAGGATCCAGCCCAGCATTGCCTGTGGTCCGCCCATTGCAGATATGATAAGCGGGATGGTTATGAAGGGCCCGACGCCTATCATGTCGATCATGTTGAGGGAGACGGCGCCCGAGAGCGTCAGGCCTCTGACTAGCTGCGGCGATTTCTGCGGGCGTTCGATATCCAGTTGTGGCAATGTCGTTCTAAGTCAAAATTCAAAGATCAAAAGTCAAAAATATGAATCGGCACTCCGCAAATTCTCTTTTTTGAATTTTGACTTTTGCTTTTTGACTGTCCTTAGTGCCTCGGCTGCGATATTAAATTAAACAGCAATTTCACTCCGCCGTTGTTCAAATCTTTCACCTGCCTGTAGAGCGCAAGTGACGTGTAAATATAAGCTCCTCTTCCATATTTTGCCCAGAGGAGAGAAGTCGACGGCTCGTGTTGATCCTCGTCGCTCATCGCGAGGAGGCGCTGATACTTACTCGACGTAAGCGCCGTGTCGCCGCTCGGGAGGTAGATGTTGCGTTCTTGCACCCACCTGTTCCAGTCGACGGGCAAAATTTCATTCGGATAGTGGAACAACGGATTTTCAGGTTCCGAAACCGTCACCGGTTGAGTCTCTTCGGTCACCCGATGTTCCGTGATGTCGATTGGATACGGGGCGAATGAATGGCCGTCCCATTCCGGGGGGCGGTTGTAAAAACAGACTACGTTCCCGCCGTTTCTTATGTAATCGAGAATCCTTTGGTTGTATTTGACGAGGTCGTGTCTGTAGAGATACCCCCGGATGTCCAGGACAACAGTAGTGAATTTGTTCAGGTCTCCAGAAGCCAGCGTTGACGAGTCAAGAGACTGGTACCTGACCCCGAACTCGTCGAAGGTACGTTCCAATGTGTTATCATAAGTGCTGACCAATCCTATGTAGTCGTCTTTATCGAATTTTGCGGTAACTCTCCTCAGGTAAGCAACATCGGTTGACCGGCTGAGCCCAGGCATTTTTGCCGCACTAAGCGGTACACAATTGAAAACGAGAGAATCTTCGGCAACGGAAGATGAAGATACATCAACCGACAGCCGGATCGAATCGCGTATCGCGCTGCTTAGCTCTTCATGCTCATCAAAGACTCTTTCGCTGCCATGATTGACAAAAACTCCTATGTAAAGCGGGCCGTCCGTGTGATTGTAAGTATCTATGGAGAATCGAAACTTGTTCACTGAATCGCCCTTGGCTTTCAAAAGCGAATACTTGGGATGAATGAAAATGGAAAACGGTTTGAGCGCGACGGCATACTTTTCGGGCAGAGTTACTCTTGGCCTGACCGACGGTCTTATTCCGGTAAACAAGTCGTGCGGGTTGTAAGGGTATTTTTTATCGCTGAGTATGAGTCCATAAATCGGCTGACGAAACACTTCCGGCAGCTTGTGGAAGTTCAGCCTGTCCATTCCCTGTGTACGATGCTGCTTGAGTGCATCCCATGCTATCTGTTGTATAGTCTTTTCGCCGGACTTCATTTCGACCGGTATCGTGACGAGAGAGTCCTGATGCAGCTCTGACTTTCTGAGGATTCTGAAGTATAGTTTCTTCACCTGCCAAGGGCGGATTCCGTTGCCGAACTGTTCCGGATGGTAGGTCGGGTCCGCAGCTTTAGTGAAGGCCTCGTAAGCCGTTATGCCGACCACCTGGTGATTCCCGTGCTGTCGGTAGGGAAGCGTCGTAATTGTGTCGTGATTTGTGATTATCACGTCAGGTTTGAGAGCGCGAATCATATACACAATTCTCTGCAGTACGTTGTCGTTGCCGCCCCACATTCGGAACGTTTCCTTTGCCGTCTTAGAGTATCCGAAATCTAGAAATCCGAGGAAGTAAACTCTGCCTCCAAGTATCTTCGCCGCAGTTAGGGTCTCTTCGCTTCGGATCTCACCCAGTTCGTTGTAGAGTTCAGGTCCAATTACGTTTTGACCGCCTTCGCCACGAGTGTAAAATATCTCGTACGTTTTGATATGCCTTATATGCGTATAATAGGCAATCGTCGCGCCGTCCTCGTCGTCAGGGTGGGCGGACAGGCACATCAGAACCACCCCCGGCTTACCGGGGGTTTTCCGGAAGGTCCCGGCAGAAAGTGAAGAGCTAAAGAATAACGAGAAAATTACGATAATAGGAAGAGAGGCGGAGAAGGTGATGTTTCTACGGCCACCGCGCCCGGTGAGGAATTCGGCCATGACGTTTCTCCTCAAGATTTAGTTTGTAACAAGGTTAACCTAGACGATGTAACATCTTAATCGGGTCAGAAGTTTTCAAGCTGGCCAAGATAATTAAGTGATGCCAAATAACCGTCCGAACTGTTCAGGGAACCTTTGCTCTGCAGGCCGGATAAAACCAAAGGTATTCGGAATGGATACGAAGAAGATTTTATGGGTAAGGCTGGATGCGATAGGAGACGCAATCCTTTCTGCGTCAATGCTTCCCCACATTTACGATAGATATGACCAGGCGCAGATCACGGTTGTTTGCACCGACAACACAGCTGAATTATATGAGGCATGTCCGTTTGTCGAGACGGTGATCGGTGTTGAGAAGATGAAACTCTTCATCGATAGCGGCTACAGAAATCAAATAGTGCTCGGGCTTCGTGAGAAGGGTTTCGATGTGGCCTTTGATACGACATGTTCACTGGCTGACATGGGTGACCTGTTTTTGGTCGGAAGCCAGGCACGCGAGAGGTTCGCGTTTGAAAACCGGGGTGCAATCCCTGAAGAAAGATTGGTCAAAAGACGAAAAGTCTACACGCGTCTGATCGCCTTTGAGCGAGAATATGAACCCGAACTGGACAGATACCGCGATTTCCTGAGAGAGATTGGAGCAGATGTGCCCGAATTGAAACCGACCGTGTGGACGACGAAGGAAGATGACGAGTACGCTGATAGAATGTTTGCTTCACATGAGCTGGATCCGGAAAGGACTCTTGCCTTGTTTGCCTTCGGACGCTCGCACCTGAGAACCTATCCTTATTACGGAGAGGCGTTATCCGATGTGTGCAGGGAGAACAATCTCTCGGTTGTCGCGCTAGGCGATGGATCGGCTTTCGGGTTCAACGAATCTTGTCTCAACGAAATAAATGCTCCGACTGTTAACCTGAGCGGGAAGACGACGCTCAGGCAATCGGCGGCCATACTGAAAAAATGCAGAATGGCCGTTGGTGCAGAAACCGGCCTAGGTCACCTCGCGTGTGCCGTCGGTGTGCCTAATGTAATCGTTATCGGCGGCGGCCACGCGGGACGCTTCATGCCGTACTCTCCGACCACATCTCTGGTCACTCTTCCCCTGGAATGTTTCGACTGTGACTGGACATGCAAATTTAAAAAGGCTCACTGCGTCATGGACTTAGCTCCTGAGGTCATTGAGTACGCAGTGAAAGAGACTCTCCGGACAAAATCGGACAAGCCCAGAATGTTTCTACACCCTCAATCACGATGGGCGCAAGGGAAGAATATGCCTGCGTGGAAGATGGCAGGCAAGTTTCTGAAGCCTGAAAAATTAGAAGTGATCCAGGTGGGATTTGAAACAAAATCGCAGAAAGAGCGGGTATCACTTAGATCATTCAAACCCCAGGAGAAGCCTGCTGCTGTAGCGGCCGCCCTTGAAGAGGCAAAAGCGATGAGAGACGCGGGAAGGTTCGATGAGTCGCTTTCTGTCCTGGAGAGGGCGATAGACGAGAACGCACATTTTCCGGATCTTATGGTCTTGAAGGCAGAGTTATATGTACAAGCCGGAAGGATTGAAGAAGCAAAGGAAATCCTATGGAGCACGATTCTCAAATTTCCTTTCGACGTTCAGGCGCTGAACAATATCATCGTGGTAGAAATCCTGCAGCGACGTTACGAGTCAGCGCTTGGCCTTCTGAGAAGGGTGCTCGATATAGATCCTGACAACGGGGTTGCCTTATCAAACTTAAGGTTTATTGAAAATGGCCTTCTTGTCAGAAGCAAGCTGATCAGCGCCGAGCAGTCTATTATGAAAGGTGAGTTCAAGTTGGCACGGAAGTCTCTGAATGAGATCTTTGAGACCTATCCGGACAACGAGGACGCTCTAACCGACCTCGCAATCGTTGAAGCCCAGGAAGGGAACAACGGTGAAGCCCTAAAAATCCTGCAGATGGTTATGGCCGAGAACCCCGCCAGCGAATTCGCGGCCCAGCTGATGGAAAAAATGCTGCTGAAGTAGGCCTGCCTTTTCCCAACGGCAGATCATGTTGCGTAAGCTGATTCTCTGGTTGTCGTCGTAAGGCTTTCCGGTAGTTCCCTTTAATCGTGAATTGCCGGTCTGCAGTCGGATGCGGAAGTTTGCCGTTTACCAGAAATGGAAATTCGACGAATGGTGTCGGAGGTTATTGATTCTCATTCGCGAGTGCCTTCAGACTAATTCGACATTCGAATAGAAGCGGGGGCCGGGGTTTCCCTCTTATAAGCTTGTAAATGTTTGTCGTTAATTATATAATCTATTGATGAAATTACTCGCAGTTGAAACGTCGTGCGACGAATGCTCGGCCGCAATACTGGAGGATGGCAACCTTCGATCCATCGTCATCTCTTCCCAGCTTGTGCATAGTGAGTACGGAGGCGTAGTACCAGAACTTGCTTCCCGGGCGCACATGGAGCTGATCGTGCCGGTAATTGAAGAAGTGCTCGGCAAATCGGGTTTGGCAAAAGACGAAATTGACGGAGTCGCGGTTACCTATGGTCCGGGTCTCGCAGGTTCTTTGATCGTCGGGTTGAGCTTTGCGAAGGCCTTTGCCGCTTCGCTTGGGATTCCAGTTGTGGGAGTGAATCACATGGAAGGTCATCTGTACTCGGCGTTTCTTGAAAAGGAGAAACCGGACTTTCCCTTCATAGCGCTGGTCGTCAGCGGTGGTCATACCATGCTGGTCTATGTGAAGGAGCCTTTCTCGCACGAACTACTCGGTCAAACCCGTGACGATGCGGCGGGCGAGGCATTCGACAAGGTTGCTAAACTCCTCGGACTCGGATATCCGGGGGGACCGGTCATAGATAAATTGGCGAAGGAAGGGAATCCGGAGGCATTTCGATTTCCGCGCGCTTTCATGAACGGCGACTCGTTCGAATTCAGCTTCTCCGGTATCAAGACGAGCGTCCTCTACCTGCTGCGCGAACTTAAATACACTTCACCAGACAAAGATGGGAAGCTGGTGCGAGACATCTGCGCGTCTTTTCAGCGGGCTGTAATCGATGTTCTCGTCGAGAAAACTGTCCGCGCTGCAGAGAAATTCTCGGTTCATTCCATTGCGGTTGCGGGTGGCGTTGCGGCCAACAGGGAACTCCGGAACTCGCTGCAGGAACGTGCGGGTTCAATTAATGCGAGGGCGTTCTTTCCCAGACCGCTTTATTGCACCGACAACGCGGCAATGATCGGCATAGCTGCTTACTTTAAGTACAGAAAATTCGGAATGGTTTCGGACCTTACATTAAAACCGGCTCCGAATCTTCCATTTGTGCCGGAGGTGTATCAGTCTTCGGCAGAGAGCCTATAGATTGAATAGAATTCGCTTGCTGTTAGACGGCGCCGCAAAAGGTCGCGGCAAAAGGAAATTTCTAAGTATTTATGTGATGCCTGGCTTTCCAAGGTCGGATTCGACGCTCGGCGTGTTGAAATCAGCTGAAGCGGCCGGGGCCGATTTCGTCGAACTCGGCATTCCGTTCAGCGATCCTCTCGCAGACGGTCCCGTAATTCAACAGGCTTCACAAACAGCCATCGAAAACGGCATTACGCCTAAAATTGTCCTCGAACTCGTGAGGAAATTCCGTGTCGATTCTCAGCTTCCGATTATACTTATGGGATATATGAACTCTTTCCTGAACGGAATCGGTGAAGACTTTCCTGAGAAGCTGAGTGAAGCAGGCGTCGACGGGGTGATAATTCCCGATTTGTCGCTCGAGGAATCCTATGTCGTGCGAGAGAAAATCGAGAAGGCCGGACTGAGCCTCGTGTTGTTGATTGCGCCCACGTCGAGCCGTGAGAGGATAAAGAAAATCGACGATGCGACCAGCGACCTCATATATTGCGTGTCTGTGACGGGGGTTACCGGAGCACGCAGGAATCTGGTCAACAACGAGGTGACGGAATTTCTTGGCCGCGTCAGGACACTCTCGACCAAGCCGTTTGTTGTTGGATTCGGTATATCAACCCCGGAGGCGGCAAAAGAAATTTCGCGGTTCTCCGACGGGGTCGTGGTCGGTTCCGCGCTATTGCAGTGTATTTCCGGCGCTCCCGAGGGAGCAGAAGGTCAAAGCGCTTTTGAATTTCTGAGAAGTCTCCGAACGGCGATAGACGAATGAGAAATATGAAATCGCTGAGGAGGAAGATCGACCGCGCCGATAAGCGGATCGTCAAACTCCTCAACAAACGCGCGGGATACGCGGATGATATCGGCAAGATCAAGGAAAAGCTGGGACTTGAAATATATTCTCCGGAGAGAGAGAAGCAGGTAATTGACAATGTTTGCAGGGAGAATCCGGGGCCGTTAACCGATGAAGCCGTCAGAAGAGTCTATGAAAGAATTATCGACGAATCACGCAGGCTAGAAAGAGAAAGCGCGGAGGAGAGGAGAGTCTCCATGCGACCAGGCGAATTCTGGAAGTCAGTTACAGGCGGATCCCTGCAGATCAGCGGCGTGGACCTGCGGCAGAAAAAGAATCTGGCCCTGCTGGCAGCAAGTGCATTGGCGGCGTTCCTGTTGTTCCTCTTTGTTGTCTTTGTCACGCCGTACCACGAAGCTCAAGGAAAGGGAGTTGTGGTAACCATAGAACATGGGGCTTCCGCTGAGCAGGTGTTTTCCCAACTTGCGCGCGATAATCTCATTACTAACAGGATTTTGTTCAAACTGGCCGCAAGACTCCTTTCTATGGATCATGAGATCAAAGCGGGGAAATACATCTTTGCCGGCCACTTCTCGGATTATGACGTACTGAACCTCATCGCGTCAGGGAAAAGCAATCTCTTTGTAACGGTGACGGTCCCCGAAGGCCTTACCGTGAAACAAATCGCTTCGATCTACCATCGCGAAGTAGGAGTCGACTCCCTCAGGTTCGTTCAGGAAGCGCTCGGCGATTCTATGGCCACCATACTGAACATCCCCTCGAAGAATCTGGAAGGATATTTGTTCCCTCAGACATACGATTTTTATTATGGGACACCGGCGAGTGAGATTATAAGGAGGATGGCCGACCAGTTTAAGTCGTTTTTTAATGATTCGCTTCGTTCGCGTGCGGTAGAGACAGGATACTCGGTTTCGCAGATAATGAAAATCGCATCTATAGTCGAGGCCGAGGCAAGAGTCGACTCCGAGAGGCCCATTATTGCCAGCGTCTATTATAACCGCTTGAGGAAAGGGATACCCCTGGAAGCCGATCCGACGATAGAGTACGCCATGGGAGAACATACTAGGATTTACTATAAGGATCTTCGAATCAATTCTCCTTACAACACGTACGAAAGGGTAGGCCTTCCTCCGACTCCGATATGCAACCCGGGGGAGAAATCCATTCTTGCGGCATTGTATCCGGATACGACGAAGTATCTCTTCTTCGTGGCGACGGGTACCGGCGGGCACAGATTCAGCGATACTTATCGCGAACATCTTCGCGCGGTGAAAGCTTACCGAAAAGCCATGATGAGAGAGTGAAGTCCCGCGTGCTCCCGGAGCTGCTCAAACTCAGACTCAAACAAACGATCAGGGGGGAGGGATTCCGCGGTGTACTGAAATTCCTTGCGCCCGATTTGCTGGTCGGGTTCTTTCTCGCATTGACCGCCGAAGGCTTCAGCGGCGGCCTTTTCCCCGGCAGGGTGGCAACTGTGGCGTTTGGGGTGACTTTGTTCACGTTGATCGCCGAAACCAGAAAACTCTTCTACAACGGCGGTGATATCGAAAGCTTCTATTTTGTCCAACCAACCTTCGCCTTCAGATTTTCTTCGGCTTCCGCGATTTTTCTCCTGGACTTGATGGTCTCTTTCTCGATATTTCTCCCGGTTATCCTTTTTTCCGGCGTTGCACAATTGTACCCGGGCAGAATGATGCTGGCATTTCTGACGTCATCGTGTCTTTCGGCCTCCTTTTATTTTCTTATCATGCTTATTGTCTCTTCACTATCTAAGAAGATATTGAATCCTGCTTTGACAGGCATTCAGCTCATGATGGCGCTGACCCTGCTGGCGTTATTCCAATTGTCGGCGGGTCTTGACATTCAATTCGGTTCGTTAGGGTTGTTACTCGCCTCCCTCGCAATCCTGCTGGCGATGACTTTTGTCTTCGTAGTGTATCCATTAGCTGAAAGACTCAGTTACAAACTGAACTGGAACAACTCCTCTAGTCATTTTGATCTGGTATATATCCTGGATCGAGTCAAGAAGCTCGTATTGATTCGAAGCCCTGAGGAAAACGCGGGCTTCATGCTGTTTCTGTCAAACATCCTTCGCAATCCGTCTTTCAGACTGTCGACGATAGGAATTGCGGCGACGCCGGTTATGGTTGCCGTGTACTGGTCGATGCAGAGTGCCCGTTTCATGACGTTCCATATATTCCCAGGTTTTGTCAGCTCTGATCTCGTGGCGCCGTTGGCGTCGTTGGTCGTCTCGGCAGTACTGGTGCATTACTTCCTTTCTCAGAACATCTTGAGCTCCGTCGACCATGAAGCGAAGTGGCTTATTCAGACAAGCGGCGATTTCAACGCGGGCAAGTTTGTGCTTGGCGTTCGAAAGTCAATGCTCTTGACAGTCCATATTCCCATGACAGTCCTGGTTTTCTTTGTCCTTGTCTTTGAAAACCCGCCGGTTATTGCGGTCGTTTCGGCAGTCACGTTCTACCTGCTGAGCCATGTTGCGGCAAGCTGGTTTTCGGTGATGCAGAAAACCCTTCCGTTTTCGCTCCCATTCACGAGATTAGGAGCAATAGAGGCCGTAAACCTCGTCTTCATGCTGGCATATTCTCTCCTCGTGTCTGTGGCGCTGTTCTTTTCTTTCGGCCGGCTGGAAAAACTTTTGACGGTGAATCTTTTAGCATTTATCTTAATAGGTGTTTTGGAGATATCTTCAACAAAAATAGTAAATAGAAGAGTGAAACTAAGTGTCTGACTTAAAGAAAAAAATCGTAGTAGGAATAACCGGGGCGAGCGGTGCAATCTACGCGCTTCATACTATTCGGGCGATGCTCATCAACGGTGTGGAAGTCCATCTCGTGATTTCCGATTACGGCGCGTATGTAATTGAAACAGAAACAGACTTTCCTCTCAAGAGCGGGACGATGCTGGATGCATTCAGGGTGAAATTCGGAGAAGATGTCCTGAACGGAGATATCATCAAATACAGCAACAAGGATCTTGCGGCATCTATATCAAGCGGTTCTTTTAAAACAGATGGGATGGCGATCGTTCCATGTTCGATGAAAACGCTGTCGGGTGTTTCGAACGGAATTGCTGGCAATCTCATAGAACGCGCCGCAGATGTCACATTGAAAGAAGGAAGGAGATTGGTGCTCGTCCCTCGTGAGACGCCGCTCAATAAAATACATCTTAAGAATATGGTCGCCGCATCAGATGCCGGTGCTCACATTCTCCCGGCGATGCCTGCCTTTTATCAGAAGCCGTCCACGATAGAGGAACTTGCGGATTTTATTGCGGGAAGAGTGCTCGCATTCTTTGACATCGAAGCAGAACTTTTCGAGCCTTGGCAAAAATAGAAATTTATCGGCCGGCGACCTCCGGTGATCCGGGGACCCTTGGCTTTAGTTCATCAAGCCAGCGTTCCGACAGACCGACGTTCCATAATCCGCATTTCTCCCGGCCCATCGCCGCTTTGTCGCTCTTCTTAGTTATAGCCCTTGCAGGGTGCGCAGGGCAGTTCGCACCGTCAGGCGGACCTGTCGATAAGTCTCCTCCCAAAATTATTTTCTCTTCGCCTTCGCAGAAAGAATTGAATTTTACTTCAAAGAAAATAATCCTTCGGTTCGATAAGTATATGTCGCAGCGAAGCGTTGAGAGCGCTATTTACTTTCCGCCGCTCACCCTGTCCGAAATGTCGTTCGATTGGTCCGGAAAAGAGTTGACGATAAATCTGATGAAAAGGCTCGATACGAACCGGACCTATATCTTGACGATAGGCGCCACAGCCATCGATCTCAGGAATAACTACCTTGGAAGAGCGTACAACCTGGTGTTCTCAACAGGGAACAAGATCGACACCGGCATAGTGAACGGTCGGATCTACGGACCGAAACCTCAGCCGTATACGGTTGCGGCATTTCCCGTAACTGCGTACATCGACACGCTGAGACCTTCGATGAACCTCGCCAAGTACGTTACTCAATCCGACGATAGCGGAAGCTATGTCCTGCAGGGACTTGCCGATGGAAAATATCGGCTTATATGTTTCGATGACCAGATGCGAAACTTCACGTATGCGCCGCAGACTGACCTGTACGCCTCCGCGACACACGACATCGACATATCAAGGGAAGCGCCGGAGGTCAATGACGTCGATTTTATCCCTGCCGAGGAAGATACTTCCCGGCCGCAGCTGTACGGCGTCGATCTGGCAAAAGACGGCTTGATCGTTCTGAAGTTCAGCGAATCCATCGACACATCGGTCATAAGACCGTCCGACTTCGTGGTGCGCGATTCTGCCACGGGGGAGAGAATCCCCGTTGGGTTTGCCGCTCGGCTCGAGGCTAATCCGTATGATGTTGTAATCGGAACGACGGCACCTTTGCCGCTGAAGAGGAAATATTTCATAAAGGCCGCAGAAGACCTGACAGATATTTATTATAATCGAATGTCGCCGGAGAACAATACAACTGTTCTGACCGCAGATAGTGCGACGATGAGTCTTGCTCCTTATTATTTTAATTTCCAGGACTCGACTCGGGGTATTACGTCATACGACACACTCTTTTGTCAATTTATATTGCCTTTGACGCGATTGGATTCCGGCAGGATGCAAGTCTCTCTACATGACAGTACCGGCCTCGAACTGCATGGCTTCATAAAACGGATATCTCAGACCATTTTCAGGATTGTTACGAGCGGCTTGAATTCCTCCGAATGGTACACGGCAAAACTGAAGTATCCGGCAGATGCCGGGGGAACCGGGAGCGATGAGCAAGGCAATAGAGACTCGGTCGTCACACGCCACTTCAGGACTATCGATTCTGGTGACCTTGGCGACATTGAAGGGAAGGTGACGCCTTTAGTTTCCGGAAAGAATATAGTGGTTTCCGCCACCAGGACCGACGGCAAGAGATTCACTTGTTTTGCCGATAAAAACGGAAAGTACAAGCTGGACGGGATTCTTGCGGGAACTTATACTGTGATGGCGTACGTCCAGCACGACTCCGTTTCCACTTACTTCAGCGGCGAAAGCTACCCGTATCAATTCGCCGAGCCTTTCGGTGTGTACCAGGAGCCGATAAAGGTGAGAGCCCGATGGACAACGGACGGAGTTCTAATCAGGCTATATTGACAGTTTTATCTTTCCATAGATTCGGGTGTTTGGTCTTGTCCTTATGGATCCTCATTGCCTGAAATGGGTTTCAAAATACAGGCTTCTTTATATCGGCTGCAGGCTTTAATTTCTGAAGTCCAAACGCGCGTACGCGCAGGACATTCAAATACTTCAAAACTTCATGCTTGAACGAGACTACATATTGCGTATGTTCCAAATGCTTGGGCGTGCCCTGTCGCGCATAATTTTCTTCAAGGAGACCAAGAGTTACGCGGAAGCTCTCACGGAGATCAACAACGCTGCTCCCGCTATTCTTGGCTTGAACATGGACATGCTTGAACGCATTCCCGTTTCGGGACTAAGAGATGTGCTCGGATCCGACCCGGCTCTCCTTCATTCGAAATTATATGCTGCTGGAGTGTTGCTGAAAGAGAAGGCGGAAATTCTGGAGCTTCAGGAAGGATGGGATGAAAGCGCCAGGCTGTATATGAAATCCCTCGTTTTGTTTGTGGATGACCTGTCTGCGCTGAAAGATCGCGAAGACGACCGAGAAATCAATTCAGTCGACTTCGTGGTAGATAAACTGAAGGACTATGAGCTTCCGGTGGACTTGAAGCAGAGGCTGGTTCTCTATTTTGAGATAACGGGAAGATATGACCAGGCGGAGAACACCGTATTTGAGATCGTGGAGGAAGATCCGGGTTATCTGAAGGAAGGCATTTCGTTTTACGAACGGCTGCTCCTGAAGTCTGATTCCGAATTGGAAAGTGGGCGCCTGCCGCGAAACGAGGTTGAAGAGAGCCTCGCGGAGCTGCAAAAGAGATTCGAGGATTGAAAGGGACGGCGTTTTCGCAAAATGCGTAGCGACCGGGCAAATTTATCTGAGAACAATCATTGAAAGTTAGTCATGAATCGAAAAAGAAAGCCAAAGACCCAAAATAAAATGAAAATGACGCAGCAGTCGGACTTGGCAGACCTGTCGTTGCTTGGCCGGAAAGCAGAAGCCGTCAGGAAGCTGGAGACTTTTCCGAATCATCACCCGGACAGGAACTATGTGGTCACGCTTAGAACCGATGAATTCACATGCTTGTGTCCCGCCACCGGTCAGCCCGACTTTGCAGAACTGACGATAGAATATATCCCTGACATGAGGATTGTGGAATCAAAGTCACTCAAACTCTACCTTTGGTCTTTTCGTAACGAAGGCGTCTTCAACGAGCATCTGGCCAATGTTATTCTCGATGATCTTGTGACGGCTCTCCAGCCCAGGTGGTGCAGGGTGACTGCCGACTTTGCGGTCCGCGGCGGAATCGCCATAAGCGTTGAGGCTGAGCACGGCAAACAATGAGTGACTCAGGAATTCAAACCGAACGGCAATCTGCCGGTAGAGAACGATGGCTTCCGGTTATTACCGCAGTTTTTGTGACGAGTTTGATAGTGTCTAACATAATAGCGGTCAAGCTCTTCTCCATAGGTCCCGTTATTCTCCCGGCAGGAGTAATAGTCTTTCCCATTTCATATATCTTTGGGGACATCCTGACGGAGGTTTATGGATATGCCCGCGCCCGCCAGGTGATATGGATCGGATTTGGCTGTAACTTAATTGCAGTTGCCGCTATCATGGTCAGCATCTATCTTCCGCCGGCGTCGTTCTGGGATATAGCCCAATTAGGGTCGGGTACCCTCACTCAGAGGGCATACGCCGCGATTCTTGGATTCGCGCCGCGCGTGCTTATGGCCTCCTTTGTCGCGTATCTTGCCGGTGAGTTTCTCAATTCATTCGTGATGGCAAAGATGAAGATAGCGACTCAGGGGAGACACCTCTGGTCTCGAACTTTCGGGTCGACATTGGTCGGACAACTGGCAGACTCCGGCATTTTCATCTCGTTGGCGTTTTTTGGGACAGTCCCGACCGCGGCGCTTTTGACGTTGATTGCGTCTCAATGGCTCGTTAAATCGGCATATGAGGCGCTTGTGACACCGCTCACCTATGCCATAGTGAATTTTCTCAAGCGCGCTGAAAATCGTGATTACTACGACTACAATACAAATTTCAACCCGCTGATCTGGGGTGGAGAAGCCCGGGAAACCGGTGGGAGGCCGTAAATTCCACAGAATGCGTTTCGGGGCATTTCTCGGAGTTGGTGCGACAATGGTAACCCCACACTTATGGTTTCTGGCCAAGCCGCAAAGCTAGCAAAGCGAACCGCTCGTCAACATTTCTTTGCGTTCTTGGCGCCTTTGCGAGAGAAATAACCCTTTCAGTGAGGCATTACCGACAATGGCTTTTTGGTGATTGCATATATGGCCGAAACATCCTAAATTCATAACAAATTCTAAACCGAGGTGAAACGTTGTACGCTTTTTTGGTTGTATTAGAAATCGTCATATCTGTTCTCTTGACCGCAGTTGTATTGATGCAGTCGAGCAAAGGCGGTGGGTTAGCGGGTTCATTCGGAGGCGCTAGTGCCGGCTTTGGAAATATGTTTGGGGTGCGGAAGACTGCGGATATCCTCTCGAGGATGACGACAATTCTCGGCACAGTCTTCATCGTGTTGGCATTCCTCATAAACCTGTTCTTTCTTCCCAATAAGGCGACGAACGAACAGAAGAGTGTCCTTCAGACTCGGGGCCAGCAGAATCTCCCAGCACAACAAGTACCTCAAGTACCTATACCTTCGCAGCCAAGTCAGCCACAGAAGTAGCGGGAATCTTTACGGATGCCCGAGTCCCCTCTCATATTGCTTGTCGATGATGAGCAGGCCAATCTGGAATTGTTCTCTACAATTCTGCAGGATGAGGGGTACCGTACCTTGGCGGCGGAGGGTGTACGGGACGCACTCAAGCTTCTCGACGACAACAAGCCCGATCTGATCATCAGCGACATCTACATGCCTGAGGTGGGCGGGTTTGAATTTTATGAGAATGTGCAGAAAATCCCGGAGCTTCGTTCAGTCCCTTTCATTTTCCTGAGCGCCCTTGCAGATCGTGCGCACGTCCGGGAGGGGAAAGAGCTCGGCGCCGACGACTATCTTACGAAGCCGATTGATGTCGATGAGCTGGTAACTACGGTCAGGGGGAAACTCAAACGTGCGGCCTCACTGCGCAGCGCGATGGAGAATGAGTTCAATTCGCTCAAAGAGCAGATCCTCTCGACTCTTTCACATGAACTGAACACTCCTTTGACTTATATAATCGGGTTTTCTGAAATCATCAGCAGCGGAGCTTCACAGATATCTACAAATGAGCTGAAGGAGTTCGCAAACCTAATCCGTCATGGCGGCGGCAGGTTGAAAAACCTGGTGGACGACTTCCTTGAGACCATCCAGATTGATTCGGGGCAAACTCAAAAATACTACGAGACAGGGAAACGTGAATTTGATTTGGCGGATTCTCTCAATGGCCTGATAGAAGAATACTCGCCGTTGGCTGCCGAAAAGAATCTTGAATTCAAGGTGAATGTGGACGGCGACCTGCGCGTCGTTGCATCCGAAACACTGATGCGTGACCTGCTCGGCAGACTCCTGTCGAACGCGATAAAGTTCACTGCCAAGGGAAGCGTCACCCTGAATGCATCAAGAGACAGCGATCATGTCGATCTGGAGATAATAGATACCGGGGGCGGATTTCCCGAACAGGAGTTGCCCAGGATGTTCCAGAAGTTTTATCAGTTCAACAAGGATAAACAACAACAGCAAGGCGCGGGCCTCGGTCTCTATATCGCCAAGAATCTCGCCGACATCAACCGCTGCCGGCTGATCATTTCCTCCATCGAAGGAACGGGAACAAGAGCTTCACTAAATATCCCCGGCAGGTAATTATGCTTCGTTTGCCCGCGCTTCTTATGGAGACGATTACCGTCTCCATCGTGATGCTATCTTTCTCGTCTGAGGTCCACGCCTCCACGCGCCCGTCTCCGGCGGACTCCGCCTCCGCTTACCTCCTAAACAGGATTTTCGTCGAGGGTAACAAAACGACCAAACCGTTCATAATACTGAGAGAACTCCCCTTCAGAGCAGGCGACACAGTGACCGCACGCGAAGTGGAATATGGCAGGGAGCGAATCTACAGCACGGGACTGTTTACAAATGTGGAGATTTTAATCGAGCCGCTTAAAGGGAACGTGATCGACCTCTTGATTTATGTTCAAGAGAGATGGTATATCTGGCCGTATCCCGTTATAGGCTTCAGGGACAGCGATCTGAAGAAACTCTATGCGGGGGCGGGTCTCGCAGACCTGAATTTCAGCGGGTCGAATGACCGGCTTGAAGGGATGTTTGCGCTCGGTTACGATCCTTTCGGCGCCATAATGTATACCGATCCTGCCGTAGGCGGTCAAAAGAGGTATGTCGTCTCACTCGGTGCCAGTTACTCTCACGGAAGAAACATAGGTCTCCAGTCGGGATACTCCAGCGGACAATTTGATGATGCCTTCGCTGACATGTATGTTGAAGGGGGGAGGCGATTCGGCATTTATTCGCTGCTCTCTTTGAAGGCATCGTACGATTACATCAGGAGGAATGAAGACGTCCCCGGTCTCGTGTTGTCGCCGACAGGGACGGACGTCTTCGCCTCGCTTAGATTGGATTACGCCTTCGATTCCCGAAACCTGAAAACTTATGCCACCCAAGGTGCATATCTAGACCTTTCGCTGCAAAAGTACGGATTGGGTGAGAGCAATGTCGACTTCGGTAGGCTTTCTTTCGATGCCAGAGGGTATCTCCCCATCGAAAGCTTTCTGACTTTTGCCCTGCGACTCCACGGAAATTTTGCGGAGGGCCCACAGATTCCTCCATACAACCATGTCTTCATAGGGTATTATGAGCGCATCAGGGGTATGTTCAACACGACATCTGAGGGCGAGAGTCTGTTAGGCGGCAACGCCGAACTAAGAATTCCCATAATCAAGAAGATATATTTCGATCTGCCTGATTTTCCGTTGAGAAAATATATTTCAAACTCGTTCGGCCTTTACTGGAGCTTCTTCTTCGATGCAGGTGAAACCTTTGACAGACAACTGAGCGTGAATCTCAACCGCGCCTTATACGGCTATGGAGGAGGATTGGTTTTCCTGCTGCCTTACGATATTGTAATTCAAGCCGACTTCGCACGTGGAGGGAACAAACGTAATGAATTCATTCTGGACTTTGGCGAGGCAATATAGTGGAGCAATTTATCTTTGAGGACCGTAATCTTTCTGTCCTGCAAAATGGGAAGAGCGTTTTGATCATCGATGGCGACGAACATTTTCACCTGTCGCGGGTGCTGCGTGTCAAAGTCGGCGATAGAATACTGGCGACGAATGGAGACGGTGCAACTTGTCTATGTGTCGTAACTGTGATAGAAAAGTCACGGTCTGTTTGTGAGGTGGTCCAAAAGTATGACGGGCTTAATTCATCGGTTCGGAAATACTGCATCGGCATGGCGTTCCTGAAACCCATGTCGAAGATGGAGCTGGCCGTCGAGAAATGCACGGAACTAGGCGCAAGCAGGTTTGTGTTGTTTAATACTGAGCGGAGTGAGAAGGTGAATCCGCGCCCTGAAAGATTGCAGGGCATAATTAAATCGGCAGTTAAGCAGTCGCTTCAAAGTCGTTTCCCTGAACTATCGATCGTGGAGGATTTGGAGAAACTTGTAGCCGGTAACCTGAATTTTGAAGAGAAGATAGTCTTACATGAAAGAGCTGGGGAGGTTATGGATATGGGTTCCTTACTTTCTTCGGGAGGTAAATCAGTCATCGCGCTCATTGGTCCCGAGGGAGGATTCTCGGAAAACGAGATTGCTTTTCTGAAGGAGAACGGATACCGCAGCTTCTCATTGGGTAAAGCTCGACTGAGATCCGGAACTGCTGCTATAAAAGTGTCTTCACTCCTTGCGGTCTATTGAACCACATGTTATGATAGGATATTGCCGGCCCAGCGTCCACGTTGGCATATATTACGGGTGTACCGGTCGGGGATAGCGGTCTGAGCAAACCGTCGGAACCGGCCGCGCCCGAATACCCGCATTCGTTTCAACCCTTTACGGGACGCCTCAATTTTAATTTGTCGGAATCATGGAGAGACAGCAAATCAGCAGATATGAAAGCACCAAGGACTCGCCGCTGCATCGCGATATACGCGAGCTTGGCGCCATCCTTGGACAGGTGTTGATAGAACAGGAGGGGAAAGAGTTCTTCGACTTGGAGGAACAGCTTCGCGCTCTTACGAAGTCCCTTCGAATGAATTATTCTCATAAAACCAAGAGAGAGATCGACGAGCTGATTAATTCGCTCGATCTGAAGAAAGCCAGCAAGATAGTAAGGGCTTTCCTCCTTTATTTTCTGCTCAGCAACACTGCGGATGAAATCCATCGGATCAGAAGGCAGCGCGCACATGCTATGACTGACGCAACGCCCCAGCGCGGTTCAATGGAGGAGGCCATCATCGGCCTCGCAAAAGAAGGACACGGTCTGGGTTTCGTATTGCAGATTCTCAATTCTATGAGGGTCGTACCGGTATTTACCGCACATCCTACCGAGGCGACGCGGCAGACTGTTCTGAGGAAAATGCTCAACATAAGCGAACTTCTCCTGCGGCGCGAGACCGCCAGCCTGACCCCTGACGAACTGGCAGAACTCCGCAAACAGCTTCACGCGGAAATTACAATGCTCTGGCAAACGAACGAGATAAGAATGAATCGCGTCACCGTGCAGGATGAAATCAGGCGCGGGCTCTTCTTCTTCGGAGAAATCATGTATGATACAATTCCGGTTTTCTATGAAAGGGTAAACCGCGCCCTGGCAAAGGTATTCGACAGCAAGGTGACCTCGCCTGTTATACTGAGATTCGGGTCGTGGATAGGCGGCGACAGGGACGGTCACCCTTTTGTTACGGCGGATGTCACAAGGACCGCATTTCAACTTCAAAAGAGGGAGATACTGTCACTTTATCTCAGAGACCTTGACAGGCTATACGAAACGATGAGCACATCGACACGTCTCGTGGAGGCGTCAAAGGATATGATCGGTTCCGTCAGGGAGGACATAGCCAATCTCTCAGATCAGATTCATGAAGAGGATTTGAAGGACCAATCCGAAATTTATCGGGTAAAAGTCTTTCTAATGCACAGCAAGTTGAAGAACACGATTGACGAAAAAGGTCATCGTTATCGGTCAGCCGAGGAGTTTATTCGCGATCTGGATGTTATTAACGAGAGCCTTCTGTCGAACAGAGGAGAGATAATCGCGGGATCCAGGATCGCTCCTCTCATTTACAAGGCAAAGACCTTCGGCTTTCATCTCGCTTCTCTGGATATAAGACAGAACTCGTCGGTTCTCCGGAACGGGATCTCTGAATTGCTGAAGACTTCCGAGGTTGAGGATAACTATGACGGACTGGATGAGAAGGGACGAGTGAAAGTGTTGACTCGGGAGATTCTGAAAGTAAGGCCCCTCGTAAACCCTAACGCATCCCATCACGCGGACACTTCGGAAGTCATTTCGGAATTTGAAGTAATGCGTTTTGGAAAAGAATATGCCGGAGAAGAAGCGTGCAACGATTACATCATAAGCATGAGCTCTTCTGTCAGCGACGTCCTGACCGCTTTGGTGTTTGCCAAGGAGGCCGGACTGGTGAAGGTGAAAGAAGGAAGGATAGAGGAGTCAAGGCTGGATATCCTCCCGCTGTTCGAAACTATCGAAGATCTTAGACAATCTCATGTCGTTCTGAACGATCTTTTCAAGAATGAAGCGTACAGCCAGCATCTCAGACTCCGGGGAATGACTCAGAAAATAATGATCGGGTATTCGGACAGCAACAAGGATGGCGGCATTGTGACATCCAATTTCGAGTTGATAAAAGCCCAAATAAACCTGAAGAGAGTTTGCGACAAGTTCGGTGCAAGACTGGTCCTGTTTCACGGCAGGGGCGGAAGCGTTTCAAGGGGAGGCGGTCCGCTGAACCAGGCAATTGTCTCGCAGCCGATAGGAACGATAGAAGGTGAAATAAAGATCACCGAACAGGGCGAAATGATTTTTGTGAAATATGCGATGCCGGAGATTGCCTTGAGAAGCATCGAATTGATGACCTCAGCCGTATTGGTATCTACGTCGAAATACAGGTCGGGAGAGAGAGATCTTGACAAGAAATACTTATCTGTCTTCGAGAAGATCTCGGAGATTGCCTTAAACCGTTACAAGAAGCTCGTGATGCATCCCGGCTTCATTGAATATTTCAGACACGCGACGCCAATAGACGTCATTGAACGGATCGAAATCGGGTCGCGCCCGCCATCGCGGAATAATGGCACGGGTTTGAAAGACCTTCGTGCTATTCCGTGGGTCTTTTCGTGGACCCAAAACCGTCAGCTGATATCGGGATGGTTCGGCTTCGGCTACGCTCTCGAGAAAGCTGTTGAAGAGCGTATCGTGAGCTGGGATGACCTGAGGGAGATGTACGGCAATTGGGAATTCTTCAAGGCGTTGACCGACAACGTTGAAATGGTACTCATGAAATCAGATATGATCATAGCAAGAGAGTATCGGCGGCTCTGCGGCGACAAGAAGAGCGCGGGAAGTGTCTTCGAGATGATTCAACGGGAGCATGAGAAAACGAGCGAAGCGATACTTAATATTACGAAGGAAGATAATCTCCTTGATTCGAATCCATCGCTCCAGCGCTCGTTGAGCCTGAGAAATCCATATATCGATCCAATAAGCCTCGTGCAAATAAGATTCCTCGAGATGTATCGTCAAGGAAAGTTCAACGACGAAGACAAACAGAATGTCCTTGACCTGCTTCGATCAACAGTGAACGGGATTGCAGCCGGAATGAGGAACACCGGCTGAAGCAAATTCCACGGCAGCCATAATCGACAAATTCTTCCGTAGACACACTGTTCGGTCCTCGATTTCAACACGCCGAAAAAAGAAGAAGGCGGTTTGTTGAACCGCCTTCCGCAACCTGACCGCTTATTTTCGCTGCTCTACTTATTTGAAAGCGGCTCAACCTTTTGCACCGACACCACTTCGATCCCGCCTCTCTCATTTACCTGTCCTATGACTTTGACCTGCTTTGCCACGTATGGGACAAGAAGGTGATTGGCCGGTTCGCGGTTCGGGCCGATCGCAAGATAAACCCGACCGGTTTTGGTGAGGATACCGACTGGTAGACCGCTGTTAATGCACATTCGGGCGCATTCTGCATGCTTTGCGCCGTGCTGGCCAGCTGTGAGATAACAAGAAAGGTCTACAACTTCTCCTTGAATAGTGCTTGTCTTAGCATGGTCGGACATTTTCATCATGTGCATGCCCTTCATGCTTTGCGCCTGGCTCATGGCAACGGTCGTAAGTACCACCATGAGGATAAACGCCGCGAACTTAACGTATCTCATCTCATCCTCCTCATTTATTAGTGCTGCACAATCCCGAGAAGACGGGAAAGTGCGTGTTATTTTTGCGCTCTGTCGTAGCGGGCGGCAGCTTCTTTCCAACTGATATTTTTCATGAATGCATTAATGTAATCGGCGCGCTTCAAGCCGTAGTCAATCATAAATGCATGCTCGAACACGTCCAGTACGACGATGGGGGTGCAACCGGCCAGATGCCCCATGTCATGTTCGTTGACCCAATCATTGTAAAGTGAGCCGTTGGTGTTGTCCAGATAGAGGAGTGTCCAGCCGATGCCTCTCATGCTTCCTGCGGCTTTGAAATCTGCCTCCCAGTTCGCAAAGCTTCCGAACTGTTTCGTGATCGCCTGGTGAAGGCCCGTCTTTTCTCCAATTGGTTCTTTGCCGCCCAGGTTGTCAAAATAGTACTCATGCAATCTCATCCCGTTGAACTCCCATCCGAACCGCCTCTTTAATTCCGCGTATTCAGGCGTCCCTGTCTTACCATCTTTCAGCATTTGTGACAGAATGTCTGTGAGCTTATTGGTGTTCGTGACATATCCTTGATAAAGTGTGAAATGGTTCTCAAGCAGCTGCTTTGAGAAACCTTCCATTCCGATAAGATGACTGTAATTTTTTGCCTGGTATGCCATGTCTCTTTCCTTTCTTTTTTAAATTCAGGCGTTGAAGGAGTGGCCGCAGCCGCATGTTCGAGTCGCATTAGGGTTGTCAAAGGTGAAGCCCTTTCCGCTCAGCCCATCCTGGTAGTCAAGGGTGACACCCGACAAGTACGGGAGGCTTCTCTCGTCGACATATACTTTCACGCCGTTTGAGCTGATAACCTTGTCCATTTCCCGCGTCTTCTCGTCAAAGCCAAGGACATAAGTAAACCCGCTGCATCCGCCGCCCTTTACTCCCATTCGCAGGCCGAACGTGTCGGGGATGTTGTTCTCCGCCATCACCCGTCTAATCTCCTGCGCAGCCTTGTCTGAAATATTGATATTTGTTTGATCTATGTCTGTCTCTGACATCTTCAATCCTCCATTTATATATAAATTGCGCTATTGCTCTTTGAATACCGGCTTTCCCGGGGTCTTCGTTCTGTAGTCTGAATAGTTCAGAGTCCAAACGCCGTCCGACACCGGTTTTAAAATTCCATCGGTAACCATTTCCTTTATCAACGCACGCAAAACGGCTTCAAGTTCCGCATCCGAAGGGCTGAACTTGTTAGAGTTGAGGTAATACTTCAGTGCATAACGCAGATCGCGGTAGAAAACGTTAGAGAGATGGAAACTCGGGAATTTAGAGTGAAAATATTCCAAAAAACTTTTCTTATTGCTCAGGGCAAACTCAATCTCTTTCATCGGAGGGTCCTTGTTTTTAGATAATATAGATTTGTCACTTTGGAGTTTCAATAATGGCGTGAACCAGGGCGGCTCCCCGCCACGATCATTGTGCCGAATACGCCGAAGATTCGGCTAAATTGCATATTATGGCGTCCGTCCGTAAATTTTTTCATAAAATTTGGAGGAATACAAATGGCAATTAATGTCGGTATTAATGGTTTCGGACGAATTGGAAGAAACTTTTTCAGAGCTGCATACAAGAACCCTCAGCTGAATATCATTGCGGTGAACGATATCACTGATGCGAAGACTCTTGCTCACCTTCTTAAATATGATTCTGTTCTCGGAATTTTCTCGGGAAATGTCGTGGCTAAGGAGAATGAGATTGTTATAGACGGGAAGCCGTTGAAAGTCCTTTCGGAAAAGGATCATCATAATCTTCATTGGAAGGATCTCGGTGTCGATGTAGTTGTCGAGTCGACCGGTTTGAAGCACTTCACCGCGGGTGATGAAGCGAAAACCCATCTTGCGAACGGCGCGAAGAAGGTGATTATAAGTGCACCCGCTAAAGTCTGCGATCTTACGATTGTATTGGGTGTCAATGATGAATTATACGATGCAAAAAAACATAATGTTATCTCTAACGCCAGCTGTACAACGAATTGCCTGGCGCCTGTCGTGAAGGTCCTTCGGGATTCATTTGGGATCAAGAAAGGCCTCATGACCACTATCCACTCTTACACGAACGACCAGCGTATACTTGATCTCCCGCATTCGGACTTGCGCAGGGCCCGCGCGGCCGCGCTTTCGATGATACCGACTTCAACAGGAGCGGCAAAAGCGATCGGACTGGTCATGCCCGACTTAAAGGGGAAGCTGGACGGCTTCTCGATGCGCGTTCCGACTCCGGATGTTAGTGTCGTCGATGTCGTGGTCGAGTCCGAAAGGCCGGCCACAAAGGAGGAAGTGAACAAGGCGTTGAAAGCTGCAGCCGAGGGACCGCTCAAAGGGATCCTGGGTTACAGCGAGGAGCCTCTCGTTTCAATGGATTACAAGGGTGACCCTCGTTCTTCGATTGTCGATGCCCTGAGTACTATGGTTATCGACAATATGATTAAGGTCGTATCGTGGTACGACAACGAATGGGGCTATTCAAGTCGTGTAGTCGACTTGGTGCAGAAGGTAGGCTCCAAGCTCGGTTGATTTTTCGGCGGCCCACAGATGGTTGGATATGTCAAGTCAACTCCCTCGTCGAAGTTGCATCGTCTTGATGCAATTTCGGCGCGGGAACACGGGCCGCGATTTTCTTCATCCTAAGTATTTTGTTGAAAGGGTAGATTGAACTTCTTTCTTGTTGCTGCAGTGGTTTTATCTCTCCACCCAAACCGCGCCTTAGATACCTACACTCCTCACCAGCTCTTCGAGAGGTGCAAAACGCGCGCGGTGCAAATTGACAGCACCTTGAACAGGATGAATATCAGGTTCATCCAGACCGTGGAGATGAGATCAAGGACCGGAAAAACAGACAGCCTCGCATTTGAGATTACCGTCAGTCACGGTAGGTTCACGAGACGCCTTCTGTTCAGCAGCGTTCCCAATGGCGGCCGATTCAACGGCGGCTATGACGCCTTCAACAGGATGTTTCTCCTGTCTGAGTACTTCTCAGGAAAGGGGAAGGTCCTGTCCTCCTGCGATTTCAGTAAGTCTTCCTGCGTCAGATGTCTCGGCATCAGATTCACCCTTTCCAGCTCTTCCGATCCGGAAGATCCACTTAGTACGGTTTCTGCGTCACTGAACATGTCGGACTTTACTCCGATGCACATTGATGAACGCCTTAAGGGGCTGCCGCTTGGCGTGGAGTTTGAGGACAATGTGGATGTCGTTTACAACCGTGATATAGATGTGTATTTCCCGAACAAGATAGTGATGCAAGTGTACGGTACGCTGTTCTTTCTAAAAGGCGAAATTGCAGTAATCACAATCAGGAATGAGGACCCGCGGAGAATATGAAGATTGCGATCTCCGTCGTCCTATTTGCTTCGCTCTTTGTCGGTTCTCCTGCGCAGCCGGGCCCGGCATCGGACATTCTTCAGAAATCGGAACAGCGGGTGCGAATGCTTGAGCAGAAGGCAGAGAGCCTTAGCGGAACCATGAAAACTACGGTCGATTTTTCTTCCAACGTATTGGGAAAGAAGGCCAACGGTAAATCGATTTATAGGGTTTACGTGAAGGACGGTTTGGATGTGGTGAATAGACTGATCGGCACACCTGCCTCTTCAGATTCGATGGTTTCCGAGATGATGGAGAGAGAATCCGATCGACGACTGAACAAGCCGATCCTCCACATCTTCGATACGGCATTTCCGTGGGAGAGGTACCTCAGTTCAGCAAACAAGAAGCAGGAATTTTCGGCCGTTGTGGCTTCCGACAGCGACAACATATCCGGCAGGAATTGCTACCGGCTTTCTTTCAACCTGGAAGCCGAAGGAGATTCGGTCAGCGCGTCAGGGAAAGGGGAGGTTTGGATAGACAGGAAGACACTTTTGCCTGTAAGGACATGGAGGGATTTCACCGTCGACATGAAGCGGGGAAATGCCGAAGTGAAGACTTTTTCTGATTTTGGTTCCCTTCAGGACGGTGTTCCCGTTCTTCTGCGGAGCGAGATACAGACAATTCCCAAGTTTCTCTTCGTTGGCATAGGTTTCATTAGAATAACTATTGATCAATCGGATTTTAAACTGGAGTAGGAAATGGATACAACATTCAATAAGAAGACTATTGACGATGTAAATGTAAAGGGCAAGAAGGTCCTGGTGCGGGTCGATTTCAATGTCCCGCTTGACGAGAATAAGAATATCACGGATGATAATCGTATTGTAGAATCTCTTCCGACGGTCAAGAAGATACTCGCTGATGGCGGTACCCCGGTTTTGATGAGTCACCTTGGAAGACCGAAGGGAAAGCCGAAGCCGGAGTTCTCTCTGTCGCCTGTTGCAAAGAGGCTCGGTGAGCTCCTCTCGACTAAGGTAATAATGACGCCCGATTGCATAGGTACAGACACCGGCAAAATGGTTGATGCGGCTAAACCCGGAGAGGTCGTGCTTCTCGAGAATCTCCGTTTCCACGCCGAGGAGGAGGCTAACGACAGTGACTTTGCTAAAAAGCTCGCATCATTTGGAGAGGTTTACGTCAACGATGCCTTCGGAAGTGCACACCGTGCCCACGCATCGACGGAGGGTGTGGCTCATTTCCTGAAGCCGGCCGTTGCGGGCTATCTCATGAGGAAGGAACTAAAGTACCTTTCACAGGCTGTCGGGAATCCGAGCCGCCCGTATGTTGCGATTATTGGAGGAGCCAAAATCTCCGGGAAGATTGACGTCATCAATAATCTTCTGGGCAAAGTGGATGTGCTCATCATCGGCGGCGGAATGATGTTTACTTTTCTTAAAGCGATGGGCAAGGAGATCGGTAATTCAATTCTCGAGGCCGACAAGGTAGCCTTGGCCAGGGAGCTTGTCCTCAACACTGAATCTGGTAAGGCGAAATTGCTTCTTCCGGTCGACTGTGTTGTTGCAGAGAAGTTCGATAACAGCGCATCGAAAAAGGTTGTTGATGTTGACGGTATCCCGCAAGGCTGGGTTGGCATGGACATCGGCCCAAAGAGTATCGATCTCTTCCGCAATGAGATTGTGAAGGCCAAGACGGTCGTGTGGAACGGCCCGATGGGCGTTTTCGAGATGGAGAATTTTGAAACCGGGACGCGGGCTGTTGCGGAAGCGCTGGTGGATGCGACGAAACAGGGTGCCTCAACGATTGTCGGTGGAGGCGATTCGGCGGCAGCCATCGCTAAGTTCGGACTCGAAGAGGGAGTATCTCATGTTTCTACCGGCGGAGGTGCTTCACTCGAATTTCTCGAGGGAAAAATACTGCCTGGAGTTGCAGCACTCGACAATAAGTGAGTAACTTGTCCGGAGGACCCATTCGGGAAACAGATGGAGGAAAGAGATTGTTTAAGAAAGTAAGAGCGCTATGAGCTACTATACTAATTATTCGGGTTATTACACCCCTCCATCTAGTTTCAGATTCTTCCCCAAGGGGATGAAGTTTCTTCTCATCTCCACGACCGCCGTCTGGCTGTTTCAACTTTTCCTTCAGCTCGGAATTCGGTTCGGAAATGTCTACATCTATAACGTCTTCTTCAGGCTGTTTGCGCTCTATCCGTTAGGCCAGGGATTCCTTGTCTGGCAGCTCGTTACATACCTCTTCTTGCACGGCGGGTTCTTTCACATCTTTTTCAATATGCTGGCGCTCTGGTTCTTCGGCGTCGAACTTGAGCATGTTTGGGGTACTCGCAGATTCCTTATTTACTATTTCCTGTGCGGAATCGGCGCCGGACTTTCAAACGTGTTCCTGACTCCGCTCTTTACGGTGCCCGCTCCGACGATTGGCGCTTCGGGAGCAATATATGGTGTTCTTATAGCGTTTGGGATGCTCTTTCCGGACGCTCCGGTCTTCATCTATTTCCTTTTTCCGATTAAGGCGAAGTATTTTGTGGCGATATTCATCGCTATTGAGTTGTTCTATGGGGTGACGGGCACTGGAACCGGTATCGCTCATTTTGCCCACTTGGGCGGCGCGTTTGTCGGCTTCGTTTATCTTATGCTGTATCGGAGGTCGATTCCGGGAACTAGTGCGTTCTCTGATTTCACAAGTAGAACTCTTGCGAACATTCGCGGCAAAATACAATACAGGAGAAGTTACAGCAGGAAGAACGTAATTACGGATGCGCGTTTCACCGATGTCGGTAAGGGATCTTCGGGAAGGGATGTCAGATCCGAAAAAGGGGACGTAGACCAAAGCAAGCTTGATGAGATTCTTGACAAGATAAGCGCGTCCGGATATGACTCCCTTACGGAAGAAGAGAAGAGAGTTTTGTTCAATGCAAGCAAAAAGCTAAATTAAGATCAGGTATTGTGATTGCGTGTCAAGGCACTCAGGTTCGTGGGCACGATGATTGGTGCAGTTGAGGTTATGAATTTCAAGTGACGTTAGATACGTAAGGAAGCACGAATAGGAGAGAGGATAAGATGATAGACCTTCCCGTAGCTTCTCCAGACTCGAAATCAGAGAAGCAAAATTCACAGAGCATAGAAAAGATGAGAACAGATAAATCAGAGACAACCGGTCTTCAGGCCGCGGAGCCCATGTCTCAGGTTAAATTTCCGCTTCGCCAATCTCGCAGGGTACATATCGGAAATGTGCCCGTAGGCGGGGGAGCACCCATTTCTGTCCAGACAATGACCAAAACGAAGACTTCCGACGTTGACGCTACAGTTAAGCAAATACTTCAAGCGGCGGAAGCCGGATGTGACATCGTGCGGGTCACGGTTAATGATAAGGAAGCCGCCGCCGCCATCGGCGACATAGTGAAACAATCACCAATACCCGTGGTTGCCGACATCCATTTTAATCACGTCTTTGCATTGAAGGCTCTCGAGGGCGGCGTGGCCAAAGTGAGGTTGAATCCGGGCAATATCGGAAGCGTCGACAGGATTCGCCAAGTACTGAATCTTGCCAAAGAACGCAAAGTGCCGATAAGAATCGGCGTAAATTCCGGTTCGCTGGAAAAAGACATACTGGAGAAACACGGTTATCCGACTGCCGAAGCGTTGTATGAAAGTGCCATGCGCCATGCAGGTATCTGCGAGGAGAACAACTTCCACGATGTGATCATCTCGGTCAAATCGACCGACGTCAGACTAATGATAGAGGCTTACAGGCTGATCGCTCAACGCACTGATTACCCGCTGCATCTCGGCGTCACTGAAGCCGGCCCGACCCGCGTCGGCACGATTAAATCCTCCATCGGGATCGGAACTTTGCTTGCTGAAGGAATTGGCGACACCATAAGAGTTTCTTTGACAGATGACCCGGTTAAGGAAGTGGAGGTCGGAAAAGAGATCCTACGCTCGCTCGGTCTTGCAACACGGAACGTGGAGCTTATAGCTTGCCCTACCTGCGGCAGACTTGAAGTCGATCTGTTCTCAATTACGCAGCAACTTGAGGAGAGACTGTCCGGTGTGAAGAAGCCCGTGAAGATTGCCATCCTGGGATGCGTGGTCAATGGCCCGGGCGAAGCAAGCGAGGCCGACATAGGAGTGGCATGCGGAAAGGGCGTGGGCATATTGTATCGGAAGGGTGAAGTTATCCGCCGGGTTAAAGAAGAGGAAATTGTGGATGCCGTAGTGGAGGAAGTCGGCAAATATCAACCTGAGAACTAAGAGGTAAATGAACTGCGTATTTTGTCAAATAGTCGACGGTAAAGCAAAAGCGGATTTTATCTTTAATGAGGATGATGTGTTCGCTATTAGGGATGTGCACCCCGTCGCGCCAACGCACATTTTGATAATCCCAAAGAAACATGTACGGAGTCTAATGGAACTTGACGGCACAGACGGTTCCTTGTTGATATCAAAAATGGTTACGACTGCGGTGGAAGTTGCAAAGCGTGTCGCTTTGGCAGAGCGCGGCTTCAGGCTTGTATGGAACTGTCGTGCCGATGGAGGGCAGACTGTAGACCACATCCATCTTCATCTATTGGGCGGCAGACAAATGAAATGGCCGCCGGGATGACTGAAAAATGTATCGAATGATCTTCCTGGCTTGGTTTGCACCCCTTATTTTTATGCTCGTGGCGTTCTGGATACTGTTTAGCATCGGCGCACCTATCACAGCAAAAGTAGTATTCACCACCCTCCCCATGGTGATCTGGATCCTGGGTGGGTTTGCCATCCATAGGGAATACAGGGAACACAAAGAAGAACAGCGGAAACAGGACGAAGTGCTCGACGAGGCAAAGCGCATCTTGGACGATTTCACCGCTAATCGCAGACACCCTGACAGCGGGCGGGACAGGAGTCACCAAGAAGAGCGGCATGATTGAGTCTTCCGTTGATTCACCGGGAACCTTACAACTTAGACATGGGCTGCATTGAAGCAGGTATGCCGGTGGGAAAACAGGAACGTCTTCAAGTCTTGGAATTTGCACCTTATTCAAAGGCGCTATGAGCTCTAGTCTTGGTGAGTTTCTACCTCTCCTTGTCGGATCGATTCCTTTATCAACCAACCAAATGCACTTCACCGCCGAAAAGTGGAGCATCCAATGAACGTTTCTGAGTTGTTATTTGAATATTGGTACTTTGTAGTTCTATATGAGGTCCTTTGCGCAGGGTTCGCCTCCTTCCTGGCACGCTCGAAGGGAAGAGACCAAGGGATCTGGTTCGTATGGGGTTTAGTTCTGGGTGTCGTTGGCCTGGTTCTAATCCTTGCGATGAAGAAATTGCCTGAAGAGATTGCCGCTAAGAACAACCTGCTGCTTGATTCTGAAAATTTTCTGAGGAGCGGGTGGCGGGCATTGCTCTTTCTCGTGACGGTTATAGTCCTGTATTATCTGTCTGCAGTGCTTTCCGAATTGACCAGGGTTGTTCCTCCCCAATCGCTGTTTTTTCTCTTTTACATCGATGTTGCCTTAGCGACGTTCCTAATGCTGAAGTTCATTGACAAGCGAAGGTTCACTTCCGTCGGAGTTCCTTATCACGGAAAAGTCTTGAAGGAAGTGCTGTTAGGCGTACTGATCGGTACCGTGATGATTGGAGCAGTCGGCGGCTTCGAACTCCTGATAGGCGCTGTCAAACTGAACGTCAGACAGGGTCTTAGCCTCACTCTGCTATTGAGGAATTTTGGTTTAAGTTTTCTGTTCTTCGCTTATTTTGCGGCTGGAGAGGAACTCTTGTTCCGCGGTTATTCTTACCAGACGCTGATTGAAGGGATGGGGGGAATCGGTGCAACAATTTTCATGGCAGCTGTCTTTGGGGCGATGCATGTCTTTAATCCTAATGCCGGGCTCATCTCTATGGCAAATACAATGCTTGCAGGCGCGTGGCTGAGCGTTGCCTATCTGAAGAAGAGGACGCTTTACTTCCCATTTGGAATGCACTTCTCATGGAATTTTGTGCAGAGTTTCATCCTGTCATTGCCCGTGAGCGGACTCCTTACCAACAGGACCATCTTTGTCCCGACAGACTTCGGTCCTGACTGGTTGACAGGTGGGCGGTACGGACCTGAGGCCGGCGTTGGGACAACGGTGGTTTTGATAGCAGCGCTGCTGTATTTCCTTCTCGACAGAAGAATCAAACCGGCTTATGATTATGCGGCCTACAAGAATCGCCTTTAACGGGAAATGATGACTAGCTAGCGTCGTGACAGGTATTACTCTTTGCGGCTGGCCTGAGCAACATGAACGGCTGGACTCGTTTTCATGATTAAGACTTCATGCCGATTTGCGACATGATCCCCTTTGTCCTCAACTCCCCTATTACGGGATGGTATTCTCTGGGGAATGAATTCACCGCGGACTTGGGGCCTTCCGAACGAATGAGCCAGGTGTCGCGGCTCACGGCGAGATGAATCTCTGGTACTCATGATCAGCCAACCCTCTACTTTGATACTTCTGCGAGCGACCTGAACTACAGCAACGGCTTCTCGTCGACGGAGGTAGAGGTTAACCCGAACACGCCTGCTCAGACGATCTCTGATTTGTTCAAGTCAACGACTGTAAATAGCGCCCCGGCCCTGAATAATCCGTAGCTTGATAAGGCCCGATCCCTACCTCCGTCCCACTCTCTTTCGGAAAGAGAGTGGGATCGGTAGGTGGGTAAATTGTTTGGCAGGGGAGCGATGCCGCTTGACGTTCTTTATTATTGTGCAGTTTGCTGTTGGGAATCTGAGGCCAGATTAACCTTGAGCCAGAAGTTAATTTGTTTGGGAGGCTCGGGTCTCTGAGAGCGACGGTCTCCATATTCTCCGCGGCCTTGGCCCGGGTAACCTTCTCCGCCGCCTTCCATCCCTCCAGGCATTTCTCCGCCTTCGCCTCCCGGATAGCCTTCTCCCTCACCGCGTCTGAATCCGCCGTCTCTTCCTGCGAACGAGGGCATTTGAAACTTGCCGCCTTCAAACTGAACCCCAATCTGAGAACCCTTCGGGTTGATTGCGTACGGATGATCCGGAGATGAGTGCAGCGGCACTCTCAACTCGTAGATCAGACCTTCTCCAGTGTGGTTAAGCTGCAGTTGAATCCCCTTGAGTTCTGCAATCGTCATTTTTACGGGACCGTTTCTGTTGACTCCAAGAATCTCCAGCTGGTTGGGGTTGATCGCCATGAAACTGTTATTCATATCGCCATTCATGCCGCCGTCATTGGTGCCTCTGGACTGCCTAGAGAATCCGCCTTCCTCTCTCCGTGCGAGCGGGAAATGAATGCCGAATGTCTCGTGCGACCCCCCAGAAGGATCAAACCAAACCGTCATGCCGAGTCCGAGAATCTGAAATGTCTGCTGACGGTCTGTAGTTTTCAGAATCACATACAGGTATTTGCTGTCATTCTGGATCCCGACGGTCAATTTGGCATCCGGTATATAGAACATGGTGTCGCCCCAATCTTTGTCATTACCATTGACAACGATTTTGTTGGTGTCCCATGCGCTCTTTACCAGAAGCATACTTGTGCACCCGCTAAATGTGAGGGTGCCGAGGACAATTAAAAGGGGAATATGGTTGAATGATCTCATGCGAATGCTCCTTTTGTGGAATAATAACCGGTGCTGCTGTACATATTAACCTTAATTTGACCAGGATGTAATAGCCTTGGTTTAATTTTGAAGATGGTCGCAACCGACATGCACTCTTGAAGACGAATCAAAACGTGTGAAAGTTCATTCCGATAGTGAATGCCGCGTGCCGAATCGGATTGGATGGAGTCAAAAACCAAACATTGACTGGCTCTGAAACTCATGCGTTGTGGGCAATGTTGTTAACAGCTACAATGAAAATTATCTGTTAGTTGGAATGTTCACTACTAAAATCTGAAAGCGATCTATGAGTTTGGACTTCTTCCGGGTTTAAAGTAGATTTTTCCAGTCAATTGTAAAGCACAAGGAGAACAATTATGTACAAACACCTTTCAATTTTCATCCTGGCGTTCTTTTTTGCGATTACCTCTTATGCAGCGCAAGAGAAACCTTCAAATAGTGATACCACTTGCCCGAAGGTGCCGAAGCCGGTTCAAGTCGTGACTCAACACACGATCACGATAGACGGTCAGCAAATACGCTACACCGCTACAACGGGAACATTCCTGCTGAAGGATGGAAACGATCATCCGATAGCTCTGTTTGGCTTCACTGCGTATACGAAAGACGGCGTGACTAATCCGAGTACTCGTCCGATAACCTTTGCTTACAACGGTGGACCGGGGTCCTCTTCGATTTGGCTGCACATGGGTGCGCTTGGTCCGAAGCGCGTCGTACTCGATGACCCCCATGCGATGCCGCCTGCGCCCTACAAGATCGAAGACAACCCTTACTCGATTTTGGATGTCAGCGATCTTGTGATGATTGATCCTGTTGGAACCGGTTTCAGCCGCCCTGTCGGGAAGGCTAAGGGATCGGATTTCTGGGGCGTGGACCAGGATATAAAGTCGGTAAGTGAGTTTATATACCAGTATATCCGGGCGAACAATCGATGGAATTCGCCCAAGTTTCTCTTTGGTGAGAGCTACGGTACGACGCGTTCGGCAGGAGTCGCGGACTACTTATACGAGCAAATGGGGATACAGGTGAACGGGGTGATTTTCCTTTCAACAGTATGGAATTTCGAAACGCTTTCCTTCGCTCCGGGGAATGATTTGCCTTACATTCTCTATCTGCCCACTTATGCCGCGGTTGCGTGGTACCATAATGCATTGCCCTCTAAACCGTCGGATCTTCCGTCATTTCTGGTTGAAGTGCGGAAGTTCGCAAGAGGTGAGTATGCCAACGCCCTCTTCAAGGGCGCATCGATCGACAGCAGCGAATTTGACGATGTCTTGAACAAACTGCACGAGTATACAGGTATCTCCAAATCATATTGGAGAAAAGCCGATCTCAGACTTAGCGAACCACAATTTGCCGATGAGCTGCTGCGTGGACGCGGCGAGACCGTCGGCAGACTCGATTCGAGATATACGGGACCTACTTCGGACCTGATAAGCGAGTATGCTAATTACGATCCACAGAGCACTACGATAAGTCCGGTGTTTATTACAGATTTCCTGAGTTATCTTCACAACGATTTGAAATTTCCTACTGACATGACGTATCACATCGACGCGTATGGAGCCAAAGGATTCAAGTGGGATTGGAACCAGGCGGGGCGACGGGAATTCGGCTTCCGTGATCCCAACGTAGCACCGAATCTCGCAGACGTCATGGATAAGGACCCTTACCTGAATATCCTGATGCTGAACGGATACTTTGATCTGGCGACTCCTTTCTTTGCGACCGAGTACACGATTGATCATCTGGGGAGCAATATCCCAAATCTGAAGGAACGCGTACATATGAAGTATTTTCAGTCGGGACATATGGTGTACGTCAATTCGAATGTCCTTCCTCAATTCAAATCTGACGTAGCGAAGTTCATAGAATCGATGGTCCATCCTAAGAAATAGGTACGGCGGCTCCTTACAAATCTGAGTCTGAGAGACATGATGTTGTAAACAGATTGTCTATCCCGCCAACGGCTTCAGAGAGAGCGGTGGGACATTTCGATATTTGAAATTGAAGATGAGGAAGTGACCTCCCCCCAGCAGTTGGAATATGTATGCTTAGGGCCAATGGTCTCATTCAAGAGAGTAGATGCATTAATCGAAGGTGACCTAGAACCAGAAATGTTCGATCCGGAATTTATGAAAAGGAAGGCGGCAGCTTCGGGCAGTTGTGGGAAACATTTGAGGTAAATCTTAAACAAAAATGTGGGAGGCTATGTGCCGGTCGGAGAATCAAAGAAGAAAGAGCTTGTAATCCTAGCGAGAAGAAAGACAAGACAAATCACGTTTGAGGGAAATCTTGAGCAATGGCACCAGGCAAACCATGTCTCGTTCGACGATGGATCGGCGCTTTCGGGAAGACGAAGCGCGTCCGTCTATGCGCTTTGGGATGAGGAGAATCTCTATATTGCCTTTGATGTCGACAGGGAAAACCCGAGGGCAAAGGTAACTCAGCGTGACGGCCACGGGCTGTGGTTCGATGATGGAATAGAGTTTCTGATAGACGCGAAAAATGACAAGGGCAAGTTGTTTATGCCGGATGATATTGCTTACCACGTCAATATACTCGATGCGGTTTTCGACGACAGAGGGACAGGAGGCCCCAAGCAGGATGTATCATGGAACGGTGACGCCGCCCACAAGATGAACCTAAAGACTACGAAGGATGGGCGGGTGACTGGTTATATCTGCGAGGTGGCGGTGCCGTGGGAAGAACTGGGGATAGTTCCGCAGGAGAATGTCACCGTAGTGGGCATTGACTTCTGCGTCAATGGGACCGATGATCGGACCGGAGAATATCATTATTTCGACTGGGCTGGTTTAAAACTGTTCCATTATCCGGATGGGTTCGGTGAATTGAAGCTTGCCGGATCGTAAAGATGGGAGGTATGTGGCGGAGATTCATTATAGGTGTAGCAGACGTACAATTAGTGTGCTAATTTGTGGAGAAATCTTTTGAACTTTGTCAGTTCCATTGAAGGAGAGAATGCATGAGTGACGTATTGGGTGCTCAAGAACCCAAAAAGTGGCACGTTATATACATTAAGGCTCGACATGAGAAAGCGGTTTACGAGGAACTCATGAAGCGGGGGGTAGAGTCTTTCCTCCCTCTAAAGAAGGAACTGCACCAGTGGAGCGACAGAAAGAAGTGGGTCGATGTTCCACTTTTTAGCTCTTATGTGTTTATAAATATCGAGCCCGCAGAAAAAGATCGGGTGTACCTGTCAGAGGGGTTTGTCAAATTTGTTTCAATGAACGGGAAGCCGAGCATTGTTCCGGAGTGGCAGATAGAATATATACGAAAGGTAGTGTCTCTTTATCCCGAGGCTCTCAGCGTCTTCGATCAGGACAAGGTCGGCAAGAGAGGGATTATTGTTTCCGGGCCGCTATCCGGAATGAGGGGAGAGATCATCGATGTGATGAATGAGCATTGGTTTATGGTCCGGATCGACGGGCTCGAAAACGTTCTCGGGGTAAAAGTCCCTGCCTCCATATTTCAGGCCGCTGGCTGACCGCTTAGTCGAAAACTGCATTCCTCTTTGGTTGCATACCGGCATCCGGGTGACGCAGCCTGAGAGGGCCGCGCTCGTTGCGAATCTATACGGTTGGAATGTAATTCTGAGTTGATCCTTGAGCCATACCCGGCCGCAGCATCCAAGCCGAAGGAAGACGGGTCGGGTCCCCACCCGGAAAATTAGTTCCGATCCTTTTGGTGAAGCTCTTGACTAAATAATCTGAATAGAGTAAAATACCAAAGACAAAACGTTATTTCTTTAGTGAAACATGCCTCTGTTTTTGGTGACGATGGTGATTCGGCAAGAGAGTGTTGGTTATCCCTCTGATGGTTGTGTGTACTGAGTCTGGTGAATATGAGCGTCTTGAAAGTCTTTGTTTGCAGGCGGAGTGCGTCGTCGCGGATTTACCGTGACGGGCATGGCCGGCGAATGCTGTGGATGATGTATCCGTCCGAATGCTGGATCGTAGAATTGTAGCCGAGGTCGATGGGACTGAGATGGCGAAGCTGTCCATAGTTGACCGGCTGAATGGTCCAATGAAAGCACACCCCCGGGTTATTGACTCGTTGGAAGACTGCAAGCGAGAAACCTCAAGCTTAGAATGAGAAAGGGAAGAAGAAAATGACTCGTCTCACGTCTTGTGTCGTGCTTCTATCTCTTCTTTGGGTTGTTGGATATGGAACGGTCTCAGCGCAGAGTGTTGGCGGTTTGGACAAGAGCAGGCTCGCCGCTGAAGTGCGTGAGGAGTTCCTCCATGCCTGGCATGGTTACGAGAAGTATGCATGGGGACATGACTGACTCAGGCCGCTTTCCGATACTACCTACGATTGGCACAGGACTCCATATGAATATGTTAACCTCAAAACCGGCGCGGTACGCGGTAGAATAAATAATCCCGCAGGAATTGGCACTTACCTTGTCGAATTTGGAACGCTGAGTAAGCTGACCGGAGAAGATATTTTCTAAACGATGACCTTGGTGAGCCCAAAATACTATCTCAATCCGGAGATCATGGAGTCGGCTTACTATCTGTACCATTATACTCACAATAAGAAATATCTGTTGATGGGGAAGACGTTCCTTGATGATCTCGTCAAATACTGTCGTACTATGTCCGCCTTTGCTGAACTAGAGAATATAGTTACCAAGATTTCAGTAAAGTAATCTTTAACACCGAAGCTCACCCGATTAGAAAAACGGGGTGATCGTGTTGTGTTGAATGACGATGGCAGATCGGATTTCTCAGGTGCTGAATTCCAGCGCAGTTACATCGTCGTTGCAGGTGACCGAAAGAAACGCGGAAATGTCACTATATGACTTTCTTTATGGCAGAGCGACTCGGCAAGGCGCACGGTGGAATCTTACTGCCGGAAATCATAAGTTACGTCAGCCATTTTGTGTGTGCGTGAAAGAGGCAAGATTTTTGAAGATTCTGAATCTGGAGATTACTGCATGAGCCAATCGGCACCTGTTATAGTTGTCACGGGCGCTAGTCGAGGAATAGGGCGTGGTATTTCTCTGCTTGCGGCAGAGCATGGCTTCTCAGTCGCCATTAACTATTTAAGGGATTCGGGAGCCGCTGAAGAAACGGTGGACTTGTGCAATCGCAACAAAAAAGACGAGGCACAGACGTTTCTCGCGATCCCGGCGGATGTGAGCACCCCTGATGGTAGATCTGCACTTGTGGATGAGACATTGAGTAAGCTCTCGAGAATAGATGCTCTTGTCAACAATGCCGGTCGTGGGCCTAAAGTCCGTATGGACATTACCAATATGACGACCGAGTCGTACAGCGACGTGATGCGGGTAAACCTCGATGGCCCACTCTTTCTCACCCAATCGGTCGTGAACTACTGGCTTTCGGGGAAAGTAAAGTCTCTGCTGCCCGGCGGATTCAAAGTGCTTTTCATCTCTTCAGTGTCAGCCTATACGGCTTCGATTGACAGAGGCGAGTACTGCATTTCCAAAGCGGGATTGTCCATGGTATCGAAACTGTGGGCGGTCAGGCTAGCGGACGCGGGGATACAGGTGTTCGAAATCAGACCGGGCATCATCGAGACCGAGATGACGAAAGGCGTCAAGGGGAAGTACGACCCGCTGATCTCGGGCGGCGTCGTTCCCCAGAAACGCTGGGGGAAGCCTGAAGATGTCGGGTTAGCCGTATGCTCTGTTCTTTCAGGACATTTTCCTTTTTCTACCGGAGAAGTCGTCAACGTGGACGGCGGATTTCATCTGCAAAGGCTTTAGTCGTAATGATTCGTATTACAGAAGGGTTATCTCCGAGAGATTTGAAGAGCCAAGTCGAAAGACTCTTTTTCGTTTCGGAACATAAGATTGCTGAACTGAATGCGAAGTGGGACGCCAGGAACGGCTCGCCCGTGTACACAAGAGCGGGTATATACACTTCGAGGGGATGGACGGACTGGACTAAGGGGTTCCAAATAGGGATGGCATTGTTGCAGTATGATTTCAGCGATGATTCGCCTTTCCTTGACACTGGAAGGAGCCAGACTATCGAACATATGCCGGTTCATCTTACGAATCTTGGCGTGCATGATCACGGATTTAACATCGTCAGTACGTATGGAAATCTGCTGAGGCTTATGTCTGAGGGAAGAGTCAAGTATGATAACCGGGAAGAAGACCTATATAAAGTTTCTCTCAAGGTGAGCGGGGCAGTTCAAGCATCCCGGTGGACGCAGCTCAACGCCGAGCTGGGGTACATCTATTCTTTCAACGGGCCTCACTCTCTGTTTGCCGACACCATCCGAAGCCTACGCTCCCTCGCCATGGCCTACCAGCTCGGTCATGTGTTGATGGTGGAACAGGACAGGAGAGTCAGCCTCCTTGAACGTCTGCTTCAGCACGCGGAGACAACCGCCAGGTATATCATATACTTCGGTGAAGGACGGGATATTTATGACACGCCGGGCCGCGTCGCCCACGAGGCAATTTTCAATGTCGATTCCGGCACCTTTCGCTGTCCGAGCTCTCAGCAGGGCTACTCACCTTTCTCAACCTGGACGAGAGGTTTGGCGTGGATTATTTTGGGCTATGCCGAAGAGCTTGAGTTCCTTGGCCATCTTGATGAATCTGTGTTTGAGCAATACGGCGGGAAGAAAAAGACCCTGGACCGGTTCCTTAATACCGCACAGACGGTTGCGGAGTTCTATATACAAAACACCCCTCTCGACGGCATTCCATACTGGGATACCGGTGCTCCGGGACTCAGCCAGATGGGAGATTATTTAAGCCGCCCTGCAGATCCTTTTAACGAGTATGAACCCGTAGACAGCTCGGCAGCAGTGATCGCAGCGCAGGGCTTGATCCGGCTTGGCAACTATTTGAACAGCTTCGACGGCAGCGGAAAAAGATATCTCGAAGCCGGACTTACAATAAGTCTAAATGTATTCTCAGAACCATATTTGTCCGCAGATCCGAACCATCAGGGCCTGATTCTTCATTCGGTTTATCACAGGCCGAACGGGTGGGACTATGTTCAGTCAGGCAGGAAAATACCGTCCGGCGAGGCTTCGATGTGGGGTGATTATCACGCCCTCGAACTTGGACTTATGATTCACCGCATGGCTGAGGGGAAGCCATATTTGGCGTTCTTTTTAAATACACGGTGAAGTAATAGTTTCATCGTTAGTTGTTAACACAAGACAAATCAATGGAGATACTCATGAACCTAGCAGTGCTCGTTCTTCTTCCGTTTCTCAATTTCGGAGGACATGCCGGAGCAGTTTCGCAGAGTTTCAACCAGAAATATGAGGCCGGGTATACCAAGAGAGCGGATTTTTTCCTTTCGCTGTACGACACCCTGAAGAGTCCCGATTACTACTCCTGCGCAATAAAGTACGCAAGACATGTTGACCTTCAGACGGCGAACAAGAACGCGCTTCTGATGCTGAAGCATCCGACCGGGGATATGTTCTGGATGGTTGCAGTTATGGACATGTACCTGCATGGAAAGAACGACATGTCGCCAGCGGTGAAGGAGGCGATCCGAAATGCCTGGAAGACATATACGCCGTACCGGGGCGACACGGAGAATCATTGGCTGCAATATCACTCGATGCTTTTCCTGGCGTCGGAGCAATGGCCGAATCTGCCGGGAAGCGATTGGTACAATGGAAGGAGCTCAAAGACCAATCTGCGTGACTCGAAGAATTTTCTTCTTGCATGGATGAAGGAGACGACGACGATCGGATCGGGAGAATTCGATTCGCCTGATTATTTTCCGGAGTATTTCAATCCACTTGTGCTTCTCGCAGAGTACGCGAAGGACCCAGAAATAAAGCAGATGGCGAACATGATGTGCGACTATTATCTGGCGGAGTTTGCGACGGAAAGCCTGGATGGGCAATTTGTTGGAGGTTACAGCCGCGTTTATGAGCCGGCCGTCTATGAGCCTTCGAGGTCAAATGTGAATGCGTACGCATATTTGTATTTTGATCAGGGCGCGGCGATTCATTCAGGTTGGGTAACGATCGCGGCACTATCGAATTACAGACCCCCGAAGATTATTTATGATATAGCTCATGATCGCAGCAAGCCGTATGTTAACACCTCGATTAAAAGGGTGCGGAATAACATACGATACGGCAAGGAACGGAATCCGAAGGTCTTTAAGTACGATTACATAGACAGTGATTATGCGATTGGTTCTATTCAAGGCGGATTTCTTCAGCCGATTCAACAGCACACATGGGGATTGTTTTTTACACACGGATTTCCCTTTACGGAGGTTTTCAGCATAGAACCATACTGGTCTGGACTGGAACTCGGGACATTCTTCCCTGAAGAGAGGGAGACGATGATTGCCAGCGTTATAGATTCCAAAGGTACTTACAACAAGCCGAACAAATGGACGGGGAGTTCGCCGTTCGAGCGTACATTTCAGCACAAGAACACCCTCATAGTGCTGTATAACATCGCACCTGGCACGAATACGGAATATGTCGATGGATTTTTCCCGAAGGCTCTGGATACTCTGATATCAGACTGGCACGGATGGATAGTTGGGAAAGCGGGTACGGCTTATTTCGGGTGGTATCCATTACAGCCGTACGAGTGGATGAACGAGGGAACCTATACTGAACTGCGGAGCTATCACCCACAGAACGGACTGGTGCTGGAGGCAAGAGACAAGTCCCAGGTAGGATCGTTTGACCATTTCCTAAGCCTTCTCAAGAATCACAAGCCGTCTGCGGATCTTAATCCGAAGCATGTTGCCGTTACTTATCGGACACTGAATGGAAAAGAGATGCACTTCGTCTTCCCGGATGTCAGGGAATTGAACGGGAAGAAGGTGAACATGATGGATTACCGGTATTACAAAGGACCATTTCTGAACTCTGCGTACGGCAGCCAGGTTGAAACTATCACGTGCAAGGGGATGAAGATGATTCTGAACTTCAAGAAACTGACAATTTCGGGGAGCGGAAACTAGAGGTATGATCGGGACCGTGCGTTCGGGTTGTTGCGGCTGCACCCCGTCGGTTGGAATCCTAAAATGAGACACTGATATCAAAGGAATGTAAACACAGAGAAAACAATGAGAGAAAACAACGCATCAAAAGCGAAGATGACATCGCGGGAACGGATTCTGACGACAATGCGGCGCGGACAGCCGGACCGCGTTCCCGTCATACCGGATATTTCGAACATGGTTCCGTGCCGGCTGCTGGGCAAACCATTCTGGGACATATATCTTCACGAGGATCCGCCGCTCAGTGACGCCTATATTAATGCGGTGAAATATTACGGTATGGACGGGTGGTATATTTATGACAATCTGACGATGAAAGAGGAGCCGAAGTGGACGGAGAAGATTCTCGAGAAGACGGACGATGAAATAAAGGCGAGCAGGTTCGTAGATACTCCGTTTGGCCGACTCGAGGAAGTAATGGCTTACCCGGTTAAAGATCCGCCATGGCGGCTTGAAGGGATGATAAAGGACGTCGCAGCCGATTTTCCGAAGTTGAAATGGTACATGGATCAGAAGCCGCTTAACGATACATGTGCGGATAAGAAGAAAGTTGGCGATTGGGGGATTTTCGGACTTGCAATTGAGACGTTTATGGGATTTTGGGTGACTGTCCGCGACGGGGGATCGATGCAGGCCGTCATGGACTTCGCCGAACAGCCGGAGATGATGGCGCGAATAAGGGATTACTATCTTGAGTATGTTGACCGTGTCACGCATATAGCTTTGCGCGACCGCCCCGACGAAATTTTGATTCAGGGATCGGCGTCATCCCTCAGTCTGAGTTCGCCCAGGATTTACAGGAACTTTGACCTCCCCCTGATAAAGCTGATCTCTTCCTTGTGCAAAAAGGAGGACCTGATATGTCATCAGCATACCTGCGGTAAATCCCGATTAATCGTCGAGATAAATTATAATGAAACGGATATCGGCGTTATGGAGCCTCTGGAGCGGGCACCCGGAGGAGACGTCGACCTTGCGGAGGTAAAGGCGAAGTTTGGCGATAAGTTCTGTTTGAAAGGTAACGTTAACACCTTCGAGACGATGTTGAACGGAAGCGTTAAGGATGTCGAGGCTGAAGCCAAATGGTGCATAGATGCTGCAGCCAAGGGGGGAGGTTTTATTCTCTCCACCGGAGACCAGTGTGGTCGTGATACCCCGGATGACAACCTGTTCGCCCTCGTCGAGACAGCGAAGAATTACGGCAAATACACCTGAAGCCCATTTCTAAATTACAGCTACCGAAGAACAAAGAGTTTCCAACCAACCAACCGTAGAATTCAGGAGGCACTTAAGTGCCTCCTGAATTCGCACTGCGAATTGCGTCGGGACCCGGAGCATCGGTTCAGATGCTCCTGATTACAAAACAATAATCAAACAAACGAAAATGGAAAGTAGAATATAGATTCAAATGGATAAGATTCGAATTGGAATTATCGGATGCGGTTTGGCAAGTACGTGGCACCTGGATTACCTGAATACAGATAAACGCGTCGAAGTTGTCGCGTTGACAGACGTTAACCGCGATAATGTTGCCGCCGCATTGAAAAGATTGCCTGCTGACAAGAGAGCGGGTGTTGAGCAGTATGAAGATTACAATGACATGCTGAAAAAGAGCAAACTCGATGCGGCATTCGTCCTTACCCCGCACAAGTATCATTATGACCAGGTTAAGGCGTCTCTGGAACACGGCCTTCATGTGCTTGTCGAAAAACCGCTGACGGTTTCCGCCGCTGAATCCGAGGAGCTTGTGAAGCTGGCGGATAAGGTCAAACGGGTTTTGATCGTCGCATACCAATATCCGGGAAGAGGTGCCGTCAAGTATGTCCACAATGCAGTTAAGTCGGGAGCGTTAGGCAACATCCTTTATTTCAACGCAATGCTCGGTCTTCACTGGCACAAGTTGGCCATGGGTTGGAGGCGAGATCCGAAGATATCGGAAGGCGGCGTGCTTGTCGACAGCGGCAGTCATTTGGTGGACCTTGTGCTTCATCTGACCGGAATAACAGTCAAAGAAGTGTTTGCTTTTGCCGACAACGATGGACAGAATGTCGACGTCTTTAATTCGGCTCTTATCCGCTTCGGAGAGGGCAGGACCGGCATTTTATCTGCAGTCGGCGGCGGCCCTTTCTTGCTTGACATAACGATCATCGGAGACAAAGGCGCGATCACGATGCGCGACCTGGAAACTGTCACGCATGTGGACGAGAAGGATTTTATCGGCGAAATAGGAACGTATCATCAGCACAATAAGTACACCGCCGATAAGATGCCGCGTGAGACGCTTCCTGCCGAGGAATTTGTTGACGCAGTTGCGTCAGGAAATCTTTCGGCTTCCAACGGCAAGCGTGCGGTGAGAGTCGCAAAATTCACTGATGCCGCATATAAATCCCTCCAGACCAAGAACCCCGTAATCATAACTGAGTGAGGATGGAAAATGAAGCTGGGAATCTCCATTGAATTATATAAGATGAGCGAGCTTGAAGGGAAGGTAGATGCCGCTGTTGCCTGTGGATTCAAATATTGCCAGATGTTTCTCAGGGAAGTCGATGTAACGGAAAAGAACGTCACACGGGTCGCGGAAGTCTGCGAGGCAAATGGTCTAAAAATCGGGCCCGTCGGTGCGTATGTCAATCCGCTGCGTCCCGAAGTAACAACGATGGGATGTAATATGGCGAAGGCGAAGCGCATTATAGAGCTCCTCCCCATGTTCGGGAGCAATGAAATTGCAATGTGGAGTGGAAGCTATGCGGATGATGTCCTTGTGTACAGTGAAGGCAATTATGAAAAGGCGGCGATCCAGAAGCTCGCCCGCACATCGGAAGAAATACTAAAGCTTCTCGAGAGTGTGAACGGTACCCTGATATTTGAGACGTACTATACACAGGTCCTTCGAGATGTTTCCTCGGTGCAGGCATTGTTGAACCTGGTGAAATCCGACCGCGTGAAAGTGATAATAGACCCGCCCAACTATATTTCGCCCGGAGAGTATCCGAAAAGGCAGGAAAAAATGATCGAGCTGGTCGACCGGCTTCACACGAATATCGGAGCAGTTCACTTCAAGGACTTCAGACTTCTGGAAGACGGGACATGGGACTATCCGGGGCCGGGCGGAGGAATCATGGACTATACGCTGTTGATGCGGAAACTGAAGCAATATGATTATCGATCCTGGGGAATAATTGAGCATGTTACACCGGCCCAGTATGCATCAGCTAAGTCGTTCGTCGAATCACGCATTTCAGCAGTGGGAGCATGGTAATCATGAAGCTGCGCGAGGCATTGAAACAGGCAAAATCAGTTGTCGCACTCTCGCCGGACGTGAGAGTTGTTGACACCGTATGTAAAGAGCTGTCGGATGTCAATCCCAATGCCAGGCGTCTTTCGTACAGCGGGGGCGGTGGACAGGAAGCTCCGTGTATCAGAGTCGGGGTTTTGAGCTCCGACGCTGCGCTGAGAGAGTACAGCGTAAAGCCGGCAGGTGATTCAGGATGGGGATTCATTAGAACCGACGCAAATTCCAACATCGAGATTTACGCCAGTGCACCTAGCTTTCTTTATTTTGCTTTCTCCAGGATGATGGAAGACTGGTCCGATGAAAGCACTGACAAGTTCAAAGACGGGAGGTTTCTCTACAGGACGTTCGTGAATCAGCGTCCTCTTTACGATCTGTTTCTGACCCAGCATGCACGAAGCGTCGAGGGATTCGATAGGCCGTCATACTTCAGGACGCTTGCGCGCCTTGGTTTTACTAATGCCGAAGTGAATGGACTCGCATTCCCAGTTCCACTGGGAAAAGGTCCAAAGGATGAAGTCTACACGCGTTTCTACACCTACTGTCCTTCGTTGGACCAATTCGTTTCAAGCAGGCTTAATGCCGGCACTTATGATGACGAGTATCTTCAGGCGAATCTGAACTACTTGCGGACAAATGCAGAACTGGCTGAAAAATACGGTCTCACTCCAGGCATTGTCTGTTTCGAACCGAGGTCGGTCCCCGAATCCCTCCTGCGAAGATACCCTATGCTTCGGGGTGCAAGGGTTGATCACCCGATGCGGAGTTTCGAACCGCGTTACAATCTATCTATCGGTCATCCGGTGGTGAGGGAGCATTACGCGGAAATGATGGTCAACCTGATGAAAGCTGTCCCCAATCTCGGATATATGTCGATCTGGGCCAATGACAGCGGGGCAGGTTTCGAATATACGAACTCTCTTTATGTTGGGAGAAACGGAGGAGGATACATCGTCCGCGAGTGGCTTGGAGACACGGAGGTCGAAGTAGCTGCCGCTTACAATATCGTTCGATTCATGAAGTTACTTCGTGATGCCGCAAGAAATTCAAATCCCGCATTCCGCGTCCTTTTGAGGATGGAGCCTTTCTGGGTAGAACACGAACACATATTGAGCAGACTTGACGAGGGACTGGACCTGGAAGTTTCGTCGCTTCAGGGAAAGGGGTGGGGGCTTTCGTACGAGCATCCGAAATTCAGTGAGCAGGTGCAGATACATACCACCGCTCTCCACAACAAATTTGACGTCAAGGAGAAGTCCTACCTCGATGACCTTGCGAAAAAGGGGGTCAACGCGGACGTGGTCAGCGCCCCCGGGATTATCTGGAACCATGAACCGTTGATAGGGATAACCTTTCCGTACCTGGTATTCAACAAGCTGACCGATATGCAGCGGGCCGGTGTGAAAAACGCCGGTATTCTTGGGGGCGCGGTTCCGGAGGCATTCGCTCCGTACAATATCAATCAGGAGTTGGTACGTGGTTTTCAGGCAGACTGCGAGATGGATCCGGGAAAGTTTCTCGCCAATAAGGCGGAAGAATGGGCCGGTGATGCTGCATCGACCGCGCTGGATGTGTGGAGGAATATAGATGAGGCCGTCCGGTCATTCCCGATCCCAATGTGGATATACGCGGCCTGGGGCGTTTGGTACAGGCTAGCCGTCAGGCCGATTGTGCCGAATATTGATGCCATACCGGAGAAAGAGCGGCGCTACTACGAAAAGTTTCTACTGGCTACGCCCCATAACCGGTGCAGGGTCGACTTCAGATATGACGTAGGTTTCGATCTCCTGGCACCCGATAGGGCTTGGCGCGCATTTGAATTTATGGACAAGAATGTAATTCCCCCGATCGATAAAGCCTTGACCCTTCTCATGCAGGCCCGAAAGGATGCAACCGGGGTTGGGACGACCGAATTCATTGAGGATCAGATCGAGAGAGTCAGGGGACTAAGATCATGGATGAAGACCCAGCGGAATGTGACCGCATGGGTTGCCGGTGTACATACTTACCTGGAATCTTCGGATGCGACCAGAAGGGCCGAAAGCAGGGATGTCCTTCGTGATATGGTGCTTTCCGAAATCGAGAATGCCCAGGAGCTTCTAGACCTTTGGAATTCCGCGAAGAGAAGGTGGATGATAATCTCCGCTGTGGGTGAGACAACTTTTGTCTACTACAGAAATTTCGGGTCGCTATTGAAGAAGAAGATTGAACTTATGCATGGACATGAAAACGACGAGCCGTACGTCGATCCCGATTATCAGTGGCGGCTGTCAACATTTGATTTCTCCGGGAGTGACGTATGAGCGGTCGCACGAGCCAGTGGCCCGGTTCTGCCTCGCGGCCCGCTTTCGGGGGGAGTGTCAGCCGAGCGTCCACGCGGCGGAGGTACGTCTAAAAAGTAAAATGTCGCCTCTTGACAAAGATTTTCAAATGTAGTAACATAGCAGAGATAAAACAGTGTTTTATTAGTAAAACACTGTTATCATTTGGTTCCGGAGCGCGAATTGATACGATTAAATCTAGTGTGGTGCTTGGCTTGAAAGTCTACCAGAGTTCGTCGGTAATCCTCTTAAGAGTCGTTGTAATTATCCTATCATACAAGAATTCTCCTCCAAACTTGATCAATATCATTGAGCCTTCCGTGCTCAGATACTTAAAGAATAATAAAATAAACGTCTTGTCTTCATACGGTTCAGGACGTCATGAATCTGAACTGTTTATGTTTTCTTTCGTGATCACGTTTGCGTTATTCGCAATGTGGCGAAGCTGTGCCACGGAATTGAAACATTGAAATTTCTGATTAAAGGGTTGTGTTGTAAGCAACATGTCGAGATTCTACGGTTACTCCGAAACGAAATAGTGATTCTTTTTAATGAGAGGAAAGCGAGGTGATTCTTTTCTACGACCATTCCACAAAACAACTTACGTCCGTGAAGAGATGTGAGTTACCAACTATCATGAAGATTAGGTCAACATCAAGC
>JAMCXB010000062.1 GCA_023480735.1 Bacteroidota bacterium | reverse complement strand
CAAATATGGTGATGCACGCCGCCATTCCTATTGCAAGCCCTGCAATGTTTATGAAAGAATAGACTTTGTTGCGAAGAAGGTTTCGGAAAGCGATTTTAAGGTAGTTCTTCAACATGTCTCAGTCCTTACTAGAAGCAACACGGAACACGCAGAACGGAGCACGGCCATGCGACTTTCGTTTTCCGTGCTGCATGGTCCATTCCCCTTGTCCCGTGTTCCCTGTTCCGTTCTTCGTTCTCCTTTTTCATTTCTCCACCCACCCATCTTTCAGCCTTATTATTTTATTTCCATACGCCGCATTCGTCTCAGAATGTGTAACCTGAATTATTGTTGTGCCCTGTTTGTTCAGCTCCTTCAGCAACTCCATTATTTCTTTACCCTGATCGGAATGGAGGTTACCGGTCGGCTCGTCTGCAAGAATCAGCTTAGGCTCTGCAATGACCGCCCTTGCTATTGCCACAAGCTGCTGCTGCCCGCCGGAAAGCTGGTTTGGAAAGAGATCTTTCTTGGCGACTATTCCAAACCTGTCGAGTGTTTCGGCAACTCTTCCCTTTCGGTTGTTCGCGTTCACCTTCTGGTATAACAGCGGAGTCTCAAGGTTTTCGTAAACCGTCAGCTCATCGATGAGATGGTAACTCTGGAAGACAAAGCCGATGTAAGTTTTGTGGAGCTCTGTCAGCTTCTTCTCATTCATCTTGTGCACAGGCTCGTCGAAGAAATAATACTCGCCGTTCGACGGTGCATCCAGCATACCGATGATGTTTAAAAGCGTTGTCTTGCCGGACCCGGACGGACCCATGACCGAGATGAACTCGCCTTCTTTGATTTCGAGGTTGATGTTTCGCAGCACAAAGGTCTTGATGACCCGGTTTTCGTAGTACTTTTCGATTGCAGCAAGCTTGATCATCTTTCAGCCTTTCTTGAATGGGAGAACGGAACACGCAGAACGCAGAACGGAAACTGTCTCACGCTTCCGTGTTCCATGTTCCGTGTTCCTTTCTCCATTTTATACATGGAATTTTTCTTTATAATTTTCGGTCACCACATGCCCATCAAACAAATGAATGACCCGGTGTGCGAACTCGGAGTCGTGCGGCGAGTGGGTGACCATGACGATCGTTGTGCCGCCTTCGTTCAGCTGTGTCAAAATATTCATCACTTCTTCACCATTCGCAGAATCGAGGTTGCCGGTCGGTTCGTCGGCCAGAATGAGCGCCGGTTTAGCCACAACGGCTCTACTAACAGCCACACGCTGCTGCTGACCGCCTGATAGCTGTTGAGGGAAATGATCTCTCCGGTGCATTATCTGCATCCGCTCGAGCACCTCTTCCACCATTTTCTTTCTCTCAGAAGCGGCAACTCCAAGGTAAAGAAGTGGCAGCTCGACATTCTCGAATACTGTCAGCTCGTCGATCAAATTGAAACTCTGGAAAACGAAGCCGATGTTCTTCTTGCGTATGTTGGCACGCTGCCGCTCGGTGTATTTCGAGACTTCCTCATTGAGAAAGTAGTACTCGCCTTCGGACGGGTTGTCGAGCATACCGAGCAAATTGAGGAGCGTCGACTTACCGCAGCCGGACGGTCCCATTATCGCAACGAACTCCTTCTCCTTGATATCGATGTTTACGTTGTCGAGAGCCGTGGTTTCCACTTCCTCGGTGGTGTAGAGCTTTTTGAGATTGACGGTACGGATCATGGTTGGGGTTTCCTTTCTATTTGCGGGAACACGGACAACGGAACAGGGAACACGGCAATTGACTCCCGTGTTCCGTTCTGCGTTCTCCGTTCTCCGTGTTCCCTTCATGTTAGAATCTGTCTCTTCTGGTCTTTATCAGATTGAATAACATAGATGAGATTTTCCTGCACTTATCAATCAGTACAGATCCAGACTGATTATCTAAAATCTGTAGCTCATTGGCTAAATATAGCTGCGTTCGAAGCTCACCACACGACCCTTTGGCGATGTAAAGAAATTGAATAAACTCCTTGTTCGTTTGACGCTCAAAGCCTTCAGCTATGTTTGAGGGCACCGAGATAGCGGCCCGGTGAATCTGATCCCTCAGCGCATAGTCCTTACAATTCTTGAGAACGCTATAAACTTCTTTTGCCAATTCCATCCCTTCTTTCCAAACATCGAGATCCTCAAAACCTTCAATTCGCTTACCCATCTTACGCCTCCTGATTTGCTGACTTTTAGATTTGCAAAATTATCTGATTGAACATTTCATGGTCCGCTCTCCGTGTTCCGTGCTCCGTTCTCCTTTTCATCTGTTAACGACTAGCTCCTGTACATTTCCAAAGTTATCATACGACGAAGTCACGACCCTGTCGCCCGGCTTCAGTCCGCTTAACACTTCGAAGTAATCCGGATTCTGGCGACCGAGGCTGATGTTCCTTCTCACGGCGAGGTTCCCGGAGCTGTTGAGGAGAAAGACCCACTGCCCGCCGGTCGTCTGGTAGAAGCCGCCGCGTGCCAACAACAAAGCTTTCGTCCGCTCGCTGAGCTGAAGTCTTATCTGCAGGGTCTGCCCCCTTCTTATCCCATCGGGAACCTGCCCCGAAAAGTTCATGTCGACCTGGAATTTCCCACCAGTAACCTCCGGATATACTTTTGTCACTATGAGTTTGTAGTCGCTGTCATTCACGGTGACGGTAGCATGCAGTCCCTTGATGACACGCGCGATGTAGAACTCGTCAATATCCGCTCTCACCTTGAACCCATCGAGTGCATCGATGACCCCGAGCTGATCCCCCGGATTTTTCGACTGGCCTATCTCGGCGTTCAGAGAAGTTAGCTGACCACTTATCGGGGCTTTCACCGTAAGGTTATCTATCATTTCACGAATCAATCTCAGGTTCTTCTCCATTCTGGCGATCGATGAGTTAATCTGCGACAATTGCGAAACCCCAAGGAGAGAATCCTGCTCGAAGTTCATGCGAGCGAGCCGTTCCTGTTCAAGTGCCTGGTGATAATTGTTATACGCTTGCTCGTAATTTTGCTGAGAATCCAGTTTCTTCTCGTACAGTCTTTTTTCTCGTTCGAAAAGTTCTTTATTGTTCTTCAATTGATATACTGCATTCACGAGAGTGTTTTGAACCAGAACACTGTTCTCCTGGATTTGAAGATGCGTATTTCGTGCAAGGTTGATCTGTTCGTAGGTAGCCGTTTCTTGTTGAAGGGCGCTGAGTTGAACGTTGCTATTCGACAATTGCAGAATCTTATCGCCCTTCTTCAGCATCGCGCCTTCATCTACAAATTTCTTCTCCACTATGCCACCCTGGATCGCGTCAAGATAGTACGATGTCTTGGGCATGACCGTCCCGGTCACCGGAATGAATTCCTGAAAGTCTCCCTCCCTTACCGTCGATATCGTTATCTTGTCCGCGTCGACATTCAGCTTCGAGCCGGTGTCTGATAGGATAAGGATGATTAGAACTAGAAACAGCGCGCCTCCGGCGGCATACATCCATGATCGTGGTCTTAGATAAAACGGCTTCTTTTCTATTCTTCTGTCCAAGTTTGTTTCCTTAAAGTCATTAGAGTCATTATACCTCTTATGTACGAGAGTAATTTTCTTTTGTGTCCTGTCATGTCAGAACAAGGCAGGAAAGCGATAGCAGACTGATGACATTCGTGGTCTATTATTTTTCCATTTTCCAGAGATGTCTTGTCTAACATAGGATGAAACCTGCAACAAACGTGCCTTTAATTCCACGGCCCGATTACGGACGGAATCGTGATTTCCAAGAGGTATTTGATTATTTGTCGAACTCGTCCAGAGTTATGACTGTTCGGAAACGGACACTGCTGTCCGAAAACGGACGGTAAGGAACCTGACGATGTCAAATAGGATGGAAAGACCTAACGTTTTGGAAGTCCACCAACGGCACACCTATTGTACTGTTTGGAGGGATAATGATGTACCCATAGAAGAGCGGAGTGCGAGGCGCTCTTTGCCTTATGCTCTATGCGAAATGATACACGGAGGAAAGGTATGCTTAAGAATTATTTGAAAACAGCGTTCAGAAACCTGTTTAGGTTCAAAGTCTATTCATTCATAAACATCGTTGGTTTAGCTCTCGGGATGGGTACATGCCTGATCATTTTTGTTTTTGTTCTGCAACAGTATAGTTATGACAATTTCAACAAGAAGGCCGATAGAATTTACAGGATCAATCTAGAAGCAAAGATTAACGGGAAACAGACTAAACTTGCCCTTACCCCTCCTTCATTAGGACCATATTTAGAGAGCCAGTTCCCTCAAATTGAGAGCGTCGTGAGGTTATATGCCTACGATGTACTCACTTCCATAGGAAACCCGGCCGTAGCTTACAAAGACAAGGCGTTGCGTGCAAATCGATTCATTCTGGTTGATTCAACCTTTTTTAAAGTGTTCTCTTTCAAAATGCTTCAAGGCGGCCCGAAGAATGCACTCAACGCCCCTTTCTCTGTCGTTCTAACAAAGGACGCAGCTCAAAAACTTTTTGGCGATGAAAATCCAGTCGGGAAGACTCTTTTATATAACAACAAAATTGATTTCACTGTAACAGGAGTTGTGCAGAATCCGCCAGCCAACTCGACAATCCAATTCGACTACCTGGGTTCATTGAGCTCCTTGCCACACATGCCAGATCAGCCGAATGGAGTCTTCGACTACTACACCTATGTACTTCTCAATAAGAGTTCAAACGTTAAGGAAATCCAGCAACGTGTCCCGCAGGTCGTTTCGGGATTCTGGAGTCAGGCTTTTCGGTCGGTGTTCGGCTCCCCCACCGTCCACTTGGAGGCAGTTAGAAACCTTTACTGGGATAAAGGCTTGCAGTACGACATCCCGGTAAAAGGAAGCAAGACAAGCGTCGTGGTTTTCTCGGAGGTCGCTATCCTTATTTTATTAATCGCCTGTATTAACTTCATAAATCTCTCCACTGCGCGGGGTCTTGCCCGAGCAAAGGAAATTGGAATAAGGAAAGTAATCGGCGCGAAGCGAAGACAGCTCATTGGCCAATTCTTGATGGAGTCAGGATCGACGAGTTTCATTGCTTCGTTGGCTTCGATCATGCTTAGCGAGCTTTTGATACCCATCGTGAACAAACACATGGGCATGTCGCTCCCGACGGACTATCTCCGTCATTACACAATTCTTCTTTCTATTGCAGGCATCTGGACATTCACTACCGTATCGGCAGGTGCTCTCCCTGCTCTCTATCTTTCATCGTTCCAACCAGCATCGGTCATGAGAGGAAATGTGGGTAAGGTGGTCAGGACAGGGTTCAGCAGGCAATTCTTCACGGTCTTCCAGTTTTCCGCCGCGATAGCAATAATCTTCAGCACGATTGTCGTGGTTAAGCAATTTGAGCTCCTTAGATCGCACAGTCTAGGTTTCAATAAAGATAACATAGTGGTGCTGAACTATAATCAAACGCTTGCCGGAGATTATGCACCCCTCAAACAGAAACTCCTTGTAAATCCGCGGGTCCTGGGAGTAACTGCTGCGAATGGTGTCCCAGGGGGCGCGATAGGCCTCAGCCATTATTTTTTCAGGGTGAAGTCCGTCGTGGAACAAGGACAGTTTCATGATCTCACGGTTGATCCGGATTATATTCCGGTCTTCGGCTTAAAGCTGCTGGCAGGGCGAAATTTCTCGTCGGCGAATCCATCAGATGAAGCAGATGCCTTTATCATAAATAAGTCTGCCGCTAAGGAACTAGGTTTGACTCCGGAGGAGGCGATTGGGAAGCCATTTGGTGATAATCAGTCTGATTTAATTAACGAGCATATTGTTGGCGTCGTCCAAGATTTTAATTTCCAGTCGCTGAGAAACAAGGTAGAGCCACTTGTTCTTGAAGTGCGCAACAACTTTCGCGTACTTGCTGTCAAGATATCCCCTTACGACATACCGGCGACTTTGAATTTCATTGAGGAAACCTGGAAGAAGGTGGTTCCGAACATCCCTATCGAGTACAACTTTCTCAACAAGGATCTTGCCGCTCTTTACAGACCTGAGCAGAAACTCGATATACTTTTTATGTGTTTTTCTCTATTTTCAATATTCATCGCTTGCCTTGGGCTTTATGGCCTTGCTCTTTACACAGCTGAAAGAAAAAGGAAAGAGATCGGTATCCGGAAAGCCCTTGGGTCCTCCACCTCACAAATCGTTTTCTTACTTTCTAAGAACTTCGCAAAATGGGTGGTAATTGCAAACGCAGTTGCATGGCCAGTGGCGTATTACTTCATGAACAAATGGCTTAGCGATTATGCATACAGGGTCAATGTTGCTCCATGGATTTTCCTTGCATCCGGCGCCATAGCATTGGTGATCGCGATTGCTACCGTCAGTTTGCAAGCAATCCGAGCGGCAGTGAGGAATCCAATCGAGTCGTTACGCTATGAGTAGAAACGCCGAGAGGCTATGAAGCCACGGTAAAAGCTCAAGACATCAGCTGATAAGCTTTATAGCTAAAGGTTGGAAAAGAAGGTGGAGCGTGAAGAGCGGTGCAGCGTGTCGCTAAGAATAGTTTTTTGTTGGAGGTGTAAAAATGTGCTATCCATTATTATTGAAAAGGCGGACGAGCCAGGGAGTCAGAAATATCTACTCCTGGCTTCATACGTGATGGGTCTTTCCATCGGGATACACCAGTTGAGCCTGTTGGCTTTCTTCACCATCGCGTTGTTGATCTACTTCAAATACTACGAGTTCGAGTGGAAAACATTTTTCAGGTTCGCAATAATTACCGCTCTTGCTTTCATGATTGTTTACCCCGGTATCGTAAAGTGGATCGCCGCTATACTCAATGGCGACCTGAAGTTCGGGCCATTCGACGTAACTCACAGCCCTATAATTGAACTTGTCCCCCCGGCAATCGTGATCGCCGCAATCTATGGAGTGTTCAAAGCGGAAAAGGCAAAAAGATGGATCACTGCCACCTCTCTTATGGCGGGCCTCCTCATAATCCTCGGATACTCCACTTATACTTTGATCTACATCCGCGCCAATGCTCACCCACCAATCAACGAAGACAACCCAAGCAGCCTCAAGAGCCTGGTAGGATATTTAAACCGGGACCAATATGGTTCACAGCCGATCTTCTGGCCGCGAAGGTGGAGCACTGAACCGCAGTACCAGGCCAACTACGCAAAATATTCTTCGGACTTTTCGTACTTCATTGGGTATCAACTCGATCACATGTTCCTTCGATACCTTGGTTGGAACTTCATTGGAAGGGCCGACGACATTCAGGATGCGCCCGTGGCCCTTTTCACGGCTCCTAGAGGATGGTACAACGGCAGGACCGGGTTCCCGACAAGATACTACGCTATTCCTTTCCTCCTGGCATTGTTCGGGATATGGTACCAGTTTAAGAATGACTGGAAGTTTGGCGTTGCTTTCCTGACAATGTTTATTATTATGGGATTCGCTCTCGTAGTTTACTTCAACATGGCCGATCCACAGCCGAGGGAGCGTGACTACTTTTTTGTCGGCGCATTCTTCGTGTTCGCGATGTGGGTAGGAGTGGCCGCCTCAGGCGTGATGGACTATGTCTCATCGAAACTCAAAGAGGGCAAATACAAATCCCTTCTTATTGGCGGAACCGCCCTCGCTCTATTTGTTGTTGCCCCTCTGAACATGTTCAACCAGAACTTGTTCAGCCACGATAGACACGGGAACTTTGCACCCTGGGATTACTCGTACAACATCCTGCAGTCGTGTAAACCAAACGCGATACTATTCACAAATGGCGATAACGACACTTTCCCGTTGTGGTACTTGCAGGAAGCAATGGGGATACGAACCGATGTCCGTATCGTCAACCTCAGCCTGGCAAACACCGACTGGTACATACTTCAGTTGAAGAATGAGACTCCACACGGCGCGGTGAAGGTGCCGATCAGCCTGACCGACCAGGAGATAAGAGATATCCAGCCGATAGAATGGCACGCACGAACATTCAAGCTGCCGGTTCCCAAAGAGGTATACAAAGAGTTTGGAGTCACTGATACCAGCATCACGAATAAGGGCTATATCGAATATACCGTAAACCCGACCTTGCAGGCCGGCAATGTGCAGGCGATCAGAGCGCAGGACATTCTGATGCAGAACATCATTCAGACAAACGACTGGAAGCGCCCGATTTTTTACGCGGTAACCGTGGCGCCAGACAATTTCATAGGGGTGACCCCGTATCTCCAAATGCAAGGCCTTGCGCTTCAATTAACACCCTTTGAGAATACGAATCCCGGCGAGGACTATAGAATAGACGAGCCAATCATGAGGGAATGTCTTCTCCATCAGCCTCGGACCTTTCACCGTCATGCGCACTACGGATTCTTCTTCACAAATCTGAGCAATCCAAATATCTACTATGATGACAATGTCAGAAGGTTGATCACGGATTATAACTACAGCTTTGTTCAACTGGCATCACATTATGAGATGCAGGGTGACAGCGCTGCAGCCATTGCCACGCTCGACACCATGGAAACTCGCATTCCAATCAGTGCCTTTCCGATGGATTACAAGATCATGAGCGATGTCGCCAGGATGTACTACATGGCCGGGGATACAGCCCAATTTCATAAATATGCAATCGTGGTTGAGCAGAATGCCCTTCAGTCTATCCAGGAGAACCCCAACGACGTGCAGAGTTACTATAACCCCTATAGAATACTCTTGGATATTTACGACATGGACAAGGATTATCAAAAGTCCATTGAGTTGCTTGAAAAATTGCAGGCGATGTTCCCGAATGACAAAGGAATTTCCCAGAGGATTGCAGAACTCCAGATAATCCTTCGCGGAAATCCGCCGCTGTCCGGCACCGCGGTCGGTCATCGCTAAAGGTAATAGAATTGTTATATCGCGTTAATTCACCATCTTCTCCTGGTCCTCTGCGGCGCTTTTATGGTCTGACTCGATTTGCTACCACACCTTATCCCAGTATCTTGGCAACTCAATTCTTTCAGCAGACACATTGCGCCTCTTTGATGTTGTAGCCCTTTAGGCTGTTCCAATTCGCGTTAGCAATCCCTGGGGAATTATTATGGCCCTATATCAGCCTAACTTCGGGGTTTATTCTGGCACGAAGATACTGCTCAGATTTGATTATTTCATCGCTGTGTGCAAAGTTTCAGGTGCCCGGAATCGGACGGTGGTGTTCGGAAATGAACGGCAGCAATGTTCAACTACCATTAATCAATGATCAGTGAAAATCAAGTGCAGCAAGGGAGCAGGGAAAATGGAAAAGAAAAATGTTATTCAAGACAAATCTTTCGAGTTTGCAGTTCAGATTGTGGAGAGCTACCAATTTCTGGCGGCTACCAAGAGGGAATTTGTACTGTCTAAGCAATTATTGAGAAGCGGCACATCTATCGGAGCAAACGTCTCGGAAGCGGAAGGAGCTATTTCTAAGGCGGATTTCTCAAACAAGATATCAATTGCTTACAAGGAATGCCTTGAGACGAAATACTGGATCAAACTTCTCAACCGCACGGGATTCCTTGACAAAAAAGATCACTCGAAGCTCTACCCCGACGCTGACGAGATTGGCAAAATCCTATTTGCGATATTGAGGACTACAAGAATCAAACCAAGCCACAATGACCAATGATCAATGAACAATTATCAATCGATGAGGTCCGGTGTTCGCCGTTACTTTTTTTCGTCCTTTGTTGATAATTGATTATTGATCACTGATTATTGATAATTGAACAATGAATAAGTCCGCCAAGATCCTAATTATCGACGACGACGAGGACATCCTCTTCTCCGCAAGGCTGTTACTGAAGCAGCATTATTCAATAGTCCGCATTGAAAAGGATCCGTGCCAGATTCCTTCCCTCCTGAAGGGTGAACACTATGATGTAATCCTTCTGGACATGAATTTTTCCGGAGATGCCACTAGCGGGACGGAGGGGTTCGGCTGGTTGAAAAAGATCCTGGAAATAGATCCCTCGGCGGTCGTTGTCCTGATCACTGCCTATGGAAATATTGAAATGGCAGTCAAGGCTATCAAGGAAGGCGCTACCGATTTCGTATTGAAACCGTGGCAGAACGAAAAGCTTCTGGCTACGATTTCTTCCGCGATGAGACTCAGCGAATCAAAACAGGAGATAGAGGACCTTCTCTCAAAACAAAAACAGCTCACCAACGACCTCGACAGTCAATTCCAGGAAATCATCGGTGTGTCTGATGAGATGAGACGCGTATTCAGCACCATCCAGAAGGTCGCCGCGACCGATACAAACGTCCTGATAGTCGGCGAAAACGGAACCGGCAAGGAGCTGGTGGCGAGGGCTATTCACAGGCAATCGCCGAGGAGGGGACAAATATTCCTCAGTGTCGATGTCGGTTCATTAAGCGAGAACCTTTTCGAGAGCGAGCTGTTCGGCTATGTGCGCGGTGCCTTCACCGACGCAAAGGAGGACAGAGCCGGCCGCTTCGAAATTGCTTCGGGCGGGACGCTGTTCCTCGATGAGATCGGAAACCTGACACAAAATCTGCAGGTCAAGCTTCTGGCCGTGCTTCAAAACAGGCAGGTAACGAGGCTTGGAGCAAACATTCCAAGGCCGATCGACATAAGGCTCCTGTGTGCGACTAATCTGCCGATGGAGGAATTGAAATCGGAGAGAAGGTTCAGACAGGATCTTCTCTACCGCGTCAACACAGTTGAAGTTCAATTGCCTCCGTTGAGAAACCGGCGGGAGGACATTCCGCTCCTTGCAGATCATTTCCTAAAAATGTATTGCCGAAAATATAGCAAGCCCATCAAGCATGTCAGCATGGAAGCGATGAATAAATTGATGAACTATACTTGGCCGGGAAATGTGAGGGAGCTGCAACACACATTGGAAAGAGTGACCATAATGAGCGACACGGAATCCATAAATGCAAATGACTTCCTCTTCTCGCCCGACGCTCGTGAGACGGAAGGCACTCCTCTCAATACTCTTCAACTTGAGGAAGCGGAGAAGCTCCTGATAATAAAAGCAGTGACAAGGCACAACGGCAACTTGACTCAAGCTGCAAAAGAGCTCGGCATCACACGTGCCTCGCTCTACAGAAGGCTGGAGAAATATGGACTATAACAATTCTCAGTTATCAATGATCATTGATCAGTGTACATTGTTCATTGAGCGTTGTTGTCAATTGCGCTAACTTGTCGTATGCTCACGGATGAAAAAGAAATACGAAAGGTCCTCCACGGTACCGTGTGGGATTATAAGCTCGACCCGTACGATCTTTACTTGATTGCGGTCGGGAAGAAAGAGCCCATGGGATGGTTCAACAAGGAATGGAGTCTTGCAAGGTTCTGCAAGGTCCTATCGTGGTACGAATTGCTGCATGTATTCGGAGCAGATTATCTCCGGAAGAATCTGACCCCGGAAGTCATCAAAAGGCTCTGGCCAAAAGGACTGAGAGATATGTATGAGACATACCGCAGAATACTACGGGGAGAAGCTGCACCCTCTTCAGGATGGAGTGCTGAAAATCAAACGCGACTTAAAGCTACCGCTCTATCTCACAGGCGGTACGGCACTGAGTAGACACTACCTTAATCACAGATTCTCCGATGACCTGGATTTGTTCGTCAATCAGGACAATAGGTTCCAATTTTACATCGAGACTTTCCTATCGTTTCTCACTTCTGAAGAACCGCACCTCCCTTTCAGAATAGACTTCGGCAGAGTCAAACGAGCTGACGCTTTTGCCCAGCTTTATGTCTTCAATTCAGCGTGCGAGTTAAAAATTGATTTCGTCAACGATCTACCAGCTCATTTCGGAAACCTGGAAGCTGACCTGAAGCTCGGCCCGGTAGACAGCATTCAGAATATCTTATCTAACAAGGTATCAGCGCTTTTTCGGTTCGAGCCCAGAGACTACGTAGACGTTTGGGCGATCTCAAAAAGATATGAATACAGCTGGGAGGAAATCCTTTTGCAGGCGAAGCACAAGGAAGGAGCGGTCGATGCCGGTGAAGCGTCCGAATTGTTTGAAACCTTCCCGTTTGAACGACTCGACGAAATTAACTGGATCGAAGGCTTCGATTACTCGCAAATCAAAGAGGACTTCGCCGCAATTGCGGAAGACATCTTTTACGGAAATAAGAACAGCCTCACATAATGATCTTTAGAAGGTTCAGCATCGTGGTACTGACAAGGATTGCCTTCCTTTGTGCCACCGTCTTCCTTCTGATTTACCTCCTCACGGAAACCGCGTTTGTTGCAACTCCATTTATAGTCGCTCTGCTAATTATTGCACAGGTATACTCCCTGATACATTACGTTCAGAAAACAAACAGGGACATTGCACGGTTCTTCGACTCCATCAAGTATGCGGACTTCTCGCAAAGCTTTCGATCCAGCATAAAGGGTTCTTCTTTTGAAGAGCTCAACAAGGCTTTCTCAGACGTCATCGATGAATTCCGCAAAGCCCGCGCCGAGAAGGAAGAACAATACCGTTATCTGCAAATAGTGGTGCAGCATGTCGGAATAGGACTTATCGTCTTCACCGGCGACGGGAACGTGGAGCTTGTGAACCCGGCTTCAAAGAAACTCCTCAGAATAAATGCCCTGCAGAATATCTCAGACCTGGCCGCGATAAGCGGCAGACTGGTTGATTCCCTCCGACAGATAAATGCAGGAGAAAATGTCCTAGTCAAGTACGTCAATGACAACGAGCTTTTCCAGCTCTCGATTTATGCAACCGAATTCAAGATGAGAGACACCCAGTATAAGTTTGTATCGCTGACAAACATACAGAACGAACTGGAAGAAAGAGAGATGGAGGCTTGGCAGAACCTGATCAGGGTTCTAACCCATGAAATAATGAATTCGGTTACGCCGATCATCTCCCTCTCTTCCACTGCCAGTTCTTTGATTGATTTTTCTCGAATGGAAAAAGCAAACGCGGACAGCCGACAGGAGACGGGAGGCGGGAAAAGCGGTGTCGAAGAGATTTCATCAGAATCCGTTCACGCTGTGCCCAATCCGGCGTCCGTCTTCCACAGAGACGAGAACACAAATAAGCTTGAAGTAGACCTGGAATCATTGAAGGATGTAAAGGGAGCTCTCGACACAATCTCGCGGAGGAGCAACGGGCTCCTGCACTTCGTCGACGACTACCGGAACCTGACGCGCATACCTGCGCCTAATTTCCAGGTGTTCAGGGTCGCCAATCTCCTCGACGGGGTCCACAAGATGTTCGCTGAGAGGTTCCAGGTGAGGGGGATAGAGTATTCCCAGGCAGTCGAGCCTGCCGAGCTTGAACTGACCGCAGACCCCGACCTCATCGAACAGGTTATCATAAATCTCGTCATGAATTCGATCGGCGCCATCTCCGGTGCCGCTTCGCCCAGAATAGGATTAAGCGCAAAGACGGACAGCCGCGGAGGGACACTGATACAGGTTTCGGACAACGGCCATGGAATACCGGAAGAATTGCAAGAGAAGATATTTATCCCTTTCTTTACGACGCGCAAGGAAGGGTCCGGTATCGGCCTCAGCCTCTCACGACAGATAATGCGGGCCCACAAAGGAAGCATAACGGTCAGCTCAATATCCAACGCTGAGACGGTTTTTACCCTTAGGTTCTGAACGGCTAACCTATTTAGGCCGGTACACTCCATCTTCCAATGCCCCATTGAAACAAAGCCCGACTATGTCGTCATCCGCGTAACTCAAATTCCTGATCATCTTTCTGTCGAGTATCCGGTAGTGCTTGACGTTGTTCAGGTAATCCCCAATGTAGTCAAGGTTCTCGTCAGTCGTCATCCAATTTTGTTTGTCGAACCTCGACAGGTCGACGGGATTCGAATAACTCCTCAAAGTCTTCTGGCCCTTGATGTTGAAGTAGAAGTCGAAGTACGACATGACCAGCTCCCTCAGCGACTGGTATACCGGTTCGCGGTATCGAAGCATCGTAGTGTTCGATTTCGTGACGGCTCCGTAGTATCGGCCTCGTTTGAACAACGCGATGACGTGGTCGTCATCATTCTGGGCGATCATATCGACGATGAGAGGTTTATGTCCCATAGCTCTCAAAGCCGCCGCCGCGAACAGTGCACCCTCGAAACAGTTGGCCTTTCGCTCCGACGCTACGACTCCCGGAGAGCTTGTCCCGGCTTCCGCATCGTAAGGGATGCTATTCAGGAACAATTGAATATCATGTGGCTCCCTGAAACGGCGGAGCACATCAGCATGACTTCCAGTGCCTAAATGGTCGTTAAACTTCATTGCAGAAATTCAATCTTGTGAGGTAACATGACGAATTCTCTCATAGGATCTTCTCCCTGTCATCGGGAAGTTTTACTCGGACTGAAGTGTCGACCAGCCTCGGACCGGCGAACTCAAAACGCGGATGATAGAATTCAGCGGCGTCTATGTTCGCGATATGAATCTTCCTGCCGAATATTTTTGTATATACCTCAAACACCGCGTGCTCGACCCTGATTTTTATTCGGTTCTCGCGGGGATCGTACCTCACCTCAACGTTGCCGACGGCTGGCGAGCTGTAAGAAACTGGCCCCGCCTTTATGTTTGCATCCGCGAGGAATCTCGCGTGTTCCGGGAGCAATTCTATGCGAGCATTGCTCAAAGTCCAGGTATACTTCCCTCTTACGCTGAGGATGTCGAAGTCCTTCGTACCGCTTACGGGTCCCACTGCATCCAGAAAGGCGTTCAGCATGTTCTGGTGGATGATGACTGTTGCATCCGGTGCCTGGCCGAAGCTGTTTCCCCACAAGAGGAACAGGCTCAGAAGAACATAGACTCTGCGAAACATGACATTCCTCGAATTGATACAGTTTCCTAAGGTTACACGGTTAATTTGTAAATTTGACTTTTCAATAAGATAGCGAACGAAGACCTAAAATGTTTACTTCCGGCACTTACGAATCTCCTGGAAGGAAACATCATCAGATAGAGTGAACTGAGCGGTTACCTCCGTTCAATCGGTCGGAGATTGAAAGTTGAGCAGCGATATCTTAAATTTTGCACAATAAAAACAGAGAAGATGGAGTAAACGATGCCGACGTACGAATATAAATGTGATAAATGCGGCTACGTGTTTGAAGAATTCCAATCGATGAATGAAAAGCCACTTAGTGTTTGTCCCAAGTGCAACGGAAAAGTTCACCGTCTAATAGGTGCTGGCGCGGGCCTTATTTTCAAGGGATCCGGATTCTATCTTACCGACTATAAGAAGTCAAACACATCACCTGCAACCTCGAACGGTGATTCTAAACAGGATAAGTCCGAAAAACCAAAAACCGAGAAACCGGCCCCTGCCTCAAAGCAGGAACAGCCTAAGTAACTCAAGTCCTGCTCCTGGTCAGATTCGTGCCCACTGCAACCCTGGTACCCCTGAGGAATTCGGGCGCATCAAGTCTCTTCTTCCCTTCCAACTGCAGTTCGACTACCTCGACGAACTCATCCGCGCAAGCTGCGAACAGTTTCCTCTGTTCGGCTTTGAGAGTTCCTGCGGGGAGACTTGCTTTCTCGTGAGTAATACGGGTTCTGAAAATCTTCAACATTTTGCCGTTCAAAAATGTGAACGCACCCGGCTCCGGCGAGAAGCCACGTATAAAGTCATGAACTTCTTTGGCCGGCCTGTTCCATTCGATTGTACAATCATCTTTGGAGATTTTCGGGGCCTTGGTCGCCAATGAGTTGTCCTGGTCTATTAACTCTACACTCCCGGACTCTATCAGCTTAATCGTCTCCACGACACCAGCGGCGCCGATGACAGAGAGTCGCGCAGTGAGTTCGCCCGCTGTCTCGTTCTCCCCGATGTCCGTTTTTTTCTGAAGAATGACTTTTCCCGTATCCATCTTTTCATCGAGGAAGAATGTAGTTATTCCGGTCTCAGTCTCACCCTTCACCACCGCCCAATTAATCGGCGCTGCTCCCCGGTATTTCGGAAGTAAGGAAGAATGCAGGTTGAACGTGCCGAGACGCGGGATCGTGAAAACCTCCTTCGGCAGTATCCTGAATGCCACAACGACCACGAGATCAGGAGCAATCTCCTTTAGTTTCCGCAGAAACTCGGGATCCTTCAGTGATTCAACCTGAATTACCACCAGACCTAATTCCAGTGCCGCAGTCTTAACCGGTGGCGGGGATACTTTCAATCCTCTACCCTGAGGCTCATCAGGGTTGGTCACAACCGCGGCGACTCCATAACCGGCTTGAACGATCGCCCGCAGTGACGGCACCGCAAATTCAGGTGTCCCCATGAACACTATCTTCATGTTACTCTCACTATTTGACAGGATAAAATAATTGAAGACAGTGAGTAATACTATCGGGTTTTGGTAACGGCCTTTGGCTTCAATAACGGGGCAAGGTCGGATCGATCTCCTCAGCCCACCGGTCGATTCCGCCTGCGAGGTTCTTCACATTCAAGAAACCGGCCCGTTGAAGGTATTGAGTGGCTCGTGCGCTCCTTGCACCAGAGTGACAAACAACAACTATTTCACGATCCCGGTCAAGGTCACCCAGCTGCCTCGGCAACTCTCCGAGAGGTATTAGGAGTCCTCCGATGTTGCAGTATCTATATTCATCTGGCTGACGCACGTCGAGTATAAAGATTTCTTCGCCGCTGTCGAGACGTTCCTTCAACTCTATAACTGATATTTCATGGACAGGATTATTTCCAAATAACGACATCTTGTATACTCCAAATAGGTTCTTATTGATTAAGTGATCGTGACCGGTATTCCGTACTCCTTCCCGGATATTAAACCGAACACATGGGTAACAGCGAAAGTTCAATATGGGAGACGTCATTTGAAGTAAGAACTTCCGACTTGCCGGAATCCGGGTAGTTTTTCCCTAAGGCTTTTCCAATCCGATTTTACATCTTGGTTCGCGGCTCTTCTTTACTTCCTCGAACCTTCTCGCCGACTTTTCAGAAGTCCGCGTAAATGTGTGATAAACATGGAATTGAATTGCAGCATTACGAAGTGATTTCCCGGTGACGCCGATAAGACCGAGTCGGTATTGAATATCTGAATCTTCACCGTGCCCCGGTCCGTCATAAGTCTCATCGAAACCATTAATAGAAAGAATATCTTCCTTATGGATCGAGAAATTGCTTCCCAGAATTCCGAGAGCCTTCCGGGGTAACAGCTTTCGGATCGACCGGTTTGCTATTCTTATCCCATCTTCAAGTCTCAAAGCTTTGCCTCTCACTCCGTCCATTATTTCCGGCAAGCCAATCCGTTCGAATTTTCCAGAGGCGACCTTCTCCATCGTAAGCGATTGCGCCCATCTCTCACTCATCTCCACTCTCCTTCCGAGAAGCACCCTCTGCTTTTCCCGCTCGACCCAATGATCGAGCAGGAAATTCCTCGAAGGGAGACAATCGCCGTCGATGAATACCAAATACTCCGAGCCCGATGCGCGGATTCCATCATTAAGGATTTTGTTCTTCCGCCATCCCGCGTCCTCATGCCACACGTGATTTATCGGATAAGCGTAAGTCTGGCGTGCATTCTCAACGACTTCCTTTACCTCAGGCCCGGAACCGTCGTCGGCAATCACCGTTTCAAACTCTTTGAAGGTTTGTCTTCCGAGAGCAGCGAACACGAGCCCGAGAACTTCGGGCCGATTGTAAGCAGCGATTATCAGTGAAAGTTGCGGAGAATTATCCGGCATTATCCTGGCTTTTCAATCGATCGTGGATTACGGGTGAAATGACTGCAGCGGAATAACGGCAATGTCCCCGGCTTTTTCTTTTCGCCGGGACATCGTATTGAACAATGGAAGTCAGAACACTTCTCTTCTAAGGCGAATGCAAGTGCCATTCCAACTAATTTTACCAAACAACGTGCAGGTAAAATTATTGTTGGAATGAGCATCCCGCCCGCTTTTGGCGGGACCAAGTTAGCAAATGATAGTTGGATGGGCACTAGCTGCAGGCAGACTGCAGGATCTCTCTGAGATTGGCGCTAAACTCAAAACGGGAAAGCACTTCATCGCATCCTGCCGCAAGAGCCTGCGCTCTCACAGATGAGTTTACATGAGAAATATATGCGATTAATCTGGTTGATGCCGTTTGAGGATTCGCCTTCAATTTCTCGATTGTATTCACAGGGTCGATGAAATCACTTTCAAGATCGATGACTATCAATTCGGAATCTTTAGCATACCGGTCTATCTGGCCTTCGCTACCGACAAAGCCCACCGATATTCCGAAATACTCTGCAGTATTTCTGATCTTCGTCATGAAAGCCAAGTCATTTACAACGGCAGTTATTTTCACCATCAGGCTAACCCCAACGTTCCGGCATTTTCCTGGAGCACTTTTATTACAAAGACAATGTGTTCATCCTCCGGTATTCCCAGCTCGGCAATTCCATTCCTGATATCTTCCCGGCTGACCGTCTTCGCGAATGCCTTGTACTTCAACTTCTTTTTCACCGAAGAAGGCTCCATGCCATCGAGCCTTGTCGGACGGACAAGAGCAACTGCGATAACGAATCCTGAAAGCTCGTCGCTGGCAAAAAGGCACTTGGCTATTGTTGTCTCGCGCGGCACCTTTGTATATGGAGCATGTCCCATGATCGCCTGTCGCACGTCTTCGGGATAACCTTTCTCTGCCAGGATCTTGTTTCCAACGTAGGGATGCTGCTCAACCGTCGGGTACATCTCATAGTCAAAATCGTGAAGCAGTCCGGCGAGTCCGTAAAGGTCCTCATCTTCGCCAAATTTCTTCGCACAGGCGCGCATTACCGCTTCAACCGCAAAAGCATGCTTCCGCAGGCTCTCGGTTTTCGTGTATTCAAAAAGGAGGGCTACTGCTTCCTCTCTCGTGGGGATTCTTGGTTCACCTTCAATCACGATCAAAATATATTTTCTGAGAAGGTGAAAATCAAACATTCACACCTGTATGCGGCAAGAATATATTGACGCGGCTCTTTATCGTATTCCTTTTTCCAGGAAGGGCGAAAAACATCCCTTTATTCTGGTCAATAAGTCTTAAATTATCACAAAAAGGAACCGTATGATCGAGAAGTTGATTGAAATTGCAAAGGACGCCGGAAAGTTTCTTAAGGAAAACGAAGGTAAAATCTCCGAAATAAAGGAAAAGGGATCATTTACGAATCTGGTCACGGACATCGACAAAGGTTCGGAGAAGAAAATAAAGAGCTTTGTAGAGAACAATTTTCCGGGCCACGGCGTTCTTGCCGAGGAAAGCGGGATTTCTTCGCCGGCCTCCGAGTACCGATGGATAATCGACCCGCTTGATGGTACAACGAATTTCACTCACGCATTCCCCGTTTACTGCGTCTCTATCGCCGTGGAACACAAAGGCGAAGTGGTAGCAGGAGCGGTTTACGACCCGAACTTCGACGAACTGTTCTCTGCGGAGAAAGGGGGCGGTGCCTACTTGAATGGGAAGAAGCTCAAGGTCACGTCGGCAGACAAGCTGGAACGTTCAATGTTGGCCACAGGATTTCCATACGACGTCAAGGACAATCCCTTCCATTGCGTCGAGCATTTCGAGTCTTTCCTGGTCAGAGCACAGGCAGTCAGGCGTCTCGGCTCTGCAGCTCTGGACATTTGTTACGTTGCCGCTGGAAGACTCGACGGCTTCTGGGAAGTCAACCTGCATCCGTGGGACACCGCGGCGGCGGTTCTGATTACCACGGAAGCAGGCGGAAAGGTAACCGGATTCCATGGGGAAAAGTACTCGATATATCAAAAAGACATAGTACTTTCGAACGGAAGAATTCATGACGAGATGCTTGAGGTGATAAGACACAACTTGTGATCTCACTCGAGCACGAAGTTGTTTTCTAATTCCATACCAAGCCTCTGGGCGTCATTTACGAACACCTTTTCTCCGCTGTTCGAAGGTATCTGTATCGCCCAATCGCCTTTCTTGTTCCGAACTGCACTGCCGAAAAGCTTCCTGCTTTTCTTCTCGGTAAACCTCTCGATGAACACCCAGCCGAAATATGCTTTAGTTCCACGCAAGGCGAAGGTGGCAACTCTCTGGTCAAATCCTACGTCCACATCACCGACAGTCATTTCCTTGAAACCTGCCGCCCTGAGCCTCTGCGTGAAAAGTGGGGAGATGTCTTCTCCATCGACCTCCAGCTCGTGCACGAACCGCTCGACATTCGTTCCGTTTATTATTTCATCCATCGCTTCGGCAATCCGTGCGTTAGGCTTCATCGTCGGCCCTGATGTTATCCTACCTGTGTGCTGTAAGATCTCGCGGCAGAGATATGCGTTTTCGGAGAAAGAAGGTTCTTTGTCATAGAGACAATTATTCCGTCACCGTCGATTATGAACGTTACCCTGTTTGCAATCTTAAAAAGCCTGTTGTAAACGCCATATAACCCGGACACATCTCCGTTGGAATCGGAAAGCAGATCAAAGGGGAGATCGAATTTCTCTCTGAACTTCATGTGTGTCTCGATGGAATCTGTGCTGATTCCGACAACTCTCATTTCAGATTTCCTCAGGTCCGCAAAGGCATCGCGAAAACCGCAAGCTTCTGCCGTGCAACCCGTAGTGAAGTCCTTTGGATAGAAGTAAAGTACCAGTTTGCCATGGTTCAGGTTGTCTGTCAACCTGAATGTACCGCCCGCCGTGGTTGGCAATTCAAAATCGGGCGCCCTGTCACCAATATTCAGTTTCATATTTTTTAGAACAGAGCCGGAGCCGATTAAATTCCGGCTGGCACACCCTCTTTGCTCCAATAGGAAGATCGAGTCGCCTAAAGACATTCAACGCGGCACTGTTTCATCAGATTGAAATTTTTCATAGTATTATTGGCAATTGATGGGGGTAGCCAGCGGATCTGGTTTCTCAGGGAATGATGGCAATCTCACCCCCTTCGGGGACGTAGGCGACAATATCCTGGAAAGCTTCCGGGGAGGAAATATCTATTACCATCTTGCCGGAATCGCGGCAACCGCGCTGATCGTTGAAACCGGTTCGGACTTTACGGTCGAACATTACTTCAATACTCATCCCGAGTACGGCCGGTGGGCGCATCCGATCGTGTTTACCGAACAGTTTCTCCCTTTCGTTGCTGGAGGTTCACTTCTTGCATACGGCATCATAGGACGAGACAAGCAGACACTGGGCGCATCTTTTGCCGTGATTCAGGCGAGTCTGATAGAGCTGGTGTACAATTCTGCTCTCAAGGCAATCACCGGACGTCCTCATCCGGACTGGAGGCATGTGTCCAATAAATACTTCTGGTTCACCGACTCATGCCGCTCTTAGGATTCCGCCTGAAGCGAATCCGATCGGCATAAACCTTTCTTTCCGATTCTGACAAAAGAAAGACTATAGCGCCGGATGTACAGAGAGCTCGTTTAACTTGATATGCGAGAGGAAGCGGCTAGTTCAAACGGCTCTTGATTATTTTGCCGTCAGCGCCGCCTCAACCCATCCAGTTGTTCTTTTGCCTGCTTGCATGCATACTCCCCGTTTTTCATCCCGGCGACGATTTCAAAATCCGCGATGGCCCGATCCTTCTGATTGAGTTTCTCAAAAGAGACGCCTCTATAAAGCCGTATATACGCAAGACTGGTCCTGCAGCACGTATCAGCGGTGCCAGGATGCTCCAGTGCCAAATCGGCGTAATCAATCGCTTCGTCGTACTCTCCCATCCGGTAGTAGGTAGTGCACAATTCTCTTATGAAATTGAGATTGCCAGGATACTCCCGATGAAGGTTGCGCATGATGAAGATCGCGTCGTCATATTTTCTCTCTTTCAGGTAAACTACCGACGCCAGGAAATCCGCAGCCTCAGCTTTTGAATATTTTCCCTTCTGCGCGGCCGTTTTCAGCTGGGCAACCGCCAACTCTCCGTTTCCGCTTATTCCCATCATAACCGCGATTGGCCTCAGATACCAGGGCAGGTTGGCCGTATAAAAATTGAATGCGCCTATGCCGGAATAAGCATCGTAAAAATGCGGGTCTATCGCAACCGCTTTCTCGAGCAGTCTCCTCGCCTTGTTTCCGTCCGCCATCACTCCAAACCAGTCGCTCTTCATCATCTCGTACTTCGCCCGGTAAACCAGCGCGCCGGCGTAATAGAAGAGTCCCTTCACATTCTCCTTATCGGCACCAAGCTTCAGCTCGGAAAATCTGCATGCCTTATCTATAAGCACCTTTATTTTCGATAACGTACTGTCCCCGGGACTATCGCATCCTTCCTTCATCATCTTCCAATAAATGCCGCACCTGTACAAATACCCTTCGGGCTCTTCCGGATACATAGCAATCATACCGGCGGTCGTCTGCAGGGCGTCATCGAAGCGGTAGCTATAGGTTTGATTAATCGTCGAGTCCACCATCGCCTCGAGGCGAGCGGACGAATCGTCCGGGTATGCCAGAGCCGAATGCAATGGCTCAACACAAGAAATCAGGACAAGCAGAAGAAAACGAATTTGTCTGTTCAATGTGTATCCTTAGAGTTCTGTGTATCCGAAAAACACGCGGCTCCCATCAACCAGGATGGGGCGTTTGATAAGATTAGGGTCTTTTAGCATCAAGTCTATGAGTTCGGATTTAGTCGGTTTCTTCTTCGCAAGGTTGAGCTCACGGTATGGCTTTGAATGCTTATTGATATACGCTTCCAGGTTACCCTCATCCATATTCTTTTCAAGAAATTCCCTTGTCGGTGGATTCTTCACGATATCGATTTCATCGAATGAGATTTTAACTTTCGAAAGATAATCCTTTTCTTTCCTGCACGTGCCGCATGTTGCCTTCTGGTACACTACAATCTTCTTCATGCTATCCTCTCTTTGATCAACTCGGGCCTGCTGCATTTTCTCCGCGAGAACGAATAGGCGCCTTCGATCTCGACCTTCGCAGATTTCGCCCGCTCTTCGTCATTTGCATGAACGATGGCGATAACGTCGCCCGCAGAGACCCTCTCCCCTATCTTCTTCAGAATCGTAATTCCGACGACAGGATCGATTTTGTCTTCAACGTTTTCCCGTCCGGCCCCGAGTTTCACTGCAGCCATACCGATTTTGAACGTGTCCACGGAAGCAACATAGCCGCCTTCCGGTGACTTTACTTCAACAACTTTCCTTGGTTTCCGGTATTTCGCCGGATTTTCCACGACGTTCAAATCGCCTCCCTGTGCCTTTACCATCTCGAGGAATTTCTCGTATCCTGCGCCAGACTCGATGGCTTTTTTGACCCTTTGCGAGGCAACTGCTCTCGTCTCTCCCGAGCAAAGGGAGACCATTTCGGCGGTCAGCCTCGTGGTAAGCTCGACGATGTCATCGGCATCAGACTCTCCCCGCAGCATCTTCACCGACTCGACCACTTCGTTCCAATTCCCGACTTCACTCCCGAGAGGCTGGCTCATGTCCGTCAAATATGCCGCGACCTTTTTGCCGTAAAGTTTTCCCACTTGCACCATCTTCTTCGCGAGAGAGCGTGCCTGGGTAAGATCCTTCATAAATGCGCCGTTCCCTACTTTAACGTCCAGGACAAGCACGTCAATTCCTTCAGCGAGCTTCTTGCTCATGATGCTTGAAGTGATCAGAGGAATAGACTCAACCGTTCCCGTAACGTCCCTCAGCGCATAAAGCTTGCGGTCTGCCGGCACCAGGTCGTCGGACTGCCTGCTCATCACGAGCCCGACTCTCTTGAGTATCCGCTTGTATTCAGAAATAGAAATCCCCGTCCGGAAACCTGGTATCGACTCAAGCTTGTCTATTGTCCCGCCGGTGTGTCCCAATCCTCTTCCCGACACCATCGGCACCTTCACTCCGCAGGCAGCGGCGAGCGGAGCCAGCATGAGAGAGACCTTGTCCCCGACTCCGCCGGTCGAGTGCTTATCCGCCTTGCAACCCGGAACGTCGGACAGGCGGACGATTGTGCCGGTTAACATCATGGCATGCGTCAGATCAAGGATCTCCCGGTCAATCATGCCTTTGAAAAAGATTGCCATCAGGAGAGAGGACACCTGATAATCCGGGATATTGCCCAGTGTGTACTGAGTAACGAAATACTCGATCTCTTCAGCGGAGAGGGTTCCACCTTCCCTCTTTCTCAGAATTATTTCATACGGGGATAGCATCGGCAATTCTTAGTATTGGTGATACTTGCGTGAGGACGCGAAAGGAGATCCGGACCGCAGGGAGAATTGATTGCCCCGAAAGACAGAGCCGCAGCAGGTGAACACAAATCGGGTTCCGATCTCACGCCTCGGACTGGCAGCTCCAACTCTTTCCGAACTCTGAGGCAACGGTCACGCCTTGAATATGTTCTGAAGGAAGAATAGTCCTGCAATTGTCTTCGCATCCACGATTTCATTTGTTTGGACCATATGGAAGGCTTCCTTGAAGTGGATGTACTTAAGAGTCAACCCCAACTCGCCTTCCTCAAGTTGCTGTCTGCCATCGTGAAGGTCTCTGGCGAGGAAGATGTGGAGTTTCTCGGTACAAAACCCTGGGGAAGTGAAGATCGCAGTGAGTTTCTCCAGTTTCGACGCCTTGTAACCGGTCTCTTCCTCAAGCTCACGCTTGGCACACTCTTCCGGTGGCTCATTGGGCTCAAGTTTTCCCGCTGGAAGCTCGTATAGACTCTGATTCAGGGGATAGCGGTGCTGGTGGACAAAGACAATCCGACCGTCATCGAGCAGAGGGAGAACGACCGCGCCGCCCGGATGCTCAGCAACTTCACGAACCGCCTTGTTACCGGAATCATATTCTATCTCATCGACAATCGTGTTAAAGACCTTGCCGTTGTAAATAACCTTGTGATTGAGGAGTTTCATTGAAACCAATCTTAATTTGTTTATCTTTTTCCGCCCGCGTCGACAGAATCCGCGACCTTTCTGCTGCCGGGCTTCACAATAGGCACACCATCTTTGCAGAGTGGGCAGGAATCGGGCTCATATACGGGCACTTCCATCTTCAAGAGCGAGAACAACTGCGAGCCGAAATTAACCGGCGAGCGGCTCCTGTCTACTATGGATCCGACGCCAATGACTACCCCGCCCGCGCTTTTCACGAGGTCCACTACTTCCTGTACGCTTCCGCCTGTAGTTACGACATCTTCACACACGAGGACGCGCTCGCCCGGCTTGACCTCGAAGCCGCGACGGAGACTCATGCTCTTGTCTTCCCGCTCGGCAAAAATTCCGCGCACACGCATCTGCCGGGCAACTTCCTGCCCGACCATGATACCGCCGATTGCGGGAGCGACGACAAGATCAACTTTCCAGTCGAAGAAGTGCCGCGCGATCTCTCCGCAAAGCAATTCATTGTATTGAGGATATTGCAGGACCTTTGCACACTGAAAATACTCGGAACTGTGGAGGCCGCTCGTCAGTCTGAAATGGCCATGCTGCAGCGCGCCCGTAGACTTAAAAATCTCAAGAATTTTCTCTTTTTCCATTATGCTCCGGAGAACTTTTGGATTTTTGCCGCCGCATCAAAATCCTTATCCGTCACGCCTTCTTCGCTGTGTGTGGTCAGGATGATTTTGACGTGGTTGTATTCTATCGTTATATCGGGATGATGCTGGACTTTCTCCGCCTCGAGGGCAATTTTTACTACAAAAGCCATCGCTTCCTGAAAATCCTTCAGCTTGAAGTCCTTCCTTATCGAATTGTCTACGTACTGCCATCCCGGAAGATTCTTCAAACGAGTTTCTATTTCCTGCTTCGCCAGTTTCATTTCTCGCCCTCCCTCATCGTATTTAAGTTCCCCCTCTCAGGCAAATCGAACCATCTTTCTTGCTCCGTTAAGTACAAAAAAGCCTTTCGCATTCCGGCGAGGCTTCAACCGAGAGTCCTTGAATCAAAGCCTTCGCCCATAAACGCCTCATCATTGCATCGAAAGAATGAAATTCGTCACTGCTTGTTCTGCGCGTACAATTCCATCTCCACCAGCTCCGATATTACGTGCCCGATGGTAATATGACCCTCCTGGATCCTCTGAGTGTTTTCGGATGGGACGACTATCGACAGGTCACATTTCGATTTAACTTTCCCTCCATCCTTGCCCAGAAGACCGATCACGAACATTCCATTCTCATGAGCCTTGTCCACAGCGCGGATGATATTCTCGGAGTTACCGCTCGTGGAAATTCCGATCAGCACATCGCCCTTCCTGCCGAACGCCTCCACCAGCCGTGCAAATGTGTTTTCAAAACCGATGTCGTTTCCGCCCGCCGTCATCGCAGACGGGTCGGTCGTTAACGCCATCACCGGCAGGCCCTTACGCTCTATATCATGGCTGAGCCGAATGGTAAATTCAGTTGCTATGTGCTGTGAATCGGCGGCACTTCCGCCATTGCCGCAAAGCAGAACCTTGTTATCCTTGCCGAGTGCATCCCTAACTACCGTGACTGCACGCGATATATCATCAAAACAACTATTTAAGATTGCTTTCTTTGTTGCCGCACTTTCCTCAAGAGATTCTCTGATAAATTTAGCGCGATCAATCATCAAACAATTACTCCTTCAGTTTTCTTGAAATGAATTGCTCTTGCAAACTCTCTCAGCATACCTGAGTTGCCGTTATCCTCAAAGAAATTCCCCGTTACCACAAACGATGCGCCTGCGCTTGCAAGTTCGTGTGCAACCTCCGGGCTTCGTATTCCTCCTCCGACGGTTACGGGCACCTTAACGGACATGGAAACCTTCTGTACCATCTCCTTCGGCACATTTGACAGGGCTCCGCTTCCTGCCTCTAAATACACCATCTTCATCCCGAACATCTCCGCTGCCATCGAATAAGCGGCGGCTATTTCCGGTTTCTCCCGCGGAATCGGGAAACTGTCGGACATGAAATGCGCAGAGGTCATCTTTCCTGATTCGACGAGGAGGTACGCTGTCGGGATTGTCTCAAGCCCATGCTGCCTTATTAGAGGCGCCGCATGGATGTGATTTCCGACGATAAGATCGACATTCCTTGAGGCGAGTACCGACAGAAACAGGATGGCGTCGGCCTGACCGGAAATCTGGAACAGACTTCCCGGGAAGATAACTACGGGAATCTTAGAGCTCCTCTTGATTTCCTGGAGTGTCTTTTCAAAAATGTCTCGTGTCATCAGACTGCTTCCGATCAGAAACGCATCTACGCCGGCTTCCTGAGCGTGCCTTACAACAGCAGATAGATCCTCTTCAGCCAACTTATCTGGGTCCAGAAGAAGCAAGAAGCCTGCCCCCTTTTGCTCGCGAACGGCGAGCAAGTAGTCAAAAGTTTTCATTAGCCTCCTATTCTATCTTACGCGTCCCTTGGTAAGAAACTCCCTCACTATTTCAGGGACACTGTTCACCGCTTCCCTAATTTTCGTAGGGTCCTTCCCTCCGGCAGTGGCAAAATTTGGCCTTCCACCGCCTCCGCCGCCGACCTTTCGTGCTACTTCGTTAACGATTTTTCCCGCATGCAGGTGCTTTTCGGATACCGCGTCTGGGGAGACACTGGAGACAAACATCACTTTGTCCTCTATCCTGCTTCCCAGCACAATGACTCCACTTCCCAGCTTATCCTTCAGGTGATCGGCCACCTGTTTCAACTCTTCATCTGATTGGACTTCCGTCACGCCGTACACAACCCGGACGCCATCTATGACGCCGTCGCCGTTAACCGATTCGAGCAGCTTCTCAGCAGCCGCCATAGCCGCAGTCAACCGGTAACCGCTTAGTTCCTTTTCCAAATTCTTCACGCGTTCGAGCAGTTCATCCCTTTCGCGTTCGCGCTCATCGGCACGCTGCATCAGCGTTCCAATCACCTTCTCTACTCCGCCGCCGGTCACTGCCTCGACGCGTCGCACGCCGCTGGCGATACCGGATTCTGCGACGACCTTGAAGAAGCCGATCTCGCTCGTGTTGCGGACGTGGGTCCCGCCGCAGAATTCCATCGAGAAGTCACCGAATTGCACCACGTTCACTTTATCGCCATATTTGTCTCCGAAGAAAGCAAGCGCGCCCATCTTTCGCGCCTGGTCATACGGGATATTTCTATGGTGAGTGAGTTGTATCCTCTCGAGTATCTTTTCATTAACAATCCGTTCAATGTCGCGGAGCTCTTCCGGAGACACCTTCTTGTGGTGAGAGAAGTCAAACCTCAAATGATCCGGGGCGACGAGCGAACCGGCCTGTTGAACGTGCGTGCCGAGCGTCCTTCTCAACGCAGCGTGAAGCAAGTGCGTTGCGCTGTGGTTCCGCATGATTTCCAGACGACGTTTGCTGTCAACTTGAGCTATCACATTCTCACCGACTGCAAGAGCTTCACTAGCGTGGGGTCCAAGCATATGTATGATCTTGTTGTCAACTTTGACAAGATCAATTACTGGTAATGCTGACTCCTGGGTACGAATTACTCCCTCGTCATCTACCTGGCCACCAGATTCCGCGTAAAAAGGAGTCTTATCGAGAACCAAGAGATAGCTATCATTTTCTCTTTTGATATCTACGACCTTGGCTTCACTTTCCGTAGTATCATAACCAGTGAATTCAGTTACACTTGGGGAGAAGCTGACAACGGCTGATCCTCCAACACGGACTCCGCCCGAGCCTGTCATTTCATATGAGATCTTTTTCGCAGTCGCCGCGCGCGACCTATCCTGCTGTTTGGACATCAACTTATCAAATCCTGCCATGTCCAATGACAGGCCTCGCTCCTGCGCAATCAGATTGGTCAGATCTGCCGGAAAGCCGTAAGTGTCGTACAGCTTAAACACGTCCTCGCCCGGAATGACTTTCTTTCCCGATTTCTCGACGCGCTCTGCGACCTCGGCAAATATCTCCAAACCACGGTCCAGAGTCTGGTTGAAACTCTCTTCCTCCGATTTTATGACTTCCTTTATTCTACCTTTCGAAGATACGATCTCGGGATACGCGCCGCCCATGTTGTTTACTAGAACGTCCACGAGTTTGTAAATAAACGGCTCACGTACGTCAAGGTTGCGCGCGTACCGGGAGGCACGGCGGAGTATCCTTCTCAGGACATACCCTCGTCCCTCGTTGGACGGGTTGGCATTGTCGGCGATAGCAAACGTCAGCGCACGAACATGGTCGGCGATAACCCGCATCGCCACCTGGTTGTGCTCCCCTTCATAGGGCTTTCCCGTCAGCTTCGCAATTTCCGAGATGATAGGAGTGAAAACATCTGTATCATAATTTGATTGTTTTCCCTGAAGGACCGATACGACTCTCTCAAAACCCATCCCGGTATCGACATGCTTTGCGGGCAGAGTCTCCAACTTGCCAGAGGCATCCCGGTTATACTGTATGAAGACTAAATTCCACAGCTCTATAAAACGACCGCACCCGTCGACATTTACGCCGTGTTCGTGATTCTTCGTGCAAATTCCCTCGCCGAGATCAATGTGAATTTCAGAACATGGACCGCAGGGTCCCGTCTCGCCCATCTCCCAAAAATTGTCCTTCTCGCCGAATTTCAAGATCCTCGACGGAGCAATATCCGTCACTTTCTTCCAAAGCTCGGCAGCCTCCTCGTCCGTTTCGAAGACGGTGGCATACAGTTTATCTTTAGGAAGTTTCCATTCACCTGTCAACAGTTCCCACGCCCACTCGATTGCCTCCCTCTTATAATAATCTCCGAACGACCAATTGCCGAGCATCTCAAAGAACGTGTGGTGGTACGTGTCGTGTCCGACTTCTTCCAGATCGTTGTGCTTCCCGCTTACCCTGATGCACTTCTGGTAATTGGCCGCGCGTGTGTAATCGCGTTTCCCTGCTCCAAGGAAGACATCCTTGAACTGGTTCATGCCCGCATTGGCAAAGAGCAGCGTCGGATCGTCGTAGGGAACCACCGGCGAACTAGGAACGAACCTGTGTCCGCGCTTCTCGAAAAATTTTATAAAACCTTCTCTAACCTGGTTTGAATTCATCAATCAAACTTCTATTTGAGTAATTAGACTAATTTCTTCGAGGACTCCGTTCACCCTGAGACATTCGGGCATTGAACCTTCGTATACCAACGCTTTGCCTCTCGAGTGCGCTTCAAAAGCAATGGCCTCCGCTTTATCAGAGCCGCAGCCCAGTGCCTTTACCAACTGACCGATCACTTCATCGAAAGTATGCCAATCATCGTTGAAAAGGACTACTCTTGCGGGCGTTTCTTTCTTTGTTTCAATGTCTTCAACTTCAACAGGCGCTTCTTCAGTCGCTTGTCCTGCAGAATCCCATTGAGAACTAAAAACGCCATCAAACAGAATCATCGTAAGCCTCTGTGAAATATAAACCTGCATATCATGTTATTCAAGAACGTATTGGCCATTGTGCGACATAGCGACAACAGATGATTAAGGTTGTATCATGAAATTTGATGACCTTTGCTCCGGAATGACGGCGCAGAGGTTTGCGGCACGTTCCCTTTGATAGTCAAATCGTTGCTGGTGAAAGAACGAGTGACTAACTTTTCCATGAAAGGGCTGATACTGTGATACACGTGGAGAACGACGGCACCGTGAATTTTCGGTAATAGAACCGGGTGGTGATGTACTGCCGCAAGTAATCCTGCGGCTTATTCGTTTTCCACTATTTTAAGCTTCTTCCCTTTGGTCTCGGGGAAGGTCCAGATCCAAATGCCTGTGAGCAATGCAAAAACCGCAGCCAGTGATATTCCGCCGCTAAGCCCATACTCTTCGGCAACAACGGCTATGATAACGGGCGTGAAGAACTGGACTCCACGAGCAAGATTGAAAGCGGAGCCCATTGCAGTGTTCCTTATCGATGTCGGATAGAGCTCGCTGAAAAGCGGACCGTATCCGCTAAACATTCCGGTACCGAACCCCACCAGGAACATGAACGAGAGGATTACTGCGGGATAAATTACAACCACACTCCACATCAGCGTCACCATCACCAGCGCGGCGGCCATGATGAAAGAGTAAATGGAATAAGCCGGGCGCCGGCCCAACTTGTCGGCAACAAATCCAAACGACAGGTAGCCGAGCAGTCCGCCTAGTTGCGTCACAAGCATCCAAACCGCCGACTTTGCCATCGGGAATTGCCGCTGCTCATGTAGATAGCCCGGAAGCCACGAATAAGTGAACCAGTAAGCAGACATGTCGAAGATTGCGAGGAGCAGGGACTGACCGAAGAGCCTCCTGTACTCCGCAGAAAATAGCAGCAAGAACTTGTTCCTGCTTTCTTGCTCAACATTCCCCGCCTTGAAGCCTTCCTGAGATATGAGTCTCTTTCTCTCGGCCCAGACATCGGATTCTGGCAGCCTGCGTCTTATGATTATGACCAGAAGTGCAGGCAGGATCGACACGAAGAAACACGCTCGCCATCCGATCGAGGATTCAAGAAAACCGCCAACCAGCGTAGCCAATGCGATTCCGAAAGGTGCCCCGGTCTGCATGAATGCCGCATATCTACCCCTGACCTTCGGAGGGAAAGTCTCGCCAACGTAAGTCTGACCCGTTGCCCACTCCCCGCCGACTCCCAGACCGGTGATTATTCTAAAGACCAGCAGCACCCAAAGCGTCGGAGCAAACCCACTGAGAAATGTACCTACACTGTAAGTCAGTATCGTCCACTGTAGCACGCTCTTGCGCCCAAATCGATCGGAGAGGACTCCAAAGATCACGCCTCCCAACGCTGTAGCGGCTAGTGACGCACCAAGAACAAATGAAAGCTCTACTCTCGAGAGATGGAGTTCATTCCCGATTGGAATAAGAAGAAAAGTGAAAAGGATTAAGTCGTAGAAGTCGAAGACCCAGCCCGCCCAGCTCATTAAGAGTATCTCGAAATGGGCCTTTGTAGGTTTTTCGACCTGGTTAAGAAGTATCCGCTCCATTTGCGCCTCTCCTCAATTTAGAGTTACCTCAGTTCCAGAGGCAGCGAAGTGCAGAAACAAATGAGCCTGAACCGCTTTGGTTACCGCGTTACCAACCGTTGAGGCTGCATGCCGAAAAGAAGGGACAAGAAGGACCCGGGCGGCAAATTACCGGGACTTCCTGATGCCAAGATCCTTTTCTATTTCCGGAACTGCGTTCATGTTTACGAGGAAAGCTAGCACTTTCAGTTTCATGTATGATTCATGAAACAGTGAATATCCTTTGTGGTTCCCCTCCCACGCCGTTCTCCAGGAGTCTTTCACAAGGAACCAGTCGTCTCCGTGAAAATTCTTGTAACCCACCGCCTGCATAAGATGATCGTCTGTCGTGCTGCCGTCATCGAATCTGAATTCGCGTGACGCCTGGTCTATGTCACTAAGCCGAATATCGTATGGAGGAATGATGCCGATCCCTTTTTCCACCTTATAGCTGGGTTCACTTATATCCGCGTCGATCGCGAAAGAATAGCCGTTTCTTAGAGCGTCCTTCATTGAACCGTAGAACACATTGAGAGGCACATTAAAGTAAGTGCTATCATGGGCCCAGTTGTCAGGGACACGAAGCTGCGTGTAGGTGCAAAAAGGTGCGTACAGGAATGATGTGACTTTGACGTAGTCATGCCATGGAAGCCTGACAATTTTCTTTGAACAAATCACCAGGGGCAAATCGAGATTCTCCACGGGTACGGACAAACCGTCTCGCTTTTTCGACGAACACATAATAGACCGGATACATGCCCGACAACCGAACGGGCTGAAGCCCAAGTCTCTTCATCTCAGATTCAATGTATGAAGTCGTTGCAAAGCTCCAGCAGACAAGCGTTGTATCCTAGTTAACCGGGGGCATGTAAAACACTGGCTTGAAATCGGAAACGCCGGCTGGGACGTGGTGTTCCCGGATGAATTTTTCGAGCTGAAGATTCAAAGACTGGCTGTGGACAGTCCCGCAAGCAAATAACAACAGCGCACCTGCAAACGCGACTTTGCGCATCGTTCCTCCTGAGCGAGTTTCCAACCCTGCACCCCCACACTAATTTCCAAGCCATCTTCCCAACTGGATGCGGGGCATTTCGGGCTATGTATGAACTTTATGTTCGAGTTCTAAAGAAGTTTCTCCAGATGACATAAAATCCGGCAATCACAACCGCAGCCGGAACGAGGAAACGAAGCATCCCAAGTGCACCCCCGCTGACGTCTAAATCGCCCTGGACCGCCATGAGTCCCGCCCAACCAAACAAGACAAACAAGCCTGCAATTATGATGAGGCTGTATTCCTTGGGATCAGAAAAGTAAACCATGAGGAACGCAAGGCCGGGGATCAAGAGCACGGAAGGCCAAATTTGACCCCAGGAATCGGGGATGAAATCATACGATGCAAGCAAGACCAGCAAAGCAGTCAGAAACAGGACTGCCCCCCAGAACAAGCGGCGTCTTTCGGTAGAAGCGAAAGCAGTTATCGCTTCGATGCCGCCGGCAGCCAGCACGGTAAATGCAATGATTCGAGTGAAGTTTAAATCGACTACCCCCGCCCTGCTGATCAGCAACAGGACTCCGAGAATAAGCAGCAGCATACCGAGAAGGAATGTGCCGACACGACTTCTGTTATTTACGATCGCGCTCATGAATTGACCTCCTTTGGTATCACAAATGCGCATACAAAGTAGAGAATTATGGCCAGTCCGAATGATGCGAACACAAGAAGGACTAAGAGGAGTCTTACGATAGTCGGATCGACAGAGAAATACTCCGCCAATCCTCCACAGACACCTGCAATCTTCTTGTCGCGCACGGACCGCGCAAGTTTTCTTGTCTCCACTCCCGTATGAAGACTCTCATTGTGAATCTCAGAAGGCTCTTTCTCCTTCTTCTGTCTCCCCAAAAGCAAGGCGCCGCCGATTAAAATGATGATTACGGGGAGAACCAGGCGTCCAAAGCTTCGCCACATTGCGTCCACATAGAAAATGTTGTAGTACCCGACGAGAAGCGAAATCCCAATTATGACGACAATGATCCCGGCGATAAGGGTCACTGTGTTCCATGCATTGGACGGTTTCCTCCCGACACCGGCAGATGATGCGTTGGGGGCCGGCACAGGTTCCGCCGGCATAATCAGCATGGACACCAGATAAAATATTATTCCGCCGCCAAGGCTGAAAATCGAAAATGCAACCACCAGCAGTCTCACGACGCTCGAATCGATCTGGAAATATTCGGCTATCCCGCCGCATACGCCGTCCAGTATTCTGTCGGAAGAGGATTTGTATAGTTTGCGAGATGATTTACGTTCTTGCGATTCATCGGATGATGCCGCTTGTTGTGCATCCGTCCTCACATCGTTACCTGCTGTCTCACCACTTTCGAGCATTTGTTCTTATAATCTCATCTTCTGATACAATATAATCAACCCTCACGTCTTTATCTGACGCCTCGATGCTATCCACGATCTGAAAGTTGTAAGCAAGAGCAACGATCGGCTTCTTCTGAACACGAAGCAGGTTATCATAATAACCAAAACCCCATCCGATCCTGTTTCCTGTCCTGTCAACCGCTATTACCGGGACGATAAAAATATCCACTTCTTCCAGCTGAACGGGGGCAAACACCTTCGGTTCTTTGATATTGAACGGCCCTTCGGTGAGGTCACCTATGTTCATCAATTCGGAAGTATCCAGTTTCCTTTGCTTCCTGTCTGTAATTACCGGAACTGCTATCCTCTTTCCGCGCGCAAACGACCGTGCAATCAGCATGATGGTGTCGACTTCGTTTGGTTTCGACGCAATGTACGTGTGAACGAGCCCGGCATTCCTGTATTCCGGCAAATTCTCGAGACGCATCAGCACATTCTTGCTCCTCTGCAGTGCCTCCTCTTCTGTGAGCTGCTCACGAAGTCTTAATACCGTTTTTCGAATTTTTTCCTTCTGAGTCAAGTAACTTTTCTCCTAGTCGAAATCGTGAAAGGAGCTTGGCCGAAATGCACCTATCCAAAAGCTGGCGTTAGCAAGTTCCGTCAGTTCAAGCGCCTCTTAGTTATTTCCTGTCAAACATTTCATAGATCGCCGAGATATCCTGCTCGGCGTAACCGTATGTGGCGGCAAGCGAAAATAGGTCTCTCACAAGTGAATGCATCGGCATGACAGCGCCCACCTTTTCCGCCGTTTGAGTTATGTAATTCAAATCCTTGACGAGCAGCCTTATCGGGAATTGTGTCGCATGATCCCCTGCCATCATCTTGGGCGCCCGCAGCTCATAAACAGGCGACTTCACGGCGCTTGTATTTAATACATTAGAGAAAACCGATGAGTCGATTCCGAGCTTCTCGGATAATTCCAATCCCTCTGCTAGCAGGCCAATCATGCCCGATATGAAATGGTTGACGACGAGCTTCATGCCGCAAGCCGACCCATGATCTCCGACGTGAAAGATGAACTTCCCCATCGCATGGAAGATATCCCTAACATCATCGAGCACACGAGGATCTCCGCCGACTAATATGCTCAGCTCGCCTTTCTCGGCTACGCTGCTGGTCCCGACGACCGGTGCATCCAGCATCTTAGCACCTGTTGCTTCCACAAGTTCAGAGAACTTTCTGGATGCCGCCGGAGTAATCGTACTCATGTCGATGAATACTTTGTCCTTTCCGAGCGCCCGGATTAAACCATGTTCACCTGAAAGGACGGACTCGACAGCCTCTATATTTGAAAGCATTGTGATGACGACGTCGGATTCTTCCGCTGCTTGACGCGGATTCTCTGCCAGACGCGCCCCGGCACTGACAAGCTGCTTTGTCTTTTCTTTCGTGCGATTGTATACGGTTATGGGGAAACCCTTTTCCATGACGTTAGCTGCCATCGGTCTACCCATCAAGCCCGTGCCAATAAAAGCAACGCTCTTCATGCTCAACAAGCCTTAGTTAACTTAATGATGATTAAAACAAGTTAGGCTCGACTGCGTGGGCACAGTCGTTAATTCATTCTCAACTGCTTGTAATACCGTAAGAATATCACAAAAGAACTGCTGAAATGCAAATCACAGGCAACACGACGCACGCACGCACGTCCCCCGGCCGGATCGATGATAGTTTCATGAGGTAGATTCATTGTGAGAATAAGCATGGGAATGTACGCAAGCCGGAGTTCGGCTTGCAGGGAGAATTCGCAGCGGCACAAGCGAAAACAGCAGTTGAATTACGCCTTCGTGTCATTCCAATTCCTCATCTTTCGCGCGAGGTACAACCACGGCTCTCCACTTAAATCAAAAGCGTCTCACCGACTGTTCGAAGAGTCTCGCATACTTGGGAGTCTTGTTGGAATGGGATACGGATACCGCCACAAAAGGGATATCCCGCCTCTAAGCGTACTATGTTTTTCAGTGAGGGAGAACCTTCGACCTTCGAGTTATCAGCCCGATCCTACAAGAATACCTACGGCACGCGTCACCAGCCCTACAAAAGAAAAAGTCCGCTGGAAAGCGGACTTCATTTTGTAGCGGGGGAAGGATTCGAACCTTCGACCTTCGGGTTATGAGCCCGACGAGCTACCAGCTGCTCCACCCCGCGATCGGCATACAATATAATAGAACCGCGTATCCCAAACAAGGATTCGACGGCACGTTTTCGAGAATTGATGCTAATTGTCGACGCGAAGGGAGTGATTCTCAGTCACAACCGGTTCAAAGGCCCAAAACACATTGCCAAGCGAGTCTTGATTACGGACAAACACCACCAAGGTCGCGATAAAAGAAGAATCACATCCTCATGTATGCACCTGGTTCATGACACTAACTAGAAAACGTGAGGTAAGAATGCCATAACGGGAATTCAGCCCGAGCTAACAGATTCTCGGCAACTGCTCGCCAGTCAGCATATCGACAACTCTTGTGCCGCCGATCTTACTGTTCATCACGACGGTGCCATGATGGCGATCGACTGCTTCCCCAATAACGACCGACCTTTCTCCGAGAGGATGTTTCCGCATCGCGTCGAGGACTCTATCGGCAGCACGTGGGGAGACGAAAGCGACAAGTTTTCCCTCATTGGCGATGTAAAGAGGGTCGAGGCCAAGAATCTCACAGGCTCCCTTAACATCATCGGGAATCGGCATAGCCTCTTCGTTAATGATTATTCCGAGGCCCGACTGTTCGGCTAATTCGTTGAGCGTGGTTGCCACGCCGCCACGCGTGGGGTCGCGTAAAGCGTGAATTTCCCCGCTCACCTTCAGCATATCATTAACTAAACCGGTCAACGGCGCCGTGTCGCTCTTTATCACCGTCTCGAACTCCAAGCCCTCTCGGACGGACATTATCGCAATCCCATGAAGGGCAATGTCACCGTTTACAATAATCTTATCGCCAGCCTGGATTTTCCTCGGACCGATGTCAACGCCGTCGTCGACTAATCCAACGCCTGAAGTATTTATGAAAATCTTGTCTCCTTTCCCACGATCCACGACTTTAGTGTCGCCGGTAACGAGAAGGACGCCAGCCTTCTTCGCGGCCTCTTGCATTGAGAGCACGATTTTCCAGAGATCGTCCATCGGCAGCCCTTCTTCGATTATAAATGCGGCAGAAAGGTAAAGCGGTCGGGCCCCGCACATCGCGATGTCATTCACCGTACCGTTGACTGCCAGCTCTCCGATATTTCCACCGGGGAAGAAAATCGGATTGACAACGTAAGAATCTGTCGAGAAGGCCAACTTCTTCCCGCCGATTGTGAACACCGCCCCATCATGGAGCGGCTCAAGGAGCTCATTTTTGAACGCAGGAAGGAACATTTTCTCGATGAGCTGATGCGTCAGTCTCCCGCCGCTGCCGTGGGCAAGAAGAATATTGGCATAGTCCGACTTCGGGATTGGACAGGCAAAACCGCTGCCCAAGTCTATTTGCTGGTTATTTGACATAGCTGTGTCCTTAGTTTTTGCCACGTCGGTCTTTGAGTTTTGTCATCTGTTAGAATTTAGGTTTTCGAATTTAATGCATTTCAAAGCTTAGACATCCTCGGCAAGCCTGAATCTCCCATAATGGAAATATGCAGCGCACGCTCCCTCAGAAGATACCATAGGTGCGCCCAATGGATGCTCAGGCTTGCAATTCCTGCCGAACGCGGAGCAGTCATGCGGCTTATTCAAACCCTGCATGATTCTTCCTGCTATACAAACCGGAGATTCTTGCGTTTCAATTCCGCCGACGTCGAAGATTTTCTCCGCGTCATGTGCGGCATATTCCGGTCTCAACCCCCAGCCACTTTGTGGTATCATTCCGATTCCGCGCCACTTTCTGTCAATTACTTCAAACACTTCCGACAGGAGCTTCTTCGCCGGAATGTTCCCTTCCCTGCGGACGGCGCGAGAGTATTGGTTCTCTACATCAACCCTCCCTTCTTCGAGCTGCCTGACCGCCATATATATCCCCTGTAGGATATCGACCGGCTCGAATCCCGTGACCACTATCGGCGACCTGTATTTTTCCGCAATCGGGAAATAGTCTTCATATCCCATGACCGTACAAACATGACCGGCAGCAAGGAATGCCTGAACAAGGTGCGAGGGCGAGGAGAGAATTGCCTCCATGGCCGGCGGAACGAGAACGTGAGAGGTAAGAATGGAGAAGTTCTTCACACCGAGTTCTCTAGCTCGCCAGACTGACATGGCGTTTGCCGGCGCAGTCGTCTCGAATCCGACGGCTAAGAAAACGACTTTCTTTGCCGGATTCTGTTGGGCAAGCTTCAGCGCGTCGAGAGGAGAATAGACGACCCGTACATCGCCGCCTTCAGACTTAACAGTGAGCAGGTCCTTCCCCGATCCCGGTACCCGCAGCATGTCTCCGAACGAGGTGAAGATGACGTCCTTCCGCCCGGCGATGAAAATTGCCCTGTCGATTATCTCCAACGGCGTGACGCATACCGGGCACCCAGGCCCGTGTACGAGTGTGATTTCTTTCGGGAGGAGATGGTCGATCCCGAATTTCACGATGGCGTAAGTCTGCCCGCCGCAAATCTCCATCATCGTCCACTCGCGCGTCGTAATGCTGCGGATCAGTTCGGCATATTTCTTCGCCGCCGCGGCGTCTCTGTATTCGTCGATGTATTTCATGCCTTTCAGCCTTCAGCTCTGAGCATTCAGCCGACCGTTCATCCTTTCTTGCTCCTTACCTCTTCCCTCTGGATTCCACTCTTCCGGTCGAGTAGACATTTAAGTTTCTCCATTTCATAGATACTCCTAAAAATGGTAGTAGTTCGCTATGGACACATAGTTGCCGCTAATTCCATAGTAGCGGTAGTGTCCTACGAGCTTTGCCTTCAGTGTCCTCCATATCTCAGCGGGTGTAATCACATTACTGACAGTCCTCAGCCACTCGTTCATAGCTTTCATCTTCAGCCGATATTTCTTCTTGCTGGTCTGCAATCCTTTGCTCCAGACACTTCACCATCCACTTGTGGTCTACATTATCAAAGAACCCCTTGATGTCCGCATCCACTATTTAGTTCGTCGACTCTGCCATGATTGCCTTATCCAGCGCGTTCAACACCGTGTGACAGCTTCGCCCGTGTCTGAACCCGTGCGACACATCCAAGATCTCTGCATCGAATATCGCTTCGAGTATCTTCGTTATTCCCATCTGGACAATCTTGTCCTCGACTGCCGGTATTCCCAACGGCCTCATCTTCCCATTGTCCTTTGGAATATAAGCCCGCAACACTGCCTGTGGCCGATATTGCATCGCCTTCATTCTTGCTACAAGCTTCCGAATGTTCCCTTCAATATTCTCCGCATATTCCTTTACGCTTACTCCATCTGCCCCAGGGGCCTTGTTCTTCTTCAGCTCCTTGAAGCAGCTCTCCAGGTATTCCTCGTTCAACAGACTCGCCAGTGAGGTGAATCTATACCGAGGATCACTCTTCGATACCTCTGCTATGTGCTTCAGTTTCGTTTCCGTCTTTTCTCCATCTCTATGGACAGAAGTCGTTTCCCCTCTGCACTCCATGTCTTTGTCAGTCCCTTCTGCCGAAGGCATCACTTCGTGAGAGTGTCCTTTCTTTCTCGAACTCATCCCGATTTCTCAGAATGTTGCCTCTAATATGAACCGATCCGACTTCCAGAGAACCATCAGCACTTCCTCTCCCGTTTACGTAATTGTCAGCGCATTTCCCTGCTTGTCCCTCCGAGACCTTCACAGGGAAATCCTCTGGATCTCCCAAGTTCCTATGTATTCCCTTCGACCTCATACCGCGGCCTCTGACCCCGACAGAGCTGCATCCTTCTCGCCATACCGAATCTTTCTCCTCAACCTCAGGAAAGCCACATACATCTGTCCAAGCGCGATCCCTCCGTCGTTCGGCGGTACTCGCTGATGCCTGTACGCCTTAAATCCTTCTTCTTCCAACCTTTTGACCGTGTGTTCAGTTAGGTACTTATTTTGGAAACAGCCGCCGCTAAGCACCACTTTCTTCTCGCCGACCCGTTTTGCAACGTCAACGATAATTTCGCACAGCGTGTTATGAAACTTAGCAGAGACCACTCCAACCGATACGTTGTCCGAAAGATCCGCAAGGATCCCCCCGACAATCGGTTCCCAATTCACTATGCGTGCGGGCTCAAAATATCTCCTGTTCCCTTCCTCCCGTCGCCGGTCTCCATTGATCTCAAAGCCATAAGTCTCATCGGTATTTACTCCTTCCAGTGCAAACTCCAGCTCCATGGCACCCTGTCCTTCGAAGTTGACGACCTGCCGGATTCCAACTATGGAAGCGACCGCATCGAAGAGTCGTCCGGCGCTTGTCGTCAAAGGCGAATTCAACCCCGACTCAAGCATCTTTCTCAGCAGGATGAGCGAGTGTGAATCGAAAGCAAGAACCGGTGAAATTCCTGTCATTTTGAAAACAGCGTCCCCGAAAATTTCGTAGAGTGCTCCAAGTGCAGTCCTCCGAGGCTCCTTTATCGAGGAGCTGCCACCCGGCAACCTGAACGCCCGGAAAGTCGCTGACCTGTCGTATGACTTCCCGTCTGTCACTAAGAACTCGCCGCCCCATATCGTACCGTCCTCGCCGTAACCGGTCCCGTCCCAGGACACGCCAAGGACCCTGCCGCTAAGCATGTTCTCGGCCATGCACGATGCGACATGGGCAAAGTGATGTTGAACTCCCAGCGAGGACATGGAATCTGGTGACTCTGCCAGTCTTCGTGCAAATTGTGAGGACAGATAATCAGGATGCAAATCATGAACAACCAAACCGGGAGAGACTTCATACAACCGTTGAAAGTCACCGGTCACTTTCTCAAATGCCTGAAATGCTTCGTGAGTTGACAAATCGCCGATATGCTGACTTATGACAACATTCGTCCAGGAATTTATCGCGATCGTGTTCTTCAAATGCCCACCGACAGCAAGGACAACTTCGGATTGCGGATTGCAGATTGAGGAATGCATTTCGATGGGAAAAGGGGCAAACCCGCGGGCGCGACGGACAACCTGTGTTCTACCCGCCATGACCCGGACTACGGAATCGTCGACCTGCCGCTCGATCGGTCTGTCATGCACAAGGAAGAGATCGGCGACTGCTCCCAGTTTATTCAATGCATCATGCTCGTCGATGCAGATCGGCTCGTCGGAAATATTGCCGCTCGTCGCGACGATTGGGAATCCCAGCTCGTGCATCAGGATCAAATGAAGCGGTGTGTAGGGCAACATCACGCCAAGGTATGGGTTTCGGGGGGCGACGGATGCCGCTAACGTTGTCAAGGTTCGGGTCTGCTCAACCTTGTCGGATTTGGCGGAGTCATGCAACCTTGACAACGTTTCCCTTCTCCTCAAGAGCACAATCGGCGCTTCCGGAGACAGCAGAAGTCTTTCTTCGAGGTCCGACACCTCACAGGAGTGCTTGACCCGGTCCAGTGACGGGTACATAAGCGCGAGTGGTTTCTCTTCACGATGCTTGCGCGCGCGGAGGCACTTAACGGCATCTTCGTTCCTCGCATCGGCAAGGAGCTGAAATCCCCCGATTCCCTTCAGCGCTACAATCTTCCCGGCACGAATGGCCTCCGCCGCCTTCAACATCGCTTCACTTCGAATTTCAAGGACTCTTCCGGAGCTGTCCCACAATTCTAGATGCGGACCGCACTTAGGACACGCATTTGGCTGCGCGTGAAACCTCCTGTTGGACGGATCGTCGTACTCGGCCCTGCATTCGTCGCACATCTCGAAATTCGCCATCGTCGTGTTTAGCCGGTCATACGGCAACGACCTTATTATGCTGAAACGCGGACCACAGTTGGTACAGTTGGTGAACGGGTAAAGAAATCTTCTGTTCGCGGGATCGAAGAGATCCGCAGAGCATTCGGAGCAGGTGGCGATGTCCGGCAATACGATAGCACGCTTTTCGCCCCCGGAATCGCTCTCTTTTATTTCGAACTCTGTGAATCCAACCGGCTCAAGAAAAGAGATCTCAAGCCCTTGGATAAAGGCACGAGGCGGTTTCTCTTTTTCGAGACGAGACACGAAACTATCAAGAGTCGCATATTCACCTTCTACTTCGATGAATACGCCCTGTGATGAATTTAGAACCCAGCCCCTGAGTCCCATTTCGGTGGCAAGCCTGTAAACAAACGGCCTGAATCCGACTCCCTGGACCGCGCCATGAAGGGAAATGTGAAGCCGAGCATCCGGGGCCTTTATGTTTTGGCGAGCAGCCACTCTGACCACTCCTTTATTCCATAACTTGTCGTGCATGAGGTTTCGAAGACTGTGAGGTTGTTATTAATCTGAAGAGCGTTCTTTTTCAATTCTGCAAGATCGCAGTTGACATAAGGAAGAAGATCGATTTTGTTTATGATCAACACCGACGCGTTCCGAAACATCGCCGGATATTTCAGCGGCTTGTCGTCACCTTCAGTCGTGCTGGCAATGACAACCTTCATCGCCTCACCCAGATCGTATCCGGCCGGGCAAACAAGGTTACCGACATTCTCAATCACTAAAAGATTAACTCCGTTGAGTTCGATATTTGAGAGGGCGTCTTGAACGAGCTTTGCCTCGAGGTGGCATCCTCCGTTCGTGACTATCTGCACGACAGGGACACCGAACTTCGCGACTCGCTGCGCGTCGAGGTCAGTTTGCACATCGCCCTCAATCACTGCGACCTTCACCTTCCCTTTCAAACTCTCGAGCGTTTTTTCCAGAATGCTCGTCTTTCCCGAACCCGGCGAACTGACAAGATTAATTACAAAAGTGCCGCTCTTCTTGAAAAGCTCCCTGTTCTGTTCTGCAAGCTCGTCGTTTTTTTGCAGCACTTTCCGCTCAATGGTTACAATAGCCATACTTCTCCTTAGTTCCTTTCCAATCCATCAATTTCAATCTCGACAACCTGAAGTTCATTTCCCGAAATTACTCCAACGTTTACGCTTTCACAGAGCGGACATTTGAATATCAACCCTTCGACAGTGGAGTCCTTACCGCAGCCGGTGCAGTGAGCAATGATGGCCGTTCTTTCAATCTCAAGTTTTGCTTCTTCCATCGGCGTTCCCTTGGTTATCGCAGTGAAACAGAAATCGAGAGAGTCCGGGACAACTCCTGCCAATTCACCTAGCCTAACCTTCACACTTCTAAGCTTTCCCCCTCCGCTGGAGGCAAGAGTCTCCTTTACTATTTCAATGATATTTTCTGCGATGGAGAGTTCATGCATCTTCTCCTCCCCCTTCCAATGTCCCCGGACCGAATTCCGATTCCCCCGGGTCCTTTACCTGCTTGAAATATTCAAAGACCTGTTCGGCTTCTTTCTCATTCAAAATGCTGATTGCAAAGCCCACGTGAACAATGACGTAGTTTCCAACTTTTACATCCGGAACATACGCGAGGCAGACTTCCTTTGATATGCCTGCAAAGTCAACCTTACCCATGGTCAGCCCACGCGGGTGTTCATCTATCCTTGTAACTCTGCCGGGAACGGCCAGACACATTGCTTCCTCCTCACGAACAAATTCTTCACTTTCACAACTTGATCTGAGTGCTTAGCTGCTCTCAGACGCGACTGCACCCATCATATGGCAATGACTATGCCAAGAGAATCCCTTGAAAACGCCAAATTTTCCCGCAATCGATGATGGAACGGAGGCAGAGCGCCTCACATCACCGGTGAGGATGAGGAAGTTAAATGCCCGCATGGAGAAGAATCGGTCACGGTTTCCTCTTTCAGAGGGATTTTTCACTCGGTTTTTTGTCTCACCGCTTCATATAAGACTACGCCCACGGAAGTGGCGACATTGATTGAGTCGACGTCGTTCTTCATGGGAATCCTCAAGCGGCTTTCACAGGCTCCGAGAACACGTGGTGAAATCCCTTCCCCTTCACTGCCGAATATGAAGCAGGTGCTGCCCGTCAAGTCACACTCTGAAGCAGCGACGGATCCTGGCTGAGGATGCGCCGCAAATATCTTGAAGCCGAGTTCGGTCCGCAATCTCTGGATCGTCTCGACAAGATTGTCACTCTTCGCTACCGGCAGTTGGAATATGGTGCCCATCGAATTCCGGACAGACCGTCTCAGATATGGATCGCAAGATGTCTCACCAATAATTAGCGCGTCGACGCCGAACGCCGCACAGTTTCGGATTATGCCACCCATGTTTTCCGAATTTGCTATCCCATCTAAAGCTACAAACAGATGAGGCCCGCCGGGTGCTTTATACATGCCGAATATGTCAGGAGGGACAGGCACTCTGCCGATTGCCATAATTCCCTGATGAAGTCCGTAACCCACTATCTCTTCGAGCAAGCTCTTGTCGGCTACAAGCACGGCCTCTTCGATTTCCCTATTCTCCAGAATTCGCGAATATTTAGCCAACCAATCTTCAGTCATCAGGATCGAGACAATATTCAGTTTGCTACGGACAAGCCGCCTTACAACCTTCTCTCCTTCTGCCACGAAGATTCCTTTTTCGCGATGCTCAACAGGACGCCGCATTGTGCGATACGGTTCCAGCCCCGGCAAAGTCAATGAATCAATCCGGGTGACGTTCATATGAAACACCTATTCTCGATGAAGAATTGAGAGCCTGACGACAGTCGTGCTGGGACTATTTCCATAACCTCTCCTCGGCCGATAATTTGGAGATGTTTAATATTGTCTGGACGGATTTCACCATCGACTCGGCTGGAATCCACTCCAGCCTGCTGTGTGCATTTTCCTCTCCGGCAAAAATGTTTGGAGTCGGCAAGCCCATGAAGGTCAGCTGAGAACCGTCCGTGCCCCCGCGTACTGGCTGCTTCACCGGCGTTACTCCCGCTTCTTTCATCGCCTCCTCTGCCAGCCTGACTATTTCGGGATGCTTGTTCAGTATTGAGTTCATGTTGCGATATGTGTCATTCACTACGAGATCGATCTTTAAGTCCGGAAATTCTTTGAGCGTTTGTTTCTTCATCCTCTCTAATATATTCGTTTTCTCCTCCAGACCGCTCATGTCGAAATCGCGGATCAGAACCTTGAGCCTGGTCTGCTCTTCATTGCCTGTAAAATCGTACGGATGCAAGTAGCCTTGTCTCTCTTCGGTAGTCTCGGGTTTCATATTTTCCGGAAACAAGGACAGGAAATACGAGGCGGCATAAAGCGAATTAACCATGATCCCCTTTGCGTATCCGGGATGGGTGTTTTTCCCGTAAAATGTGACGACAGCAGTCCTTGTCAAGACGGGCATCCTGCAGTCCCAACTCCTGCAGCTCTTTCAATAACACCCCTGCAAGGTCGAGCTGCTTCCGGGTGCTCGGAACCTGGTCCGCCTCCTCTTTCGACTGTGTATCTATCTTCACGTACTTCACCAGCCGGTCAACTGCCGACTTCTTAATCCAATTCTCATCGACCTGCCCCCGTGATACCCCTGCGGTAAACAATGCCGTTAACAACAGGACAAAAAGCCTCTTCATGAACCGCCTCCCGACATTTTGGTTGACTTTCTAACGATCATCTGCATTGGACAAGCTGATCAAGCCGAAAAGCAAAAGGCTGTCCCGCATACTGGAACAGCCTTGAAGGCTAAACCTTGCGAAGGTTTCAAACCTTCGCAAGGTTAGAAAGTTCATCGGCTCAAATTACGTCCCGGAGCTGTAATCGGTCTGGTATTTAACCTGTTCCGGAGTGAGCTTATCGATCTTGATGCCCATCGTTTTCAGTTTCACCATTGCAATCTCCTGGTCCTGCTCGGCCGGTATATCGTGCACTTTGTTGTCGAGCCTCTTTCCCTTCTTATGAAGGTCCACGATTCTCAACTGAGACATGAACTGGTTTGCGAACGACATATCCATTACTTCGGACGGATGTCCTTCAGCAGCGGCAAGGTTGACGAGCCTTCCCTGAGCGAGGACGTAGATGCGCCTCCCGTTTTTAGTGGTATGCTCTTCGTTGTTATCGCGGATTTCCCGTACTTTCTTGGTCGTCTTTTTCAAATCATTCAGGTTGAGTTCGCAGTCGTAGTGACCGGTGTTGCAGACGATGGCACCGTCTTTCATCTTGTCGAAATGTCTGTTTACTACAATATCCTTTACTCCTGTGGCCGTGATGAATATGTCGCCGATCTTTGCGGCCTCGTCCATCGTCATTACTCTCATACCTTCGAGAGTGGCCTTCAGCGCTGCAGTCGGCTTCACCTCGGTGACGATCACGTTCGCGCCCATTCCCTTCGCGCGCATCGCCACTCCTTTTCCGCAATGGCCGTACCCTGCAACGACGATATTTTTCCCGGCGAGCAGAACGCTGGTCGCCCTGATTATGCCGTCGAGAGTCGACTGACCGGTACCGTAGACGTTATCAAAGTCCCACTTTGTCTCGGCGTCGTTTACTGCAATAACCGGGTACCTCAATGCGCCGTCATCTGCCATGGCACGCAGTCTGTGGACTCCGGTCGTCGTCTCCTCTGTTCCCCCAAGTATTGTACCATCCGCCAGTTCCGGATACTTGTTGTGAACGGTGAAAATCAAATCCGCGCCGTCGTCAAGCGTAAGATTAGGTTTCATCTTGATGGTTTCATCAATCGCCCAGTAAAACTCCTTCACGGACATACCGTGCCAGGCGAAGATTGAAATATCTTCAGCCGCAAGCGCAGCCGCCACGGAATCGTTCGTAGACAACGGGTTGCAGCCACTCCAGCTTACTTCTGCCCCGCAGGCCGCGAATGTCTTGACGAGTACAGCAGTTTCCTTCGTCACGTGAAGGCAGCCCGCTATCTTGTAGCCCTTGAACGGCTTAGTGGCACTGTATTTTTCTTTGAGAGCCATTAACACCGGCATTCTCGATTCCGCCCAGGCGATTCTTTTTTTCCCCTCTTCGGCAAGAGAGATATCGCGTACTTTGTACACTCCCTTTACTTCATTCATAAGACAGACTTCTCCAAACTTTAATTTCAGATTTTAGTGTCGATTACCTGACTGCGGACTGCAGAGCCTTCACAAGGTCGAGCTTCTCCCAGGTGAATTCTTTCTCTGCTCTCCCGAAATGTCCATACGCAGCCGTCTTCTCGAAAATCGGTCTGCGAAGATTCAAGTGTTTCGTGATTCCGCCCGGGGTGAGGTCCATTACCTCTGCTATGATCTTCCCGAGTTCAACATCGGACACGCCCTCGGCTGTTCCTTTTGTGTCGACGAGAATAGAGACAGGCTCTGCGACGCCGATAGCGTAGGCCAGCTGTATCATGCATTCGCTCGCAAGTCCTGCTGCAACGATATTCTTCGCCAGATAGCGCGCCGCATAGGCCGCGCTGCGGTCCACTTTCGACGGATCCTTTCCCGAAAAAGCGCCGCCGCCATGGGGAGCATATCCACCGTAAGTGTCTACGATGATCTTTCTTCCCGTAAGACCGGTATCACCGTGCGGTCCGCCTATCTCAAACCTGCCTGTAGGATTTATGTGGTACTCGGTCTTGTTCGTCAAGAACTTTTCCGGAATCACCTTCCTGATTACGTGTTTCTTTACATCATCTGCGATCCGCTTCTGCCATTTGGACTCGCTCATCCCTTTGGGTTCCGGGTCGTGCTGCGTGGAAACAACAACAGTATCGACCGTTATCTTATCACCTTCATGGTATGATACGGTAACCTGACTTTTTCCATCGGGGCGGAGGTAACGCATCGGAGATTTCTCCTTCATCTTCCTTACTTCCGCCAGTCTCCTCGTGATTCTATGAGCCAGCGCGATCGGAAGAGGCATGTACTCCTCGGTCTGGTCGCATGCGTATCCGAACATCATTCCTTGGTCACCCGCGCCACCCGTCACGACGCCTCGGCTGATATCGCCGGATTGCGAGTGCATCACATTAATAATCCCGCATGATTCCGCATCAAATTTATATCTAATGTCATTGTATCCGATTCTGCTTATCACCCTGCGTGCGACATCTGCTACATCTATCTTTGACTTTGCTTTCTCGCTTGTCGTTACTTCTCCGCCGATTACAACGAGTCCGGTCGTCGCGTACGTCTCACAGGCAACTCTGGAGTTCGGTTCGATTGCCAGGTGCGCATCCAGGACTGCATCGGAAATCTGATCGCAAACCTTGTCAGGATGTCCTTCAGTGACTGATTCCGACGTGAATATCTTGTACATTGTTTCTCCAGTAATTTGTTAAAAAAGGTCTATCTCGGTGGAATCACCGGCGTTGACGCGTTTGAAGCTTCCCTTAAGCTGTGCGTTCTGTCCCACTATCGAGCCTTCAAGAAGTGAGTTTTGTATTGACGCCCCTGAACCTATTATGGAGTCCCGGATTAACGAATCGGTTACGGTCACATCCGAGTCTATTGTTGCGTTGGGTCCGATCACGGAATTACTGATCACCGCCGAGTCCGCAATGAAAACAGGAGGTATGACGACGACACTGTCACGCCTCTTGAAGCTGCTTGTCTTTTTGAGAAGGTGTCTGTTTGTCTGAAGCAGGGTCTCCGGCTTTCCGCAATCGTACCATCCGTCGATCTCGAAGAATGTGATGACTTCGCCGTGATCGAGCATCAGCTGTAAAGCATCGGTCAGTTGATACTCCCCTTTGGTCCTTATGTTCTTGTCAATGAGTTCCTGAAGCGCTGAAAGGAGTATCTTTGGTGATTTAATATAATATAATCCGACGACTGCCAGATTGGAGGTCGGATGGTCCGGTTTCTCGATGAGTCTCTTTACCCTGTCGCCAACCGTCTCCGCGACTCCGAATCTTCTCGGGTCCTCGACTCTTTTTACTCCTATACTAGAAGTCTCACTATTAAGCAGGTGAGACAGGTCGACGTCAAAAACTGTGTCCCCCAAAATGATCAGCAACGGCTCGTCGCTGCCATCCTTGGACAACGCGACATGCGTCGCATGACCCAGTCCAAGTCTTTCTTCCTGATATACGAACTCAAAATCTGCCTTGTAGTTCGAGCGGAGATAGTCCTCCACCATGTCGCCCATGTACCCCACAACGACGGTTATGTTTTTTATCCCGATGCTCAGGAGGTTTTCTACGATATGTCCCACGATCGGCTTTCCGCCGACATTGAGAAGCACTTTCGGCAATGTGTACGTATGCGGACGCAGTCGTGTTCCCACCCCCGCTACAGGGATCAAAGCTCTCATAATTTTAAATGCATTTTGTTTAAAAATTTAACAATCCGCAACGGAACTTGCAAAACAGGCATCAGTTTTGTTTCTTAGTCCAAGTTTTGCGAATTTTATTAAAAGGTCCCGTGAATGCTAAATCAAATTTTCGATAAAGTCCGTGACGGCGAACGTCTCAGCCTTGCAGATGGATTGGAGCTGTTCGAATCCAACGATCTGCTGACAATCGGGATGATGGCCGAACACGTTAGATGGAAGAAGCACCCCAAACCGGTCGTTTCATACATCATAGATAGAAACATCAATTACACGAACGTTTGCGTCACCGAATGTACTTTCTGCGCATTCTACGCAAAGGTCGGTGACGACAAGAAGAGCTACACTCTCTCTAATGACGAACTCGGCAGAAAGATACAAGAGACCATCGATCTGGGAGGATCGCGGATCCTTCTTCAGGGCGGATTGAATCCGGAACTTGGCCTCGACTATTACGAAGACACTTTCAGGTTCATAAAGTCAAACTACAAGATATGGCTACATGCCCTTTCCCCTGAGGAGGTTGTCTTCATTGCGGAGCAAAGTGGGCTCAAAACCCGCGAAGTCATTAAACGGCTGATCGACGCCGGTCTGGATTCAATCCCGGGAGGCGGAGCCGAAATCCTCGTCGACTCGGTCCGTGACAAAATAGCACCGAAGAAGTGTACTTCCGATGAATGGCTCGGTGTAATGTATGAAGCGCAAAAGCTCGGTCTCAAAACTACGGCGACCATGATGTTCGGCCACGTAGAGGATTACCAGGACCGGCTCCAACACATGATTGTCGTCCGTGAGCTGCAGGATATTACGGGCGGCTTCACCGCCTTCATACCCTGGACGTTCCAGCCGAGAAACACCGAGCTGGCAGAGAATCACGATAATCTCCGGGAAAAATCGTCGGCATTCGATTACCTGAAGACTCTCGCCATCTCGCGGCTCATGGTTGACAATGTGGATTCGATACAAGTGAGCTGGGTTACTCAGGGTTTGAAGATTGCACAGATAGGACTGCGATTCGGCGCGGACGACTTTGGAAGTCTGATGATCGAAGAAAACGTCGTTAGCGCTGCAGGCACCAAACATTTCTCCGGCTTCAGCCTGAGCCATATAACTCGTGCGATCAAAAGCGCCGGCTTTGAACCAGTTCAGAGATACATCTAAGACAAGTCAAAATTCAAAGGTTAGAAATCAAAAAGGGTGACTCGTATTTATCCAGGCAGATTCTGCTTTTTACTTTTTACCTTTGACTTTTCACGATATTCCATGATCACCGTTAATTATCGAGATCGCTATGTGGTATAATTCAATTCTTGAAATCATTGGCAATACTCCGATGCTCAGGCTGACCCGCGTCGCACCTGGCGTCAAGGCGGTTCTCCTGGCAAAACTTGAGCACCTTAACCCGGGCGGCTCCGTCAAAGACAGAATCGGCATTACTATGATAGAAGACGCCGAACGCCGCGGGGTACTGAAGCCGGGTGGAACTATAATAGAAGGCACTTCTGGAAATACCGGTATGGGCCTCGCACTCGTCGCCGCGATGAAAGGATACAAGTGCATATTCACGATGCCGGATAAGATGAGCCAGGAAAAGATCGATTTGCTCCGTGCCTTTGGAGCCGAGGTAATCGTGACTCCTACCGCTGTCGAGCCGGATGACCCGCGAAGCTATCACTCCGTGGCGGTCAGACTCAGCAAGGAAATACCTAACTCCTATTTCCCAAACCAATACGATAATCCGAGCAACCCGCAAGCCCATTATGAAACCACCGGTCCTGAAATCTGGGAACAAACTGAAGGCAAGATAACTCACCTTGTGTGCGGCATAGGCACAGGCGGGACGATTGTCGGAGTTGCTAAATACCTGAAGGAGAAGAATCCGTACATAAAAATCGTCGGAGTCGACCCGGAAGGAAGCATATATGCGGAGTATTTCGCGACCGGGAAGACGCCGGAAAGTCACCCTTACAAGGTCGAGGGGATCGGACAAGATTCGATGCCGAAGATAATGGATTTCAGCGACATCGACCAGGTAATCACGGTATCCGACAAGGACTCCTTCCTTGCTGCAAGGCAGCTCGCCAAGAAGGAGGGCATATTTGCGGGCGGATCTGCCGGCTCGGCAATTCACGCGGCGCTGAAGATTGTCGGCGGCCTTAAGGAAACCGATATCGTCGTCGTTATCATTCCCGACCATGGCTCGCGGTACCTCTCAAAGCTATTCAACGATACCTGGATGAAGGATAACCGTTACCTGGAACCAAGATTGAAGCTGACGGCAGGAAATGTGACCGAAGGCAAACGTGCCAAACACGCGCTCGTAACGGTCAGCACAGAGGCAACCCTCATGCAGGCCATTGATCTCATGCAGGAGAACGATATCTCCCAGCTTCCGGTGATGGAAGACGGGAAGATCATCGGCAGCCTCACGGAGAACAAGGTCCTCTCGACTCTGGTGTCGAATCCGGAGCTGAGAGAGCAGAGAGTGATGGAATTCATCGACAAACCGTTTCCGGTTGTAAATGAGAAGACGTCAATAGAGAACCTTTACAGAACACTTGACCAGGAAATTACCGCTATAATCGTCGAACGAAACGACGGATCGATGGATATTATTACGAAATCAGATTTAATTTATTCGATAAAAGAACGCTCAGCGGAAAACTCGGAGAAATAATGAAATTCGCAACGCTCGCAATTCACGCCGGACAGGAACCCGACAGCGCTACCGGCGCTGTCATGACGCCAATTTATCAGACTTCCACGTTCGCTCAATCGGAGCCGGCCGTTCACAAAGGTTACGACTATTCAAGAGCAGGAAACCCAACGCGCACCGCACTTGAGATGAATCTCGCTGCGCTGGAGGGGGCCCAGCACTGCGCTGCATTCGCTTCTGGAATGGGTGCGATAGACGCGGTAGTTAAGCTGTTAAGGGCGGGAGACCACGTGGTAGCAGGCAACGACCTCTACGGCGGCACTTACCGGATATTCGTCAAGGTGTTTGAGCAATTCGGTCTGAGTTTCGATTTCATAGATATGAGCGAACTCGCAAATGTCAAGGCAGCACTCAAGCCGAACACGAAACTCATTTGGATAGAAACCCCGACGAATCCGCTCCTTAGGATCGTGGACATAGAGGGCGTCACCCGGCTCGCAAAACAAGCCGGCGCCTTATCCGTAGTAGACAACACATTTGCGACGCCATATCTTCAAACGCCACTTTCGCTTGGCGCAGACATAGTGGTACACAGTGCAACGAAGTACATCGGAGGACATTCCGACGTAATCCTTGGCGCGGCTATTACGAACAATGCCGAATTGGCGGAAACACTTCACTTCATCCAGAAGTCGAGCGGCGCTACGCCGGGTCCCTTTGATTGTTTCCTCGCTCTCCGCGGAACAAAGACCTTGCATCTTCGGATGCAGCGCCATTGTGAAAATGCCCGGAGAACAGCCGAGTTTCTCGCGTCCCACCCAAAAGTAAAGCATGTGAATTATCCGGGTTTCAAGACCCACCCCAACCACGATGTCGCAAAGAAGCAAATGAGCGACTTCGGTGGGATGTTATCCTTCACGCTCAAGAATGACGACATCGAAGCAGCCAAGCGCTTAACCACTCTCACGAAAGTCTTCACATTGGCAGAAAGCCTGGGAGGCGTCGAATCTCTGATTGAGCATCCCGCCACGATGACCCATGCTTCCCTGCCGCGCGAGGTCAGGCTAAAGTCAGGTCTGGAAGACACGTTGATAAGACTGTCTGTAGGCGTCGAAGACATCGACGACCTGACGGCAGATCTAAGCCAGGCCTTGCAGAAAGTCTGATTTCCTAATCATTGGTCGAATGAAAATTTTTTAAGATCCAGCCAGGGAACCAATATGATCATTCTTCTGTCTTTAGTATTAACATGGGTTCAAAACGAGCGTAAATAGCGGATGTTACTGAAAAGACAAAAGGCAGTCGCCAAGAGCCTTCTACTAGTCTACCTCGTAATCATTTCCACCTTCGAATTAGCTCACAAGGATTTCGTACCTCTTGGTGGCAGGCTGCGCATCTCCTCGCTCGACAGCATAACCCATAACCTTGACACTGAAGACGGCCAATTCGTCTGTCCGGCACACTACTTCGCACAGTCTACCCATGGACCGACAGCCACTTCACAGCTCTACATCCCTTCCACGAATGTAACGTTCATTCGCATAGAGAGAAACACTGAGCCCCCCTTCATCTCTCTTCAAGACTTCTCCGCCCGCGCCCCCCCTCAGGCATAACTCCACAAGTTAATTCCTGACAATTCATCTTTAATCGCACTCGAGAAGGAGAAGTGTATATGCTTAGGACAATTGTGCTATCTATAATCATATTTTCATCTATTCAGGGGATCGTTCTTGCGCAGGCTACGCCCGTACTCTATGATAGGGCAACAATGAGAGGTAAGATCGTCGAAAAGACTGACGGGCAGCCTGTCGCATACGCCGACATTGCAGTTATGAAGGGAGAGAAGGTCATCACAGGGACCGTCGGCAATGAGTTCGGACACTACGAAATAAAGAACATCATCCCCGGCCGTTATAAGGTCGTTGCCTACAATGTCGGGTTCAGGAAAGAAGAGTCGGATACAGTGCTCGTCGCGGGCAACAATAAAATCGACTTCACACTGGAACCGACGGACATACAAATGGAAGGCGTGACCGTAACCGCCAATGCGCATAAGGCTGCATCAGCCAATAACGACCTGCAGCTCATTCTGACGGCTCCGGTTTTCCAAACGAGCACGTACCATGCATCTCCGATGAGCACGCCTTCGGCAATCATCCAGCAGAGCGTGCCGGGAGCGGTACAGGCTCCGACGGGAGAAGTTCACATACAGGGACAACATGCAGAATACTCTTACTATGTGGACGGTATCCCGATTCCCGAGACCATGAGCGAAGGCATGACTGAGCTGTTCGACCCGCGCGTAGTGGACCGCATTTCCTTCCTTGTCGGCGACCTGCCCGCAGAATACTCCGATGCTCTTTCGGTAATCGACGTTAGGACGAAGATACCTTCCAGGGATTTCAGCGCCCATGTCTCCGACTACTACGGCAGTTTCAACTCATCCGGTCAGTCGCTCTCCCTCGCCGCCCACACGGGCAACTTCTCATATTTCTTTGCAGGCTCGAGGAAGATAACGGACAGGAGAATCGACACACCCACCCCGGCGGTCTTCCATGATCACGGGCAGGACTTATTCGGCTTCGGAAAAGTACAGTACATTTTCTCACCGAACAATATTATCTCTCTCGACCTCGATCAGGGCGGCTCCAAATTTCAGGTCCCGTATGATTCCACCGGTGGAATCACCAAAAACGACAACGAAACATTTGCCGACGGATTCCAAAATCTCATTTACCGTCACGCGTTCGGCAATGAAGGAGGTAACGGACAGTTTGTCTTTGCCCTAAGCCACAGACAGGGGAGCGGGACTTACACGCCTGGAAGCAACGATGTCCCATCTTTCTTTTTCGCCGGAGACTCGATTCCATATAACATCAGAGAAGACAGACTGTTCAATGTCTATGGTGCAAAATCGAGTGTCGCGTTCCCTGAAGGCAATGAGCTTTCCCTGAGGGCTGGAGCATCTTACTACTATACTAAGGGCAATGAGAACTTCAGCTCGTTCAATGCCAATACTCGCGGTCCGCAGTCAATACAAACTCTACAGGGCTACGACCTTGGGGCGTATGTACAAACTACTTACCAGCCAATCCCGATTGTTGAGGTGGACGCAGGGGTTAGATTCGACCAACATTATGCACAAGGAATCGGAACTGAATCGCAAGTGTCACCGAAGGTCAAGCTCATGTATATACCGAGTCTGTCGACAAGAATATACGGGTACTACGGACGCCTTTTCGTGCCCGTCCTTACAGAGCAGCTGCGCGAAATAACCGGAGCGTCGGGTACCGTCTCCCAGATCACTCTTCCGGTAAGAGGAGATTATTTTGAAGTCGGCATATCACACTACTTCACAAGGTCGATGTCGGCCAAACTCGAAGGATACTACACACAGGAAAATCCGGGAATGGATAATAACACCATACCGGGCACGAACATCCAAACCGCGATTAACATCCAGCAAATTTTTGTGAGAGGCGTCGAGCTCGGGGTGAATTATAAACCAGTTGGGCCGTTCAGCGGATACTTCAACATAGCCGTTAGCCATGCTCAGGGCGTCGGCGCGACAACCGGTGGTTTCCTCCCTGCCCTCCCACCGACCACAGCTTTCGATTTGGATCATGATCAGAGAATCACTTATTCCATCGGCTTGAACTACGACCGATCCGGATACTTTGCAAACCTGATAGGAAGCTACGGCAGCGGCCTTACCAACGGACAGATAAACGGACACGTCCCCCCGCATCTGATCTTCGACGGCTCGATTGGCAAGACTTTCTACCTGAGTGGGTTCAGCTTGAGGCCGGAGCTGTACGTTGCCAATATACTGAACCACCAATACCTGCTGAACGGCGCATTCTTTAACGGCGCGAACTTCGGAAGCCCAAGGAGCATTCTCTTCAAGGTTTCATTTGGCGTCGACTAAGCCGCCGGAACTAATTGGCCAGAGACTCGTCGCCAGGTCGAGTGTCCCGTGATGTTCATGATCGCGTCGGCGTGATAGGAAGAATCAGGATCGAGCATGAATTGGAAGCGGACAGTATCAACAATTACTGTCCGCGATCCTTAAAGACTTCGACCTGGTCTTCATTTGAGAAATATTTTTCGAGCCCCTCAAAGGTAATAGGTGGGAAAGACAACTTTGAACGGATCCAAGTGACACGTCCAAACCTGGCAATCAAGCGATCTACATCGGCACTTTTTCTTAATCCTTCGAATAGACCAGCTCAGTGATGAGCATCTTCATGTTCTCGCAATGGGTCACCCTCTTGTACACTATGCATGTCCGGCAGTCGGCAATGGAACAATCGGACCTTGTCCCCGTTAAAAGCCAGCATGGCATAGAATCCTCTGTGTAAGCGGGACACTTCAGTCTATCGTCAATGTGACATTTCCGCAACTCCCAGCACGGGATCATGGAGACCATTCTCTTAATCGCCTCCAGAGTCATCCCTCTATGAGTTATCATGTCCCGCACACAAGCCAGCCAAAACAGGTCGTCCTCAGAAAAAAGTCTGTGCCTGCCGAATGTTCGTACGGGCAGCACAACTCCGGCGGCTTCATATTTGCGAACGGTCGATACCGCGACGCCAAGTTTCTTCGCGACATCTCCAATCTTCATTAATTTTCCAGTTGTCATACTGTTCTCCTATCGCCAAAATCCACACCAGTAGGGGTAGTTTTGCCTCAAAAAAATTTGTAAACAGAATATCCGGCCATATCTCGATCGACGTTACGCATGCCCGGTGACAGAATTCTTTCTCTAAATCCAATGTCTCTCCTTTGCGAGTTTGGTCAACTCGTCCCTGAACTTAGGGTGAGCAATCCCGATGAGCGACCTTACTCTCTCACTGATTCTCCTTCCGTGCAGATTAACTACACCGAATTCGGTGGCGACGTAGTGAACGTCTCCTCTCGACGTCGTTACCCCCGCTCCTTCGGCCAGGTGAAGAGTTATCCTCGATACGGAATCGTCCTTTGCAGTGGAAGGGAGGGCAACTATCGGCTTTCCTCCTTCCGATCTCGCTGCGCCACGGATGAAGTCCACCTGTCCTCCAAAGCCGCTGTAGAATTTGTACCCGATTGAATCCGCACATACCTGTCCGGTGAGGTCGATTTGCAGCGCGGAGTTTATCGCAACCATTTTCTTATTCTGGCTGATAATGAAGGGATCATTAACATAATGTGAGGGATGAAACTCGGCAATCGGATTGTTGTGTATGAAATCGAAGAGCGTCCTGCTTCCGAGCACGAAGCTGGCGACCATCTTTCCGGGATGGAGCGACTTCTTCTCGTTCGTTATAACTCCGCTTTCCACGAGCTTAATGACTCCGTCAGAAAACATCTCAGAATGAATACCCAAATCCTTCTTCCCGCCGAGCGACATAAGCACTGCATCCGGTATTTTGCCGATGCCCAGCTGCAATGTCGATCCATTCTCGATCAAACCGGCAACATTCTGTCCGATCTTTCGGTAAACCTCAAGATCCTCCTCGGACGTGTCGGGTTCAACCTGAGGAAGCTCCATTATCGGAACATCCGTTTCAACTACCTTGTCAATCTTGCTGACGTGGATGAAACTATCTCCCAGCGCACGAGGCATGTTGGGGTTGACCTGAGCAATTACTGTTCGCGCAACTTCAGTCGCCGCCTTAGTGGTTTCCACTCCGACCCCGAAGCTGCAGAAACCGTGCTCGTCCGGCGGCGACACCTGGATAAGTGCGACATCGATTTCTATCTCTCCCGAATAGAACAAGCGGGGTATCTCCGAAAGAAAGACCGGGACGAAGTCGGCCCTCCCCTGATTGACCGCCTCCCTCGTATTAGGTCCGATGAATAAGGCGGTGTGGTGAAAGTGCGGGGCCATTTCGGGCTGCGAGTATTTAGCCTTCCCGAGAGACAGGATATGAATAACTTCGCAGCCCTCAAGCTCATTCGCCCTGTCTACCATTGCATCGACAAGGACTTCAGGAACGGCACAGCCGGGATGCACGTAGATCCGGTCACCGGACCCGATTAACTTAACCGCATCACACGCTGAGGTCACCTTGTTTCTGTATGTGTCTATCCAGGCCATCAGCTGAGCAACGATTCAATGGGTGAGTACTGCTTACCAAATATCGTCTTGGCCATCTTCTGAGTGCAGAATCCGCCGAAGGTGAAGAAGCTCCTGGCAAGACCCGGATCTTCTTTCAGTGCCTGAACAATCCCCTTGTCCGCAATTCTGATTATGTAGGGGAGTATTGCATTTGTCAACGCATAAGTTGCGGTCCGCGCGACGGTCGCCGTGATGTTAGGGACACAATAGTGAATCACATCATGAATACTAAATGAGGGATCTTGGATGGTCGTCGGCCTGCTGGTCTCGACGCAGCCTCCCTGGTCGATCGATATATCGACAATTACCGCTCCGGGTTTCATGGACTTCACCATTTCCTCGGTAACGACATGCGGCGCACGCTCACCGCGCATGAATACCGCCCCGATGAGCACGTCAGCATATGCAACACTCTTGCGAATGCTGACCGGAGTCGCCAATACCGTCGTCACGCGCTTAAGAAGCAGCCGATCGACGTTCCGCAAGCGCCTCAGGTCCGAGTCGAGAACTATTACCTGCGCACCAAGCCCAGCTGCAGTCCTTGCCGCTTCAGTGCCGACGATTCCGGCTCCGATGACTACAACCGCCGCGGGGGCGACACCCGCAATCCCGCCGAGGATTATTCCGCGTCCATGATCCCCCGTCTCGAGGTGACGAGCAGCGATGAAAATCGACAACTGCCCCGCGATCTCACTCATTGAATGAATCACCGGGTGATCCCCGTCTTCGGTCTCGATCAGTTCATACCCCGCAGTATTTGCTCTCTTTTCTATTAATGCGTCGACAAGCTGAGGGCGTGCAACTGGAAGATTCAGAAAACTCAGGACCGTCTGTCCCGATTCCATCATCGCGACTTCCTGGAGTGAAGGCGGCTCAACTGCACAGACAATCTCACACCGCCTGTATACTTCCTCCTTGCTATAAACTACCGTGCCGCCTGCGTTCAGGTATACTTCGTCTCCGAATCGGCTCGATTTTCCGGCTCCCGACTCGACATATACGGAGTGACCAAGTTGTACCAGTGTCGCCACCGCCGCCGGAGTCAGCGTCACACGGTTCTCATGCTTCAGCTGCTCATTAGGAATGCCGATGTTCATCTTCAGGCCTCAAAATTCAAAGGTAAGAAGGCTTAAGCCAGACTGACAGTTGTCTTGACTTTTGCTTTCTGACTTTTGACTTCTAAATAATTGTGAATTGCCGCCGCGGATCTTTGACCATCTTCCATTGCGAGGATCACGGTCGCTCCGCCGCGTGAGAGATCACCACCTGCAAAGACTCCTTCACGGCTCGTCTTGCAGTTTTCATCTACGACTACGGTACCCCGTTTCGACATGTTCAGGCCGGGGGTGGTCGCCTGCAATATCGGGTTGGGTTTTTGGCCAATTGCAAGGATGACGGTGTCGACGTCCATAATGAAGTTGGAGTCGGGAATTACAACCGGCCTTCTTCTGCCGGAATCGTCAGGATCACCAAGCTGCATTTTCGTGCATTCCATGGCTTTCACCCACTTGTTTTCACCGGAGATGATCCTAATTGGATTTGTGAGTATGTGGAACTCTACACCTTCCTCCTCAGCGTGTTTGACCTCCTCTTCACGGGCGGGCATTTCCTCCCTGCTTCTGCGGTAAACAAGATAGGCCTTCTCCGTACCGAGACGGTTTGCCGTACGTACCGCATCCATGGCCGTGTTACCGCCTCCGATTACTGCGACTCTTCTCCCGATTTTGACAGGAGTATCGTATTCTGGGAATTTGTATCCGCTCATGAAATTAACGCGTGTAAGGAACTCGCTTGCTGAAAAGACTCCGGGGAGATTTTCTCCCGGTATGCCGAGAAACGTCGGCGTTCCTGCGCCGGTTCCGAGGAACACGGCGTCAAAGCCGAGATCGTCCATTAGCTCGTCGACAGTAGCTGTCCTGCCGATCACGAAATTGGTAATGATCTCCACGCCGAGCTTCTTGACGTTCTCTATCTCCGAATCGAGTATTGATTTGGGGAGTCGGAATTCAGGGATCCCATATCTCAGGACGCCGCCCGCAGCATGCAGCGCCTCAAACATAGTCACGTTGTACCCTAGTTTCGCCAGCTCTGCCGCACAAGTGAGGCCCGCAGGCCCCGTCCCGACAATCGCAACTTTCTCTTTCCTCTTCTCCTTCACCACAAATCCGTCGGAAGAGTTGTGCAGCCTTTCGTAGTCTGCCACGAAACGTTCAAGCTTGCCTATTGCAACGGGTTGATGCTTCTTCCCGATCGGACAAACAGCCTCGCACTGCGTTTCTTGAGGGCAGACTCTTCCCGTGATGGCCGGCAGATAGTTTTTCTCTTTTATTTTCTTTGCAGCACCCAGATAGTCCTTCTCAACAATCAGCTTTATGAAACCGGGGATGTCGATCCCGACGGGACAACCCTTTACGCAATACGGCTCTTTGCAATCGATACACCGCAACATCTCTTGCGAGACCAGGCTTTCATCCAGACCGAACGAGACTTCTTCGAAATTGTGCTTGCGAACTTCCGGCTCCTGCTCGATTGGAGTCTGCCGCGGTATTTTCATTCTCTCGGAAGGTTTCAATGTATTAGGCATTGGCTGCCTCCTTCGCGTGCGAAGCGCATTTGTGCGCAGCCAATTCCTTGTCAAACCGTTCAAGAGACTGCTTCTCCAGATCCATGTATGTTCTGTTCCTTGTGATTAGTTCGTCGAAGTCAACTAGATGTCCGTCAAATTCCGGACCGTCAACGCATGCAAATTTTGTTTCGCTGCCAATCGTAACTCTGCAGGCGCCGCACATCCCCGTTCCGTCCATCATGATGGGGTTGAGGCTGACAAAAGTCTTAATCCCTTTCGGCCTCGTGAAATCGGAAACAGCCTTCATCATTATTATCGGCCCTATTGCATATACCGCCTTCACACCCGCATCCCTCTTCAAGTACTCGCCAAGCGCTCCGGTAACCAATCCTTTCATCCCGTAAGAACCGTCGTCCGTCGTGACGAAAAACTCATCCGAAATACCGCGCAGCTCATTCTCGAGAATCACAAGGTCCTTTGACCTTGCACCGACGATTGTTATGAGTTTATTCGCTGCGCCCTTCAGGGCACGCGCTATGGGATATACTTCCGCTGTCCCTACACCACCGCCGATGCAAACGACAGTTCCGAAGCTGTGGATCGGAGTCGCATTGCCGAGTGGACCCGCAACGTCGAGTAGATAGTCGCCCGCGTTCATGGTGCTGAGAAGTTTTGTCGTCTTTCCTATCGTCTGAACCATTATGGTTATGGTTCCCGCAGTCGGATCGGAATCCACTATCGTCAACGGTATTCGTTCTCCATGATCATTTACTCTTATGATCACGAAGTTACCGGCTTTGTGCTTCCGTGCCACGTATGGAGCCTGAATTACAAATTTGGTTATAGATTTAGCAGGGATTTCTTTGCTAATTATTTGAAACATGAAATGGTCCTTTCATCAATGCGGCTTTGTGATTTCACGTATTGCATCGACCGTACAAATGGCCGCCGCCTCTCTTATCAGTGCGACTTCTGATTCAGTTACCGGCTGACGCGATATGTAGTAGTAGTAAGCGTAATCCACGTAGTCGAAGAAGTCGGGAGCGATATTTTTGCATAACCCGCATCCGTTACATTCTTCCGTCACAAAAAACTCAGTAGACAGCACCACTTTCCGAGCCAAGAATTCTGGCATCGCATCTTCCTCCCTTTGAATGTGAGGACTATGATCTGGGCTGCTCATTAACTGGACAAAATCCCAGAATTTCTATGAACGTTCAAGATTTGAAGGACACTTTTGGCGTCCCACTGGGCGGTTTAACGCAAGAGGTGTGCCGAACTAAACAGGTAAAATCTCGCATTAGAGAGTGTAGCTTAGTGGAATAGGTCAATTCTCCGCAAAATTCAGTGGCATGTTGCCGTCTATTTTGCAGAATCCGACGACCGCAGGTGTCATCCGCTAATCTACAAATATTGCAGCTGACCCTTTTTGGCACTCACTATTCCTGAGTGCTTGACTTTAAAACGAGCGGCGAGTAAATTGGCACTCGCAAACACTAAGTGCTAAGAAAAATTCATTTCCTTACGTTGGTCAAACAAAAAGGAGGATAAACGATATGAAGATTAAGCCGTTGGCAGATCGAGTAGTTGTGAGACCGCTCGAGGCCGAAGAGAAGACGAAAGGTGGCCTCTACGTACCGGACACCGCGAAGGAACGTCCACAGCAGGGTGAGATTGTTGCAGTGGGACCGGGAAGAGTGACGGACGATGGAAAGAAAGTTCCACCCGAAGTCAAAGTAGGAGACATAATTCTTTATGGGAAATATTCCGGGACCGAAGTCAGCTACGAGGGGACGGAATATCTTATCATGCGCGAAAGCGACATTTTTGCAATTCTATAATTGAAAGGAGCATGAAATAATGGCAGCAAAGATAATCCAATTTGGTCCTGATGCACGTTCGGCTCTGAAGCGGGGTGTCGACACCCTCGCAGACGCAGTGAAGGTCACTCTTGGACCTCGCGGCCGGAACGTAATTATCGACAAGAAGTTCGGTGCACCGACAGTAACAAAGGACGGAGTCACCGTAGCGAAAGAAATTGAACTAGAAGATACAATGGAAAACATGGGCGCGCAGATGGTTCGTGAGGTCGCCTCTAAGACTTCTGACGTCGCAGGCGACGGTACAACCACGGCAACAGTCCTTGCCCAGGCGATTTTCCGCGAAGGTTTGAAGAACGTGACAGCGGGTGCAAATCCGATGGACCTCAAGCGCGGAATCGACCTTGCGGTTGAGAAAGTCGTTGACGGACTGAAGAAGCAGAGCCGCGAAGTCACGGACAAGAAGGAGATCGCCCAGGTCGGCACGATTTCCGCGAACAACGACAATGAAATAGGCGAGCTCATCGCCAGCGCGATGGACAAAGTCGGGAAAGACGGCGTTATCACTGTCGAAGAAGCTAAGGGTACCGATACAACGATGGAAGTCGTCGAAGGTATGCAGTTCGACCGCGGCTACCTCTCCCCTTACTTCGTCACCGACACCGAGTCGATGGAAGCAGATATGGAGGATCCTTATATCCTGATCCACGACAAGAAGATCTCCGCCATGAAGGACCTCCTTCCGATTCTAGAGAAGGTAGCACAGGCCGGACGGTCGGTCGTCATACTCGCCGAAGACATTGAAGGCGAAGCGCTTGCGACCCTGGTTGTCAACAAGATCAGAGGCACACTGAAGGCCGTTGCCGTAAAGGCTCCTGGATTCGGTGACAGAAGAAAAGCCATGCTGGAAGACATCGCAGTCCTCACCGGCGGACAGGTTATCTCCGAAGAGAAAGGCTTCAAGCTTGAGAATACCCAGCTTTCCTTCCTCGGTACTGCAAAGAAGGTGACCGTGGACAAGGACAACACTACAATCGTAGAAGGCGCAGGTTCAAAGGATGATATCAAGCGCCGCATCAATGAGATCAAAGCACAGATCGAAAAGACGACATCCGACTATGATCGCGAAAAGCTGCAGGAGCGGCTTGCGAAATTGTCGGGCGGCGTTGCGGTATTGAAGATCGGTGCAACAACCGAAGTCGAGATGAAAGAGAAGAAGGCCCGCGTCGAAGACGCTCTGCATGCAACCCGAGCAGCAGTTGAAGAAGGCATCGTCCCCGGCGGCGGAGTCGCACTTGTCCGAGCGATTAGCCAGCTCGATTCTGTGAAGACCGAAAACGCAGATCAAAAGATTGGCGTGGAAATCATAAAGAAGTCTCTTGAAGAGCCATTGAGATGGATTGTCAACAATGCCGGACTCGAAGGCTCAGTTGTTTTGCAGAAAGTCAGAGACGGAAAAGACGATTTCGGCTTCAACGCACAGACTGAGATCTATGAAAACCTGCTGAAGGCCGGTGTCATCGATCCGACAAAGGTCACTCGCACCGCGCTGCAGAATGCAGCCAGCGTGGCAAGCTTGCTTCTCACAACAGAAGCTCTCGTATGCGAAAAACCCGAGAAGGATAAGCCGGCGATGCCGACACCTCCAATGGGTGACATGTACTAAACGAGGTCAGAAGTAAAAATTCAAAGGTAAAAAAGTCCCGCGAGAGCGGGACTTTTTTATTGTGGCTTGGTTCCGGGACCCAAAGCACCGCTTCCCTATAGGAACCTCAAGACTGGATCTAAGGATTTCAAAGTCAGACTCACTTCACCTGTGGGTCGCACTTATCCATACATCTACGGATTCGTGCCCCACTTCGACTTATAGGGTTACGGTTGTTGGACCTACTCCAAATCGAATAGAAACTTCGCCAGTTCCCCCGTCAAATCGGCCGGGGAAGAAACGCGATACTTTGCCGCAGTCTGCCGACCCTTCTTACCGACAAATACGCTCATTCCTCCAATACTATTCACTTTCTTGAATCCGTATTCGTCAGTCGTATCATCCCCAAAGAAGACCGGCACTCCGTTTTTAATCTTCTTTTCTATAATCAGCTGGATCGCTTTGCCTTTGTCCCAGTCTACCGGAGCCTTTATCTCAACGACTTTTTTGCCATGAAAGACATCGATCCTCCCCTGGCGAAGCGGTGCCTTTAAGATTCTCTCAACTTCGGACATGAGTCCCTTAAGCATTCGAGGATCTACGATTCGGTAATGAACCGACAATGAGTAATTCTTCGAATTTACGTGCGCACCGAAACGATGAAGCTTCCGCTCCATGTCCTTTGCCAGTGATGTGATGTAAGTCGATGATCTGGCAGACCTGGGTTCGACAAATTTGAAATTCGCTCCTTCTATTTCAACGCCATGATTCCCAGAATAAAAGATATCTTTGACCCCGACGAGCCTTTTGAGCTGATTCATCTTTCTGCCGCTTATGACGCCGACGGCAAACCGCTCTGCAAGCTCCTCGAGTATGGACCTGACGACTTTCTTCAACTTGACATCTTCAGGTGCGCGGGCAATGTTCGTCAATGTCCCATCAAAATCGAAGAAGAAGGATGGGAGTTTTCCCATAGATTCCAGCTGAGCGACACGTCGAAGCAACAACTCAGCGCTGAATTTCAATGGCACGGAATCCAAGCTAAAGGTAGACTATATCTTTGTCGTGGAAGAGGGACAAGGAGAGGAGAAGGTAGTCACGCAGATGCCGTGTTATCAGGAAATTCTGTCGTATGTGTTCCTTGCCGTTTCTAGCCAGCTCACGCGCGTAATTCGGTTCGTTGATCAACTGCTTGATCCAATAGGCCGTGCCTTCTACGCTGTGCGTTAAGATGCCGTTGTACTTGTGTTTGATTTGCAGCGGTATTCCGCCGACCGCCGATGCTATTACCGGTCTGGTTTTCCACATTGCCTCAGCTACCGTTAATCCGAAGCCTTCTCTCAGTGACTTCTGTAATACGACGGTCGATCCCCTTTGCAAAGCGTTTATTTCCACATCGCTCGACGGTGGGAGCAGCAGAACGAATATGTCTTTGTCGCCATCGGCCGCCTCTCTTACTTCACTCAGCACTTTCTCACCTTCCGGATCATCGGTCGCGCCACCGCCCGCAAGCACAAGCTGACAATCGATATAGCGCTTTACCAGCTTGTAAGCTTTGATTACACCAACAGGATCTTTTAGATAATCGAACCGGGAGATCTGCGTTACGACGGGGCGCTTTCGGTCGATACCAAATCTCTCGAACATGCTTTCAACGAAATCGTCAGTCAGGTCTTTGTTCTTGTCGCTGAGCGGATCTATTGAAGGGGATATCAGAAACTGTTTCGTCTTGAGCGGCCTGCTAAAAGCCGGAGCGGAAAAGATTGCGCCGTCAAAACGTTCTATGAAATCCTTCAGGAAGAGCCACACATTTTCTCTTGGCTCCGAAAAATCTATGTGGCATCGCCATACCCATTTGTTGTCAAGGTGTTCCCTCTGTTCCACCAAGCCGATTGGCTGCGGGTCATGAATGAAAACAACATTGTTGTCAAAATTCATCGAGCGTGCGTTTTCCCTGTCGACCTCCATGAAGTGCGCCCAGTCGCCGTCGCTGAAAGTCTCCGGAACACCGTGAAGCGCGTTGTGCATCTTCTTCGTGATCGTGAAAAACTTTTCTCCGCCTTTTATCACATCCCATCTGGCTTGCACACCGAGCTCATTCATCATGGGGACCAGACGGGTCAGAATCTCTGCAACCCCGCCGCCTACGGCAGTGGAGTTGACATGCTGTATTTTCATGTCGTGCGCCTTGTCACCGATCGCATACAACTCATCGATGACGGATTCGCCTACGATATCTGCATAATCTTTAACTTGTGCCATTGTTGATGATCTTTAAGAGTCTTTCCCTGAGTCCTTCCAGGGTGAATGTGTACGGATCCAACCGCGATATTTGTTCCGCTTCTCTTTCTTTACCGGCTGAGCGAAGCCAGATTGAAAAATCGTTGTCGCCTTTCTCTAAGCGAAGCTTGGCCTCAAACATGTGGAAATAAATCGAGTGTATGCTTACGGCTTTGAGTACCTCCCTGAACTCTTCCACAGTTCTTGCAATCTTTCCTGTCGGCACCACAAAGATCCGAGAGCTCATAAAGTGAAATTCCTCTCCCTCGGGAGACTGTCTGTTCACATTGTTAGCCGTCCTCAGATAATCTTCCAGGAGAGTCAGGAATCGCTGCCTAAGATCGGACAGCTTGAGAAATTGCATCACATCGATACTTGCGAGTTTCTCGCCGGCAATTTCGTCGTTCAACATGTTGGTGACCCAGTAGGCAAAATCATTCGGCGGTTCCGGGGAGAGAAAGTGATGCTGCTGGAGAAACCGGTGGGTGTGGTGATAAATCGACGAAAGAGGGACGGATCTTATGCCTTCCACCAATTCGGGCAACGTCGCGGCCCTGCGTCCCAGAAGCTCAGTGAGGACCAGCCTAGATTTGAATTCAAAAGGAGTATTCTCCATTTCAGGTATCTCCTTTGCTCATATACACCGTGCGCGCCGGGAATGGTATAGATATTTCTTCCTTGTCGTATCTCGCCTTCAGTCTCTTTATGAACTCGTGCTTTATCAGGTATTGATCTACGTAGCTGTTGCCGCGCATAATCACTGAAAAGTCTATCGATGAATCGCCGAACTGGTTATAGCGAATGAATGGTTCGAAGTCTCTCTTTGCACCCGTCACCGTTCTTTGGATATCGCGCGCAACTTCAACCGTGACCACCTCCACCTTTTCAAGATCGCTCGAATATTCCACTCCGACGTTCATCGACACTGAGATTTCGGGCAGTGGCCTCTCGTAATTTGTCACAATCAGATTTGCGATGTTCTTGTTCGGAACAATCACGTGATTTCCTGACAACGTCCGAATAACTGTAGCCCTCCAGTTCAGGTCCTCGACGTAGCCTTCATCCGCCGTGCTGAGCCGAACGTAATTGCCGACCTGTATCTGACGCGCAGCTAGTATTTGGAGCCCAGAGAAGAAATTCGACAGCGTCTCCTGCAATCCCAATCCTATGGCCAGGCCTCCGACACCGAGCGCGGTGAGGAGCGGTGCAATGGATATATGAAGATCATCCAGGATAATCAGAATTCCGACCGAATAGACCGTCCCTCTTATGATATTTTTCAAGAGACTGGTAGCGGAGGCAAGGCCTGTTATTACAGACTTGTAATATTCGACCATCTCCGTACCGATGTTGGAGACGACCACGGTGACGGAGAAGATGACCAGGACTCCGAGAGCTTTGGAAGAAATTTCAGCGATGTTTTTCGAGAGTCCCTGCGTCTCTATAAGGACGTAAAGGCCGGCAGCCAGAGACCATAGTATGACGGAGCTGCGGGTTGCTTCAATCACCACATCATCGAAGCGCCATTTCGTCCGCTTCGCCAGCTTCTGCAGATAAGAGAAGACGACGTTCCTGAAGAAGACGCCCACAAGAAGAGCGGCAGCGATTATCGCCAGAGGGACAATCAGCCGTTCAACTATTGACAGTCTCAGTATCATACTCTACGAACTCAAAATTAAAGATCTCGCTTAGCAGCTTGGCCGCCCATCTGTAAACATTCTGGTATTCCACCGCTTCCCGCATCCTTGTCATTCTCCTCTGTTGCTCTTCGGGACTCATCTCAACTGCCGTCTTTACCGCATCGGCAAGGCCATCGATGTAATAAGGGTTCACAAGAACGGCGTCCCCGAGTTCCCTGGCGGCTCCTGTGAACTCACTCAGGATCAGCGCACCGCTAAAATCATTACGCGCGGCGACAAATTCCTTCGCCACGAGATTCATACCGTCATGGAGCGAAGTTACCATCGAAACGTTTGCTAAACCGTTCCAGGCGGTAACGGTTTCTTTCGAATGATTCGCTCGCGCGAAAATTATCGGCTTCCAGCCCGATGATTGATATTTCTCATTAATCCTCACCATCAAATTGTTTAACGAATCATTCAGTTCCCTGTACGCCGGAATATGCATCCTGCTCAGGGCGCCGAGCTGCACAAACACAAACTTCCCGATGTATTGCGGATTCTTCTCAAGGAATCTGTCGACGGCATGAAACCGTTCGACTATCCCCTTTGTATAATCGATTCTGTCGACTCCGATAGCGACGATTTTATCCTTCAATCGATATTTCTTTATGAAGTCATCCCTCATACCCATGATCTTCTGGCTGGAGGATAATGTCGATACCTGTTCGAAGTCAATGCCTATCGGAAAAGAACGGACGAGAGTCGTCCTTCCCCCTCTGCTTATCCGCGAGACATCGTACTCGACTCGCGCTTCTAGATACCGGTTGACGGTATCCAGAAAATTCATCAAGTGATATTGGACTTGAAATGCAAGGAGATCGTTGTACAGGAGATCGTCGAGGATTTCCTCTTTGAAAGGTAAGATTCGGACCACTTCGCTGTTCGGCCAGGGGATATGCCAGAACTGTGCGGTGATGACGTTCTTCACCCTCTCCTTCAGTATCCGCGCAAGATTGGCGAAATGATAGTCCTGGATAAACACGAAAGCTGGCCGGTCACCCACGATTTCCGCGATCGCATCGGCATACTTCTCCTGGACTCTCTTGTATATCGCGTAGTCTGCCGCTTCGAAGCTGGGTCTGATATACGCAACGTGGCACAGCGGCCACAGCCCACCGTTTGCAAAATTGTAATAGAAACCCGTTTCTTCTTCTTTTGTCAGGAAAACACGCTTGAGGGTAAAATTCGGCGTTTCGGGCGGGCACCCGATTTCATTAGAATCGTTGACTACGAGATTGTCTGCTTCACCAGAAGCTTGAGCGACCCAGTACCCGCCACTCGCCTTCATGATAGGTTCGAGCGCAGTAACCAGCCCGCCGGGCGGGACAAAGTACTTGATCTCATCGCCGTCGAACACGTGGACATAAGGCTCACGATTTGAGACGACAACGAGCAGCCGGTTGCCCAGCTTCGACTTTATTAACTCTGATAACCTCTCCCTCGTCCACATACTAATATTCAATATAGAATACTATTCGAAAAATCAAAATCGGCAAAGGGGACACGGGTGTGCGACAAATTTGTAAAAAGCAATAGATTAACCACATAGGCACATTAGAAAACATAGATTTATTCGTTAATGTGCCCTATGTGCCTATGTGTTTTATATTTTTGTCGCAGACCCAGGGGACACGCTCTGGGATGCGGACGCAAGCGAAAAGAGAAGCACAGAATGTAGGAATTGAGGAATGGCGGAAGGATTGAATGACGGATTTCCATGTGAGCCTGGGAATGGCGAACAGGTTTGATTGCAGAGAGCTTAACGCTGACGGCTGAACGATATTGTGGAGATGCGGGGATTCTCCCGAAGGGATCCCTCGCAAACCGTTCCGGTTCACAAGGGAGAACCCCGGCCCGATTTTTTGTGGAGATGCGGGGATTCGAACCCCGGTCCGAAGATAGGATACCTTGAACGTCTACGTGCATAGCTTCGACCATGAACTTCACCGGTCGCTACTCGCGAAGCAGAATCACGACCAGCCATCTCAGCTGACTATTTCCATTCTACCACTGAGAACAGAAGAATGAAAAGCCTGCCTGGGCGACGCCCATTCCAGTGCCGACAGACAGAACATCTGGATGAACGGGTTGCTTAGTTTTTAATTAAGCAGCCAATGCGTAATTAGAGTTCGCATTTACATTTTTACCGATTTTTTAACGCGGCACCGGCAAAACCGCGACACGCAGCTCAAAGCTTCCCGAATCCCCGTCGATTCCAATTCATCCCCAAATTCTTATGATGTGATTGCCGCTAAACCGGGAAACAGAATTTGACTCTTGCAGGAAACCGCCACGGACGGGAAAAGAGACTGCCGTATTTTCAAAGAACAAAAAGATCGGAAATCTTTTTCACTAAGTCCGCCAAATAATCTAAACTGTTCTGCTCCACCGAACGTTCCAACTCCGAGGCCAGCATTGAGATCTCGGGATAGCCGAATGATGTCGCGGCGCCACTTATCTGGTGCGAAATCGTCCTTATGGCATCCCAATTTGCATCCCTTATCGCGGCCTTCAGAGCGATGATTTTACCGGACAAGTCGGCCGCAAAAAGAGTCTTGAGATCCTCAAAACTCTGGTCCTTCATCAAGAACTGTAGATCTCTAGTATTTGTTTGGCAAAGGTCCTCGGTTCGATAGGTTTCGGCAAATAACCGTCGAAACCCGCCGCTTCGAATTTCTCTTTGTCTCCGCGCATCGTATATGCAGTGAGCGCGATGACCGTTACGTCCTTGGTAGAGCTGTCCGACCGAATACGCTTAAGTACTTCAATGCCGTCCATCTCCGGCAGCTGGATGTCGAGCAGAATAACATCGGGAGTTTGAGACTTCAGGAAATCAAAGGCCTGCTGCCCCGACTCAGCCTCATAAACCTCGTAGCCGCCTTTCTTCAAGAGATAAACAGCCAACTGCCTGTTGATCGCGTTATCGTCTATAACGAGTATGTCGTGCATCGATTTCTTTCATAGAAATATACTAACCGCCCTTACTAAAGGCAATGAAGCAGAGGTGGCGTGAGCTGTGTGCCTCGCTCGCATTCTCATTTTGCAACCCGTCCATTCCTAAATCGTCGGGCCGCAGTGATGTATACCGGAATCTGCGGCTCGTAGTTGCATGATGCCCGACGACGGGTCACTGATTCAAATCCAGTCCGCTGCAGTTTCCCTTTAGGTACAGGTTCAGATATTCGTTGTAAATCCTGTACAGCAGCAACCTGCTGGCATTATTGTACACAGCACCATGCGCTCCCGGCGGGAATATGCGCAAGTCAACATCCTTGCCTGCATTTGTCAGCGCAGTCAGAAGCTGCATCGTGTTTATCGGATGCACATTATCATCCATCATGGAATGAACGACCAACAACTTCCCTCTCAGGCTGTCGGCGTATGTCATGCAGTCGCTCTTGATGTAGCCTGCTTCGTTGTCAGAAAGAAGTCCCATATATCGTTCCGTATAGATGTCATCGTAAAGGCGCCAATCGGTGACAGGGGAATTTGCGATTCCGACTTTGAACACGCCCGGATGTGTAAGCATCGTGTACACGGTGCTGTAGCCGCCATAACTCGTTCCCATTATAGCCATCCTGCTGCAGTCAACGTATGGCAGGGTTTCGAGGTAACGTGCAGTCTGAACGAAGTCATTACTTTCCCAGTATCCCAGTTTCTTGTACAGAATCTTCTCGAAGTTACTTCCATAGTTTGCAGTGCCTCTATTGTTCACGTCCACCACGATATACCCGTTTTGAGCAAGCCATTGATCCCAGCCGAAAAAGGCGAAAGAGTTGTAAACCGAATGTGATTCGGGTCCGCCGTAGATTGCTAATATCACCGGATACTTCTTCGTTGAGTCGAAATTGAAAGGCTTTATCATCGAACAATCGAGTTTGACGGAATCGGAGGTAGTGAAACTAAATAGTTCATACGGTGAATATTCGTGGGTTTGCAGAAAATTCTCGACCGAGGCGTTTGCTTCGAGCTTCTTAACTATCTTGCCGTCGGTGTTCCAGAGTTCGACCTGCCTCGGTTGGTTAACGCTGGAATACGTATCGATGTAGTACCGACAATTGGGAGACATGTCAAACTGGTGATAGCCCAATGCCTCAGACAGTCGCTTTTCATGCTTGCCGTCAAAGCTGATCGAATACAGCTCGACATCCAGCGGCGACGCCTGCGCCGAGGTGTAGTAGATGAGTTTCTTCTCAGGGTCAATGCGAAGCACCTTGATGACGTCCCAGTTGCCATTCGTCACCCTGTTTATGAGTTTGCCGTCGTAGCCGTACCTGTAAATCTGATAATACCCGCTCCTGTCCGAGACCCAGAAGAATTCGTGGATTTTCTCGGGAAAGAAAATCATATCGTTCACATCAGTGTAGAAGTTGAAGATGGCCACCCAGGTGTTGTTCTTCTCTTCCATGACGAGCCGGCGGCTTCCGTTCGTCACATTGAAGAAATAAAGCTTCATGTCATCCTGAGCCCGATTTAGTGTAATCATCGCAAGCGTGTTGGGTTCGCTGGTCCAATATATTCTGGGGATGTAGTAATCGCCTTTTTCACCCGGGTCGAGCCAAATGTTTTTGTGCGTATTCACATCAAGTACGCCAATCCGGACGTGCGGATTCGGGTCACCGACCTGAGGTATTGGTATCTTCTCCCACTCATTGTGGAGACCTTCATAGTTCGAAATCTGAATTATGGGCACATCGCTTTCGTCAAATTGCCAGTATGCGATATATTTGCTGTCGGGCGACCAGTTCCATGCCTGAGCCTGGCCGAATTCTTCTTCATATACCCAGTCGTAATGCCCGTTAAAAATATTTTTGGTCGCATCGTTCGTCAGCTGCGTTTCCGTCTTTGAGACAAAGTCATACATAAACATGTTCCCGCCCCTCTCGTAACCGACCATGGAACCATCGGGAGACAGCTCGGCAGTTCTCGCATTCTTTGCGGCAGCCTTCAGCTCCTTGTTCGCCAGTGAATACACGTAGTAGTCGGAAATACCCGACCTTCGATAGATCTTTCTGAAATTTGTCTCGAAGAGAATATGCTTCGAATCATGTGCCCATTGGAATGAGCGGTAAGAAAATGCCTCATTTGTGTCCGGGAACGTCACACCCTGGGCGTCGAAGACAAGTTCATCCATCCCTGTACCAGGGTCGAAGTCGCGTATCTCCTCACGCTTCGTGGAATCGTTAGTCGTTATATAAGAATACTTATTCCCATTGTTGATCCAGTTGAGACTTCGCGGCCCGGACTTGCCCATTAATGTTACGGTCGCCTGCAGGGCCTCTTGAATGTTTTTGTACTCCTGTTTTTCCTGTGCGCCGGCAAAACCCGGCGCTATGAGTACCGCCACCGTGATGAGCAAGGCGCTCTTAGTTTTCCAATAGGTTTTCATATTGCTTTACCTCTTTTAGTAAACGGTAAGTGGTTTTTATGTTCCGGGACGTGCTTGCCACGATAAGCTAAGGCTATCCATCAATTGCTCTGCTAACATAATTCAAGAATGGAAAAAAGTTACCTGATTCTTCCTGAATACTCAAGCGGAAAAAGGTCCACAAATTCATTTGAATTTTCGCTGTTTGTTTGATAAATAATGTAAACTGGAGGTAAGCTATGCGAAGACTCGTGTTCCTTCTCGTCACTTTTGCCGTAGTTTCAATGTCATGGGCGCAATCTGAAATAACCGTTTCTTCAAACGCCGATGTCTCTGCCAAACCCGACATCGCTGAGTTCCACCTGAGCATTATTGCCCGGCAAGAACAGGCTACTAACGCTTTCAAGATTTACCTGAATAGATATCACGCTCTCCAAAACTCTATTAAGAATCTCGTCGACACGACAAAACTCACAACAGACAATTTGTCGGTTACGCCTTTCTTCGACTACAAGAAACCGGATCAGGTGACCCCGGAGTATTATCAGGTATCTACTTCGATGTCTTTGTCCGTTCCTATCTATCAATTGAACGATGTACTCGGAGAAGTAACTTCAGTGGAGGGTGTTACGATAAACGGTATTGAATTTCGCGCGAAGGATCAGGATAAACTGGAAACCGAGGCGCTAGAGAAGGCAGTGATATTGGCACGAGAAAAAGCTGAAGCGATCGCACATCTTGAGGGTCTGGTCGACCTGACGGTCAAGTCAATGACGACATCAACATCGAGGCCCCCTATCTTCCCAACGTATAGGGCGATGTCAGTCGAGTCAGTAGCTGCTGCGCCTTCTATAAGTCCGTCGAGCATTTCAGTATCGGCATTTGTTAACGTCACATACAGGGCGCATTCAAAGTGAGGCTTATACTTAAGAACCCGGCCGGAATTGCCACCTGCTCAAGTTCAGGAAAATTGTTCAAACGCGGCGACGAGATGAAGGACGTCGGCCTGGTGGTCGGAGCCGATATCCTCGTAGAAGATGGGGTAATCAAGCAGATCGGTACAGTTGAAGAAGGACCAGATTGTGAGGTCGTTGACGTTTCTGGCAAAACGATCGTCCCCGGATTTGTGGATCCGCACACGCATTTGATATTTGCCGGTACTAGAGAACGTGAATTCGCCATGCGTGCGAAAGGGAAAACCTACGGCGAGATAGCGGCGGCAGGAGGCGGAATCATAGAGACAGTGAGAAAGACACGTGATATCCCGCGCTCCAAACTTCGCTCACAGGCGCAGAGGCGAATAGACAAAATGCTCAGCTGGGGTACTACAGCCCTGGAAATAAAGAGCGGTTACGGACTCGATTTCGCGAGCGAGATAAAGATACTTGAAACCGCCAATGAATTGAAAGCGCAGTCGATTACCGATATCATGATTACTTTCCTCGGCGCACACGCAATCCCGCCGGAGCATTCAAACGACAGGCAGAACTACATAAGGATCCTGACGGAAGAACTTATCCCTTACATCTCCAAGAGGAACCTGGCGGATTTCTGCGATGTCTTTTGTGACGATGGATTCTTTACTACGGCTGAAGCAGAGAAGATCCTGACGACCGCCCGCGCCAACGGTCTCAAATTGAAAATGCATGCAGATGAGCTATCCTCAAGCGGTGGAGTTGAACTTGCAACCGGACTTGATGCCGTTTCAGTTGACCATCTCGAAAATATTTCTTCAGGTGAAATTACACTTCTCGCGAAAAGCGAGACGGTTGGCGTCGTGCTTCCCGCGGTAGCGCCTTACATCCGGGGAAAGACCGCTCCCGCGAGGCAAATGATTGATGCGGGATGTGCCCTGGCAATTGCCAGCGATTTCAACCCGGGAACATCCATGGTAGACAACATGCAGACGGTCATGTGGCTGGCTGTTAGCTTAAACCAAATGACAGTGGAAGAAGCACTGAACGCCGCCACGATTAACGCGGCCGCGGCAATCGGTATCTCGAACAGGCTCGGAAGCATTGAGGTCGGTAAGCAGGCGGATATGATAGTCATTAATGCAGAGGACTACAGCTACCTTCCGTACCACTTTACGGAGAACATAATTGCTAACGTGGTGAAAAATGGAACAGTTCTGGAATTTTCTTGACCCGCCCGACCAGTCGTTGATCTACAAACGCAAAGAGATCGGGGACTTGAGGTTCGGCGAGACCGTTGAGACGCGGCGCGAAAAATTCGGAGACATGTTCAAGGCTGTCCTTGTCGGATTCCCGTATGACGAGGGTGCTACGCGCAATCTTGGCCGTGCCGGAAGTTCCGCCGGTCCTGATGAGATCCGCAAGGCTTTCTATAAGCTCACCCCGACAAAATCGGCAGCTCTCCCCGACGCCGAATTCCGAATTTTCGACGCGGGAGACATAAAGAAGCATTTCAAACTTGAAGAAGCTCTGACAAAGCTCGAAGGCGTCGTAAGTCTCCTGTTTAGGTACGGTTACACGCCCATCGTCCTGGGCGGCAGCAACGATCTCAGCTATGCCGATTTCCATGCCTGCGAGTCGGTACGCGGAAGATGCGGCGCAATAAACATCGACTCTCACCTGGACGTACGCGATTATTCCAGCGGAATAAACAGCGGTACGCCTTATCGGATGCTCATAGACGAGAAGGTCCTGCTGGGAAAAGACTTTGTCGAGTACGGTACACAGGAATTTGCCAACTCCAGGGAGCACTTGTCTTTTGTCCGGGTCATCGGCGCACAGGTCTTAACATTGACTCAGATACGATCGCAAAAAAATGCGGATACCTTCATGCAGGCTTACAGAACCGCAACCCTGGAAGCGGGCAGCACATACGTCAGTTTCGACATCGACAGCGTTAGGAGTTCAGACGCACCGGGAGTCAGCGCTCCGACACCGTCCGGCCTGAGCGCAGAGGAAATTCTCGAATGTGCCTACCTCGCCGGCAGTGAGACGAAGACTGCGATGATAGATATATGCGAGGTCAATCCGAAGTTCGATGTGGACGGACATACGTCGAAGCTCGCCGCAATGATCATCGCAAATTTCCTGGCCGGGCTCTCAAACAGAGATTAATGGACGCGGGAGATCCTGTTCAATTTAGGCAGCAAAAAAGTCTACCGCGACATTTTCAGCCAGATTGCCGCAACTAGTGCCAGCAAGACGACTGCAATTCTTATGATGATATTGATGGTCCGAAGTCTCCCCCATCGCTTATCCTCATTTTCCATCGTGCACCCTTCCTTTCATACCCCTTGAACTACTGCGCACTTAGGCGCCTCATCTCCGTTTGTTATTTCAACTCCCGATATCTGAAACAACTCGTAACATGGTCGTTTACCATCCCTGTTGCCTGCATGTGTGCATAGCAGATGGTCGTACCGACGAACTTGAAACCTCTTTCTTTCAGATCCTTGCTCATCGCATCGGATTCCTTCGTGCTCGCAGGCAGGCCCTTTAGCGTCTTCCACACGTTGACTATGGGCTTCCCATCGACAAACCGCCATACATACTTGTCAAAGCTTCCGAAGTCTTCCATGACCTTGATGAATTGCCTAGCGTTGTTAACTGCGGCTTCTATCTTCAATCTGTTCCGTATTATTCCCTTGTCCGAGAGGAGACTCCGGATCTTCCTCCCATCATAACGAGCGACTTTTTCCACATCGAAGTTGTCGAATGCCCTTCTGAAATTTTCACGCTTGTGTAAAATTGTCGACCAACTCAATCCCGCCTGCATCCCTTCCAGTACTAGGAACTGGAATATCTTTTCGTCACGATGCACAGGCACGCCCCACTCCTTGTCGTGATAATCGATCATCAGGAGGTCATCCTTCGGCCAGGGACACCGTACCAGTTCTTTAGAGTTCAATTTCTTCATTCACTCTCCTAATACATCAAAACAAGTTAGTCTCGATCGTCTATTCTCTCACACTCGAGAGAGTCGGAGGAAACTAATCCATCACCGAATCTCTTCGAACTGACCGGTCTTTCTGTTCTTTCGGACGTTGTCCCAGTTGAAACACCGGCCGTTCATCGCGATATAGACCCCATGCGGCAGCGTCTCTACAAATGCGAATGAACTGCCAAGATTGAACAGCCCGTCAGAGCTTCCAAATTTGTAGGGTATCATCGCACCCGTAAGGACGATAGTTTTGTTTTTTATCGCCTCGCCTAGGACCCGCGCCGTTTCCTCCATTGTATCTGTACCGTGTGTTACAATGATTTTCTCTTCTTTACACTTGATACAGTTTTCAAGAATTATTCTGCGATCCTCATCGGTCATCTCGAGGCTGTCAATCATCATGAGAGTCCTCAACTCGACGCCAACCTCACACCTGCCGAGCTTAAGCATCTCAGGAAGATGTGTCTCCTTGAAAAACAGCTTCCCCGTTAGTTCGTTGTATTCCTTGTCAAACGTGCCACCCGTAACAAATATTCTGATTATCATTGCTGACAATTTAAGTACTTCCGAGTGAAATACTCAAACACAAGAAGCCCTTTCAAAACCAATTTGGCGGTGGCAAGAAAGGAGTGGCAGGCTGGTTGCAGTTATAGATTCACTGCCAAGATTAGGACAACGACGATTTCATATGTGTGTCATTACAAGTCTAGCTATTCAGGGAACCGATACGAATAGATTGCCGGGGTGGGGAATTATACCCCTGACAATTGGAAGCAAAGTGGAGCGTCTGGACTAGGAGAACGCTTCGCATCAACATAGCAAGCTGACTTCAACGATGCTTTGCGGAAATTCCTGCGTATTTGGTAAAGGAATGAAACTTGTACGCTACGGCAGTGACAATTAGAACGAATGCGAGGGCGGTAGCTGACAAGGGAAATTCCACCCTGCGCGATGGAGGTTTCGTCATTCAAGTTTGCTTAGAGATTAAGGAAAGTTTGAATTGAACCACCACAAATTCGAAAATTATGCCCGGCATCGAGAGCGGAACAAATTCCCTTACTGCTTTAAAAGCTACCCCTGAGCAGGTCTGACTGTGTCGTCGTTACTAAACTTAGTTCGTGATGTTTAGAAGGACCAACTGACACAATATTAACATACATAGAGGTAAGAATGAACAAAAGAAAATTGCCCGACCTGTTTTACAATCCGATAAGCATGGTGGGGGCTGCAGTCGCACTTGTGACGTTCATAACCATTTTGGTTCTGATGGTGATCGACACACTTTGGGGTTCGCTGCCGGCTTACTACGGGCTAGTAACTTACATCCTGCTCCCCAGCGTGCTGATACTCGGCGTCATCACGGTTCCGGTAGGAGCGCTGATCGAAAGAAAGCACTGGCGAGAGGCTGCCAAGGCAGGAATACCCCCATTGCCGAGAATCGATCTGAACGACGGACGTCAGCGAAGAGCCTTCTTCTTGTTCTCGACAGGCGCCCTTCTCCTCATGATATTCAGTGCCATCGGCGGTTACAAGGCATTTGAGTTTACCGAATCGCCCACCTTCTGCGGAACAGTATGTCACAGAGTAATGAACCCTGAGTATACGACTTACCAACACTCTCCACACGCGCGAATTGCATGCGTCGAATGTCACGTGGGCCCGGGAGCGAGCTGGTACGTAAAGTCAAAACTGGCCGGAGCATATCAGGTTTACGCGGTTCTGTTTAATAAGTATCCGAGGCCCATACCGGCTCCAATCAAGAACTTGCGTCCCGCCCGTGAAACCTGTGAACAGTGCCACTGGCCTCAGGCGTTCGTCGGAGAACGTAGGGTCACAAAGGCATTTTTTCTCGAAGACTCCGCCAATACCAGATGGGATATCGACATGCTCATCAGAATAGGCAAGAGCACTTCTGGTGAACCGTATCGCCCCGCGGTGCACTGGCACGTGGATCATACCGTCCAGTTCCTGGCTACCGATTCCACCTCTCAAAACATACCGTGGGTACGTGTTGTCGACGCAAACGGTAAAACCGAGACATTCACTACATCGGACAATCCATTTACTCCGGATTCCGTAAAGCAGCTGAATGTAAAGACGATGGATTGCATGGACTGCCATAACCGTCCCACTCACATCATAAAAACGCCCGGTGATGCCATAAACGACGCCATGGCAACGGGAGCAATCGACACTACAATCCCATGGATAAAACAGACAGCAGTAAATGCGTTGACACCAAGATACACAAACACTAAGGATGCTTTGGACAGCATCGCTATTGCTATCAACTCATTCTACAAAGACAAATATCCTACGTTTGCCGCTGAAAAGGGTGCCGATATTAAGCAGGCTATCGCATCTGTCCAGGGAATTTACCGCGATAACTTCTTCCCTTACATGCACGTTGACTGGAGAGCTTACGCGGACGATATAGGACACACTAACTCTCTGGGATGCTTCAGGTGTCACGACGGGAGCCACAAGAGCGCAGACGGACAGGTAATCCCTCATAGCTGCAACACCTGTCACATAATTTTGGGTCAGGGTGAAAAGCCTGAAACAAACGTCAGCCTTGGGGGCATCGATTTCCAACATCCGCCGGCAGGGATCGGGGACTCGTGGAAAGACGGCCTGTGCACCGACTGCCACGACGGCACACAGTGACGGAGTAAGGACATCTGACAGAACATTGGAACGCCGGAAGTAAAGACTACCTCCGGCGTTTCGTTTATTGTGTTGGCAATTACTTTTCACCTCTCCAGCCGCGATATAAACTTGCGAATCAAAATATATAATATCCCCAAAATTACGATCGCTGCAACACCCCAAAGAAGTACATTCCGAATGTTTGAGAGATTTTTGATCAGGTAACTCGAAACCAGCCCGCCTGCCTCCGTGAAGAACCAGGCCCAAATGAACGCGCCAACGATATTGTAAAAGACAAAGGGCCCCATGCTCACTTCATACAGCCCGAGTGCAATCGGGACAATGTTTCTTACTCCGTAGAAGAATCGCGAGAGAAGCATCAGAGGTGAGCCGTAGCGCCGAACGATGCGGGAACTTACCTCTACTCGCACACCGAATTTCTTCTTGAGAAAATGCCATTTGTTCCACAGGAATTTCCCGAGAAAATAATAAAACATGTTGCCGATGAAGGACGCAATCGTTCCAAGGATTATGACGCCAGAAAGAGTGACGGAGCCAGTTCGGGCCAGCGCGACACCAGCAATCAGCCCAAACTCGCCGCTCAACGCAACCATCAGGAAGACGGTTATATAGCCGTTATCTCGTATGAAATGCTCCACCATCTAACTTACTAATTCCTCACGATAAACTTCAATTTGAATTGAGGAACAAGATACCCGTCTGTCTTGACACATGAAGAGCGTTTACATAGATTGACTCAAATGAAGAAGGTATATCTCGCACTATTCATTTCAGTGATAGCGTTCGTACCGGCGGGGAGTTCGTACGCAGGTAAATCGAGCGCATTCAGAATCGCACGTCTGCATTATGGCGGCGGAGGCGACTGGTACAACGGACCGATGGAAGAACCGACTCTCCTTCAGTTTGTTCGAAAGCACACGGACATAAACGTAGATCCCAACTTCTATCCCGTCAACATATCCAACGACAACATATTTACGTATCCGTTTATATTCATGACCGGACACGGCAATATCAGATTCACAGACCAGCAGGCGGAACGGCTTAGACAGTATCTTGAAGACGGCGGGTTCCTTTACGCCGACGACGATTACGGCATGGACGGTCCATTCCGAAGAGAGATCAAGAAAGTCTTGCCTAACAAGCCGCTTGTGGAACTTCCGTTTTCCTATGGACTGTACCACTGTGTCTATAACTTCCCCAATGGAGTGCCTAAGACACAGGATTGGGGAGACAGTAAACCGCCGGAGGGCTACGGAATCTTCATCGGAAAGAGGCTTGCCGTCTATTACACCGCTGAGAGCAATCCCTCAGACGGATGGGATCCGCCATCAGTACACGGAGATCCGGAAGCAACGCGGCTCGAGGCGCTGAAGTTCGGAACTAACCTCATCTATTGGGCCTTGACGCACTGAAGTTTGCCGGGGAACGCCCCAATCGACCAGGCTCAACTCAAGAATCTCCCCACGAAACGTTTGAAAGTAAAATTCGCACACCGGAGATAAAGTTACCGGGTGAGGCGGGTACGGTCACCGCATGGAAAGGAGTCCAGTCCGCATAAACCTTTATCTTACTGCACGCCGGTCCGGGATTGCCGCCGTAAATCCCTCCTATCTCTACCGAGTATTATAAGCGGAAGCGGCCCAGTGCCAATCCGGAGTTATCTTGAATCTCCTTACCCCCTTCTTTAGATTTGGATTGATGAAAATTCTTTGGATAACCGTTTTGGGCTTCGCGATTTCCTTCGGTTTTGTCCATGAGGTCCTCGCGCAGAAGACAAGCGCGTTCAGGATCGCGAGGCTGAAATACGACGGCGGCGGAGACTGGTATAATGATCCCCTGGAAGAACCTACTCTCCTGCAATTCGTGAGGCAGCGGACTAATATTGACGTAGATCCGAATTACTACTATGTCGACATAATGAGCGACGATATATTCTCATATGCCATGATATTCATGACCGGGCACGGTAACATTCGTTTCACCGATGATCAGGTACAACGTCTGAAAGAATATCTCGAGAAAGGTGGCTTCCTGTACGCTGATGATGACTATGGGATGGATGCCGCCTTTCGAAGAGAGATAAAGAAGGTCTTCCCCGATAAGCCGCTGGTCGAGCTTCCATTTTCGTACGGAATGTATCATTGTGTATTCAATTTTCCGAAGGGCGTTCCGAAGACACACGAGCATAACGGGAAGCCGCCCCAAGGTTTCGGGATCTTTCTCGACAACCGACTTGTCGTCTACTACACCTACGAAAGCAACCCTTCAGACGGCTGGGACCCGCCGGAGGTGCACAAGGACCCTGAGTCAAAACGACTTGAGGCGCTCGAATTTGGAACAAACCTCGTTTACTGGGCACTAACACATTAAGCGATGGAAGCTACTTCTTCAGGATTGCAGAACTCGGAAGTGCTGAACACACTTCGAAGAGTCTACCGTAAAAAGATTCTCTCGCATATTATTAGCGGGATTTTTGTGACAGGTTCTGCCCTTCTAATCGTTGTTACGTTCTCAGCGTTTCTTGAGGCTGTCTTTGATTTCGGTACCGCCGGAAGAGCGGTCCTTTTCTTTGCCTCAGTCCTCGTCGTCCTGTTCTTCATAATAAGGGAACTGGTGCCAAACTTATTGAAGTATTTCAGGAAGCCGCTCACTGTCGACATAGCCGAAGTATCGCTTGAAGTCGGAAATGCGTTCCCCGACATCAAGGACAGATTGAGGAACGCAGTCGAACTACTGTCAAACAAGACCGGCAGATTTTATTCCGATGAACTCGCTCTAGCCTATATCGAGCAGATATTTCAAGGTGCCTCTCATCTCGATTTTGGTAAAGCTTTAAGGTATAGATCGACGAGGACTTCAAAGCTCGCCCTGTCGGGTTCGTTCGCGGCGATGTTTCTCCTTTTCATCCTTTTCCTGGGACAGTCTTCGTCGGCACTGTTCAAAGTCATAAACTTCACAAACAGATTTCCCACACCGCTAGCCTATTCGATAGAAGTCGTACCGGGTAGCACTGAACTCTCCCGCGGCGATACGCTCCGGATTACCGCTAAGTTGACTTCGTTGGGCTTGAAGGAGCCCCCGGCTGAGATTACTCTGAGCGAGAGATATGCGGGCGAGCAGGATTTCGAAACGCACAGGCTGAAAGAGACGACCAGTGGTGTATATCGATATGAATTGCCCAATTTAAGGAATACTCTGGATTATTATGTTTCGGCGGGTGACCAACGCACGGAGGAATATCATGTAAAGGTAGTTGACCTGCCGATAGTTCAGAGTTTTGCGGTGACTCTCGTTTATCCCGCTTACACGCACAAGGTTGCCGAGACTCTTCAGGACAACATAGGAGATTTCACGGCGCTGATCGGTACGCGCGCGGAGTTTACGCTGCACGCCAACAAGGAGCTTAAATCAGCGTGGATAGCCTTTGAGGATACCACGAAGAAGGAGTTTTCGGTTAATGGGACGAGTGCCAGCGGAAGCGTCACTGTCACCCGGACAACAAAATACGTGCTTCGCCTGGCTGACGACGACAGCCTGCTGAATCGCGACCCGATAGTTTATTCCATAAAAGCCGTGAAGGATGAATATCCGACCTGCGAGATTACGTATCCCGGAAGAGATGTTGATTTGAACAGGGATATGCAGCTTCCGCTCAAGATCACTGTGAGCGATGACTATGGGTTTACGAAACTCCTTCTTGAATACAAGCTCATAAGTTCAAAGTATGTTCCGCCTGAGAAGAATTACCGTCAAATTGAAATTCCTCTGCCGAGCAAATCTGCCGGTTCAGAGGAGATCTCATACGTTTGGGATCTTACGTCGCTGAGTCTCGTCCCGGAGGACGTAATTAGTTACCACGCGAAGGTATTCGACAACGATTTGGTGAGCGGCCCAAAAGCGACCGTAAGCGCAGAGTACCAGCTAAGACTTCCATCCCTCAATCAGGTTTTCGCTTCGGCAGACAGCGAGCACAGCGACCTTATTTCAAAGACTGAGGATGCATTGAGCAGGTCCGATGAGCTTCAGCAGCAAATCGACAAAATGTCTGAGGACATGAAGACCGCCACCCAGCAGTTGAGCTGGGAGCAGGAAAAAAACATGCAGAACGTTCTCCAGAGGTTCGACAGCCTGCAAAAGAAAATTGACAACGTGAAGAAGCAAGTCGAATCCATGACGCAAAAGATGCTGGAGAACAAGATAATTTCGCCTCAGACTCTCGAGAAGTATCTCGAGCTGCAAAAGGCCCTTCAGGAGATAAATTCGCCCGAGTTTCAGGAGGCTCTGAAAAAGCTTCAACAGGCTATTCAGTCTTTGAATCCGAACATGGTGCGCCAGGCGATGCAGAACTTCAAGGTCAACGAAGACATGCTTCGCAAGAGCATAGAGCGCACATTGAACCTCATTAAACGCGTGGAGATAGCGCAGAAGCTCGACGAACTTCAGAAACGCGCCGGACAAATGGTCGACCAGCAGAAGGAGATTGAGAAGTCGACCGCCGGAGGAGACTCGAGCAGCACTCAGGCCCGCGACCAGCTCTCAGAACGACAGAAGCAGTTGGAGAAAGATCTGACAAACACTAACCGCGCTATGTCGGATCTCAAGAAAAAGATGAGTCAGTTCGCAAGCGAGATGCCGATGAAAAAGCTCGGCGAGGCGGAAGAGAATCTTCAAAAGTCTAACGTAGGACAGAAAATCCAGGATGCTCAGCAGCAGCTGGCAAAGGGAGACTTCTCAAAGGCAATGTCTTCGCAGCAGCAAATCTCATCCGCACTTCAGGACTTCAAGCAGTCGATTTCCGAGGCACAGAAAGAGATGATGCGCAACCAGCAGAGAGAAACGATGAATGCATTGCGCAAGGCCCAGCAAAACCTGCTGGACGTCTCCAAGAAGCAGGAATCTCTCATGAACCAGACTGAACAATCGAGCCAGAGTCCAAGCGTGACGAGGTCCCTATCCGACAAGCAAAACGAGCTCATGCAGGAACTGAATTACACGGCCCAGCAGATGATGCAGCTCTCGAACAAGAGTTTCTCGGTGACTCCGCAAATGGGGCGTCAGATAGGGCAGGCGTACGGACAAATGCAGCAGGCACTCAACCAGCTTCAGCAAAGGTCCGGCCAATCGAGCGCTGCCGACCCGCAGCGCCAGGCAATGGGATCCATGAACAAGGCAGTTATGACTATTCAGAACACTCTGCAGGCGATGATGCAGGGACAAGGCGCACCGGGCGGTTCTTCACTCATGCAGCAGCTTCAACAGTTGGCAGGTCAACAGGAGAGCCTGAACGCTCTCACTCAGAAGCTGGGAGAGAATGGCAGTCTCACGATGCAGCAACAGGCGGAACTCGCCAGGCTTGCTGCTCAACAGGAGGCAATCAGAAAATCGCTGGAACAGCTTGCCCGCGAAACTCAGCAGTCCCAGGAAAGAGAGAGAGTTCTCGGCAGCCTGGACCAGATCGCAAAGGACATGAAGCGTGTTGTATCCGACATGCAGAGCAGAAATATCAAGCAGGAAACCATTCAGCGCCAACAGCAGATATTGTCGAGGATGCTCGATGCCTCGCGTTCAATCCGCCAGCGCGACTACGATAACCAGAGAGTTGCCAGGGCCGGAAAGGATGTTACCGGAAAAAGTCCGGCAGAATTGAACCTGACAAACGCAAATTCACAGCAGGAGCAGCAGCTCCTCAAGCTCATTCGTCAGAATTTTCCACCTGAGTACCAGAAGATAATCCTGCGCTATTATCAACTCCTGAATAAGAGCCCGGATTAGACTTGCTTTCAACCTTTATCCTTTGTTTAAGGATTGGTTAGCGCAAGCAGGCACAGCTTCAGACTACTTGGGAGTGAGCTGTTTAGGATTGCGTGGTCTCCCAATTCGGATAATATATGCGCAGTTGAAACATAGGCGAGCGGTCAGCCCATTGTGAGAATCTTCGAATCGAATCTTGATGGGACATTCGGACTTACACGGCTCATAAGGCTCGGCGATAGAATGCCCGATACCCTCCTTTGGAAGGGATATTCTGTCCCGGCAGCCCTTCCACTATTCAACCTCCGATTGAAGGAGCCAAGATTAAAATTGCGGAGGTGAAGTTTTGTTGTGGAATTCCGACAACTGATTAGGCAGATTATATAAAATAGGCCACAAAAATCGATGAAAGACGCGGAAACAAAGAAGGAAGTAAATCGCAGGGGGCGAAGGCCTAGTGAATCGCTGTATGAGGAAATCCCGGGATTCATGTACATCGCTGAGTTTTCCGGGCTGGGATTCCGCCCTCTAAATTCTGTCGGCGGCTTCACTTCCCTGACCGGTTATCGGGCAAGAGACTTTTTCAAAATCGACTTTTATGATACAAATGTCGTGGACCAAGATGACCTTCACCTCGTTCGATCATTTAGGGATAATGTCTCCACGGATCAAAATCCCGAAGAGGTTACCTATCATTTAAGGAAGCGAACCGGCGAGCGGGTTTTGGTAAAAGAACGAATGGTCATATTGAGCAACCATCGTGAGACGCGGGTGGTTGGGGGCGTAATTACGCTGGCAGCCGAGCCCAGGGTACCAACCGGTTCAAGAGGAGATGAAGACGGTTCCCTCCGTATGCAAGAGATCCAAAGGATGAACGACCACCTGTTGGAAGTAAATCAGCTCAAGGATGAATTCCTGGCCAACACCTCACACGAACTCAGGACTCCCTTAAACTCGATTATCGGCTTCTTAACTCTTCTTACTGAGGGCTACTACGAGAATGAGAATGAAATGCGTCTCTTCACGAAGAATGCCCTTGAGAGTTCGCATCATCTACTCAACGTGATCAACGATATCCTTGACATATCAAAGATTGAAGCCGGCACGATGGATACACACATCGAGAAGGTATACGTGGACGAGCTGATAGAAGAAATTCAGTCCCTCTTCGAGATGCAGGCCGAGCAGAAGGGGCTTGTTCTGGAGTGCTCGACAAAGAAGCCGCCTAAGTTTGCAGCCGCCGATATCCAGAAACTCAAGCAAGTGTTGATCAACCTGGTTGGGAATGCCATCAAGTTCACGCCGAGGGGGACGGTAAAACTGACGGCCGACGCCAGGAATAAGCACATACTGTTTACCGTCAAAGATACCGGCATCGGCATTCCGACGGATAAACTGGAAAAAGTATTTCAAAAATTCATACAGGTCGATGGAAGTGCAACCCGCAGATACGGAGGCACAGGCCTCGGCCTCGCCATCTCGAAACATCTGGTTGAAATGATGGGCGGAAAAATAGAAGTCACGAGCAAGGGTGTGGGTGCCGGGACAACGGTGCGCCTCACAATTCCGAGCTGGAAAGAGGGGAAATAGTGAATTCAAAGATAATGCTCGTCGATGACGATGCAAATGCCAGAGTAATACTTAACCGGCTTCTTACGAAGAGCGGATATGAAGTTAAGGAGGCGTCAAACGGTAAGGAAGCACTTCAGATTGTCAGGGGATACATGCCTGATGTGATGTTGATCGACTGGATGATGCCGGAGATAGATGGGGAGCAATTGGCGAGGTGGATTAAGAGTGACTCAACTTTAAGGTTCATCTACATTATTCTTCTGACCGCACGCGGTGACATGAAGGACCAGGTGCAGGGTCTCCAGGCCGGGGCCGACGACTATATTACAAAACCTGCTCCCCATCAGGAAATCCTGGCCCGTGTAGAAAGCGGGATGCGCGTCCAGGCTTTGCACAAGGAGATACAGCAGTTGACTCGCAGGGTTGCCTTGCTGGAACTTGCGGCCACCGTCGGCCACGAGATAAACAATCCATTGAATGTAATCTACCTGGCACTGGACATGATGCGGAAATCACTGAAACAGAAGGAATATGATAAGTTAGGAAAGGGCATGGAGTTGATCGCCGAGACTGCAGACCGGCTGAAAGAAATCGCACGCAAGTTTATTGAGTTGAAAGATCCGTCGACAACAAGCTATGTCGACAACCTGAACATGATCGACATACACAAGAAAAAGAAGGATTCGAAGCGTACTTGATAGACCTGCCGCCGGAGTCGCAGACTGTAACCCGCTACCAGATTGTCCTGCTTTAGAGTGAGAAACCTATCATGAGGCTCGCTCCGATGTATTGGAGGAGCTAATTTTAACATCAATTTGTACAACCCGACAGTGGGATGGAAGAGGTGAGGCTGTCCACAAAGCAGTCTCCTTATCGTTTTTCCTTCTTACTGGACTCTATCTCTGCTTTGGCTTTTCGTTCTGGATCGTGGAGACTTTCTGGACAGCCTCGCAAAAAAAGATACCTACTTGCCCTCTTCTTTCATGTTCTGTTTGATCTCCTGAACCTCTTGACGAACCTGTTGGGCAAATTTCTTCAGCTCTCCCATATGTTTGCGCACTCGGGTGCCCGCGGCCTTGTTTTGCTTCTCGTAGAACTTACGGAAGTCTGCTTCAAAGCTGCTTACGAGCTGATGAAGTTCTTCGTACTTTCCCATACGTGACTCCTTCTTTTGTTTTTGTTTGATTTAGGTGGTGTATTCACCGTTTATTTTAACGTAATCATAACTCAAATCGCATGTGAACACCTGCGCCGATTCCCGTCCGGCATTAAGCCTGATCGTCATCTCGATTTCCTTCTGTGAGAACAGATGCTCAATAACTGACAGATCGACTTTCTGAGGTTCATTCTTCTTGAAAACGCTGTAGCTTCCTATCCTTAGCTCAACTTTGGCAGGATTGAATCTAGCTTCACAATTCCCAACTGCAGACAGCACCCTGCCCCAATTCGGATCGCCCCCGAAAATGGCAGTCTTTACGAGTGGCGAAACACCTATGGCTCGACCGACCTTGACGGCTTCATCATAAGTTGCGGCGGCCTCCACAATAAGCCTCACAAATCGCGTGGCTCCTTCGCCGTCCCTAACGATCATGGTCGCAAGCTCGCGTAGAACAGTTTTCAGAGTAGATTCAAATATCTTAAGTTCACCCAGTGTTCGCAATTTGGTACCCGAGAGTCCGTTAGCCATCAGGAAAACGCTGTCGTTCGTGCTTGTATCGCCATCGACCGTTATTGTGTTGAATGACGCGCCGACGGCCCTTCGCAGCAGTGTCTGAAGCTGCTTATGTTCGATGTCTGCATCTGTTGTAATAAAACAGAGCATCGTTGCCATGTTCGGGTGTATCATTCCTGCACCCTTAGCCGTGGCCCCAATCCTGAAGCTTTTGTTCTTAGATATGGGTACCTCAACAGCTACCTGCTTCGGAAACTTGTCGGTCGTCATGATACTCTGGGAGAATACGCCGTCGGATTCGTTATCGAGTCCGCTGACAAGAGCGGGTATGGATTCTATGATAACATCGGTCGGCAACTGTCTTCCAATTACGCCTGTAGAAGCGGTCAACACCTCTTTCTTGGAAATGCGGAGGTGCTTTGCGACTTCGGCTACGACCCTCTGTGCAGACTTTATGCCTGCCTTCCCTGTCAGGGCATTAGCGCAACCGCTATTGACTATGATTCCTCTTGACTTGGGGGCCGGACCTGCCAAATTATCTTTTGAAACAAGGATCGGAGCTGCCTGAAACTTGTTTTGGGTGAAGACAGCAGCAGTGTTGGCAATACTGTCGCTTACAATAATCCCGAGGTCAGGAAGGCCATTTTGCTTGATGCCAGATGCAATCCCGTTGGCCCGAAAGCCTTTAGGAAAAGTAATTGAGCGGTCATACTTCAGATTCATCTGTTTTTTTTCAGAGCTTTCTCGTGCTCTTTCTTCAAAGTCTCCATGAGTTCAGGGAGATGATCATAGAGCCGTTTTAGTGTTCTGGGCTTGCGTTTCTCCAATGCATAGGAAGTTAATATCGGCATTGCGACGGTTGAATCGAGGTATGCAACTACCGTGTCGGGCAACTTGTTAGGATCAACTTTTCCCCAGCTCACCGCTTCAGAAGGCGTAGCTCCCGACAGTCCGCCCGTGTCGGCCCTGGCATCGGTAACTTGAATGAAGAAATCATGGCCTTTCTCGTTTATTCCCAGCACTTCTTGAATTTGTGGCTCAGTTTGGAGCATGAAATTCTTCGGAGATCCGCCACCGAAAATCAGGACACCGCTACGGCCGCCGCTCTTCTTAGCACCAAGTACAATTGCAGCGGTTTCATTTACGTCTCTGGACACGTCTAGCTTCAAGCCGTATCCGTCAAGCGCCATCGCGGCCACGTTCATTCCAATCGAGCTATCTCCGGGACTTGAAGTGTAAACAGGCACTGCATATTTAAACGCAGTAGCGAGAACGGAGCTGTGTTTTATTCCCAGTTTTTTCTCCCGGGCCGCAACATACTTCCCAACCCTGTAATGGAACTCAGCAGTACCCATTTCTCTTTGGAATTCGGGCTGTGCAATTAAATATCTGAAAAAGGAGTCTGTAGACAGAAGAACCTTATAATCGAAGAGAATATCGTAAATTCGAATTACGCCTTCTTTGCGCAGGGTCCTGTCATCGACAAACGGGCTCGCCTTGTGGAGAGAATGTCCTATCGCAAAATGTGTATCGTGGTAGAGATTTGCTCCTGTGGAAACAATCCAGTCGACGAATCCAGCCTTGATTAGAGGAACAACGCATGATCCGCCCAGACCAGCCGGAGTGAGAGCACCGGTTAGACTCATGCCTATTGTGACATCAGGATCAAGCATCTTCTGCGCAAAGAGTTGTGCTGCTTCCCGCAAACGTGCTGCATTGTAAGCCTGAAAGTAGTTATCGACTAATTCAGTAACTTTGATTCCTTTCGGAATCGGCTGGGGTACAATTTTTTTTCCGCTTAAAAATTTGGATTTTGCCATGTTCGATTTTGCTCAAAAATAACAGGTTTTTTTTGTTAATAGCAAGAAAATATTGAAAATTTCAAAAAATAAAAAAGGAGGGCCTTAGCCGGACAACAGCCCCCTGCTTCCGGCTACCCTTTGATTTGAGCAAATTATGGCGGTTTTGCTAATGGAAGAAGAACCGGGCACCCAAGCTCGCGTCTACTCCCATCGCAGTGGCAGGTGCTACGTAAAGCACAGGAGCCATTTCCAGGAATACATCAAGCGGGACATTGTAGGGCATCCAATCGATTCCAATCACACCTCGAACTCCAACAGCGGTAGGAAGAGCGTACCCGCTCTCATAGTCCAGGCCGACTCCGTAGTATAACGGAAGACGTTGTGTCGTTCTTATGAAGTCAAAATTGTGCCATACATAATCGGCGTTTATGTGGAGATAGCTCTGTGAATCGTAATAATACACATTCTTGTCGAACCTTTCCCATCTAGTGCCGTTTGACCACCCAATCGCAATATCCAAGGCATTGATGTTAGATATCCAAAACTTGGCGCTTATGCCGGTCGGACCTCCAACTATTATCCCCGCGCCAACTCCGCGAGTTTGTGCAGATGAATTTCTCGAAAAAATAAGAACGGAAAGTATAGACAAAATTATTGCTGTTTTTTTCATTATTGCCCTCCTCTCAGAAATCAGATGTTAACTTGTCATTGATCGGTATTTAGTTGATAGAGTACCACGTAAATATTGTTGTCGCCCGGATACCTAAGGACTTGGACATCATGAAATTTGCCATTCAACTGAAGTGTCACCTGAACTGAACTTTCATATCGGAAAATTTGAGTACTTCTGATCAGGGGACTCTTTTTGAGCTCATTCATCCTGTTGAAATCGATGCTAGTGTCCGGGATGGTGATATAAAGCCAGTCATCCTCACCAATCCAAGCCTGAACATTCCCTATTTGTCGGACGGCCTCGATTTTCAGTATGTAGCCGTTCGACTTCTGTTCGGGCACTATCCTCGAGATATCAAACGACGGAACCGACAGCAGGCTGACCGACGAACACGAAGAAAACAACGCGGACATTCCACATGCTATCAGCACTGCAACAAGAAATCTGGTTGGCCTGATTTTGCCCAGCCAGACAATTGCCGTCTCTACCATTGAAACCTGTGTGATCTCCCTTTCTGTGCCTTAAGATAACTACAACGAAGATGCCAAAAGAAACGTTGCAAATTCTCGTCTCCAAGAGCACTGTCACTTCAAACGTGCAAGCCATGCGTAGGTATCACGCAAGAACTGCACGAGATCAAGAGGAATTCTAACTCTTTCTTCTCAATTCAACAGGTTATATAACAACCAACAAACAACAACGCCATGCAGGAAAATTACCTGGACTCAGTTCCTGCCTGTGAAGAAACAGAAATTCACGCACCGCGGTATCTCCTCTGAATCATCATCGCCGAATTCCAAGATCGCGTCTTCGCGGTATATTCACTCTGTAATAGCCGGAAGGATGGATGACTTTGGCACTCACGCAAGAGAATTCGATTCTCAGGACAATTTTAACGAACCTCTTCGACAATTGGAAAGTCTCTACTACAAAATGCTGTTGAATACGCTGAAGGCTAACATCGTCCAGCCGATGCGTTATTGGCCCCTGTGGGGGTGACGGAATTGAATGAAAGAATCGCGATCAGCCTCCGTCACATACATTGATTGTTCGCCACACGTGAGCAGTATGGCCCTTACTGTAAACTCTGATGCGTCACTCCTGAGAGACGCGGGCGTCGGAGGGAAAAATGTGGAAGTTTTTCCGTGTAAAAACGCCACAAGTTCTTGGCCAATGCGAGATGTCGCTTGTTTTTGTACTCAAAAGATGGCCAATAGGCGAGAATTGACGGCACATCTGTTGCCGTTCATCCCTAAAAGCGATACATTAGATAAAAAGGAAGGGCTTGTGCGAGGATCTGTCGTCGGCGATCACTATCATAACAGCATTCACGTTATGGCCGAAACGGAAAGCTCAAGCCCGGACATGCTAGCCTTCATGGCACGAAAATCCAGAAGAAAAAGTGCTCTGCATCCAAGTGATGCGGGATAAACAAGTTCATGATATGATGGATATAAATTAAAAGAGCGATGGGACGGCAATATGGTTATCTGGCATAACACCGAAGATGCACCGAGGACACCCGCCGAAGTTTTCCCGAATGATAAGGTGGTTATCTGGATTGGCAGTTACCCGATAGAACTAGGACAAGAGATCGCCGTTGAACTCAAGGTATCCAACAAAGGCTCCGAGGAAAGGCATCAGAAGGTACAGGCAGAGTGGAGGTACAACGACTACGGCCGGAACAACAGTTACTGGACGGCGATAGTCGGTCCATTCAAGGCAGGAGAAAAAATCGAGTACAAGATTGTCGGGGTAGGCCCGGACGGACTGAACCATGTGCAGATCGACAGGTTTTCCGTGGTCGACCGCAGGAAGCAGATCAAGGGCGGGAATGGATTGTAAAGGAGCGAGATTTAAATTCAAGCATCTAACCGCAAATAAGTGCGGTGCGATAGCTTTCAAAAAGAACAAAGAAGTCGCAACAGCCGGTAATGAGATTGACAGCGGGATGTTTTGCATCCGGGACAATTCGGGAGATCCCCTTTGGTTGGGACGAGGCGGGAGATAATTAGCGCTCTCCGCCATCAAGCCTCCGGGATCACGTCGGGCCATTGGCATCCGTTCCAAATTGTTTTTGACACATCACGAAGTACAATGTCCGTACGAAATGACGAGAAAATTAAGTGGTCTGATTCGTAATCAGTAAATAGAAACACCGCATAAGCTGCGGCGCAACACTCAAGGAAAACATGAAACTAACGGAGGACTTATGCCGAAAGACAGTCTCACAATTACTGACAATCGCACGGGTAAACAGTATGAACTCCAGATTGAAAACGGCGCCATACGCGCAAGTGAGTTACGACAAATCAAGGTAAAGCCGGATGAATTTGGGTTGATGAGTTACGACCCTGCTTTCATGAACACAGCATCGTGCAAAAGCAAGGTAACTTTCATCGACGGCGACAAAGGGATTCTGCGATATCGAGGATACCCGATCGAACAGTTGGCTGAAGAAAGCAGCTACATGGAAGTAGCCTACCTGATCGTGTATGGAGAGCTCCCGAAGAAGGAGGAGTTGGAGAACTGGAAATACCAGATAATGCACCATACTTACGTACACGAGAACATCAAGAAATTCGTGGACGGCTTCCATTACGACGCCCACCCGATGGGCATGTTCACAAGCACCATGGCTGCTCTGTCTACTTTCTATCCTGATGCAAAGGAGATATTTGATCAGCAGTCGCGGCTGCTTCAGACGTACAGGCTCATAGGAAAGGTTTCCACTATCGCGGCCTATGCTTACCGTCATGCAATGGGATTTCCGTACACGTATCCCGACAACGAACTAAGTTACGCCGGTAATTTCCTGGGCATGCTTTTCAAGATGAGTGAGCCCAAGTACAAGCCAAATCCGATAATTGAAAAGGCGCTGGACGTACTCTTTATTTTGCACACAGATCACGAACAAAACTGCAGCGCGAATGCAATGAGAAGCGTCGGTTCCTCATACGTCGATCCGTTTTCGGCTCTTGCGGCGGCATCTGCAGCACTCTACGGACCGCTTCACGGCGGAGCGAATGAGGCGGTGCTCCGGATGCTGAAGGAGATAGGGTCAAAGGACAAGATTCCTGCGTTCATTAAGGAAGTTAAAGAGGGCAAGAGTGAAAAGCGCTTGATGGGATTCGGACACCGCGTCTACAAGAACTACGATCCTCGAGCAAAAATAATCAAGAAGCTTGCGGACGACGTCTTCGAAGTGACGGGCAAGAATCCGCTCCTCGACATCGCGCTCGAACTCGAAAGGATCGCCCTGCAGGACGACTATTTTGTATCCCGGAAACTGTATCCGAACGTAGATTTTTACTCGGGCTTGATTTACCAGGCGATAGGATTCCCGGTTGATATGTTCCCCGTTCTCTTCGCAATTGGAAGGACGGCGGGCTGGATTGCACAGTGGCAGGAAATGCTGTTGGACAAAGAGCAAAAGATCGCTCGTCCCCGTCAGCTCTACATGGGCTACGACCAGCGGGATTATGTCCCGATCGTCAGGAGGTAATTCACAAATCTCCATCGCGGAGAAGAGCGGCGCGCTGTCTTGCGCGCCGCTCTTTCATTTTTAGGGATTTCGGAACTCCACCAGCCGTAAATTGCTTGCAATTACGCCATTTTATAATTTCTAATGGCGTTCGGCGATTCGAAAGTCGAGCAAACCTTCCGGAAACTCTGAATAAAAAGGAATAGATGAAACCGATCTTGATTGGCATCGCAGGCGGCACGGGTTCAGGAAAGACGACGGTAACCCGCAAGCTGATCGAACATCTGCATTTCAAGGATGTTATCATACTCCAGCACGACTCATATTATAAAGACCTTTCCTCTTTCCGTTCGAATAGGATCACCGAGATTAACTTCGACCACCCAAACTCGCTGGATACAGCACTCCTCGTCAGGCATCTTAAGAAGCTGAAGAGTTCCCAGCCGATTCAAAAGCCATTGTATGATTTCACGACCTACCGCAGGCTGAAGGATAAAGAACTCATTCAGCCAGGAAAGGTTGTAATCCTCGAAGGCATCCTGATATTCGTCGACAAGGCACTTCGCGACCTCATGGATATAAAGATCTTCGTGGACACTGACGCCGACGAAAGACTTCTCAGGCGTCTTAAGCGAGACATAACGGAACGCGGCAGGTCTTTCGATTCTGTAATGACGCAGTATATCAACACCGTAAAACCGATGCATCTAGAGTTTGTCGAACCGAGCAAACGCTGGGCTGACGTGATAATCCCAAAGGGCGGCGAGAACGAAGTCGCGATAGGGATGCTGGCATCGCGTGTTCGGTCACTAATCAATGAAGACAAATAGTCTGAATTCAGGATTCCGTTATGACCGACGCGATAATATTCGGCCATAGCACCGATTCAAAAATCGTCGCCGTTTACCAGGCGAGCGAGACGACCGTCAAGATAGTAAGGCGCATCGACGGCAAGACTACAACCCAGGAACGCAAATTCTATCCTTTCTTATTCCTGAAAGACGCCGCCCTGCTGAAGGGCTTCGATAAGAAATTTTGGGAAGTCAAGCTGGCCGGCAGCAATTACTACCAGTACCTCTTCATCTTCCGCAGATGGTCGGACATACGCGCCGCGCTCCGCAAAATTGCTGACAACCTGAGTGCCGGTCATGGGGATACCACACGAGACCTCTCGGAAACGGAGGAGGTTTACGTAAGGCTCGATCCCGTTTTTCAATTCCTCATGCAGACAGGAATGACCCTCTTCAAGGAGATGGAATTTACCGAGCTCGAACGGATGCAGCTCGACATAGAGACATTCGCAAGATCCGGGTTTTCCAATGCCTCGCGAAAGGAAGACAGGGTCATACTGATTTCGCTTTCGGACAGTTCCGGGTGGGAATACGTAATTGACGGTCGGGAAAAGTCGGAAGCAGAAATGTTGTCCGAGCTGGTGAACATAATCAAAGAAAGAGACCCCGACGTCATAGAGGGACACAATATTTACAACTTCGATCTGCCTTACCTAATGCGCCGGTCCGAGATGAACGGAGTAAAATTTAGGATTGGAAGAGACGACCTGGAGCCGAGAGTCTTCACGTCCCGCCTTTCGTACGCAGAAAGAGAGATAGAGTATTCGAACGTTGAAATACCCGGCAGACAGATAATCGACACATGGCTCCTCGTTCAGAGCTATGACTCGACGAGACGAGAGCTTGAGAGCTACGGGCTGAAGAATGCGGCGAAATTCTTCGGGTTCGCCTCGAAGGACAGGACCTATATCGACGGCTCGAAGATATCGGAGACCTGGCTGAAGAATCCCGACTTGTTGGTAAAGTACGCACTCGACGACGTGCGTGAGACGAGGCTTCTGTCCGAATATTTGTCGCAGACGAGTTTCTACCTTTCACAGGTTCTTCCCTTCAATTACGGACAAATCCCCAGGACGGGCTCGGCGGTGAAGATAGAATCTCTTTTTGTCAGGGAGTACCTCCGCAAGAAGCATTCCATCCCTCGTCCGCGGGCCGGGAGGCAGACAAGCGGCGGTTATACCGACGTATTTGTCCGCGGCGTGGTGGGGCCGATTGTTCACGCCGACGTGGAATCGCTGTATCCATCTATCATGATTACCTACAAGATATCTCCTGAGGGCGATGCCCTGGGCGTTTTTCAGCGCACCCTGAAGCACCTGACGAAACTCCGCCTGGACACGAAGAAACAAATGAGGGGAGAAGAGGATCCTGCCATGAAGTTCAAACTTGATGCGATGCAGTCTTCCCTGAAGATACTCATAAACTCCTTTTATGGATATCTCGGGTATTCGCGCGGAATATTCAACGACTATTCCGCCGCAGATATGGTCACGGAAACCGGACAAAAGATACTCCGGCAAATGATAGCCCAGATTTCTTCGGATGGAGGCAGAGTGCTGGAAGTGGACACGGACGGTCTCTACTTCGTGCCTCCGCCGGAATGCGCGGACGAGGAAGCCGAGAACAAGTTCGTAGCCGGGATTTCTCACTCGCTGCCCCAAGGAATAAATTTGTCGCTTGACGGCCGGTTCCGGAGGATGCTGAGCTATAAAAAGAAGAACTACGCACTCCTTGGATATGACGGCAAAGTAAGGATTCGCGGTTCGGCGCTGATTTCGAGAAGCATGGAAAAATTCGGACGCGAGTTCATTCACACTGCCATCGAATACATGCTGCACGAAAATGTCCAAGGCCTCCACGATTTGTACGTCGAATACGTTCGGAAGATAGGCAGGCGGGAAATTCCGCTTGCTAAGATGGTCCGCACGGAATCGATAAAGGAATCAATCGATGAATACCTGTCGTCAGTCAGAGCAAACAGAAGAAACAGGACCGCGAGCTTTGAAGCGGCAATCAGCGCCGGCATAAACCTGCGGCCCGGCGACAGGGTTTCGTATTACATTTCGGGAAATGACCCTACTCCCCGGTCCTTCATGAGCGCAAGGCTCTTTGACGAAGACAGTCCCAACCAATTGGAATACAACTCGAACTACTACTTGCGGAAACTCAACGAATATGCTCAACGGTTCCTGGAGTTCTTCAGCCCCGAAGATTTCAGGAAGGTTTTCTCCTCAGACGAGGATATGCTTTTCAAGATTTCGCTGGATGGAGTTAAGATGAAATCAGAAGATGTCAGCACGGCAGAGTCGAAGATCGAGGAAGAGGAGGATGAGTGAACCTCCTGTAAAATGCTAGGACATGGCGAGTGCCTGTTGCATACCGCACCATTTGTCATTTCAAACAAGCGAATCAAACCGGAAATCTATTCGCTCATCTCCGCAAAAGGACTATCCCTTCGATCGAAATGCCTGTTATCCCTCGAACTCTTTTCTCAGTATCTGGAACCCCTGCTTCTCAAGAATCTTCGCAGAACTTTCCAGTATCTCCCCTGTCTCGAAAGATAATCTGAACATGCCCCCCGCTCCTTCGCGCACCTTCAGCAGTTCAATGTCTTTTATGTTGATGCCGGAATCAGCAAGAGTCGAAGTTATCTCCTTGAGGACGCCGACCCTGTCCTCGACAACCACGTACAGGTCATAAAGCGGGCGAAGGAAGCCTTTTCCGCTTTTCTTGATTTTCGTACGTGCAAGCTGCGCCTCTTCAAATTCGCACCCCACGTCATCCAGTCTTGTATCTCTCACAAGGTTGTCCAGCTTTGAAAGCCTGCGGATAAGAGCGCTCAGGACACCGCTGATGTTTTCCCTGTTGGCGGCGATTACGTCCTTCCAGACGGAGAAATCGCTGGAGGCTATCCTTGTCATGTCCCTGAACCCGCCGGCTGCAAGCGTGTTATAGTGTTCATCTTCGGAAGACAGTTCATTTACGAGATTCACGAGTTCCACCGCAAGCAACTGAGGCAAATGACTTATTGCGGCGGCAATCTTGTCATGTTGAGCGGCATCCATGAAAAGGATCCTCGCCCCAAGCTGCTGGACTATTTCCACCAGGGGCGAAACGGCCTGCCCAGAATATTCCGACAGCGGACTCAACACATAAACCGCATTTTGGAAAAGGAAGGGCTGCGCTGCCTCAACTCCGGATTTTTCTGAACCCGCCATCGGATGTCCGCCGACGAAGAAGACGTTTTCCGGGACAACTTTGCGGGCAGCGGCCATGATGGGAAGTTTGACGCCGGCAACATCCGTGATTATCGTTCCGGGAGAGACGATAGGCGCAATCTCTTCGACAACTCCTATCGTCATGTCAGACGGAACACATACAAACACCACTTGCGGGCTCTCGCTGCAGAGACTTACCGGGTTGCTCTTGAATGTGACGGACGGAATCTGTTTGAGAATCTGTCTCTCGTTCTCGGGCTTATCTACGACTAAAACGTCGTGACCGGCATTAGAGAGCGACAGTGCAATCGATCCCCCTATCAGGCCACAGCCGATCACGCCTATCTTCTTAGATGAGCCAAAACTCCCTTTGTCTCTCTGCACCTTAGCCCCTCTGTTTCTTCTCTATTCAGGTATTTCTCTTCCTATTGCCTTTGCAATGAGTCTTACTTCCTTCATCATCAGAGTGAACTGGTCCAGGAACAGCGACTGCGGACCATCCGACAATGCCTTACCGGGATCGTTGTGCACCTCAACCATGATTCCGTCCGCTCCAACTGCGACTGCGGCTCTGGCAACGGGGACAACTTTCTCGCGAATTCCGGTAGCATGTGACGGATCTACAATAACCGGCAAGTGGCTCTTCTTATGAACTACAGGGATAGCGTTTATGTCCAACGTATTCCTGGTGGAATTTTCGAACGTTCTGATGCCGCGCTCGCAGAGCATCACTTCCCTGTTGCCGCCAGCAAGGATATACTCGGCCGCCATCAGCCACTCTTCGACGGTAGCTGCTAGTCCGCGTTTAAGCATGACAGGCTTGGATATTTTGCCGATATCCTTCAGGAGCGTGAAGTTCTGCATGTTCCTGGCGCCGATCTGAAGTATGTCTGCATACTCCGCCACGAGGTCGATCTGGCTCTTGTCCATCACTTCTGTTACGACCACAAGACCGAATTCATTTCCAGCCTTACGCAAGAGCTTCAGGCCGTCTTCGCCCAGTCCCTGAAACGAATAGGGTGAAGTCCGTGGTTTAAACGCGCCCCCGCGCAGAACCTTCGCACCGTTCTTGGCGACGTGTTCGGCGACCGTGAACAGTTGTTTCTCGTTTTCAACGGCACAGGGCCCCGCCATCACAATCACTTCGTTCCCACCAATTTTCACACCCTTCACATCGATAATCGTTCCTTCGGGTTTGAAGGTCCTGTTCGCCAGCTTATACGGTTCGGTAACTCGGTAAACCTCGTCGACGCCCGGGAGAACCTGAATCTGCCTGTGATCAAAATCCGGCTTGACACCGATTGCCCCCAGTATGGTTCGCGAAACGCCCGTTGATTTGTGTACATCGAAGCCAAATTCGTTGAGAACTTTTATGACATTCTCAATTTCGTCTTCGCTCGCCTCTTCTTCGAATACGACTACCATTTATTTCCCTTTCATAACCTTTTATTTATCAATGTTGGCGGCAACACCACACCGCTTAAGCAACTCTAATGTCAATTCCAACTCGGAAGATTCACGCTATAATGGATTGGAATTATCGTATCAGATATGACCGCGACATTCGGCCTTCGGTTTTCAAATAGAATATGTCTATAGATACAATAAGGTCATTTCCCCCGGAGGGGAAAATAGTAGTAGGAGTAAAACCAATTGGCCCAAGGGGACCGGGGGCCGGAAGGAGAAGCAGAATTATCACTCGAGGCGGTTCTTAATCTGCTTATGTTAGTCTCTCTTTTCAACTGGTTAATATAAACACATAGCGCTCAATTGTGCAAGGAGGAAAATTTCTGAAGCTAATTGCTGCTCACTTCCGAAGTGAGTGGCAATTATTCATACACGCTGAACTTCTCTTAATAACTACCGATAATATGTTGTCTGATCAGCATTTCTAGTCAACCTTTATATTAAGCATCGTCAGGCTGCGGCAACTTTTTCTGAAATGCGAGCTTCTGTTATTCCCTGACCGTTAAAACTAATACTCCGTCGTGATAAAAGCACGATTCAAACGATTGAATGATCGCCGAATCTCGTTCCACAAAATCCAACTTCTCCTCAGTACCTATCCAGTCTAAAGTTTTCACCCAGGTACAATTTCCGCGCCTCGGGATCATTGGCAAGGAACTCTGAGCTCCCCGACTTCAGGATCTTCCCTTCGAACAGCAGATAAGCCCGATCAACGATTGAAAGCGTTTCATGCACGTTGTGGTCGGTGATAAGTACCCCGATTCCCTTCTGCTTTAGACTGACCACAATCTTCATTATGTCTTCGACGGCAAGTGGATCTATTCCGGCGAACGGTTCATCAAGCAGCATAAACTTCGGCTCGGTAGCGAGCGCTCGTGCAATCTCTGTCCTCCTCCGTTCTCCGCCGCTCAGCGCGTAGCCGTGCGTCTTGCGTATGTGAGTTATCCCAAGTTCACTCATGAGATTGGCGCATCTCTTTTTCCTGTCGGCGTGATCCATCTTCCTGTATTCGAGCACCGCCAGGATGTTGTCTTCGACGGTCATTTTTCTGAAGATGGAGGCTTCCTGCGGAAGGTAGCCGATGCCGAGGCGTGCCCTCCTGTACATCGCAAGTGTGGTTATCTCCGTGTTGTCGATGAACACACGCCCGGAGTTGGGCTTGATCATCCCGACCATCATATAAAAAGTGGTCGTCTTCCCCGCTCCGTTGGGTCCCAATAGTCCGACAACCTCTCCCTGCTTGACCTCGACCGAAACTCCGTTGACAACGTACTTCTTCTTATAGCGCTTCTGTAGCTCGCTTGAGTAGAGTACGCTCCGCATAGTCTCCTCGGAAGTCTTCGTGATTTCCTGCTGTTCTACCAGATTATCGCTCACTTCCAACTCGTGGGAAAGTCTCCCCTGTCGGGCCTGTTCTTGATATAGGTGAAGCCTGCGAGGTTATACGTTCCTGTGTTGTCGGCAATCATCTTCTCAGGATAGTAGTCCCCTTCGACCCCGCTTATAACCGCTATCCTGTCTATTTTTCCGTCTGTGAAATACATAACGACGCGATCGCCGCTCACTCTGTTGATTCCATTAGGTTTATTCTTGTCGTAGAGATAATACAAACTCGTGGCGTTACTTTCAACGATTATGCGGTCTACCTTCCTGTCTTTGAGAAACATGGAAAGCCTTCTCCCTTTGAGCTGGTTAAACCGGTTCGCATAGATCGAGTCACTCTGCGAAACCGCGAAGGCTGCGCCGACGACGTTAACGCGCGATACCCGCTTGTTGACAATATACACAGCAATGCTGTCGCCTGTAAGTTGATTATCTTCGTACCACACAACAGGCTGTTTCTGAAGCACCACTACGCTGTCTTTCGAGAAATAAGTCCCAAGTCCGCACCGCGCGGAAAGACTGCCCCGGATTATCAGCACGCTGTCTTCCGCGACGAATCGCTGGTTCGAAGTGTCGCGGAAGGCCTGCATGGTCCGCGAAGTTATCATTAATGTGTCAATCTTGCCGTCGGAACTCGTGTCGATCTGAACGAGGAGCGGCCTACCGGACATCAGGCTGTAATCTTTCTTCTCATAATTCTCGAAGTGGGAGCCGTATACCGTCACATTATTCTGGAGGCTCTTGATCCGTACCTGCGCGTCGGCTATCGTCTTCCCCTCGTCTCGATAATAGATAAGCCGCTGTGCCCTCAGCTGCGATACCGAGTCCCGTACGAATACGTTCCCGTAGAAGTGTGCCATCTTAGTCTGAGAGTCGTAGCTGCCGCTGTCGGCTGTGAGCGTGCGCCTCCGGTCATTCAGGTAAACGGCCGTGTTGCTCGTAACCGTGCTTGTCTTGCCCGAATATTGGGCCTGTTTTGTGAGGAGAGTCAGCGTATCATCCCTGACTTCGACGTTGCCGTAGAGGTTTACAATATCCAGCGTCAGGTTCTGCAGCGCGCTGTCGCACTTGAGGACCGTATTCTTATGCCGCATTGTCACATGCCCAATGAGCTCGCGGTAAGAGTCTGCGCCTATCGTATAACCGATAAGGCTATCGGCATGAATCAGGTGAACAGTTTGATCCTGAGCGTAGACCTGGGAAAAAGCAGAGAAACCGGAGAAGAGGAAAAAGAGAGAACAGAGTGGAAATGCGGCGTGACGGACGAGACCATTTATTGGTCGTTCCTCTCTTGCTTCCTGCATCCTGCATTTCGCATTTGATCTTTCGAATCGCAGACATCTCACGAGTAGATTCATTTCGTGCTCTTTGCCTCCCCACTGACGTTAAATATCCTGTAGTTTCGCAGGTCGCGATCAGACTCAAACCCGATGCCCTCTATCGTTTCCTTTGGCGACACGATTTTCACATAAACATCGGAAGTAATCTTCTCCGTAGAGTTGTTCCAAAAGAGTCTCTGCGTCCAGAGTGACGTGCCGCTGTCGCTGTGGGCATAGACGTTGCCTATCGCTTCGAGATTGTTGTTTTGATTATTTACGATTCCGCTGTCGGCGGTAAGGTAGCTGGTGTGCCTTCCCATGTCATCGAAGAAGTCGACCCGGATGCTGTCGCCGAGATAAGTCATGTTGAGATTATTGTAAATCATGAGATGGCCTGCCTTCAGGATGCCGCGGGTCATTCCGCTGTCCGAGAATACAATCGTAGAGTTCCAGCTCTCCTGATCCGGAACCTGGCCTGAGACCGGGACCACCGTGGGCTTGAGCTTGTCCGCGCAGCCATAGAAGCTGATAGCGGGAAGCTGAAAAGCGAGCAAAGACAGGAAGAAAAATCTCCTCATGATTCCGATTTGGGAGAGAGCCCCGCCTTCACCAGGTCGTGCAGATGAAGCATTCCAATCGGCCTGTGTGAATCATCTGTTACGATGAGTTGTGTAATATTAAAGTTCTCCATTGCCTCTATCGCTGCGACAGCCAGGACATTCGGCTTTATGACCTTTGGATTCTTTGTCATCAGATCCTGGGCGGTAATCTTCGAAAAATCATGATCCTTTTGAAGCAGCCTTCGCAAATCGCCGTCTGTCACTATTCCGGTCAGCTCGCCCGTGGAATTGACGACACAGGTGGCACCCAAGCGTCCCGATGTCATCGCAAGGATAGTTTCTCTGAGCGATGCCGTATCCAGAACCTTCGGCACATCTTTTCCCTTCACCATCAACTCTTCGGCTCTCAGGAAAAGTCTTTTACCCAAATTGCCGCCGGGATGATAGAACGCAAACTTCTCTTCCGTAAAGTGGTTCCTGTTGAGAAGCGTTATGGCAAGCGCATCTCCTATTACTAGTGCGGCGGTAGTAGAAGCTGTCGGCGCCAGATCATACGGGCAGGCTTCCTGCTCGACGCCCGCGTCAAGCACGAAATCGCTTTCCCTGCCGAGCTTCGAGTTCTTATTCCCGATGATTGAAATTACCGGAACGCCGATTCTCTTGAACATCGGAAGAAGCTGGACGACCTCTTCGGTGTCGCCGCTCTTCGAAATGCAAACGACCACATCTTCCGGCCTGACCATTCCGAGGTCGCCGTGGACCGCGTCGCTCGGGTGAAGAAAGATCGCGGGCGTACCGGTAGAGTTCATCGTCGCGACAATTTTCCGTGCTATCAGCCCAGATTTCCCCATACCTGTTATTACAACCCTGCCGTCGGTCTTCGCAATGAGCTCGACCGCGCCCGCAAATGCCTGGTCGAGTTTCGCTTCCAGCGCTCTGACCGCCTCTGCCTCAATCCTTACGACCTCTTTCCCTTTCTCTACGGCATCCATCAGTGCTTCCCTCTCCCTTTCCGGACAAGTCTTGATACGAGCCTTGAAGCGAATGAGCGATTTACCGCCGGCTCAAAGGCGATATCCTTGATATCCATCTTTCTCCAGAATTTATTATAGAGAACAAAAGCGCGAACAAATTCCGTATCCGAATAGCTCTCCAGTTCATTGAAAATCTGCCCAGGCGAGCGATATCCACGCTTGACTCCCTGCAGCGCCATTTGCCTGTCCAGCTCGCTCAGAAAGCTGGTTACAGGGATGATATGATTCATTTTTAAATCGCCGTCGCTGATCCAGATCCCGCGATGTTCCCTGCACACCGCCAGCGTCGTCTCGCAATCACTCTTCACAACCGGCAGGCTTATCTCCCTCACAGGAACGGAGCATTTCGGACAGACCTCTCCTGGATTCCAGTCAGAAATAGACCATTTCCTTGCGTTACCAACATCGAGCTCTTCGAAGTTTCCTTTCAATATCATCAGTTCCACGGATATGGTTTCTTCCGCTATTTCGTGAATCACGACGGTCACACTGGTCGTGACGTGCTCGGCGCCGCCCAAAGCGAAAACAGGAGTAAGCAGTTCGAGAGTGTCTGCCTGCGGTCTATGTTCACCGAGGACAAGATGCCCGGCACCGCGCCTTCCGAGTCCGACAACCTTCATACCTTGGATTCGTTCACGGTAACGACGGTATATTTCGGAACGCTCGGGAAGCAGGCTAAAGATTAACTCTTGCTCCAACGGAGTCAATTCGCGCGGAAACTCTTTGCCATTATTCGAAATCGGAAGCGGCACTATTTCTTTTGTACTTTCAATATTAAATCGATAATTTCGCGTACTGCTCCATGCCCGCCGCGTAACTTAGCAACGTAATCGACCTTGATCCTGACATCCCGCACCGCGTTTGCGGGCGCGGCACCGAACCCCACTCTCTGAAGCACCGGCAAATCAAGTATATCGTCGCCGACATACGCTATCTCTGAATCTGAGAGTGAATAGGCCTTCTTTATTTCCTCAAGCGGAGTAATCTTGTCGATGGACCCCTGAAAGAGATCCACAATACCAAGTTCGTTTGCACGCCTCTTCACCGCTTCGGAGTTGCGGGCGGTTATTATTCCCACCCGTATTCCGTTTTGAATCGCGTTTGCGATGCCAAACCCATCCTTGGAATCGAAGACTTTCAGTTCGAGTCCGTCGCTCCCGTAAATAATCGTTCCATCCGTGAGGACGCCATCGACGTCAAGAAAGATTGCCTTTATCTTCTTTAGTTTTGAAACCAGCATCTGGGCACGAGTCATTTCACAATCTCACGTCTTAGCATGTCGATCCTCCGGACTTGTTCCAGAAGGGGCTCAAACAAATTGAACGGCAACTGTGTCGAAGCATCGCTCAACGCCCTGGCCGGGTCAGGATGAGTCTCCAGGAACAGGCCGTCTATTCCGACTGCGACGCCCGCACGAGTTATCGGGAATATGTATTCGGGCTGGCCGCCGGTTCTGTCTTTATCGCCGCCGGGCAATTGAAGAGAGTGAGTCGCATCTAGGATGACCGGGAAGCCGCTCTGCCGCATTATCACCAGTGAGCGCATATCGACGACTAAATTATGGTAACCGAACGTTGTGCCGCGCTCTGTCAACATGACCCGCGAGTTGCCGGTCTCTCGTACCTTCTCCGCCTGCAAACACATGTCTTCGGGCGCCATGAACTGTCCTTTCTTTATGTTCACAGCCTTGCCCGTCCGGCCGGCTGCCTGAAGAAGCTCGGTTTGTCGGCAGAGGAATGCCGGGATCTGGAGTACGTCTGCAACCTGCGCGGCGGTCTCTACCTCGGTCTCCGAGTGAACATCGGTCAAAATCGGCACATCAAGTTCTCGCTTGACCTCCTCAAGAATCTTGAGAGCCTCCTCCATCCCTATACCGACAAAGGATTTGCCGCTTGTCCGGTTTGCCTTCTTGTAGCTGGACTTGTAAATATAAGGCAGGCCGAGTCTGTCGGTTATTTCCTTCGCGTCCCTTGCTACCGTCAGAGCGAGTTCGCGGCTCTCCACGACGCACGGCCCCGCTATTATCACCAGTGGATTAGTATCGCCCACTTTTACATCGCCGATGGTCATTATACCCGCCATTTTACTTCAATACGCCTGTTTAAGGTTGAAATGCCGCATCTGAATATGAAATTAGCAAACAGCCGAAGAGAAAAAAAGCCGCGCGGTCTGGCTGTCACCAGGCGGTCCGGATAAGAAGTCGAATCACAGAGGGAGTGAGACACGGAGTCTCTATATTTCAATTCTATTCTCCGTGTCTCTTGTGGTTTAGCTTTCCTTTCCACCTGGATTTCGGGCAGACCTGTGGAATCCAAGTGAAAGCATCGGATTCCTCACACACCCATCACGCAGTTAATCGCCACAACATCTACGATGTCCTGAACGCTGCAGCCGCGAGATAAATCGAATGCCGGTTTCTTAAGCCCCTGGACGACGGGTCCAAGCGCGTCGGCGTCGCCTAACCGCTGTGCCATCTTATAACCGATGTTGCCAGCGTTGAGATCTGGAAAAATAAGGACGTTAGCTTCGCCGTTCACCTTGCTGCCCGGAGCCTTCCGTGAAGCGACCGAAGGCACGATGGCAGCATCAAGTTGCAGTTCGCCATCCAGGATTAAGCTCGGCGCTTTCTTCCGAGCAATCGCAGTAGCCTGCACCACTTTGTCAACAAGATCGTGCTTCGCACTTCCCTTCGTCGAAAAAGACAGCATAGCGACGCGAGGCTCTTCTCCTACAAGTTTCTTATGATTCTCTGCGGTGGTAATTGCGATGTCGGCAAGCTGTTCAGCCGTCGGGTCGGGTACAACTGCACAATCGGCAAACGAATAGACCTTTTGAGGAAAAATCATCAGGAAGAAGCTCGACACAATCGAGATCCCTTCTTTCACCCCGATGACCTGTATGCCCGCCCGGAGGACATCCGCCGTCGTAGACATGGAACCCGCAACGCTGCCGTCCGCAATTCCACGGCGTACCATCATAGCACCATAGAACATTGAGTTCTTCATTACCTCGATGGCCTGAGGCTTGGTAAGACCCTTCGCCTTCCTCAATTCGAAAAACTCTTCCGCAAAGTCGTCGAGTTTTCCATCCTCTTCAGGATCTACCACCGATACTCCATCCAATTTTACATTCAGCTCTTTCGCCTTATCCAGAATCTTCTTCTCATTCCCAATCAAACTAATCCTTGCAATAGACTCATCTGTAATTTGCCCTGCTGCCCGGATCGCGCGCTCATCGAGCGAATCAGGGAGCACTATGTGCCTCTTGGCGGCACGTGCCTTTCCTTTAATACTTGTAATTAGATTTGTTTCCATGGAATGTCCAGTTTATTATGAAGTTATTAAAATTTAGCAGAGTAGGCATGCAATTTCAATGACTGGTGCAGGGTCCTCACTGAAATGCGATGGCCAAGGCATCAACTTACCGCGGCTTCGTCGATCGAGAATCTTCGCTTCACCGGATCGACCGAAGCCAAGACGCCAATCGGCAGAGTCATTTTGACAGGCACATGTCCGTACGGAATATTCGAAACCGATGCCTTCCTGTAAGAAAGCAGATCATTGCTGATTATTTCCTCGAGCGTCCGATGCGGCCTGTTTGGCTCCTCGGGGTTGCATTCCGTGAATTGCCCAAGCACGAATGCCGACACCTTCTTCAGGACGCCTGAGAGCCGGAGTTGTGTCAGCATTCTGTCAATTGAATAGGGCTCTTCTGAGACTTCTTCAATCAGGAGGAGGCTGCGAGAGAAATCAGGAGCATACTGAGTTCCGAAGAGCGAAGTAATCAGTGATAGGTTTCCGCCAAGGAGCCTTCCCAGTACTCTCTTTTTGCCCTTGAATGAGAGCCTGAAACTTTTGTGATTTTTCAGCGGACCAATTTTACCCGGCTGGGTAACCATTTGAAAAAACATTTCTTCCGTATAGGGATCTATGTCCTTGCCAAACTCGACTGCCGCCATCGGACCGCTGAAGGTGACCAGCCCGGTTTTCTTGAAGATTGCCAGCTGGAGAGCCGTTATGTCCGAATACCCTATGAGTAGCTTGGGATTTCTTCTGATCAGTCCGTAGTCAAGTCTGTCGAGAATTCTGGGTGTGCCATAACCTCCCCGCGAACAAACGATGGCTCTCACGTTCTTGTCCGCAAACGCCTGGTTGAGGTCTTCCGCCCGCTCCTCGTCGGTGCCGGCTAAGTATCCGTTAATGTTGAAGACGTTCTTGCTGATCGTCACCCTGTACCCCTTCGACTCAAAATACTTAACGGACGAATGTACACGAGAAGCATCAGTAGGAGTGCTTGCTGGCGAAACGATCGAAATGAGGTCCCCTTTTTTCAGGCAGGGCGGTTTGATAGTCATGTGAACTCCACGTTTTTGTATTCAAAATAATCGGGGGAAAAGTCAACATGCAAGTTACGCCCTGCCGCAAATGGGGTGTGGCGTTCAAAGCCGGACAAAATAAATCTTGAAAAACTTTCGTCGTGAAACTATATTAATGCGCCCCAATTGGACAGGTAGCTCAGTCGGTAGAGCAACGGACTGAAAATCCGTGTGTCGGCGGTTCGATTCCGCCCCTGTCCACCAAAGCACTCCAATTTCGCAGCTTTTCCCAAGTCATTTTTTCCACGCTTCAAAACAAAAAAAAATTCACTGTACAGTTTACTGTACAGTTGCATGCAATCCGTCGTACATGGCTTGCAGTCCGTTGTACATCTGCACCCTCCCATTGGAGTCCCAAAACTCAAACTGGAGGTTCCAATGTTCCTATTTAAACGCAGACAAAAATGGTACATCGAATTCTTCGACGAAAAGAAGAAACGTACCAGACGAATTTCAACAAACACCACGAAGAAAGCAGAAGCCTACCGCTTCCTCACGGATCTTGAAAGAAAACTGTCAGAGGAACAGACTCCGGAAGAATCGCTATCACTTCAGGAGTTCTCCGACCGGTACGTCGAGTACCTGAAGTCAGGGCATTCGGCAAAGTACGCCCGGGATGCCAAAGCGGCCTTCAAGAAATTGATCGATTTCACCGGAAGCGTGCCGCTTGATGAGCTGGCGTCCAAAATACTGGAGAAGTTCTTCCTTTCTTCGTTCAACAAGGCGAAGTTTGATACGGCAAGAAATTACAGGACGATCAAGGCCGCCTTCAATAGAGCCGTAGAATGGAAGAACCTGGTTACAAACCCACTTGACAGCGTCAAACTGCCAAAGCTCCCCCGCAATCTTCCCCTCTATCTGACAGATGATAAGCTCGCGCTCTTGCTCGCACAGCTCAAGAACCAGACCATTCAGGATATTTTCGAGTTCGGTTTTCTAACCGGATGCCGCCAGGGTGAGATACTCGGGCTAAGGTGGGCTAACGTCGACTTCACCGAAGGAATCATAAGAATCGCTAATTCCAGCGAATTTTTGACGAAATCCAAGAAAGAAAGGACCATCCCAATGAGCGCAAGGTTGAGGAATCTGCTGCAAAGACGTTTGCCTGATTCCCCAACGCCGGAGGCATTTGTGTTCGGGAAAAGCAAGGCATCCAAGTACACGGGCAATTATATCTCTCGCCGATTCAAGGCAGCGGCAATAAAGGCGGGGCTCGATAAACGTCTGCTTTTCCATAGCCTTCGGCACAGCACCGCAACAGAACTCATAAGGCGAAACGCGCCGGTCACGGTAGTCCAGAAGCTGCTCGGCCATAGCAACATTTCAACAACCATGATTTACACGCACGTCACGAACGACGACGTGATGGAGGCGCTCAAAAAGCTCGATCACGGTTCAGGCGTGTAAAACCAGCGGACCGACACATCGCTGCATCGGCAGTTGTCAAGTGGTCTTTGAGTGCAAGGTGTCCAGTTTGCCGATAGCCTTTTCAAGATCGTCTTTTTCTATATGAATGTACTTCATTGTCGTCGAAAGGTTAGCGTGTCCCATGAGCTTCTGCACATGTACCGGATTCGCGTTTGCGCGCAGAAGATTCGATCCGAAGCCATGCCGCAGTGAATGGAAATGAAGTCTTTCACCCAATCCGGCGGATCTGACTGACTTCTTAAGAAGACGGGAAGCATAATTGTCGTTGTAATGCTTTCCTCTTCTTTCGAAGACATATGTCGGTGTCTTCGTCTTGTGTGTTCTCGCGTGCCGTTCGACCAGCACGTCGTACAAAACACCAGCGAGGGGAATGATACGCTCCTTCTTAGATTTCGTTGTGAAATCTTCCTGGTTCGAGACGGTGAGGACCTTGTTCTCCAAGTCAACTGATTCCCACTTGATAGTAACAATCTCCTTCAGTCTCATCCCGGTGTAGAATGCGAAGGCGAACAATTCTTTGTAGTCCCTGGAGATTTTCTGCTCCAATACCTTCTGTACATCCGACTCCTTAAAATACGCAGCGGCTTTCTCAGGAATCTTCGGAAGCTTGAAAGAAGTGAATGGATTGGTTGGAATGTATCCCCATTTTTCCGCTTTGCCGAATGCCGCTTTCAGAGTCCGGTAGAATCTCGCGGCATTATGGCTCGCCCGGCCAAACTCGCTGGCGAATACCGGTTCGAGATTCGACGCATCTAGACTCGTGATATCAAGGTCACCGATTTTTTCGATCAGCCATTTGAAAGCGGACTTGGTATCTCTCACGTACGGCTTTTTGTGCGTCGGCTCCAGGACAGGCATGTATCTTTCCTCAAATCCTGATATCGATACCCCTTCAGGATGAAGAGTGACCTCGGTCAGTTTTTCCTCAACAGGCACAACATCCATCACACTCGCTCCGTTTACCTCCTGTACAGGTACGGGCTTTGAAGGTAAATCGTATGACAGAAGTGTTTTTTCACAAGCCGGGGTTGAACTGGAACAGAACAGCTCCCGGTACAGCCTGAAATATTGGAGAAGCACCTCTACCTCGTCCCTCGTCACCATACCGCCCGTGAACCGGGATATTGCGGACTCCATCGCCTTTCTTAGATCAAAACCATCAGCCGTAACTCCTACTGATGCAGCCTGAACGGCTGTGCTATCTGTATCCCTTCGGACCAACAGTCTTTGCATGAGTTCCAGCTGACCGTTTGAAAACTCCGAGTAGACCGTATACACTTCGGCGGCAGAGGCTGCGAGGCTCTGCGTAGAAACTACACCAGGAGACATAGCGAATCCCCCCTGTCCCGGATGACAACCAAACTGAGTTCTAACATTCCAAAACTCCTTTTGAAAAACACACAATTCGCGCACACCTCAAGAGGTGGCACTTTCGATTCTGTTTTTGGGTTGAGTTTCTTTTCTTTATTTGGTTGTCTGACGATCCGCTTCCCATTTTACGGATTGAGCAGGTGAATCTTTTATCCCCGACTGATTCACTAACATAATTTACCAGATCCGGTCAGATTTTCCAACCCACGTTGACAAGCCTTGACTTGCAAAAGGGTCACTTCAGCGGAGTCGTGAGAAGGACGTTGCCTCATAATTGACGTGACCTCAGCCTGAGGCTGGTGAGCCTCTGGCTTACAAGAAGGAGCTTGCCAGATCACCCCCGGATCCTTCGTATGGGAAAACAGCGGAAGCAGGAGTACCCGCGCTCAATCCTCAAGCGAAGCACATTGTCGGAAAGGTTGGCTGAGTCCCCGCACCCGCTGATTATGAGTCAGCGAAAGGGCGCTTTAGCCATGCTGGTACAGGCGAAAAACAGCGATTCTGTTTCGATTTAAACGAATTGGGAATACTGAGAGATAAGTGCCGATACCAAAATGTCCAAGCGTATCGCCATATAATCGCCATGGGATTTTGCCTGAAAATGACTCCTATCATGGTACAGTTACAAGCCGGAGAGTCAGCCGCATTTGAGTTTGTCGGCGGTAATTGATTTGAAGAACTCCGCCGACCACAGGTCCAGAGCTGAATGATCAGTTATGTAAGGGAACACATCTTGTTTTGCCTGACCATAATCGATAACCCCGAATCTCTTGTCGAGCAACTCGCGAAGATCCTTCTCGGTGAGGGGGCTACCCTTCTTCCAATGTCCGGTCTGAACCATCCTGGCCTGAAGGTGTTTCAGGTCGACCGGGATCGAATGAGCAAGATACCAAAGGTAATCGTACAAGTCCCTTCCCTTCATTCGGCCGCTTCCCCATCTCCTGCATAATATCGCATGGAGCTTTCCCGCGAATAGTGAAGGCTGGGAAAAGAGTCTTACGGTGTATGGTATCGGCATCAGTTGATGCTTGAGTTCGTAAGTTGCGCCGGCCGGAGGGTCAACGTCAACTTCCAGTTTAACCGTCAGGAGCTCATCCCCGTGGACACCGGAGACCGGCGGCCTCACAGTTTCCACCTGCATCATATTGATCATTGTACCGCCCTTGATGAATGCCGACTCTACGTTCGTACGCGCAGACTTCTTCTTGGGAGAGACCCGGACCTTGAATCCGTATGCGCTTAGTTCATTCTCGATGAACTCGCAGTAGGGGTCAATTCCGAATTTCTTGTCCGGTTCGAGGAGTGAGAAATCCAAGTCTTGTGAGAAGCGATCGATTCCGTAGAGTATTCTCAAGGCCGTTCCCCCATAGAACGCCGCTTCGTCGAAAAGTCCTCCCCTGAAGAGGCCCAGCAGTGCAATTTCCTGGATAACTTCCTTGAGTGCGTTCTTATATCGGTCCGGATCGCTGTAGTCATATTTCTTCAGCATGTCTTCGACGACACTATGCATGACTCTTTTTCCTTCTCAGCGTCGCGCCCTTTTGCCTAAGATATGTAAGTAAGTCTGCGAGCAGCTTCTTTCGATACAGCGGAACGAGGAATTCGATGTCAGCCAAGTTCATGGCTAGGATGTCTTCCTGTTCCATTCGCAGATCCTCATAGAGAAGTTCTTCAATCGGGTTGCCTCTGGTGTGTCCCTTGAGCTTTGACATTGTATCACAGAGAGCCTTTTCTTTTGTGGCAATAAGAAATGGGTTGCCGTCCTCTTCCCTTCTGGTTACGCCATAGGGGTATAAGCCCGGTGCAACACTGTGATAAACGAAAGTCCCGATGGGTGTCCTAAACTCCTTCCGCTTATTCTTTGCGAGGCTGGCTGAAGTGATAGTTGTGACTCTTTCAGGAATCAGATTGTGGTATGACAAGGCATATTCGAATGAGATGTACGAAGGTCCGTAGATTCGGTTGGCGAGAGTCTTCAAGGAATAGGAATTCCCCTGGCCCGGGACGTAGAGTCCTCTTCTGACTCGAATGATCTCTCCGGACTTGATCATTGTGGTGATCTTTGCCTTGGGGGATTGGTAGTCCTTTACCTGTTCAAGCAGGTAGGCATAATCCATATAGCCTTGTAAACCGGTTTCCACATCTCCTCCAGTAAGTATGAAAATATCATACTTTCTGGAGAAAGGCAAATTCGGAAATCATCTTCAAGGGAGAATGCAACACATTGCTTCGATGTGACCGCCACTCGAACCAGCCACCTCCTGCGTGACAGGTATCCGCAATGCCCTCGGAGAAGACAGTTTGGGCCTTCTCTTGTGAATTCCGCGGGAAAGTCTGGTATGGAGATGTATAGTTTGGTATGAAAGTGTACGACCCTAGTGCCATATTCGTGCCACGGGTTGAAGAGACACTGGGTGAGCCAGCCAGGAGAATTGCGCGCCCTCTGCTTAAAAGAAAGAATCATGAAGCGAGGGCGTTCACGAAACGGAGATTTCTTTTCGAACTGGAAGATTTTCTGTTACTGGTGCGTATACAATGGTAAGGATTTGTCTTCCAATATCGCCATATAATCGCCACGGAAAATCTGACAAAAGAACACGCGACTCCAGTCGCTCAGCCTCGTAACACAGTTAATATATGTTCCCTGAATGAAAAAGAAAAGACGAACCGTGCGTTAACCTGTGTGCTGAGTCTATTGAACTTAGCCAACTCAGATGCCAATCAGCTCAACAGCTGTAATTACGCGAGAGGAAATTGCTCACCACGCGTCAACGGCGGAGTAGTTGGTAATGCAGTGGAACAGGTCTTACTTTGCCTGGTCGTAATCGATTGCTCGGGATCTCTTGTTGAGAAGATGGCGTAGGCCTGATTCCGTTAGCGGCGTTCCCTTTTTCCAGGACCCGTCTGTATCATCCTCTCCTGCAAAAGGGCTTGAGATCAGCTGGGACTGAATACACCAAGCACTATACGCATTCGTAAAGATCCCGTGCCTTCGGCCGCGCATTTCTCCAAATTCTGCAAAGGCGTGAATTTACCTCCTCTTGTGCCCTTCGGGACATCATCGAGGAACCGCTCGGTCATGTTCTCGTACATCCACTAAGCCTTGAGAGTTGTTCCTTTGGAGATGCGTCTTAGTGCGGACAACATCAACCGATTCAGCTCCTGGGCGCTTTCGCCTTCCGACGTCGTCCTGATTTTGAACCCGGTACCGTTCCTGAGAATTGCGTTGACAACAACGATCTCCGTCAAGAGCGGTTCTACCCTCTTCGGTTCATCGGTGGTAATCTCCGCAAAGAGTACGCGGTTCTTTCTGTCCATGCCCGACTTCCCTGTTTATGTCCGTTACTGATTCTCCGACAATATTACAAACCAGTCTGGCATCCCGCATCATGCCCCTCGCAGGAGCAAACGGAGGAGGCTCAGTCATTCGACGACCGGGAGAGGGGGCTGCCTCCTTTACTTCAGCAAAACCATCCGCATCGTCTTGGCAAAGCCCTCTGTATTGAGCCGGTAAAAGTACACGCCACTCGGAAGGTCCGAGCCGTTGAATGAAACTCTGTGTGCTCCCGCCGATTGCACATCATCCACAAGCGTGCTCACTTGCCTCCCTAATATGTCATAGACTTTCAAGCTGACACGACTGAGCGCTGCGATCTGGTAGCTGATAATGGTCGTCGGGTTGAACGGATTAGGAAAATTCTGCTCAAGAGTAAATCCAGCCGGTATCGTGCCATGACTTACGATGGCCGTTGCCGTGTTAGATTCGCCCACAAATGCGACCGCGGAATAGGCTTCGGATGTTGTGAAAGATGCACTGCTGCCTGTTACTGAAACATTCAAAATTGTGTCCCAGCCGGAACCATTCCACCCCATCAGTCCTGTGATGCGCCAATGGTGGTACACCGAATCTGCCATTAGACTGTCCCTGTAAAGGTGACATGGCATGTTCTTGTTAAATTGCATCATGTTGCCGCTCCCCATTCCTGAATAACTCATCAAATTGAAGTTCATGGAATCTTTTCCTATCTGAATGCGATACCACCCGATGAATGTGGAGTCGTGCGCCACGAGGAGGCTATCCATCGGCATCTCGTCAATGCGGCAGTAAATGGAGTCGGGCATATTCATCATCATCCCGGACATGGAGCCAGGAGGAAACATGACGGTCGATGCCGAATCGTTCCAGCATTTTACCACTGTTGTGTCCGTCGAGTTCCGCTGAACCCAGTTGCTGTAGTTCATTTGTGCGAAGGCGGATATCGGAAGAATTAAGAGTACGACCGCTAACATCCCCAGATGGTTTCCTGTGCGACAAGTTCTATATGAATGCTTCATTTGACTCTTCTCCTGATTTCTTCTTGAATTTGAATCGTGATCGGGAACTCTGTCTTTCGTAATCAATGAGACGCCAGTCATCACCCGGATGCCGCCACGTTCCGCGAATCCTGCTGTAACCGTTCAAGCATCATGCCGACATCAAGAAAGACGAAACCAGCGAACTGGAACGAAAAGGAGGGAAAATGGAGATATGAGGCTTACGTTTGAGGGGTAGGTTTTTGAGGTGTGAGGTATTTAGGGACAGTGGGGCTGCCGGATGTGCGATTTGAAGAAAAGTCCGTGACCTCTGGAGAGAAGCCGAACGCCATGCTGTCAGGCTGCGCCGCGTCAGGTCGGAGACACTGACGCGACACAACGAGCGTGAAATCAGAACAGGTATTCCAGTTTCACCGCTGTAACGTCAAAGTCGGACGCCGAGATAGACCTTGGGTTTGGTGCTCCCGCAACAACATATGCTCCGTACTGCGCAGCACCGATGTTGTATGTCGAGAAGAATGTCCTCTCGAGTTTCAGGTTGACATTTTCCCAGGGAAAGCAACCAAGACCGACGACCGCCCCGCTGACATTCATGTCCTTAAGCTGACTGGATGTCTGATAGAGGTATTTCAAGTAGGCGCCAATCAAACTGCTGTAATAATAATCCGCCTTCACTCCGAAGCCCTGTCTCGACACCGGAGCACCATCGCCCGGAAGTCCTGTAAATTCGTCCACACCGTAGAAGGCGCCATCGCGCTGAGACTGGAGTAGTCCAAAGAGCTCTACGAGATTGTTGTTGCCGATGTACTGAGCCTGGAAGTCTAATCCCAAATTGTAATAGTTGTCGATATAATCCGGAACTGCAAGCGCTGCGGCCGGCGCGGCGGTCATACTCAGCTTCCCGAAATAACCGAAACCTCCGATCTCCGTATAGGTGTTCTTACCGATTGGAGGAAGATAGTAGGAGACTCTGACATAACTGTTTACACCGCCTACCCCATCGAACGCGCCTGAGCCTGATACGGCGCCTTGTACGTAGCCATTGGCAGTCTGATTCGCCGTTGGCCTGTAAACTCCGACACTTGCGTAGAGACCACCGCCGTCGAAATCGCCGAGCATTCCGAAGAGTTCGCCACCTTCCATGAAGGCCGTCCCGGGATCAAAGAGCGTATTATGCGTGCTGAGTCCCATAAGACTTGCCGTCAAGCCCCAGGTTCCGATTGTGTTCGAAGGATCGCCAGCTCCCAAAGCATCCTCTGCTCTTATCCCGTAAACAAAGTTCTGGCCTCCAATTGTCTCGTCTGGGGATACGAGAGCTACATCGAACATTCCAAGCCCAAGCGAGCCACCTTCATCATCGGGTCCGCCGAACTCAATGAAGCTTCCGAGTCGTGGAGTGATCTCACCTGCAATGTATATGCTTGACCCGGCGAGGTAATCGAGGAGATCTTTGTCTCCATAACCATCAGGACTGGAGACGAAACCCTGTCCAGCGGTTACAACCCCATGGGGAACGAGTCCATTCCCGCCTCCCTGCTGGTAGTTCCACCGTGAAGAGATTCTGGCAGAAATCATTGGTGTGGCTGGGAATTCCAGAATTGTCCTGCCCTGACTGACTGTATCGCTTGTGGACTCATGGTCACTTATTAGCTGAGTGTTATTGCCGACGTAACCATGAAGTTTGAAGTCCCTGCCGAACGGTGTGAGATGCGGGAAAACGGTATGGCAGGTTGCGCAGCTCAGTCCGGTCTGACGGGAATAGCTCGGGATTGCTTTTGCCGTTTGTGAAACAGCGAGGGCCAACGTAACAGCGATGGCTGTCGAAAGCGCCGTTTGCTGAACAAGGCGATTGACAAAGTTATACATGATTTTTATCCTTCTATGATTTCTTATTTTGCGCCAAGATTAATAATCGATTCCCGGAGTTGAAGTCCGAGATTTCTACACGCGATCAGATGACCCGAATGTCGAAGAGGGTCTCAAATGCGGAGGTTGCTGTTCAGGATGGGTAAATCTAATGGAGGGGAGGCTGCGTTGTTGATAGCCGACAGTTGATCGCCAATTGCTGACTTATGCCCATAGAGAGTTGGCATAAAGCCAAGCACCATCACAAAATGGCTGAGCAACTTAGTCGAATCCGTGAAACTGCTTATTACACTCTTCTTAGAATAGACAGCTTTGACACAATTATTCTCGACCAACTGCAGCCCGTATTGCCGCAGAGTGATTCTTCGAGAACAACTGCAGGGGCCTTCGCACGAATAAGCTTCTGAGTTCATGGACAGCTCCGGAGCGCTTACCGGGCTCTGCATCATGGTACAAAAATGTGAAATGCAGCCATACTGAACCTGTCCGACAATGAATGCCAGCAGGACAGCTAGATTCAGATAGGCCATTGTCCTCTCTCCGGTCTCGCGAACATTCAAAATTTGGGAATGAAACGACAGTTATGTGTCACTTCGCAATTCAGAGTCTTCACCTGCTGCCTCCAGTTGTTTCGGCGGACACTTCACGTCGGCATAAGAGCAAAATACGCAGCAATCGCCGGGTTTCGGTCTCATTACAATACTGCACGCCTTGCATCTATAAAAATGCTGACAGGCGTTCGCAGGCATTTCCAAAGTTTCTTTGTAACCGCAATTGGGACATGTAAGTGTGGCAAATGTTATGATTTCTGATTTCATGGTTCTCCATTCTTGTCGGGCTTGTCAATTAACCTTGTGAAGGTGATACGGTGGACTTTTGCGGGGTTACTCCTCATAAGCTCCATCTGAACCCTCCTGTTATGCCAAATGAAGGCGCGGTTTCCGTGAGCCCCTTCGAGACGAGTAAGGTCCATATCATGTCGCGGCTTGTTTTGCAGTTCAGACCGAGTGATGCTTGATTCGGCGGCGGATAACCTGAAAGGATCGTCGTGTATCCCTGATACATGAGTGCAAGGGAGAAGTCACCTTCGCCGAAGAATCTTCCTATTCCGCCTCCGTAGGAGAATGGGTCCTTAAAATCAACTCCCGCCGGCTTGCCTATAAGCAGGTACCCGGCATTAGCCATTACGACGTAAGCACCGAATAATTGCCTGTAATTGAGCGAGCCTCCGAAGTCAAATCTTCCTGTCCCGAAGTTGTCTGCCGTACTTGCAGTGGGAACCTTCATCTGAGCGTCTATACCGAGCGTCGGGGAATTTCCCCCCAGTCCGAAACTTCCTGTCGAATGGCCCAAGTCCGGGCGAATGATCTCATACTCTGCGGTCAGGAATAGGTCTCCTAACCCGACGATGTTTGACATACTTCCCATCGAGGAGCTGCCGGGACCTCCCATCATACCTCCCGTGCCTGAAGACATGTTCATATTCGATCCGCCGTGCGGCAGCAACATCCCGCCGGCCGCAGTAACGAGATTATTGTTCTGAGAAACAATCGGGAGGATTGCCGACGCGCTCCAGTCGTTCGCTTCGTACCTCAGCCCGGGGACTAGGTAGAACGTCGATGTATTGCTCCCGAAAATGTAATTGCCCTGAGAATACTGGAAGTATCCGGTCGCGAACCAGTTGCCCTGGGCAAATGAGTTCTGAGTTCCCAGAAGAAGGTACAGAAATGACGCGAACGTGGATACTTCCCCTTTTCGTAGCATCCTTGGGATTGCTTTCTTCAAATACTTAATCATCCTCATTTCACATCCTGTTTTGCCGGAGGGAAAGGCGGCATTGTATTTTCAATCAACCTGTACAGTGTGCCTGCGCGCCAAAGTGCTTTGGCAGACGGGTGTGCCGCCTCCCCACATCTGGATTTTCATTTATTGCCGCTGGTTTTTCCGGCGGGCGGGGTCTTCGACTTCAGATTCTGCATCATCTCGTGATAATCGTTGACCAGCGAGCCCATGTGCATTTGCATTTGCGTCATCTGGTCCTTCATCTTAGGATCCGCCATCATCCCCTTGTCCGCCATAGTCTGGCTCATCTGGTGAATCAGGGATTCCATGTTCGCTCCCAGCTTCTGCATCTGCTGCATCATGGACATGTTCTGGTCCATGCTTCCCATCTGGCCCATTCCCTTGTCGTCGTTCATCTGCTGCATCATGCCTGAAAGTTCATGCGTCATGGTCTGCATATGCTGCATCATGTCTGACATGGAGGCCATGTTCCGCATGTTATTCATCTGCTGCATGTGCTGCATATTCCCCATGCCGCTGCCCATCGAGCTTTGAGCGTACGATGTAACTGCAGTTAGGAACAAGGCGACTGCCACGAGTCTGAAGAGATGGATTGCAATGTGTTTTCTTGTCGAGGGGGACTTAATTTCGTACAACATTTTGATTCTCCTTTTCTTTTCAAGGTTTTGATTTGTTACTCTACAATTATTTTCCCGTGCAGCATTCCCATTCCACACTGGAAACCGAATTCGCCTTCTCTGTCCGGGGTGAATTCGACAGGGATTGTCTTGAACGGCACGAGCATCGCCTGCTTGTTGAAGTCTGGGAACAAGACCTGTTCCGAGCATACAGCGGTTTCTTCTCGGTAGAAGTTCAGGCGTACCGGCCTTCCCTTCTCAACGGTTATCACGTCCGGCGAATATCCGCCTTTCACTTTGATTACGACTTCCTGGATTCCAGATTCCATGGTTTCAACTTTCGTTGATTTCCTTTCTGAGAACCAGAAGAACCATCCGATCCATCCGCTGAGGGATAATCCGGCTATCGTTACGAGTATTCGGTCAATAGTCATTGTATTTCCTTTCAGGGCCTTATGACGTTTTCATTTTATATGCGCGAAGCCGGTTTGCGTTCGTGACAACCGTTACCGAACTGAAAGCCATCGCCGCTCCGGCTATGATCGGCGAGAGCAGAATTCCGAAGAACGGATACAAAGCTCCCATTGCGACCGGCAACCCGAGTGTATTGTAGAAAAACGCGCCGAAAAGATTTTGCCGGACATTCTTCATGGTCGCTCTGGAAATATCTATTGCGGCAACTACACCACTGAGGTTACCTTTGATTAGTGTTATGTCTGAGGCTTCTATTGCAACGTCGGTTCCGGTGCCGATCGCAAGACCTATGTCTGCCTGGGCAAGCGCCGGTGCGTCGTTTATTCCGTCACCCACCATCGCGACTTTCTTCCCCTCCATCTGAATCTTCTGAACATTGTGCGCCTTGTCTTCAGGGAGGACGTCGGCAAACACTCTGGTGATCCCAACCTGTCGGGCAATCGCCTTTGCGGTGCGCTCATTGTCCCCTGTTAACATCACGACTTCCAAGCCCATCTTCTGAAGCTGTGCCACGGCACTCTTAGAATCTTCCTTTACCGTGTCCGCCACAGCAACAATTCCGCCAAATCGATTGTCAATTGCGACATACATCGGAGTCTTTCCCTCTTCCGCAAGCTTGCGGCTCTTTTCCTCCGATGTTCCGATTTCAATTCCTGCATCTTTCATCAGCTTGGAATTGCCAAGGAGCACGTGTTTCCCGTTTACAGTTGCTTCGACGCCCTTCCCTGGGATTGCATTGAAGGACTGAGTGTCGCTTATTTGAACTTTTCGTTCGACGGCGCCATTTACAATCGCTTCAGCTAGGGGATGTTCGGAAGCCTTCTCAACAGAAGCCGACAAGCCGAGCAGTTCATTTTCATCGAAGCCGTTGACGGCAATCACATCGGTCAGAGCTGGCTTCCCCTTCGTAATCGTTCCGGTCTTGTCGAGGACAATAGCATTCAGCTTCTGGGCAGTCTCCAGCGCTGCACCACTGCGAATCAATATTCCATTCTCAGCACCTTTTCCCACGCCGACCATCAGAGAAATCGGGGTCGCGATTCCAAGCGCGCACGGGCAAGCGATGACTAATGTTGTAACAAGGACAATGAGTGCAAAAACGAGGTTCGGCTGCGGACCGAAGTCGTACCATATTATGAATGCTAAAACGCCGAGGATCATGACGGCCGGAGCGAAGTAACCAGATATTTGGTCAACAACTCGTTGAATTGGGGCTTTTGAGCTCTGTGCCTGTTGTACCATTCCGATGATCTGTGCGAGCGCGGTGTCTTTGCCGACCTTTTTAGCCTTAAACTTGAATGAGCCGGTCTTGTTTATTGTGCCGCCTATGACTTCGTCGTCCGACTGCTTCTCGACCGCAATCGGCTCGCCGGTAATCATGGATTCGTCAACGCTCGACGTGCCATCCACCACAACGCCATCGACCGGGACTTTCTCACCGGGACGGACTACCACGATATCATCGACAATAACTTCTTCGAACGGTATGTCTTTTTCGGCACCGTCTCGGACGACTCTTGCGGTCTTTGCCTGCAGGCCGATGAGTTTCTTTATCGCCTCGGAGCTTTTCCCTTTCGCGCGCACCTCAAGCGCAAGGCCGAGAATTACAAGCGCGGTGACGACTGCAACAACATCATAGAATTGCCCGGCAAGCTGCTGTGACGGAAAGACCGACGGGAAAAGGAATGCCACAGTCGAATAGAGCCATGCCGCCACTTCTCCACTTGCAACAAGCGTGTTCATGTTCGCGGACCGGCTTCTGAATGCGCCAAGAGCTGTCGGTAATTCAGCGATATGGGATGTGAATAAACGAGCAGTTGAAAAGGGAAATTCTGAATTGAACATGGGCCACATGCCGTGCATTCGTCCCAGAAGCAGGTAGGTTGCCGACCAAAACACACCAAAGATGAGTGCCACTATCCAGGGTATAAGGTTCGTCATCCTGCCGGCGCGCCGACTAACCGTTTGGGCAGCGTTACGAAACGGAAATCTTTCCCTGTTTGCTTCCATCACGCCGCCTCCCGGATAGTTGAATTTGGATTCGTGCCGGCATTATCTTCGCCGAAACAGGTGCCTGCATCAAAGAGGCACCCACAAGGTGAGCCACATTCACAATTGGTTTCGCACTTTACACAAGGGCGGGTAGAGATAACCGCATCATTACCGAGTGAGTGATCGGGTTCCATTTCCAAATGCATCTCCATGGTCATTTCTAAGATCATCTTGTAACCTTCCCTTTTCACACCCAAAGACGCTGACTCTCGCCGACGGTTACAGTTCGTTGAGGTCTTATTTAAACGTGAAAATTGATGGAGCATCACTGATTACCACTTTAGAACGTTGATTTCATCGATATTCACGGTCAGCTTATTCCGGAATATGGCGATTATGATTGCCAATCCGACCGCGGTTTCGGCCGCCGCTACCGCCATGACGAAAAACACGAGTACCTGGCCCGCCGGATTATCGTGGAAAGCCGAAAAGGCGATGAGCGACAGGTTTGCCGCGTTCAGCATCAGCTCGACGGACATAAAAATCATGATGGCATTCCGCTGCGTGAGAACTCCAATGACACCGATCGTGAAAAGGATTCCGCTGAGTATCAGATAAAAATTGAGTGGCATCTCTCTTATCTCCTCATTCAATCTAATTTCTTTGTTGCTAAGAATAGCGCGCCCACTATGCCGGCGAGCAGCAGCAGCGACACAATTTCAAATGGGAACAGGTAACTCGTATAAAGTACCTTTCCGATAAATCCTACCGTTCCCATTTGAGCGGCATGAGCAGGGAGCGATGATTCATTCCCTTTCGCCGAAGAAAGAATTACGACAGCAATCTCGACTAAGAAAGCAACCCCCAACGCAGCGCCGAGGATTCCTTTATATTTGGCAGTGCCGATCGAGTGGTGAACCTGCTCAATATTGAGAAGCATGATAACGAACAGGAACAGGACAATAATCCCGCCTGCATAGACAATCACCTGCATGATTGCGAGAAACTGCGCATCGAGTGTGAGAAATAATGTGGCAATCGCCAGGAAAGTGAGAACCATACTCAATATGCTCATGATCATGTTACGCGATAAAATCATGGAAATGGCAGAGCCTATCATGACAACTCCGATTATCGAAATGAACGCTTGTTCGATGTTCATTTGCATCTCCTCATATTCTTCACCTTGCTGCGGCAACACCCGTTCCGGCGTTCTCGACGAAATCGACCAGATGATTCAATGATGCACTAATCCTCATCGCATTCGTCTTCTCTTTTGGAACAATGATTACGACCACCATTCCGATGATCGGCAGGAATGTAATCCACGTCAGGTATCCGATTCCGAATAGATTTTGTTGCATCACTTTTCCTGAAGTGGGTTTCTAACAATTGTCCACGGCTTTTCGGAGTTTAGCCTGAATCTGTTTGGCAACACCCTCCAGCGCTGAATTGCCGACAGCTTGCATAGAAGCGACAGGATCAACCGCGGCAATCTCAACGACGCCGTTGGACAGTTCCTGTACCACCACGTTGCAGGGCAGCATTGTCCCGATCTTGTCCTCCGCCATAAGCGCCTTGTGGGCAAACGGAGGATTGCACGCTCCTAAGATCCTGTACTTCCTGAAATCTACATCCAGTTTCTTCTTCAGGGTTTCTTTGACGTCGATCTCAGTCAAGATCCCGAAGCCTTCCTTTTTCAATTCGTCTTTGACTTTTTCTACCGCCTCTTCGAACGAGGCGTTCTTAGTTTTGCTGAAATAGTAAGTCATCACGTTTCCTCCTTTTTAATTTTTCGTTGATTCCATACCGTGCCCGTGAGGTTGATTTCCATGTCTGCACCAGACGGAATCACAATCCACGTGCATGCACTGTTTATCTATCAGACGCGAATGGTACCAGCGTTTGGCGATCTGGAACATTACCGTTTTGAGAGACGATGGATTGTACCACTTGCTGAGCCAGGCAATCGGGTCTTCGAGCTTGTCCACGATTGATAGAGCTTTCTCGTAGCCGCGATTACCAAGCATCGAGAAAATCAGCCGGTCGGCAACCGAGACTTCAAGTATCTTCTCTATTTTGTCCTGGACAAGACGCTCATAAGATTCGCCCGTTATTATGCTCTGCGCTGCCAGATACCCCGACATCATGGCGTATCTCATTCCGAATCCCCAGAGGCCGTCCTGAAAACCGGCACTTTCGCCGACATACCAGAACCTGTTCCCCTTTGTTGCAGGCTTGAAGAAGAAGTTCACGAATCCTCCGAACTCCTTCGGCTCATGAATGTCGATTTCGACCGACTTCTTCATCCTCTCAAGCCCACTGTGGAAGTACTTACTCTCGTTCTTGAAATCTTCAAACAGACAAGTTGCGAAGGTCGCCTTGCCTCCGTTTATGAGAAGATAAGCGTAAGCCTTGGGTGCGATACGATTATCGACAAACGTAATTGCCGCATCCTCATGCGATGTTGAAAAAACTATTCCTTTGGCAATCGCATCCGCCGATTTCGGTCCGGTAGCCACCACTGCCTTCCCTTGCTTGACTTCCTCCACTTTATCGTTCCAGATAATCTTCACGCCTGCCGATATTGCCT
>JAMCXB010000024.1 GCA_023480735.1 Bacteroidota bacterium | reverse complement strand
TCGGGGCCCGGATGTTTTCGGATTACCGCGAGATGCTCTCGACACTCGGGCCCACAGGCACAGGGGAACTCCAGGCAGTGAGCATTGCAACCCCGGACTTCGATCACTTTGAGCCGGTGCGTGCGGCTCTTGAGGCGGGTATCGATGTCTTTGCCGAGAAGCCGCTGGTGATGAGCAGTGAGGAGGCCCAATCGCTCGCAGCGCTGGCAAAAGATAAGTCGCGGATCCTCATAGTGAACTACAGCCAGCGGTGGCTCCCTGAACACCGGAAGATCGAGGAGTCTATCCGGAAGGGTGTCTTCGGAGATGTAGCGTTTGTGCAGGCCCACCGGTGGGACGCCGCCTGGGTGCCGGAGAGGATGATTTCCTGGTCAGACCGGTCTACTCCGATCCACTTTATGTCAAGCCACGACATCGACCTAATCCTATATTGGCTGGAAGACCGGGTGAGATCTGTGAGCGCGCTTTCCCACCATGGCACGCTTGCAGCCGAGAAAGGGCTCATGAGCACGGTCGACGGTTTCTCTGTGCTCCTGCAACTTCACCACGGCGCGGTTGTCTCACTGCATTCTTCATGGATACTTCCATCGACCTTTCCCTCGGCGGCGGATTCTTCACTCGAGATCTTGGGGAGCAAAAGCTCGGTGTTCCTGTCGGGTTCCGGCCGTGAGATGAGATTTTATGGCGAAGACAAGGCGGAGCGGGTCACTTACGGCGGTCCGGCTACCGCGACCGAGGTCCTGGGTCATCTGGAAGGCGCATTTACGAAATCGCTGCAGGCGTTTCTGGACGCCGTGGAGAAGAGAGATCTCGACACACCTACGTCGGCGGCGAGAACGATTCACGTGGTGGAGGTGCAGGAGGCGATTATGAAGGCGGCGGCATCGGGCGAAATTGTAAGACTGTGAGGGGGCGTCAGAGTATCGTTTTGACCGCGAAGTGTTGATTCTGCGGCCTGCGGCTGTTATCTTAAGTCTGCAAGAGAGCTTTGCCAATGCCGGAGGCTATACCAGTACGCGGCAGGATGAAATGCATTTCAGCGCGATAAGCAGGTGACAGTCAAAGCAAGCGGGCGAAGATCTGACGGGCCCTTAGCTCAGTTGGTTAGAGCAGCTGACTCATAATCAGCGGGTCGGGGGTTCAAGTCCCTCAGGGCCCACAAAATCCCACAGATTCAAAGCCTTTGACGTATAGAACCCAAAGTCGATGATATATTTTGGGTGGTTTGGGTACAAAAAGGTCTACTTCACGTACTTCAGTATTTACTTCGGACCACGACGTTGTGAAGCGTTCGCAAGAAACAATGGAACCCAAAGAGACGTCCACAACAGGCCTACCCCGGAACGCTCCAATTCACGGTCCAGGCACGTCGAAGATCCCGACCCTGGCGGGACTGCCTGGTGTCGCTGTCGTTTCCCGCACGGGACCTGCGGGAAGCCGCACATCACGCGACGTGATTTTGAGCGGCTCATATCCTCCTACGTCGGAAAACGACGAAGCACAGCGACACTGCGATAGCCGACTTGTCGCCAAACGCAGTTTCAATCAGGCATCGCGCCAGTCACGACTTCAGTCGGGATCCCTTCGGGAAAAGTCGTGACAGCCCGGTAAATTAGAAAAGATGGTCTCACAATCGTATCCTGGTGTAGTCCCGCGGAGTTGCGGGAGAAATTTGACATCTCAGAATACGAAAGGAGACCATTTATATCACCAACCTACCCACCCCAGTGTGCTCATTCAACTGGGAATTGTCGCGCCTATGGTAACCCCTCACTTATGGTTTCTGGCCAAGCCGCTCGCAAAGCGAACCGCTCGTCAACATTTCTTTGCGTTCTTGGCGCCTTTGCGAGAGAAATAACCCTTTCAGTGAGGCATTACAAGCCTATGCGCCAAAAAGTTTGACTTATTCGCAATAAGTAATTAACCTAACCGAAACCCTTTGGAGGGCGCGGGCCAAAATGTGGCGGAGTTGATATGAGAACTGGCAGAACAAGATTCACTGTAGCCTTTGAGGTTGCCTTTGTGGTTGCTTATGCCCCTTTCCTTTCCACGTTAAAGTGTTGTGATAGAGCCGATTCGGCTTTGACTTGCCAGACTCAATCTGTCCCCGTGCATCCGGAATTTGACTACGAAGTCGAGCCTAATCCTGACGTCAATCCCGTGCTTGGCTTCACTGTGATATCAGATGATAACCTCCTTGCCTACACGAGGACATCTATCCTACATTTTGACGGGAAAGGCTGGAGTGTGCTTTATCGCACTGAAGATCATCAGATTGACTGTATGAGTACGGACGGCAAATACGTGGCCTTCTCTCTTGAGATGATGAGATTTGGTGCAAGTATGACGATTGCTCCGCTGTACGTCGGCATCTTACGGAAGCGTTTTGGAAGGTATGATTTGGACGATCTTTCATCGTTTAATGTCCCTCTTGGTCATTCCTTGAACGATATTAGATTCACCGGACATGGCGTTGGCTTTGCAACTGCAATTTTTGAGTATGTTTACTTTACGATTCAGAAAAATCCGGCCGGTCACCTGACTATCCACTTTACACCGCATTCGCTGCATGTCGGATTGAATTCCGGCGGTGCGATGTTTGGCACAGGTGCCTTTAGAAGACAACTCCCGGTCGTCGCCATAAATGAAGGTGCACTTGTCGAAGCTCATGGCGAGACTCTTCATGTTGTTCCGCTGCTCGACATTTACAGCGACGATCTGCAAAGCTTCGAGTCAAACGAAACACTGATGGGGTGCAGCATGTTCGATTCGGGGGGTGTCTTTTTCCTGAGCAATGAAAGTCTTTTTATCGTTTCAAAGGAAATTTCTGGCGGGTACAGAGTTTACAGGGAAAACGAACTTAGCGTTGGAAACAGGTCAATACCCGTCAAAGAAGTGTCATCGATTCTCGCCATGAATGATACGGACATCTATGCACTCACTGAAACCGGTTTATTACTGAAGGGAGAATATTCCGAGAAGACTGGAAGGATAAGTGGCTGGACGGTTGCAGCAATCCTTCCGATTTACAGCAAGGGAGTCATTGCAAGGCTTAATCAAAATACAATCCTTGTCGGTGGGACTTCATTGGTTGAGTATTTCGTAGGTTCTGCCGGAAGCTCAACGATCGTGTCGAAGAGAAAAGAGAAGGTCTCATGTGCAACACGATTTTCCGTGTCCATGTTTGATGCGGGTACAACTTACGGCGTTGGAATCGGAAAGCTTGACATGGGTTCGCTAGATTCCTATATCTATCTGGTTGAGCTGTCCGGACAAAACAAACTATACGTTGATAGGAAAGGGGCAACTTTTCCCGGCAACACGTTTGATATAGCCGATCAATGCGGCGTAACCGGCAGAACTGTCGAGCCGAAGCTTTATCAAAGCAGCTTTGGTATTGGAGTTGCCATTGGCGATATCAACGAGGATGGCAGCGACGATATTATTGTCTCGTATCTCAGCGGTCCACCGGCAGTACTTGTGAATAACGGAGCCGGCTATTTTAGGAACGAGACGAATGAATCGGGCCTCAACACCGATTTGATGCGAACCGAGGGCATTACTCTCGCCGACGTGAATAACGATGGATATCTGGACTTGTTCGCGACGAGCTTTGTCGGCTCGGACAGATTATTTGTCAATGAAGGAGGAGGTAGATTCAAAGATGTTACTAAACAGTGCGGCGTCGCTTCGAAAGGGAAGAGCATAACGGCGGTCTTTGGGGACTTAAATGGAGATGGATATCCGGATATCTACGTTGGAAGATGGAACGCGGATAATTCTCTTTATCTCAACAATGGTGACGGAACATTTCGAGACATAACGAGCGAGAGCGGAGCGGGCTGCGGCGAATTACATGAAACTAACTCTGTCTTGCTGGCGGATTTCAACAACGATGGCAAACTGGATATCTTCGTCGGAAATCGTGAAGGGGGAAACAAATTGTTTCTCAACGATGGCAACGGACACTTCAAAGACGTATCAAAAGAATCGGGTCTGGCTGATACGATGTACACTTACGGGTCTGCTTTCGGAGATTTCGAAGACGATGGAAGGCTTGATTTAATAGTCGCCGGTCTGACAACGGTAAAGTTCTACAAAAACGTGGGTAATGACAATAATGGGGTCCCAATCTTCAAAGACGAAAGCTCTAAATTTCTCCCGCCGTCCAGCGATTACAACGGTTACAATACCGGGGTTGCAACTTATGACGCAGACGGCAACGGTGATCTCGATGCAATAGTCGGCCAGTTCCAGGGACACACTATGTTCATCAAGAACAACATCAACGCGTTTTCAGGCAAGCACGACAATTTCATAGAAGTGAACGTCGAAGGTGATGAAAGCAATCGGGACGGAGTTGGGGCAAAGGTTGAACTCCTGAAGAATGGGAAGATGGCAGCTTATCGAGAAGTGATGAGCACATACGGGTATGCAAGCTCAAGCTCGCGGACTCAACTCTTTGGAATTACTGATCCGGATGCGCACTATCAAGTGGAAGTCGATTTCCCTGTGAGTGGAATAAAGCGAGTCATTACAGCAGTCCCAGGCACGTTGCTTACAGTCTATGAGCACGATGGAATCCAGAGAGACTACTTCCTGTTGAGAAAAGATCTGACGGGACTGTTCATGAGTGGTCGATTCCGGACCGCAGTAGCTGAATCCTTTCTCGTTATCTTTCTCGTTCTGATGCTTCTGACGATGAACATTCCATACTTAGGGAGTACCAGGGTATTGCGGACCGCCAAGGAAAAATATATCGCATCGGTTTATGCATTACTGGTCTTTGTTGTGATGGAGGCCGGCATTTATGCATCCGAGCAGATTTCCTCCAGTCGGAACAGTTGGATCACAGGGCCGCATGATATTGTCAGAGATAATCTTCTCCCCATCCTCTTAACTCTCATCGTGATGATTGCATTCTTGAAGTCGAAGAAGAAAAGTGAAAATGCACATGCGTTGAGGAGAGAGGCGTACGGAAGACTTTACGCGCTCCTTCGCAAATTCGAGCACGGTGAGGGCTCGGTTGTGGTACTGAACAGGCTCGCTCTATTTGTCGAAAATCTGAAATGCATTGCTGAAGAGGATACTGGACAGATAGAGGAAAAGTCGGATAATCCGATGGTCTCGATCGACCGTGAGGCCGAGAGCGGGATAACCGATCCGAAGATGAGATTCCACGCAGTGCTTGACGAATACGCAGAATCGGTGCACAAGGAGATTGGTTGCATTATTGGCGCTATCGAGTCGATTATTGACAGCAACGCTCACGATAACAAATTGAGGTTCTTGCAGCCCACAGTCGAAACTCTGAAAGAGAGTTCAGAGGATCTGCTACAAAACGTCAAAGCGCTGAAATCGCTCCTGATAGGAAAGAGTGAAGTATCCAAATCCGATGGGCGAATGCGTGCCGACACGGTAAAGGAAATATCGTCGATAAAATCATCACTAGCCGGGCTAAGGAAGGTTTTTGAGAAGGAATTCATTGCCGAAATCGGGCGCATCGTGGCGGAGGAGGTCGCCAAATTCAGGGGCGAGTATCGTGACTTCGTTTTCAAATACGAGGACAAATCGACAGGCGTCAGGGGCATAATAAGCGAGGGAGAGTTGCGGGAAATAGTCTCAATATTAATTCGAAATTCTGTCCAAGCCGTTTCTCCACTCGATTCTTCGGAGGAAAACAGAACAATCTCTGTCAGGACACTTTCAACTCCGACAAGCGTAATAATCGAGGAAGAGGATAATGGACCCGGGATTTCAAGCAACGACAGGTCGCAGATTTTCTCGGGAGAATTTACGACGAAAGGCTCGGGTCATGGATTTGGTTTGCAGCATGCGATGTCATGCCTTTCCAAATACGGAGGCGAGATTCATCTAGATGACTCTCACGCCGGGGCTAAATTTGTGGTTAAGATTGAAAAAGCTGTGTGAGTAACAGAATGAGAGATAAGTACATTCTTGCATACATATTTGGGACAATCGTATCTGATCTTGATGTGTGGGCATTAACTGTACTTTTCTTAAGGCGGCGCTTCGGACAATATTAAGGAGAGGGTAAATGCTTAGACTCTTAATTGTGGATGACAGCATGAAATATCTAAATGATATTAGCTCTCTTCTGAGCAGAAAATATGAAATCGTCAGGGCGCATTCGGGCAAGAAGGCTCTGGAGATACTCAAGATCAGCACAGTCGACGCGGTTTTGCTTGACCTTGAACTTTCGGATATCGATGGCCTGGAAGTTCTGTCACGGATGCATAACGAGATAAATCCCTACCTGCCGGTGATAATAGTAACGGATCACGGTGAGGTCGAAAACGCCGTGCGAGCCATGAAGGCCGGGGCTGATGATTTTGTGCCAAAGGGCTTCCAGATCGAGCTGCTTGCTGCAAGATTGGAAAAGGCGCTTGAGAAAAGAGAACTCGAAATGAAAACTCAAGTACTCAAGGAAAATTACGATGCCAGCCACGACAAGTTTGTTTTTGCGAGTGATGCCATGAAGCGCGTAAACCTTGAGGCCACAAGGCTTGCTAATGTTGACGAGGACGTGCTTCTCATAGGGGAGTCTGGGGTTGGAAAGGATCTGATTGCGCACTTGATACATGAAAAGAGCAGGAGGAACAACAAGCCTTTCGTAGAGGTGCCGATAAGCAGTCTGAGCGAAACGCTGATAGAATCGGAGCTGTTCGGTCATGAACCATGGGCATTCACCGGGGCTGATCGGGTCAGAATAGGTAAGTTTGAATCGGCAAATGGGGGTACGATTTATCTCCCGGAAATTTCATCGCTGCGCAAAACTGTCCAGGTGAAACTGCTCCACTTCATGCAGTACAAGAGTATATCGAGAGTCGGGCAGGACGCGCGAAAACCGGAGATCCCGCTGGAAGTACGCATCATATTTGCAACCAACATAGATCCCGAAGACAAAGTGGTCAATGGCTCGATGAGGGCCGACTTCTATCACCGCATTACACAGGCTGTCATAGAAATACCGCCGCTAAGAGAGCGAAGAGAAGACATTGAGCCTCTTGTCCGATATTTTCTTGAGAAATACAAGTATCTCTCGGATGGCGTGAGGTGTGAGATTAGTCAGGATGCAGTGAGCTTTCTGAATAATCACGAGTGGGACGGAAATGTGCGCTCCATGGAGGGCGCTGTCAAGGATGCGGTGCTAAAGAGAAAGGGGAACATTCTAACGCTCGAAGATTTTGTTCTCCTCCGCCGGAAATCTTCGCTGGCAAAGAGGCTGCACACTGACGTCACTCAATCGAAGTTTACGTGGTCAGACGCGCAACTTCCAAAACTCAAAGAGGCGGAGATTGAGTTTAAACGAGCTTACTACAAGACACTGTTGGAGCAATCCCAGGGAAACGTAGCTACGGCGGCCAAGAGAGCGGGAATATCTCCACAGGGATTAAGGAAGACGCTCAAACAGCTTGGGTTAGATTCTAAACGGTAGAATACGCTGATCGCCATATTGAAATGATTTAGCGAGCGGCAAGGAGAATCCTTCGGATTGATGGAGCACTTCATCGGAGTCCTAATGCCAGCCACCTCCTTCCACTGTTAAGACTTACTCTTCAAGACTAACTTCGACATCAAGCGATCGGGCGCCGGTGCTTACCGTCGCAAGAAACTTAAGTTTCTCCTCAAGAAACCGCAGTTTCCTCCCTTGACAACCGAGCATAGAAAACCGCGCAAAAACAGACACTCAATTCTGGCACGCAAGGTGCGGCTTATCTATCGAGGTTTGTGTGCATGAAATCAAGAACAAAGATCGGTCGGACGGAGCCTGCGGGTAAGTTGTTGTCAACAGGGGTCGGAGGGACGGTGGCGATAGAGCGATATCGTCTCTGTTCCTCTTGTGGTAATTTCTCAACCCTGGTCGAGAATCAGCAGTATTGCATATCATGCGGCTCGAAACTTATTGAGACCTGTCAGCACTGCAGAGAACCGATCTATTATCCGACGGCGAAGTTTTGCCCGAGCTGCGGAGAGAAGTATGGGAAAGAATAAGGGATTATTGGATTGATGGATTAATGGAATGTTGGAAAAGAGAATTGCAAAATTGCGAATCACAAAATGACAAGGAAGTGGTCGATAAAAGAAAACCAAAAACAAAAAAGGAGACAAAATGAAAACGCTCACTTTTGCCCTGGTCATCGGGGCGGCATTATTCTTGACTTCATGCAGCACGTCAGTTCAGTTGACCACCGAACCGTCCGGCGCAGATGTGGAAATCAACGGTCAAGCATACGGGAAGACACCTTTGAATCTCAACCTCACCGACTTTGATTTTACTCAATACAGTGTGACCATGCGCATGATGGGCTATCAGGATAAGACGGTCGTTCTAGAAAAGGAGTTGAAAACCGGGCCGTTTATCGGCGGTTTCTTCATTTGGCCATTCTGGTTGTGGTGCTATGGACCGATGGATAACTACAATTTCCAACTTATCCCGAAAACTGGTCAGTGATTTCTTCCTATGGTACTTGGCGCAGCGCGGGTTTGCGCTGCGTCGTGTGTTTTGTCCTGGAGTTTCCTGAACGATCCCGACTGAATAGAGCACTCAGTCGAGACGACTTCGGAACAACTGCTGAATAAACGAAATAGGAGAAGAAAATGTCTATTCGATTACGTCTCTTTGCAGCATGCGTTGTTGCATTCTCAGCTCAAATCACTTTTGCCAGAACTCTCATCGTTGACAAATCCGGCTTGGGGCAATACACTAGCATCCAGGCTGGCGTCAACGCTGCGCTCGCTGGAGACACGGTCAAAGTATACCCCGGCGTGTACAACGAGCAAGTGAACGTCTCCACAAACATTGTGGTACAAGGGTCGGGGTATGAATACACCCAAATTGTTTCGAACACCGACCCTGCTGTGAGCATGTCTTTAGGGAAGATCATGTGGTTTGCAATTTCAAGCAACACCGGTTCTGGAGTCAACATGTCTGGAGGAGCACTTGCAAATTGTGTCATGTGGAATTGTGTAGGTTATGGTGTAAATGTTACCGGCGGAACGGGTGCGATAGTTCAAAATTGCGATGTTTTATGGAATCACTCAACCTATTCCGTCCAACAGGCCAACGTATCTTCAGGAGCAACTGGCACATTTATAAACTGTATCTTCCTATACCTGTATAACTCAACTCCATATGCGGGATACGTCAGGGCCGACGGGACAGCAAACACTCTTTATTGCGTCGACTCCCAGACCAGCACTGGCAACATATCCTCAAACCCCCAATTTGCCTCGACAACCGATTTCACCTTATCTGGTGGTTCACCTTGCATCAATACAGGCAAACCCGACATTTATGACCCAGACGGTGCACGTTCAAGTATGGGGTACTATGGTGGTCCAGACGCCCCGGTGTTTCCGGTCGTCACAAATCTTCGAATTTATCTTAACCCTGACGGGTCCGTTAATGTGCAAGCAACCGCGCAGTCGAGATACTAAGAAAGGAGCGGGCAAATGTCTAAGTTGGCAATGCCTGCGATGATCTCGGTATTCCTGTGCGCTGTTGTCACGGCTCACGCCCAGGTAATCCCAAGACAATCGCAAATAATCGCAGGTGAATACTTTGTAGGCAGCGATCCTGGAATTGGGAGAGGTACTCCGATTTCTATCTCGACGCCTTCCACTACTGTGACCCAATCATTATTGAATTTACATCTGTCACCAAAGCAGACAGTCTTTTTCAGATTCAAGAATGCTAACGGGTTCTGGAGCGCTCCGCGCGCGATAACTTTCACTGGTGTCGGAGTAAACAGATCGGCATTTGTAAACTACGTTGAATACTTTGTCGGTTCTGACCCCGGTAAAGGAAAAGGGACGCCAGTGTCTGTCACGAGTGCACAGAACGTTCCAGTGAACTTAGCCACGGTCAATCTGTTGCAGGGTCAGTATCTTCACATCAGGGTGCGAGATGACCAGGGCAGGTGGAGTTCTCCTGTCGATCTTAAGTATCCGCCCAGATGGATTCTGGGGCTGAAGTGGTGGTTAGCAATAATCCAAACGGGGTCGGTTTCGGGCACGGAATTCCGATGACGGCAATCACGGGGAGCTTTGGATCTGGAAGTGTAAATGTCCAGGCAAACGTTTCAAACTGGAACACCACTGATACGATCTGGGTAAGGTCCCAATCTTCCCAGTATCTTTGGAGCAAACCTGTCGGAAGCATCGCCTTCGTGGACACGATTCTTAAACCCGTTGCACTCATCGCGCCGTCCGATGACGACACGCTCCAGCTTTTCTATCCCGCAAGGTCGATTGTATTCTCGTGGTCGAGATCGACTATTACCACCGGCATCCCCGTCGAATATTTGTTTCACTTAGTGGGGCCGGGACTTGACACGACAATCGCGAATTTGCCGGATACAACTTTGACGACTGATCTTATGCCGCTCTTGAAAGTGTCTTCGGTGTACGGGTGGTCAGTCAGTGCAACCGATGGATACACCGTGGTTACTTCCCCGGACAGTTTTTTGTTCAGGACGTTGGACAAGGTCACGGCGGTTCACGATGTGAATCAGTTGCCCAAGGTTTTCGCTCTTTCTCAGAATTATCCCAACCCGTTTAATCCTACGACAGCCATCAGCTATCAGCTTCCAGCAGTCAGCCATGTTACTTTGAAAGTTTACGATGTTCTCGGAAGGGAAGTTGCGACGTTGGTGAATGAAGTGAAGCAAGGAGGAAGTTACGAGGTTAAGTTCGATGCGGGCAACTTGCCGAGCGGAGTGTACTTCTACCGTCTTACTGCAGGAAGTTTTGTCCAAACGAAGAAATTAATGCTCATCAGATGAACCGGTGAAAAACAAATGACATTTATTGCTATTGTGCTTTTGGTTGCTTTTCTTCTTCCAACAATTGCTGTTGGTCAGATGCCCAAGGCGCTTCTTCGGAAGGAACCGCCCAAGAATCAACTCTCCATACCCACGTTCGTGCCGCCATCAAGATTATACAAGGTCACTTCATCTGGGTGGCGACCGATTGGCCCTGCACCAGCAACCAATTATGGATATGGAAACGTATCAGGAAGGATCACATCGATAGCTGTGGACCCGACTAATTTCGATGTGGTTTACGCATCTGCTGCCACAGGAGGGTTGTGGAAATCAGTCAACGGTGGTGATACATGGACACCATTGACTGACTATCTTCCTCGTCTCGCCTCAGGCTCGGTTGCGATTGATCCGACCGACCCAAACACTATTTACTACGGTGAAGGCGAATGTAACTTTTCAGGCGATAGCTATCCGGGGGGTGGAATATTTAAGTCGACCGATGGTGGTCAGAGTTGGCAGCAACTTTCCATCAATACTCTCAATTACACTTCACGAGTAATCGTTGCACCGTCCAATCATAATATCGTTTACGTCGGTGGATATAGGGACATATATAAAAGCACTGATGCTGGTCAGGACTGGGTCGAATTAAATCTTACTAATGGCGCTGTCAACGGCATCGCAGTAAACCCAACAGATGCGAATGTCATTTACGCCGGCAAAGGCTCGCTTTGGGGAGGGGCAGATACGAGCTACGGCGTGTTCAAGTCTACAGATGGTGGATCTTCTTGGACGAAGCTCAACAACGGTCTGCCTGGTTCCTCATATTGTGGCAGAGTTGAAATTGCGCTTTCTCCTTCAACTCCAAACGTTCTTTACGTAGGCATCTGGGGGAGTGACACAAGCAGAGTGTTCAGGTCAAGCGACGGCGGCTCTTCGTGGACCCCCTTATCTATTGGAAACTATGGAGGCGGGCAGGGCTGGTATAACAATTGTGTTTCCGTCAGCCCTCAAGATCCAAACTCTGTCTTTGTAGGCGGAATTGACTTCTGGCACACTACAAATGGCGGCACCAATTGGACGAATTTGACGCAAAGCTACGCGGGAGGGTACATTCACCCAGACCAGCACGCCATTGCGTTTGCCCCATCGAATCCGAACGTCATTTACATAGGCAACGATGGTGGGGTATGGAAGTCCACCGATGGTGGTAGGACATTCATAAACTGCAATAGTAATCTCGCGATAACTCAGTTCTATCGCATTGCTATTGACCCTGAGAATCCGCTTTTGACCTACGGCGGCACCCAAGATAACGGAACGCTGAAAAATACTCAGCCCTCCTTACAATGGGACATGATCTATGGTGGAGATGGCGGCCAGGTTATAGTGGATCCGAAGAACTCTAACATCATCTATGCTGAATATGTGAATGGTGCTTTGGTAAAGTCAACAGATGGAGGCAATTCATGGGTTAGCATCACGAATGGAATTACGGAAGACGGGGCTTGGATCACACCTCTTGTTATTGATCCTAGTAACGACTCGGTTCTTTATACGGCCACCAATAGAATTTATAAAACGACAGATGGCGGTGCTTCTTGGATGCCCATCACTCCAATCTTACTGGATAGTGCTTACAGGGTGACAACACTGTCTATCTCTCCGATTGACCCCAAGACAATCTGGACTGCATTGGGCAGTTTTGTGTTCGTTACCACTGACGGAGGCGCTTCATGGGGTAACCGCGTTGTTTCCGCGAACGGTTCTACATTCTCTGCCTATTGCGTGTATGCCGATCCTAGCCATGAAGGGATGGCGTATGTGGGCACCTACGCAAATGTACTGAGTACCACCGACTACGGTCAGACCTGGGAAGTAATTGCAAGTAGCGCCAACGGGTTTCCAAATGTTTCGGCCAATGCCGTCATTGTTGATTCGCTAACCGGATTTATCTACGCTGGGACTGACGTCGGTGTATACAGATCCACTGACGACGGTGCCTCATGGTCAAGTTTCAATGAAAATCTCCCCAATTGCGTTGTTGCTGATATCGCCATGCAATATGCTACCCACTCATTGGTAATAGGGACGCATGGAAGGTCAGCATTCGCTTATGCACTTCCAAACCCGGTTCCAGTAGTTGCCAGTATATCGCCTGATACAGCGACAAGATTACAGATGCTTAATGTGCAAATAAGCGGGGCTAATTTTCTTCCCGGCCTGACCACAGTTTCATTTGGATCCGATATTTCCGTGAATTCTGGTGCGCCAAGCAAGCTTGGACAGTCTAGCAAGATGAAAGGTTCTTGTCATGATAATTGCCTGTAGGTCATGTAGCCGAATGAGCGTGGCTTCGAGTAATCGGAGTTACGAAGCCTCATTAGGCGA
>JAMCXB010000005.1 GCA_023480735.1 Bacteroidota bacterium | reverse complement strand
GCCTGTAGGGAAACTTGGTTGCCGGCTTTTAGTTCAGGAAGGCGATTATCTGCGATTGGAATTGTTGGAGCCGGATCGATTCGATACGAAGTCTGCAAGCCAACAACGTTGTAGAACAGCGAGACGGTAGCTCTGTTTTCAAGCACTACGGGTTGATCTAAGGAAGGAGAGTCCAATGTGGAACAAGATGCAATCATCAGAATTGTAACAGCCAGGATCGGTTTCATAGTTGTATTCTCCCTGCAATAAGATTGTTCTTGGCAGCCCAACGTCTCGCGCCTCAGCGGCGCGCGGCCTTACGCCTGCCAGCCACACAACACTCGCCTTACGCGCGCGACCGCTGCAGGCGCTGGTTAGGCAGCACCAGAAGGCAGGAGCTAAGGCAACTCATAGTCTAACGTGAAGGGATGCTCCATGCCGTGCCCAACGGCCGAACGGCCTTCGCCCAGGAGGCCGTGCAACTCTCCGGTCGCGGAGCCGGGGATAATGGAATAGGACTCCTTCGCCTGGCCGCCTTCAAATACGCCAGTGCGTTGAAGGACAAAGCTGCCAGTCTTGCCCGCAATCCGTCCGACGAAGGTCGCCGAGCCATCGCTCCGGTACATCATGAGGTACTCGACTTGCCCCGTCCCGGTGATGTCCCCCGTGTAGGTCTTGGTAACGCAGGCCCGCGTGAGCTTTGGCGAACCCGGCTCCTCACTATAGGGCTTCTCATCCCAGCTCTTGATGGCGAACCGGGCATTCGCGGTCTGATTCATGCTCTCTCCTTTTTGACGGCTAACGCTGCGCATGAGCGGCGAGCGGAGTCGGCGCGAAGCGCCGACGTAGCGAGTCCGACTCGACGCGCTTGTTATGCCAGCTCATACTCGAATTCGTAGTAATGTTGACCACCTTCAATTTTGATAGCCATTTTGCCTGTTAGGCTAGACAGTTCGCCAGATCCTGAGTTCGGCACAACCTCAAGAATGAGTCGATCGCTACCTTGCTTCATTATGCCGAAGTGCTGAAGTACGAAGCTGCCCTTTTTACCTGATAAAACACCAGAGACTTGCTCTATGGCTACATAGCCAGCTGAGCCCTTCACTGATGTCATGGCGCTTAACATCTCGCCTTTGCTTGTTGCCTCGAGGGCGCCTTTGAACTGTTTATCGACGGACATTCGACCGAGGTTGACTCCATCGAGCCCTTGCGCGTAAAAGTCCAAGGGGCTCAACTTTACTTCAAAGCTTCCGGATGTTTTCATGATTCTCCTTTCTTCAGGCCCAACGAACGAAAGCATCAGCGGTTTGGCCGAGGCGGAGCGGAGGCCAAATCCGCTGCACGCAGGGTTGGGCCGCATCTGAGTTGAGCTACCCCGGCCGTGTCTTGATCGACGGCGGAGTCGTCTTTTCCCTTATCTGCTGCCCCTTCTCAATCACACCGAACGTGCGGTCTTCCAGAAACACCACCATCTTCAGATACGTATATGGGTCGCGGCTTTCGAGAGCCGCCTTGTCCACGGATCCGGCGACGACCTCGCCCAAGAACATAATCTCGTCCCCAAAGGTAAGTTGATGATTGAGCACACATTCGAGATGTGCCTTACATTCTTCGACCAGGGGTGGCTTGACCTTCTGAGCCGGAATTGGCGTGAGACCCACACTTGGTACCGGACGGGGGTGGGGTCGCATAGGCGTGCTCCAGACTATCTCCGCCAGTTCCTCCCCCGGAATGTTGACGACAAATTCTCGGCTGCGGAGGATATTCTGAGCCGTCCAATGTGAACGATTGCACCCCAGAGCCAATAGGGAAGGCTCAAAGGCCATCATGGAAATCCAGCTCTTGGGGGCGATGTTGGATTGCCCGTCGGCGTTGAGAGTCGTTACCAGTACGATCTGTCCCACGAGGGGCGAAGGTTTCCAAGCGCGTTTGTCAGGGCCAAAGCTTACTTTCTCTTTCATGTGCACTACCTTCCTTTCGCGCCTTCATGTCACTTACTCCACGGAAACTTGATCCCGAGACTCATCCGCCTAACGACCTAAATCAGCGGCGGGCTACTGCCCGTCCGCTGGATTTGATTGTTATACGGCTTTTTTTAATTCCAATATTTTAGCCTGAGATGACTCTAATATAGAATCGCGAATAAAAGAACTCGCCTCTAATATCTCTATGCCTATCAATTCGCCTCTTTCATTCATCTCAGCCGTGATATTTGGGCTTAACTCAATACTGTTGGCTTCTTTTTCATCTGAAATAACTATATGCAGGATGTCTTCATCTTTAAAATATCTCATTTTTGCTTTATTCATAATATAAACCTCCCAGTTTTCAGTCGAAAATTAATTTGCTGACGTGTAGTTGCATGAATTGTGACTGGTGTTATTTCATTCCCTTGTTTCTCATATGGAATTAAAACCAGTCTATCATCATGCTTGCCTACTACAATTAAACGTCGGGCTGCGGTATCAAAGTACCTTTCTCCTGAATGTCGTAATATATTTTCAATTTTTGAAAGTTCAAATCCCCTCAATTCAGCTCTATATTTTAAATAGTCTGACCATACAATTACGGACTCTTCAGGATTTCCCACATCCTCTCCAATTTTCATTTCTTTATTATAGCCGTATAACTCTTGTTTATATGGTTTCCACATAAGCCCCTTACGCCGTTTTCTGTCGGCATAAGATGCCTCTGTGGGTTGGTTGTTAACTTCTTTGCTTTCATCGCTTTCGTCATGCTTTGAAACTTCCTTCGTCATGTTAGATCGTTTCCGTGTAACACGCGCGTCCTTTCGCTCACAACGCATCCACCGGGCTTTTGACACCTCGTCCGCCTCGCTTCAGCACATGTGTGTAGATCATCGTCGTCCGCACGTCCTTGATTACTTTGACTTGTCGCAGATGGTTTTGGAGCGGCGTCTTCAGCGATTCGGGCAGCATCGTCACGCGGTCCTTTGCGCCTTTGCCGTCCCGAACCGTGATTTCGTTTCTGGCGAAGTCGATGTCCTGAACGCGCAGACGCAGGCATTCCATCAGCCGCAGCCCCGCGCCATACATGAGCGAGGCCATGAGCCATTTGTCACTTGGGAGGTGACTTAGAACCGCCTTGACCTCCACCTCCTCGCGCGTCATGACGACAGGCAGCCTTGTCGGCTTCCTAGGAGGAAGAGCAAGGCTGAGAGAGCTTGGTTCTGCGTCGAGGCGCTGACTCGTTCCTTCAGGGCCAGATGGGTCAGAAAAGCGTTGATCTCCGGCTCGCCCATCTCCGCCGGGTGACGCTTGTTGTGGAAAAAGATGAACCGCTTGATCCAGACCACGTAAGCCTCTTCGGTTCTCTGGCTGTAATGCCGCGCCCGAACCGCTTCGCGCACTTGATCTAAAAGCTTCGGTTTTGTCTTAGTGCTCTCTTTCGAGGAGTGAACCGACAAGTCAATCATGAACTCTCCTGTCCCGAAGGGATCCTTCGGACCACAAATCTTCTACATTCTCACGTTACGTACTGAACCTATTACCCAAAAGTTTAAACAGTGCGTATAAGAAACTCAAGCATTTGTGTTGGGAACATGGTAATGCCTCACTGAAAGGGTTATTTCTCTCGCAAAGGCGCCAAGAACGCAAAGAAATGTTGACGAGCGGTTCGCTTTGCGGCTTGGCGAGAAACCATAAGTGAGGGGTTACGGGAACATGTATGAAATCAATAGAAATGGTGGAATTGATGTAAGTTGCCAAAATAAAATCGATAGTGCGTATATTGTACCGCACAACAAAAAAATAACCGGGATTTTCCATGCGCCTTATTGCACTTTCACCGCCGCAAGAATATCCTGATGAAGCCCATATCGTCAACGAATTATTCGCCAGCGGACTCCAGACATTCCATCTCCGGAAACCTGCCTTTACCAGAGAAACATTGGAGCGATATATCAATCTCATTCCTGCGGAGTATCATCGGCGCATCGTTATCCACTCTCATTACTCGTTGGCAAAACACTATCATTTTCAGGGAATACATCTCACTGAAAAGGCCCGTCACTCTTCATCGGTACATCGGATAATACGGGAATTGAAAGAGAAGAGTCTTTCAACATCGTTCCACTCACTGGAGGAATTACGTTCCCACCGAAGACGGTACACGTATGTTTTCATCGGTCCGGTATTTGACAGCATTAGTAAACCGGATTATAAAAGCACATTTGATCCTGGATCGCTTCGTGAAACAATCGCTGCGTTAAAGAAGAGGAACAATTACGTGCCGCAGCTTATTGCATTGGGAGGAATCGAGACAAAAAACATTCCCACCGCATTTTCATTGGGTTTTGCAGGGGTTGCGGTGTTAGGTGCAGTGTGGGAAAGCAAAGAGCCTGTTGAAGCGTTTCGAAAAATAAAAACGCTTACAGATAGATGATCGCCCGATTATTTTTCGAAGCTCATTAAACTCTTGTCCCAATCTTTCCAGACAGGTTCGTATCCTTGCTGCTGAACGATTGCAGCAATTTCTGCGGGCGACCGTTCATCGGAAATTTCAAACTGTTCAAGCGACCGAGGCGCAACCACATAACCGCCCGGATTTGTTTTCGAGCCGGCACTCATCGAAGTAATACCCAGTTTTATCGCGTTATTGCGGAATGTTTCGCTTTCACGCGTCGATAGGGATAACTCCACTTCTTCATCAAACATTCTATACGCACAGATAAGCTGTACCAGCTCCTTATCGCTGATCGTTACTTTCGGTGAAACGTTGCCGCTGCACGGGCGCAGGCGCGGAAATGAAAGAGAATACTTTGTCTTCCAGTACGTCCGTTCCAAATAGCGAAGATGAAGCGCGGCAAAAAAACTATCCGTCCGCCAATCATCCAAACCGATTAACACACCGAGGCCGATTTTGTGTATGCCTGCTCTGCCGAGTCTGTCCGGCGTTTCAAGGCGGTAGAGAAAATTCGACTTCTTCCCCTTCGGATGATGGATTTTATAATCTTCTTTGCGATACGTTTCTTGATAGACCAGCACCGTATTAACGCCGGCAGCTATCAGTTCTTCATAGTCTTGTTGTTCCAGCGGCTGCACTTCGATAGCAATGTGTGAAAAGTGCGGACGCAGGAGTGCAACGGCATTTTTTAAATACTGTACTCCGACCCTCATCGGCTCTTCGCCGGTAACAAGAAGCACGTGGTCGTAGCCCATGGACTTGAGCGCGCCGGCTTCCTGAAGAATTTCTTCGTCGTTCAGCGTTTTCCGTTCTATCTTATTGTCGAAACTGAAGCCACAGTAAGTGCAGATATTCCGGCATTCATTCGAGAGGTAAAGCGGGATGTACATTTGAATCGTTTTGCCAAAACGTTTTTGCGTTAGGTGATGACTGATGAGCGCCATTTGTTCGAGGTACGAAGCAGCCGCCGGGGAAAGCAACGCTTGAAGGTCTTCGAGACTGCGTTTCGTTTTGTTGATGGCAAGCTCCACATCACGCGCGCTCTTTTGATAAATGGCTGTTTGTACTTCATGCCAGGAGTATGCCGCAAATATGTTTTGAAAACTTGTCATTGAAGTAGGCTTGTTCAGTGATCTAGAAATGCCGTTAAGGGACTACTCGCTTCTGCATGAGGAGACAATGGGGCAAGCGTCGCTTCATGAGCCATCCGTCCTGCCTCCACGGCAAGTTTGAACGCTTCCGCCATTTGTACCGGATTTCCAGATACGGCAATCGCCGTATTCACCAGCACGGCGTCTGCACCTAATTCCATTGCCTCCGCTGCGTGCGACGGACCGCCAATGCCTGCATCCACGACGACCGGAATATTGCTTTGTTCAATAATAATTTCAAGAAAATCTTTTGTCCGCAGCCCTTTGCTGCTTCCAATCGGAGAGCCAAGCGGCATCACTGCCGCCGCGCCTGCTTCTTCCAGACGTTTGCAAAGAACGGGATCGGCGTGGACGTACGGAAGAACCACAAATCCGAGCTTCACCAATTCTTCCGTGGCTTTCAGTGTCTCTACAGGATCCGGCATGAGATACTTCGGATCGGGATGAATTTCCAACTTCAACCAATTGGTCTCGAGGGCTTCAAGCGCGAGCTGGGCAGCCAGGACTGCTTCGCGTGCAGTTCTAGCGCCGGATGTATTCGGCAGAAGATTGAATTGCGAATGATCGAGATGGTGCAGAATATCATCGTTGCTGTTTCCTATGTCGATACGCTTGAGCGCAACAGTGACGAGTTCCGTACCCGAAGCAAGCAGCGCAGCTTCCATGACTAACGACGAACTGAATTTTCCTGTCCCCGTAAAAAGACGCGATGTAAATGCTTTCTCAGCAATTTGTAACATAATGGTTATCCTTTCTCCGTTGCTCCGCCCGCAACAGCGTATTGGCGTCCGTATAACAGTTTACGGAAACGTTCAATCACTGTATGTTTGTCTTCCGCCATGCTTATTGCCGATGAGACCGCAACCCCGTGCAATCCTGCCTTTATAATGGTTGGGACATCCTCCGCAGTAATCCCTCCGATGGCAATCAAGGGGATGTTGATGTGTCTTGCCTTGCAATATTCAACAATCCTTTCCAATCCTTCAGGACCTAAGACAGGAGCCAGCTTTTGTTTTGTCATAGTAAACCGAAATGGTCCAACCCCGATGTACTGAACACTGGCATCTGCCAGCCGTTGAATATCTGCAACCGTGTTTGCCGTCCCACCGATGATAGTTTTCTTTCCCAACACTTTTCTCGCATCTTCGGGTCGCATATCGTCTTTTCCCAGATGAACCCCGTCCGCATTCAAAGCTCTTGCGATGGCAACGTTGTCATCGACGATAAATGTTGCGTTGTATTTCTTGCATACCTTTTGTGTTTCGGAAGCAATGCGAAGCCACTCATTGTAGGGTTTTTCTTTTACGCGCAGTTGAATCCATTTCGCTCCCGCTTCACATACTTGTTCAGCGATTTCACTGTGCGACGCACCGTTCACTTCTTGTGTAATATAGTGGAGCTTTGCTATCATGAGTACAAGTGATACCCTATCCGTGTATTGCTACTTTTAATAAATTGAGTAAGGTATTTTTTTGCCTTTCTGCACGATTGTTCCAGCGTGAAACCGCAGGCAAGATTTGCCGCGATTGCCGACGAGAGAACGCAGCCCGTTCCTCTTTTTTCTCCGGTTGATATTCTTTGTCCATGAAAAGAGAGGAAGGTTGTGCCGGTGAAGAGCACATCCGTTGCATTGCTATCATTGCTGTGACCGCCTTTAACGAGAACATTGCACCATTGTGCAATCTTTCTTCCAGATGCACGAATATCAGTATCGGGAAAAAGCCGCCAAAGTTCCGGAAGATTGGGGGTTACCAGGTATAATTTCTTGCAGATAGATTCAAGATCGGTGAGAGGAAACGCCGGATGAAATTCGTATCCAGCACTCGCTTCAAGGATAGGATCCCAGATGATTTTGATTGTGTTGTTCGAACGGTTCAGTCTGTCAATTACTCTTCCCAAAACCTGTAAATTTTCAATCAATCCTATTTTCACGTATTGGAATTTAAATCGTTCTTGGAGAACGTCGAGCTGCGCAAGAATTTCATCCGCATCAATCCACACCACACGGGAAAAGTGTATATCATTCTGATAAGTATTTGCCGTGCAGACTGCGATACCGTACACATCATGCGCTTCAAGCGTTTTGATATCGGCAAGCACTCCGGCACATCCGCTGGGATCGAAACCCGCGATTGTTAAAACAGTTGGTCTACGGTTCATTGAACAATATTTCAGATGTTTCTTTCATCGATATAATTCGCCTCCTTGTTTAATAAATTCTTTTGCTTTCATTTCCATCCCCTTTTGCAGCGCCTCGGTTTCCTCAAGTTCATACTGTCGAGCGTAGTCGCGGACATCTTGTGTGATTTTCATCGAGCAAAAGTGCGGTCCGCACATTGAACAAAAGTGGGCAATCTTGGCTCCCTCGGAGGGCAGAGCTTCATCGTGAAATTCGCGCGCCGTATCTGGATCAAGTGAAAGATTGAATTGATCCTCCCAACGGAATTCGAACCGCGCTTTGCTAAGGACATTGTCTCTGTACTGCGCGCCGGGATGCCCCTTCGCAAGATCAGCTGCGTGGGCGGCAATCTTGTACGCGATGAGTCCATCTTTCACGTCTTTCTTGTTTGGCAGGCCAAGATGTTCCTTCGGCGTAACGTAGCACAGCATTGCGGTTCCGTACCATCCGATCATTGCAGCGCCGATGGCGGAAGCGATGTGGTCATACCCTGGAGCAATATCCGTTGTCAGTGGTCCCAATGTGTAGAACGGTGCCTCCGCACAATCTTTCAATTGCTTCTCCATATTTTCTCTGATGAGGTGCATGGGGATATGACCGGGTCCTTCAATCATGGTTTGTACGTCATGTTTCCATGCGACTTGTGTCAACTCTCCCAGCGTTTCAAGTTCAGCGAACTGTGCCGCGTCACTTGCATCAGCGATACAGCCCGGCCGCAGTCCGTCGCCCAACGAGAAAGCAACATCGTATGCTTTCATGATCTCGCAGATCTCTTCAAAATGCGTATAAAGAAAACTTTCCTGGTGATGTGCCAGGCACCATTTTGCCATAATGGAACCACCGCGTGACACAATGCCTGTAATCCGCTGTGCAGTAAGAGGGATGTACTGCAGCAACACTCCGGCATGAATTGTAAAGTAATCTACGCCTTGTTCCGCTTGCTCAATTAGCGTGTCGCAGTATATTTGCCACGTCAACTCTTCGGCTTTGCCCTCCACTTTCTCCAGCGCTTGATAGATCGGCACAGTACCAACGGGAACAGGGCAGTTACGGATAATCCATTCTCTTGTTTCGTGAATTTTTGTTCCGGTGGAAAGGTCCATTAATGTATCGCCGCCCCACCTGCAGCTCCACACTGCCTTCTCTACTTCTTCCTCGATGCTCGATGTCACAATGGAACTGCCGATATTGGTGTTAATCTTAACCAAGAAGTTCCTTCCGATTATCATCGGTTCGCTTTCGGGATGGTTAATGTTGGAAGGGATAATAGCCCTGCCGCGAGCGACTTCGCTGCAAACAAATTCCGGCGTGATGTATTTCTGCGGAGTGTTTGCTTCAAAGCTTTCTCCTTTATGCTGCTGCCACAATGCGTCGGTATTTTTCAGCTCGTCAATGCGTTGGTTCTCGCGAATCGCTATGTATTCCATTTCGGGAGTAACTATCCCTTGCCGGGCATAATGCATCTGGGTAACATTCTTTCCTGGTTTGGCGCGGTACGGCCTTCGTATATGCTCAAACCGCAAAAATTGCAACGATGAATTCCCTAAACGTTCTCTGCTATATTTGGAAGAGAAGTCCTCTAATTGCTCGACATCGCCGCGGCTCAGGATCCATTTCTCCCGCAAAGGCGGCAATCCTCTTCTCAGGTCAATCGGAACATCCGGATCGGTGTACGGTCCGCTGGTATCATACACGGTGATCGGAGCATTTTTTCCTATTTTCGATGTACCATTGTACCCGTGCACGGTATCGCTCAAGGTTATTTCACGCATAGCCACGCGGATGTCGTGAAGCTTACCGCGGGCATAAATCTTCCGCGAACTCCCAAAGGGTTCACGGGTTATGGCTGGCGTGGGAAAAGATGATTTTTTCATAATACGCTCTCTCGATGTGAAAATTCGTTGCGGTAAACCAGTCGCATTCTCAACTATCCGCCTTGTGTCGCATGGATAATCGTCAACCGATCATTTTCATGAACGATACATAAGTCCCATTGACTCTTCGGAACTACTATATCATTAACGGCTACAGCGACTCCCTTTGTAGATTGCAATCCAATGTCCTGCAATACGCTGTCCAACGATTGACTTTCACGCACCCGTTTTTCTTTTTCGTTAACAAAAATAATCATAAAAAGACTCGTTGTTGAATCGGAAAAAACCTCGGGGGTGATCACCAGGAAAGAAACTTACTGATTCACTTTTTCCTACGCAGGTATTACCCTGGTCAGGTTCATAGGGTATTATCTCAGTCCGGCACTTCCGGACACCCCTAAAGTTTCGACACAATATACAAACGCGGAGGAGATTACGCAATCCTTCTTTTCTTAGCGACCGAAGCTCTCAACCTGCCAGATTTGTGGGTAGCTATGTAAGAGACGAGGGGAGCGGTGGATGTTGCCCCTCAGCTTGCCAGTTTCTTTAGCTTCTCATGATCCTTTATTATAAAAGTGTTCCGGCTGAACTCGATCAAGCTGGCTCTGCGGAACTCATCGAGAATAGCCGTGGTGTTGTCTTTGGCTGGAATTGGTATGTGGCTGATCGGGTGCCCCGCCTCCTCCTGGATTACTCATCATTCTCTCACCGCGGCTTCCCGCCAATGTCGATTGGTTTGCCCTAGGAAAGCGATGTGATGTAGCTGACCAGATCATTCATCTTGGCGCTGCCGTGGGGGCAGCTGTAGCACACTGTTGGGCCGCGCGGCAGCCACCGCTCGTTAGCTCATATACAAACCACCATTGACGTTAATGGTTTGCCCCGTGATGTAACCGTTGCATGCAAGCATCAAGACCGCCTCGGCCACTTCTTCTGCCGTGCCGAAGCGCCCGACCGGAATCCGCTCCGGCCGTGCTTGCGGATTGCCGGCAATCATCTCCGTCTCGATCAAGGCTGGTGCAATGGCATTCACCATGATGCCTTCCGCAGCCAGTAGCGAGGCATACGAGTGGGTCAATCCCAGAATGCCTGCTTTCGACGCGGTATAATGCGGGCCAATTATTCCGCCCAATTGGGCCGCTGCCGAGGACATGTTGATGATGCGTCCCCATCTCTTCGCCCGCATACCCGGCAGCACCGCCTGCATGACCAGAAACACGGACTTCAAGTTGACGTCAATGGTCTCATCCCAATCTCCTTCGGTAATCTCCTCCAAGGGTTGGGGACGAGCCATGCCCGCGTTGTTGATTAGAATGGTGACCACTCCAAGCGTTCCTTCTACGGACTTGACCATCCGAGATACATCTGCAGCAACCGAAACATCGGCGCGCACGGTGACGCAACGGCGACCGTAGCTTTCCACCAAGGAACGGACTTGATCGGCTTCGCTTTCCCGGCTGTGGTAGTTGAGGGCGATGTCAGCACCTGCTTCAGCAAGCGCTCGGACGACGGCTCGACCGATACCGCGGTTACCGCCTGTCACAAGAGCGACTTTGCCAGTCAAATTGTGTGTGTTTGCCATCATGTCAAGTCATCCTTGCTAATACACTCTATTTCAATTCAATTATGGCCCTTTGTGTGAAGCCCAACTATGATTAGCCTGCCCTATATCCGCATAGCATTCCGCCACTGAGAATGTTAAAATTGCCGGTCATGTAAACGTTCGGGTTTTAACGCTATTCAAACCTTTGCTTCCATCTCCATTTAGGATCATCAAACGAGGCGGCTTCAGGATCAAATCGTTCGGGGTCAATTTTTCGCCCTAACCACTCGATCATTTCCTCATGCTCTTCATTTTTCGGATCGCTTAATGCCGATAGCAAATCATAGTAACCGTATATCCCGCCGCAATCTTCCGGAGGACACGCCATTTTCCCGCCGATACATTTAGGATATTTTTCTCCTGGCGCAGCCGGAAGAATTTTCTCCAGCTTGACTGTATGTACCCACGAATCTCCAAAATCATATTCATATCTGGCAGAACTGTTCTTGCCAATGAAGTATCCGGATATTCTTTCCTTATGACCGAGTAATTCACTTGTGCCAAATACTTCGCCCGTTCCGTCGGGAATCCCGATTTCTACTTTAAGCCCGGTTGCGGGATGTTTTATATTGAACATATGCAGGTGGCAATCATACCATCCCAATAAGAACATCGATCCCACGGCTTCTCATGGTCGCAAATGGGTGAAGGAACAACCTTTTATTTTACTGTTCCGAAGCAACTTGTTTTTGAACAAGGCGGTCTAAAGGATTCCATAGGGACCTCAAGAAGGAGATCTCAGATGAAAGAACCATGCGACAGCTTTTGCGAGCTCAGCAGCCCGACGCAAGGAGTGTTCGCTGGAGCGGCTGGTCAGCGGCCAAACAGCCACCCACCGTTAACATTAAGGACCTCGCCTGTCACAAACGATGCCTCCGGCGAGGCCAGATACATAACGGCAGCTGCAACATCCCCTGGCCGGCCCGGACGCCCTACTGGTGTCTGAGAGACAATGGCGTGCACACGTTCTTCAGAAAGCCCGCCTGCTCCAAAGAAACCCGTCTCAGCGATGAAACCGGGCGCGACGGCGTTGGCAGTGATTCCCTGTGGACTGAGTTCCCGCGCCAAACTCAGCGTAAGCCCGATGACACCGGCTTTTGCCGAAGCGTAGGCAAGCGACCCGGGGCTACTGCCGCCAGAATAAGCGGCAATGGAGCTGATGTTGATAATGCGGCCCCCCGGACGAGTCAAGTGAGGGGCACAAGCGACTGACATGAAAAAACTCCCTTTAAGGTTCGAGTCCACCACGTCATCCCATAATGCCTCCGCCTTATCAAGAGGGAGTTCGGTCGTTCCACTCCGTCCGAAGCCTGCACAGTTCACGAGCACGTCGATCCGTCTGTAACGATCCATGATCTCCGCTACTGCTGCTCTGACTTCCTCTCGCTTACTGACGTCAGCTCGGTACCAGGAGACAGCCTCTCCTAATTCCTTTGCGGTTCGACGCAGCGAATCTTCGTTGCGTCCAATAATGGCAACCTGCGAACCTGTGTGAGCGAAAGAGCGAGCGATCTCACGCCCCATCCCGCTATTGCCGCCTGTTACGACGACAGTTCGGCGATCTATTTGATCCATCTTCTGTATCTCCTTCTGCTCATCAGGTCGTATTCACGGAACTCTAGATACATTGTGGTTATAGATATGGGGTTGACCTGTTTCTGGATCAACATAGTAACGAATATTCACAGTTACATATTAAGCAAGTTTTTGTTCCCGAGACAGTGGCACCCAACTATTGTTTATATGGTTTCTTGATGAACCCACTTTGGCTTTTTTGCTTCTGCATAATACTGGAACTTCAATTCTGCATAAGTCCACTCCGTATGGCATGCCGGTTACATTTTCAGGGTGTTGAACTATCACCGCGGCTTCCCGCCCATGTCGATTGGCTTGCCCCGCGAAAGCGATGTGATGTAACTGACCAGGGCGTTCATTTCGGCACTGCCGTAGGCGGGCGGCTTGCCATGAAACGCACCAATAATGCAATTCCTGATCTGAT
>JAMCXB010000045.1 GCA_023480735.1 Bacteroidota bacterium | reverse complement strand
TTTGCCATCGTATCCCTCAACTATTTAAAAGAAATTCACGGACTTTTTCCTTCTCTCTCTCCTCCATCAAAAGCGCGTGAGTAATAATTTCCACATACTTGTAATTATTTCACGAAACAACGGTCTCATTCAAACCGGACCGGAAGTTCTTGAGTTGCATATCGTCAAAATTTGCTCGTTTGGTGCAAATATCGACCGCCTTCCTTGTATCATCTCTGCGGCATGCGGATTGTTTAATAATCAGTGAAAGGATCAAATAGTTGAGGGATACGATGGCAAACGCAATTCAAACTTCGACACAGACGACAAAGCCGATCAATGGTTTCCCAAAGGCCGATGGCGTACCACTCGACTTTTCCTCGACAACTGGCAATGCCAGTCCCAATCTCCGCTTCCTGGTTACACGAAACGGCATCGACGTCAGGCTCTCGAATCCAACCACGATTACCGCTCTGAGATTTGAAATTGAATTTGAAAGCAGGTTCAGGTACAAACCGCCTGAGCTTCATGCAAGAGTTCAGAATCTCAATAGCTACATAAATTTCCAGGACAACGTTCTCTCCTTTGTTTTGTTGGGAATGCATGGAGAGGGTATTGCTACCGGCAACGGGACGATTGCATCTATCCCATTAGACCAGGATCTGAACTTCAACGTGGTCTCTGCTTACGCCTCCACGGGGACGGGATATATTACAGAAATAAAATATCAGGTTTCGAACGACGATTCGGAAGATAGGGCGCTGTCTCTTGAGCAAAACGACCCGAACCCCTTCGCAACGAAGACGATAATAGATTTCGCAATATCGGATGAAACCGACACGAAGCTTCTTATCTACGATGTCGGAGGCGCGTTAGTCAGGACACTGCTCGATCATGTGCTTACGGCTGGTGAACACAGCGTCGAATGGGACGGAAAGGATGACAGCGGTAAGAGTGTGGATGCGGGGATTTACTTTTACAGGCTCTATGCGGGCGTCTACAGCATAACAAGGAAGATGGTTTTCATGAAATAGAAGGTTTCCCTCCCCCGAAGGGTCCCTTCGGGACAAGCCAACGCTCAACAAAGGGGGGTGTGATCCCGTAAATCGCACCTCCCTTGTTTTATTTTCCCAGTGCCCGATTAATCGAAGTTAGGATATCGTCAAGATCGTAGGGCTTGCTTACAAAGTCCGAGGCACCGAGACGAAGCGATTCTATTGCGTTCTTCACATCGGCATAGGCCGTCAGCATAATCACCTTCGTTTCGGGCACCTTTCCCTTCACAAACTTCAGCACTTCAAACCCGTCCACCTTAGGCATCTTTATATCCAACAAAACCACGTCAAACCTGTCGCCCTGCTCGCTCCTCGCCCGGACTAACTCGATTGCCTCGTCGCCGTCTCCCGCGCTCTGGACTTCAAAGGCTTCCGCCTCTAGCTCACTGGCGAGGAGAAACCTAAGCGCCTCCTCGTCGTCAACGACCAGAACTTTCGGTTTCGACATTTAGTCTTCTCACTTTCCATTTTGTGGGTCATATTGCTTTATGCGCTCTTCCAGCTGCCGCAACTCCTGCTCCAGCGACTTCCTCGGTTGTGGCCCCCTTGTTTGAAGTGTCTCAAATCTCTGCCTCAAAGTCGGAAGTATAGTCGCTTTGATGACTATTATCAGCTCCTTGGTCTGTACATTCACCTGATCTGACCCTGTCAGGTACCGTAGTCCCAAGACCCACCATGGAAGGTCTTTAAGAACGGGTATCCCTTCCCTGTGTGTCGATTGAGTCGAGCTGTAGAGCCCTCCTATTGTAGTTTGCTCACCATTCAAAAGCAAGACTTTTGTATTTGCCTGTTCAGTATTTATAATCGTACCGGTTTGTTGGCTGCCGCCCAAGGAGCTGTTGGTCAGATTGAGATCGAGGCTGACATAGTCTACGCTGTCTTGACTGTACACTGTGGGTGTCGCGTTGACTATTATTCCTGTATTCTGCATCGTTTGTATCGTGTTGCCGGCAAAGTCCCTCGTCGTGACAAAGAAATTCACACCGACCTGGATATGACCAAGCTCACCCGACCTGACAGTAATCTCGGGGCTGGCGAGGATCTTTCCGAGATCTTCCGATTCCAGAATACCGAAGATAGCCCCCAGACTCCCGAACGAAAAATCATGTTGACCGCTGACGGTGAAATCGCTGGATTGAGGTGCATTCATCCCGATTGTAGGCGGCACCGAATTAATTCCACTCGGCAGGTTCCCAGTGGGAATGCTTGTTATTCCATGCCACGTATTCGAGATAAGGAAGTTTATGTTGATCCCGTGCGAATTTAGCTTGGTGAGATCGGCCTCAAAGAAAATCGCTTCGATGTTGACTTCCCTGGTACTTAATGTGGGCGTACCGGGCGGCAAAGCGGCAGCCTTTTCTTCTCCCTTCACAACGACCTGCTGTGCACTTGGCACAATCTGGATATAACTCTCGTATTCCTTATACCACAGATTATTTGCCCGTAATATTGTCTCGAGAGCATCGAGCCATTGCATCCTGTCGATATCTACTCCGATCAGCGTAGTCCTGTTTTCCGGATCGACTATTATTTTGTTAAGGAATTTCCGGCTATACCCGTCTAGAATAGTCAATGCCTGGTTAAAGGGCGTGTTCGATGTAATGGTAACCATTTGTGCGGGCGTAACATATTCGTGCCTGAACTGCGGGGGTTCAGCATTGATCTGTGCCCTTGCTTCCACAGTACAAATCGAGGCAACCAAGAAAAACAATAGCAGCTTTTTCATCATCTTCCTCTTCTATTTTCCAAATCTTACTTTCAGAACCACGCGGTCAATAATCCCGCCTTTGTTGAGTGTGAACTCGGCTTCATTCTTGCTGGGATCGATCTTCGTCAGGTAGCCGAGATAAACTTCATCTCCGACTCTAAGGATATGTCCGACGCCTTTTTGATCTACTATAAAGACCTTATCCCCCATCACGGCCCGAAGGTCGGAGCGCTCGACGTCGACTAACCCGAGCACGTTTGGAGGAGGCTCGCTGGATATAAGCGGCCTAAAGAAATTCAAACCCACCGAGACATTCCTGTAGAGCGTGGGATCCTGACCTGTCTGGCCGGCCGAGATCCCGGCGACAGAGGAATAGTATGCATGAAGTTCCATCGTAAAAGGCACCACCGTTTGAGGCCTATCCGATGTCTGATCACGCACCTCGAGTCCCGACAGAGTAAGATCCCCAACTTTATACATTAGCTTTGCATGTTCCAGGTACCACACAAACCTGAACAAGTTTCCATAGGAAGTCTCGCCTTTCAGGTTGTAGACGTTGTAACCATATTGCTTGAAATTTCTACCGCCCTGGTAGAGCATGTCAAACTTCACAAAGCCGCTCGCGTCCATTATTCTATTCAGGTATGCATACGTCAATGCGGTAGTATCGTTGCTCGGAATCACCTTGAACCTTTTCGAATACTTTTCCTTCATATCCGCAAGCTTCTGCTCGGATTCTTGCAAGTCCCTTTCGACACCGGGGCGTTCGCTTATCGTTCTGTTAAGCGCAGATACTTTCGTTGTCAGTTTCCGCTCCTCTTTTGGCTGAGCTACCCTGGTCACGTAAAAGCCCGCGCCAAAAATTATCACCAGAAATGCTGCCAGAACAACCGTGTTTCTCAGTGCATAAGACATTGGTTAAATCCTCACTTTCCCGCGAATCTAAGGTCAACCTGGAACTCATAGACCGTCTTGCCGCGAATATCGGCAACGTCTACCTTTCTTAGAATTGACCCCGGATAACTCTGTGCAAACCGCGGAATCCTGTTTCTATAAACTGAAAATCCGCCGATTGAATAAGTGTCTTTATTGATTTGACGAACGCTGGTCAGCCACATGTTGCCGACCCTATTTACAGTTCTTGACAGTGAAGTTATAAGGCTGGACCATCTATCGGTGTTCGGCGTCAACGAATCCAGAAGCGCTGTGGCAGTCGAGTACTTGGCGGACTGACTCTGCACGTTCGCTACCTGAGCCCTGAGTGCATTTATCTGCGCGACCTGGACCTGTTTGACTGCAATGTCGGAATTAATTGCCCGAATGTGACTTTCGTTTGCGGCGTAGTTATACGAGAAGTAGAAGGTTGAAGCGAACACTACCAAAGTCAAAACGAGGCCATGCCAGGCAAGCTTGAATATTTTCTGACTCTCCAGAACCGTATCGGGTGTCAGGTCGGCAATGTAGTAATCCTTCGGGTTCCTGCTCACGGCGCGCATGGCGCTTGCAATCGGTATGGCAAACTGAGGTATTAGATCGGATCCGCCGGCCGGAAGCCGGGAAACATCCACCTGCCTGAGCTGGAGGTAGTCTACCTCCGCACCGACCAGCAGAGAAGAAAGGAAACCCTTTATGTCGAAGTTCTTGCACTCACCGCAAAGGATCACTTTGTCTATCCGGGGAAGACTAAGGTTGTCCTGACCGAGCAATATCCTGCTGTAGATAGTATTCTGAACGCTCAGGGAATCGGCTCCTTCACTTATGAGCGGGGCGATGTTGAAAAGATTCCTGCCGCGCATGAAGATCAGCCGTGTGTACTCCACGCCGACGTAGACAATCACGGTGACTTCACTCCCCTTCAGGGTGTAGTTATTCTTGACAAGATTGACGAGAGATATGTCGCTACTTTCGACAAATGAAATCTTCGGCATTTTCGACCCAAGGAAAGGACGGGCACTCATAACAAGATCCAGCACGGGAATCTCTCGCTCCCTGACCACACCGACGAAGCTGGATTCGGAAGTGGTCGAGAGAAGCTTGACCCGGTCTCCCGTAATGCCCGAGCGAGTGGCCTGAAGTTCTTCGACGATTCTCTTAATTATCCTGTCATGTTTCTGCTTTTCCTGAACTTCAATCGGATGATAGAACACATAGGGCTCTCCGATCGACAATGCCAGCACGTTCTTCTTCTTCCCGTATCTGTTGAACAGTTCAGTCATAACCGAAGCATTGGTCTCGGCAACAGAAGTCTCGCTGAGGTCTGGTTGGGTGAGATCTATAGGCTCGACCGCGGCATCAAAGCCCCCGTTAGTCGAGGCAGCGACTTCCAGTTTCTGGTAAAGCCTTGCACTGTGTAGATCGAGAAGCGAGACCTTCGAACCGTGCCGAGAAACCTGGGCGACCTTCATCTCGACTCCGTCCGCATAAAGTCCTAGGGCATTGTTAGAGGCCATTTTGCACTCCTATATTAAAAGTTGAACCATCTTTCCGAACATTTCTCATTGGGCGAATCGTTTGCGCACAAAGCTGCTTCGTCTCGTTACGTCTGCGCTCACGTTCCCTGGCGAATACCTGCAGACAGAAGCTGCTCCATTCTGCGTTTATTGTTTGCATAGTTAAGCGCATTCTCCTTCGAAATCCTTCGCTGCATGTAGAGACGCCTCAAATCCTGCTCCATAGTAGTCATTCCGAGCTCTGCGCCTTCTTGAATCATCTGGTAAATCTCGCCGGTATTCTTGTTCTTGATGGCAGCCTTTACCGACGGGCTAGCGATGAGTATTTCTTTTGCCAGCACCCGCTTGCCGTCAAGGCTCGGGACAAGTTTCTGCGAAACGACGCACTGCAGAACGTCGGCAAGACGCTGCCACACGCGCTCCTGCTCTACAGGAGGGATCTCGGCGACGATCCTGTCGATGCTCTCGACCGCGGACGCAGTATGAAGGGTCGAAAACACCTTGTGTCCGCTGTCTGTGATCTCCAGAGCAGTCATGATAGTATCGGGATCGCGCATTTCGGCAATCATCACAATGTCAGGATCCTGTCTCAGCGCCTCTACCGCACCGTCCTTGAAAGACAATGTGTCCCTGCCAACTTCGCGATGGCGTACAATACACTTATCGGATTTATGAACGTATTCAATAGGAGAGCCGATAATCGCTATATGTCCCTCGACGGTGTGATTGTTCATATCTATGATGGAATCAAGGGTCGAGCTTTTTCCTGATCCTGTTATACCCGTTATTAAGATGAGCCCGGCTTTAGTATGAGCAAGGCTCAAAACGTTGATGACATTCTGATGGAACGTAAGTTCACCTATGTGGCGCACTTGCTCGTTAATTGCGCGCATATTCAATGCGACCTCTTCAAGATCGAGGTATGCATCGGCACGAAACCGATATGTCCTGCCGTCGTCTTCCACCATGTAGGAGAAGTCCAGATTGCGCCTGTCGTACAGGAACTGCTTCTGTCGGTCGCTGAGGATGTTCTGGACCATGATGCTTGACTCGTCGGGTGTGAACGTTCCCCAGGATTCATCCGGACGTTTCAGGCCGAAAATCCTGTACCACACTTTTCCCTGGGCGCCGAATCCACCAAAGTCTACATCGGAAGCGTTATTTTCGTGCATCCTCAACAGAAGCGCATCGAATGCCCACTTCAAAGAACGACGCTGATCATCAGGTAAATTGGAAACCATGTTACCGATGAAAATGTGTCTCTCCAGTCCGTGGACAAGATCGGACACCTGTGTCGCTAGCTGCCTTAGAGTATTTTTAGTTTCCGCAATTTCTGCACTGACTGCCGCGTCCATTGTAAATCACCCGTCTCTGTTTTCTTGCATGTTATGGGACATTGTCAGATCCATTTTCTCTTTGCAAAATATTTCTGCGCTGTCATGATTTCTCTGAAGAGAGTAGGAGTGAGACTAAGAACGCCTGCGTATATCTTGTTTAACGCATCAGTCTCATACTCATGTGCAATTGAGTTTCTGAGGTCCCGGATTTGGAGAATGCTATCAGTCGAACTTGTCATGCCCAGTTTCTCCGCCATGTTTGCCCTATCTACAAAAGTCTGGGCTTCTTCTCTCAGAATAAGAAACGCCGTCTTCAAAATCTTCTGCGTGAACATATCCGAAGTCCTCCCGAACTTCGACGTCAGTGCATCAAACGATTCAGATTCTTCGAATGAATACACATTCTTGATTCCAATTGCCTTGCACTTCTTCAGAGAAATCTGAAGAGACTCCTCGCTTCTCTTCAGCAGAGCCCAATCTTTCTTCAACTGCGCGGCAAGTCTTTCCGTACTCGAATCAAATTTCAACAGCGTAGTCCATTATCAAGTCTTTGAACGGGTCTCTTTCATCGAAGCCGTAACTTACCAAATCGACCTTTTGTTCTCCAAATCTCTTCCAGAAACCGACGCGAAGGCGGCTCATCTCTTCAAACTCCAGTCTTCTATCTGCAAGTATCATTATGTCTATGTCGCCTCCCCTTTTCTCATCATCAACTCTCGAACCAAACAGATAAACCCTTGCACCTGGTCTTATTCTTTCGACCTCATCTGAAAAATATCTCTTCATTTCTTCCGAAAGGCGCATCCTATAAATCCAGCAGTCCATTATTCCAACATTCCATCGCTCTATTCCTCCGTAGTGGTGGCTGCGACTTCTTCCATTGTTGACACGCCCTCCAGGATGCGATTGATGCCGGCTCTTCGGAGTGTCCACATACCATCTTTTAAAGCCTGCTCTCTTATATCGTCTTCGTTGATGTTTTCTCCGGCGTTCAGGATGATATGTTTGATTTCTTTCGTAAAGTATAGTGCCTCGTGAATCGCAGCCCTTCCCTTGTATCCGGTGTTGTTGCATTTATCGCAACCCACAGCCTTGTAAAGAGTGTGCTCGCGCAACTCCTCTTCCTTGAACCCGAATCTCAGGTATGCTTCCTTATCAAATTCCTCCTCCGTCAGCGGCTTTTTACAATTATTGCAGAGGGTACGAACGAGACGCTGGGCGACGATGATATTGACCGCACTCGAAAGGAGAAAAGGCTCAATCCCCATTTTGTAAAGCCTTGCGACAGCACTCGGTGCATCGTTGGTATGCAACGTCGAAAATGTGAGGTGACCCGTGTTCGCAAGTTTCACCGCAATCTCTGCCGTCTCTCTGTCTCTGATTTCGCCGACCAGAACGATGTCGGGGTCATGCCTTAAGATCGACCTGATAGCCTGTTCGAAATTCATCTTCGGCCCGATTCTGAGCTGCCTCGCGCCGTTAATAATGTATTCGACAGGGTCCTCGACGGTAAGCACGTTGACCGTAGGATCTATTACCTGATGCAGTGCGGCAACCAGAGTAGTCGACTTTCCGCTTCCGGTAGGACCCGTCAGAATTACCATTCCCTGAGGCTTTTTTATGGCCTTGAAGAAACCTTCCCTGGCAGGGCCCTGGAGGCCAAGCTTCTCCAGATCGGTTATGACTTTCCTGTCATCAAGGATACGAATGACAATGGTTTCAAACTTGTGTTTAAACTCGCTTGCAACCATCGGCAGAATAGAAACGCGAAACCTTATCCAGTGATCGTCAACCTTCCGCTGCATGAAGGCATCCTGGCCTGCCTCTCTTTCAAATCTGTCGGCACCTTTGGATCTGTCCTTTATAACCGCCGAGATTGCCTCCGGCAACACCCCCTCCTGCGTATACCATAATCTCAGGTCGCCGTCAATCCGAAAATGTATATCTGTCTTCCCCCCGTCCCTTGGTACCACATGCACATCGCTCGCGCCTTTACGAACGGCTTCAACCAGCATGCCCTCGACCAGGTTTATCAGGACGCTCTTGTTTATTTCAGCTTCCAGCTGCTGCTCATCGAGCCCTTCCTCTTCACCTGTACCGCCGATCTCACCGAGCTCGTCCCTCGTGGTACTGGCCAAAACCTTCAGGAATTCATTCTCAGGCGGAAAGACTTTGTCGATCAGTCCCTGGAGATCTTTCAGCCGCACGTAGGCCACTTCGTACCTTTTTGCCATGAAGCTTCTGGCAAGCCGCGGAATCTGTTTGTTAGTCGGATCAGCTGCTACAACGACAAGCTTATCGGAGCGTGCTTCATCGAACTTAAGAGGGAGCATCTTAGCATTGATTATCTCCTCTCGCAGGCCATCACCAGACTCCACAAGTTTTTTGATGAAATCGATGCGGCCGGTATCCACCACTTCGTCGGAAATATATATTTCCCGGAATCCGTAAAGATTTGCCACCTCCTTGAAAACAAGGTCGTGCTCGACATAGAAATCCGAGACAAGTATCTGCGCCAGCGTGCGGCGTGTCTTTGGATCTTCGGCTTCCTTTTTCTTTATTGCCAGCTCGAGGGTCTCGTAATCTATGATTCCCTTCTTGAGGAGCGTGTAGCCTAATTTATCGCTTATGTCTATCTCAGGCATGAGAATTCCCAAAATCCCCCCTATCCCCACTTTGATAAAGGGGGGAACAAGGGGGGATTGCTAAACTATCATAAATCCTCTCGAGAACCGCAGCAGTCTCTACCATCACCTGTCTTGAAGAAAAGTGAAGGACCCTTAGGCCACATGATTCAAGATAAGCGTCTCTGATCCTGTCTTTCTTAATCCCTTCTGGAGTGTAATGCTGGGAGCCATCAACTTCGATAACCAGCTTCGCTTTGGCACAATAGAAATCCACAATGTAGTTCCCGATGGTTTTCTGCCTATAGAACTGGTAGCCTAGTAACTGCTTTCTCCGCAGTCTTGCCCAAAGAAATCGCTCTGAATCCGTCATGTTGTTCCGAAGAGCGCGCGAAGTTCCTTTGAGTCTTCTGCTGTACCAGATCATTGGATCAATACTGGCTTAGTGAATGGCTCTAAATCCCCCCTACCCCCCCTTTTAAGAAAAGGGGGGAATCGACGATACAATTGTGGCACTTCCGTCGGTCCAACCTCACTCGATGTGGCAAATGCCTCCGTGGACAATCCCCACTTTCCAAAAGGGGTACGGGGGAATCGACGGGACAACCGTACCTCTTCCGTCAGGCCAACCTCACTCGATGTGGCAAATGCCTCCGTGGACAATCCCCACTTTCCAAAAGGGGTACGGGGGAATCGACGAGATAATCGTAGCACTTCCGTCAGGCCAACCTCACTCGATGTGGCGAATGCCTCCGTGGACAATCCCCCCTCTTCAAATGAGGTACGGGGGAATCGACGAGACAACCGTAGCACTTCCGTCAGTCCGGCCTCACTCGATGTGGCGAATCCTTGTGCCCACATTCCCCACTTTCCAAAAGAGGTACGGGGGAATCGACGAGACAACCGTAGCACTTCCGTCAGTCCGGCCTCACTCGATGTGGCGAATCCTTGTGCCCACATTCCCCCCTTTCCAAAAGGGGGGCAAGGGGGGATTTCAAAAGGACTCTCAGCTCTTCTCATTGGCTCCTCACATCGTCGATGGATTTCTCGGACTAATCAGCGCGGTTTCGGACGACACGATCGTAAGTGCGATCATAACGACCATGATGATCATAGCAATTATGACCTGAATGAAGTCGATCGCGTTCTTCAGCTTGTAGCCGGTCTCCTTTTCGTAATAATTCGCCAGCTGCAGTGCGGAATTTCTGACAGTTCCGGTCTCAGCGCCGCTGTGAAAACGGGAGATCGCAGTTTCGGTAAAAACGTTAGTTGCGGCAAGAGATTCGGTCAGCCCTTTGCCCTGTGTAACCATCATCGGAATTGCGACGTTTTTAATCTGATGCTCCATATATTTATTGCCGCACGCCTCAGACGCCAGTCTTATGACATCTATATTCTCCCCTGAGCCGCTGTACATCGCATAAAAAACCCTGCAGAATATCTCAATACTCGTCTTATGAAGAAGGCTCCCGACGGCGGGAACTTTCATCATATATTTGTCGACGAGAAACCTCCCCTTCTTGGTGGAAACAAAACGCGCCAGGAAAATCGCGCCTGCCACGAACACGAGCGACAACCACCAGAGATTCTCCGTTACCAGATGGCTGAGCTTTAGGGTAGCCTCAGTCATTGGGGGTACCTGCCCAAGCTTGGCGAAAAGCTCTGCAGTAGCCGGGAATATATACCCGACGTAATATATCACAGCGATAAACAGGACAAACAGAGTAACCATGGGCATTATCAGGGCACTCTTGAGACTCTTCTTGAATTCGGCTTGCCGCTCCAGGAACTTCGCGGTGCTTTCGTAAATTTCCGCCATGTTACCGCTTTTGGAAGCGAGTCCCAACATGTGAGCGGTAAACTTGCCGAAGACTTTTTCGTGCTTAAGGAATGCCTGTTCGCTGTCCTTCCCCTGTTTGAGATCATTGTTGATCTCTCTCACCGAGTCCCTGAGCGTCTTATTCTCAATATCGTTGGTCAGCAGCTGCAGTATCTCATTGAAGGGCAATTTCTCGCGGAGCAAATCGGCACTGACACGGACGAAGGTTACCACTTCCGTAGCGGGGGGTTTTGGCTTAAAATCGATGAATTTCTTTTGAACGGAAATGACTTTATAATCGAGGCGTTGAAGAGCCTGTTGGACCTCTTCCTTCGTAAAAGCCTTCTGTTCGCCTTTTACCGGCTTCTCGCCATTGCGTCTTACTTTATAAAGAAATGTAGCGCGTGTTTTGAGACCAGTAAGCTTGAACTGATTCTTCTGTGAGATCTCGGTGATTATCTTCTTTGCCTGCGCGCGCGTCTCAGCGGACACCACACCCTGGACAGTTCTACCGCCGGGTCTCATCCCTTGAAACCTAAATTCCGGCAACTCGCCCTCCTCGAATCTATGATGATCTAATTAAACGTCAGCTTTTCCACAGGATCCTTCGGACAAACTTCTTTCATTCAGAAAACGGAACATGGAGAATGGAGACCGGAGGCCGCGAACCGACTCAAGATTTTTCCATACATTATCTTCTCCATTATTTCATCCTCTCTTTCATAACTCGCGGGCTTCTCTTTCCATGCAGAACAGCCAGAACAATTGCTTCGTTCTCTTCAATAACATAGATAATCTTGTAGGGAAATCTCTTCAACAGACATTTCCTTGTTTGTCTGTATTCTGCTCGGTAAATCTCAGGATTACGTTCTATGAATCTCATCCCCACCTCAACTTGTCCGAAGGATCCTTTGGACAATAGAAAGTCGTGTCCTAATCCTTTCCTTATTGCCTGTCGATCATAATATCTTTCTCCACAATTCTGACAGACCAAAACTTCAATTGGGATCAAGACAATATCTGTGTCAACTCTGATCTCTTCCTCAACCTTCCTAAGCTCAATGTCCGGACTCTTGCACACAACACACTTCATACTTTCCTTCTCCTCTCAAAATCAATCCATCGATTCGCTGCAGGTTGATAGACTGTTACCACGATTGCAATGTCTCCGTCGCCTGCGTAGGCGCTAACCACATGGACAGGTCTTTCCAGATACGCAATTCGGTAGTGTCCATAAAGCAAGACTCTGATCTCACCCTCCTTCTCGCTGCGATACTTCTGCCCGATCTCAGGAAAATGTCGAAGCATCTGTGCTTTTTCATAGATTCCCAGAACAACGCTTTGTGCTGCTTCCGGGTTGTCTGCAGCAATGTAGTCGTGAATATCACGAAGCCAGTGCTCCGCTTCCGGGGTCCACCTTATCTCTGCCCAATGCGAATCCGGCGTTCCATCTCTTGGTTGGATATAACGCGTTTGTTTCGAGCATCTTCCATGCCTCGCTGAATCATCCTCTCGTCCCGATCCTAAATATTCCTATGATCGGGATCCCTTCGGGAAAGGCAAGCTCTCGTCCCGACTTCAGTCGGGATCCGCATCGTTAATAGACTGTGATGAGGGGCGGGACATGATTTCCTCATAGGTCGCGTCGTCAGGTAGGGACCGGATAACCTCAGTCATTTTCTCTTTGATTTCGGACATTTCATCTCCTCTGTGTCAAACTTGTGTAATAGTATCAAACAGCTTGTATCAGCTACCTACTATGATTTCGGGCATTCACAATGTCATCATCAAGTTCGGAGGGCAGGTAATTGATTACCGCAACATCATAATCACTTAACATCTCCTTGGAAGAAAGTCATAACCCTTTCCTCTCAAATTCTAAGTCGAAGGTTAACGGTTAACCGGCGTAAGCTCGTACACACGTACTTGCTGTATCCCGCCTCGCATCTCTGTTGTTCATGGCTTAGGAATCTCCAGATCCCTGCAAATCTTTTCCACCAAATGGTTTATTATCTCCTTGTGCCGAGGGACGCTGGATACTTTCCTCGCCTTTCGGTTAACATAGATGGTGTGCTTACTCCCTTCCCGCAGAAATTGACAGCCATGCTTTTCCAGATGGCGGATCAAGTCGCCCCGCTTCAACCGTCAACTCGCTAATTTAAGCTCTTCTTTGATCACTTCCCTGCCAACTATGGTTTCCTCGGCGAGGTCTCTGTTCGCTTGCAGTACCATCTCGACGGCTTCGACAAGATTTTCTCGTGCCTCTTCAAGAGTCTTTCCCTGAGTATTTGCACCGGGCAACTCTTCCACAAAGCCGACATATCCTTCCGGGAATTCCTGGAATACCGCAGTTAACGTCATCTCGTATCTCCTTTCGGGTAGAAATTTACAACCCTTTCCTCAGAAATTCTAACCGGCCTTCTCCATTCAGCATATTTTCAAAGAACCTACCGCATCTCCCCCTCTCTACTTGTAGAGAGGGGGTTGGGGGTGAGTCAGACCTAACTTCCGGCCCCCGCAGGATCACGACCCTCTCGGGGCAACCTTCGCCCCCATCGTTCCCCCCTTTGCCAAAGGGGACTAGGGGGATTTGAAAACAAGAGGGCAGAAAATCCCGACGAATCGAGACACCTGCCCAGATCGAAGGGGTTACCTCCCTCAGTTTTGCACCACACTTGTTGCCTGGTCCGGAGTGATCGTGACAGTAGCCTCGACATGATTCGCGCCGGTGTTTCCTTTTTCAGTTCCCAAGCCGGTGATGTACATTGTTGTGACGCCAGGGCCACCAGTAACGGAATCCGCAGCTGTGCCGGTGGAGTAGGTAAATGTGGCATACGTGCCGGTGGTCGGCGCTGAGGTAGTTATTGCATAGCTACCGTTCGCGTTCCCGGTGTCCGCTGGGGTGAGCCAGAACCCCGCGAAGCTCTGTCCGCCGCCAGCCATCGAGGTCGGCTTGCGATAATACTGTTGAGCCTTAGCCGCAAGGTTGTTCAGATCATTTATAACCTGGTCCCGGTTGGAGCTTTGCGCGTTGCTCTTGAACATTGATATTCCAACCGCTATAGCAATAC
>JAMCXB010000027.1 GCA_023480735.1 Bacteroidota bacterium | reverse complement strand
ACCGCATACTCTGCCCTTACTTGGTGCACTGGCAACATGGCGGCTGTGAGACCAAATGTCAGAAAACAAAAAGCAAACTTTTTGTTAACGGGATACTCTTTTCTCTTGACATTCTTTTCCATAGGCGTAGGGGAGGTGGTTGTTTCAACACAGCAAGACTGGAACTCTCTAAGACGTGCAATACGGAATATTCTGTTCATAACACATTACACATTCAATACGGTCGGGCGCGGTCGGCTCAGAAGTTGCCGCGCCCTACCTCAACAATTGAAGGGAAGAAACAAAGGAGGTTGTTATGCTAATCTGGCTCGTGTACGCTTTTCTTTTTGCCATAGTAACGTCAATAGCGGCATCATCAAGAGGTCGATGCGGAGCCGGTTGGTTTTTTATCGGCTTCCTGATAGGGGTCTTCGGGCTAATCATAGTTCTTGTCATACCGCGACTGGATTCCGAGCCGCAAACGAGTAGGCCCACCCCCAAGAAGAAGTGCCCCTACTGCGCGGAGATTATCAAAGCCGAAGCAGTCAAATGCAGATATTGCGGGTCAGACCTTACGGGGATGCGGGAGGCGTCAGAGAAGAGCGTATGCCCGACTTGCGGAAAAGATATATCACCAAACTTCAAGTTCTGTGTTTACTGTGGGTCAAGCCTGACGGCGCAGCCAGCAAAGAGTTGAATACGGTAATCTAAGAACCGAAAGAAAGGAGTGAAGCCATGAAGAAACTTGGGTTGTTTCCGTTCGCAGTTGTAATAGCATTCTTGGCAATCGGAAATACTAATGCGCAGTCTATCAACGTAACCAAGGGGCTTGGTGATATTCGCATAGGACAGCCGTTCCCATCAAAAACCAGCGAGGTACCCGACTTAATGAACGAACACTACAACGTCGCCTCCCACACTGCGGATATCCTAAAGATTTCGCATGGGCTGGCTCCTGAGCTTTCGGGTGTTGCGGACACTCTGGGGCAGATAATTGTACAAGTGTGGGATGGCAAGGTCTGCGGAATAACATACGAGACGGTGTACCACGATAAAGAGAGGTTGATTCGGGATCTCGAAAAATGTTACGGGAAACCTCGGCGCGAATACCTGCGCGAGGAAAATAAAAACATGTATATGTGGAGCAATAAGAAAGCCAGCATTACTATCGGGGTTATCCTTGGAGCGTTCGCTCTCGACAAAAGCATGGGACGGCTACTCTTAGATATATCAAAACAACCAGAGACAAAGGAAATGATGCTCCTACTTGCCGCCCAGCAAGCACAGGAAGATGGGAGCCGCTAAGAGTTGAAAGTGGAGGGTCTTAAAACTATAAAATCAAAAAACACACGGCGAATACTTGTCCCTGATATCGCCTACGCCGCTCTATCCAATTGAGCTACGTGCCCTTTTTAAAACTTAACTACAAGCGGGTCGAATTTCAAATCCATGACTCATTCCACCAGGATTCCGTCCTGGATCTTGACTACCCGGTGCGCGAGACCTTTCAGGTGATCGTTGTGTGTCGCGATTATAAAAGTAGTCTTGTGTGTTTTTGCCAGCTCCAAGATCAACTCATGCAAAGACTCCGCATTCACGGAGTCGAGGTTTCCTGACGGTTCATCGGCCAAAATAACTTTCGGGTTGTTGACTAATGCCCTTGCAACCGCAACTCTCTGCTGCTCCCCTCCGCTCAGCTCAGAAGGACGGTGTTCAATTCTCTCAGCTAATCCCACTTCAGACAGGAGCTTCTCTGCGACGTTCTTTACTTCCGAAAGACTCTTACCGGCTATCATTCCAGGCATCGCAGTGTTCTCCAGCGCGGTGAATTCCGGAAGGAGGTGATGGAACTGGAAAACGAACCCGATTTGAAGATTTCTGAACTGTGCAATCTTTTCATCGCTGAGTTTGAATATGTTTACACCGTCATACGTCACGCTGCCGCTTGTTGGCCGGTCGAGTGTTCCGAGGATATGAAGGAGCGTGCTTTTCCCTGCACCCGAAGCGCCGATTATCGCGATAATTTCTCCCTCGTTTATGCTGAGATCGATGCCCTTAAGGACCCTCAACTCACCTTTTCCCAGGAAGTAACTCTTGCAAACCTGGGAAGCTTCAATGATTTTCTTTGACAATCTCAACTACTCCCATCTTATGGCATCTGCTGGATCGATGCGCGTTGCCCTCTTTGCGGGATACAGCGCCGCGATAGTACAGATCACGACTGCGATAACCCCGACCGTTATGAAGTCACTGACATGCATGGAAACCGGCAGCGCGGGTATAATGTAAACGTTCGTATCTAGCTTGAACAAATGATATTTGATTTGCGCCTCGCATACTGCGTAACCGATAGTGAGTCCAAGAATGCTTCCGAAAACTCCTACCAGTATTCCTTCGAGAAGATAAATCTTTGTGATTCCTTTCGGCGTAGCACCCATGGCCTTCAGCACGCCGATCTCCCTCCGCTTTTCGATTACGGTCATCGTAAGCGAGCCAAGAATATTGAACGCCGCAATAAGTACGATGAGAGACAGCACGATATAAGCCACGATCCGCTCGATTGTCATCATTTGATACAAATCCTTATGGAGATCGTACCAGGTTTCGACGCGCACTCCGCTTAGCGTGTGTTCGAGCTTAGCTCTTACTTCGTTCGATTTCCCGATGTCCCAAAGCTTCGCATCTATTCCGTTCACCATATTGGGCGACGGAGTACTGTCGGGAGAGGCGAAAAGGTACTGGGCCGACGGGAGATTGACAAATGCGTAGTAGCCGTCGTAGTCCTTGTTGTTCGACTGGTAAATTCCTGCAACGACAAATTTCGCGACCTTAGGTTCGTAGAACTGGGTGAGACTCCGCTCGATGCCTGCCGGGCTGATGACGGCTATCGAGTCTCCGACTACCGATCCGAGCGCATCCGCGAGAGAGAGTCCGATGACAATCTGATTGTTTTTTCCCGCAGTCAGAAAATGCCCGAGGACGATCGACTTCGACAGGCTCGATATCCGTTCATTCCCTTCGGGTACGATACCCGTGATGTTTACCGCTCTATTTACTCCTCCCGAAACAATCATCGCCTTCCCACTGAGGAACATGGTGGCCGATCTTACCTCCTCAAGACTCTGCACCTGAGCGAGGACCTTTTCGGGATTCTGTATGTACTGACCGGCGTCTGCCGTCACACGGATGTGCGGGTCGAAATTGACTAGAATATTCGTGACAATCCCCTGGAAGCCATTAAATACAGAAATTACAATGACCAACGCTGCGGTCCCCACGATTACCCCGATCAGGGATATCCAGGAAATGATTGAGACAGAAGCGGCTTTTCGCTTTGATTTCAGATAACGAAGGGCTATAAAGCTGGAATACGACATCAGTAGAACCTTACCGATTCGAGTGGATCCAGCGAAGCGGCAGCTCGAGCCGGGAGATAAGATGCCAGAAGAGAAAGGACAAATGCGATGCCGCCAATCAAGATAAAATCAGTTACATGAATCGAAACCGGAACTGTATTCATGAAGTAAACATCTCCCGGAATCTTTATCAGATTGTATTTCTTCTGCATTTCGAGGAGAACATAAGATAGACCGCTGCCCAGCAACGTGCCTATTGCTCCGATAAATGCTCCCTGCGCCAGGAATATTCTGGTGATTGCCCCTCGTGTTGCCCCAAGTGTTTTGAGTACTCCCACGGCATTCATCTTTTCAAGCACAATCATAAGTAGAGTTCCCACGATGTTGAACGTTGCAACGATTATAATCAAAGCTATTATTATCGGGATGGGTTTCTTTTGCAGCCGGATCCAGGCAAAGAGATTACGATACATCTGAAACATTGTGCGCGGATAGTACGGGTAGCCGAGGACGCTTTGCAATGTATCCGAAGTCGCTCCTATTTCTTTCATGTCGTTCACCATTACGTCGAAGCCTGATACATTGCCGGCCGGCATATCAAACAGATAAGAGGCTGCTTCCATGTTCGTGTATCCATACAAGTCGTCATATTCTGACATCCCGGTCTCGTAAATACCGGTCACGACAAATGACATGACCCTCGGCGGGTTGAGTGGAGAAGGAAGGCCCTCAATTCCAAACACGAAAACAGTATCTCCCACATGTACTTCCAATCTCTGGGCAAGCTTCTCCCCTATGAGGAGTGGACTCATCTGACCCTTGTTCGAGAGGTCGTACCGTCCGTGCTTGATTTCATTCCGCAAGCTGCTGTTGTCATACTTTGGCAGGATCCCTTTTAGCAAAATTCCGTCGATCTCCGGAGCATTCACATAATGACTCCTGTGAACCCTGATCATCGCCTCATGTGAAATGAACGGTGAGGCAGACTTGACGTTCTTCACGGAATCTATCGTGCTCAAAGTTGCTCTGTAATCCGGGAGCGGTACCTGTTCGAATCCACGGATCTCGATATTGGCGGTGAAGTTGGAGACATTTTCCGAGATCTGTTTCTGGAAACCGTTCAGTATAGAAACGGTTATCAGAAGTGCCATGGTACCTATTGCGAGGCCGATAGTCGCAAAGAACGTGAGGAAAGAGACGAAGCGATTGTGTGAGCGCGATTGAAGCAGCCGCTTCGCAACGAAATACGAGTAGCCCATTACCTATTTTGCGCTTTCACCGCCTGCCTGCACGAAGCGTTTCGGCGAAGGCAGGCCGGCAAGACCGAATTCCATGAGATATCCTCGAATGAACCGGTCGAGGTCTCCATCCATGACACCTTGAACGTCGCTTGTCTCGACGCCGGTCCTGTGGTCCTTGACCATGTTGTACGGATGGAATACGTAGGACCGAATCTGGCTTCCCCATTCGATTTTCTTCTTGGTACCCTCTATTGCGTCCCTTTTGGCTTCTTCTTCCTCTTTTCGAAGCAGATAGAGCCGTGATCGCAGCATCTTCATCGCGCGCTCTCTGTTTTGAAACTGAGATCGCTCCTGTTGGCACGCCACGATTATGTTAGTGGGAACATGGATCAGCCTCACAGCAGTCTCCACTTTATTGACATTCTGACCGCCATGACCGCCTGAACGGAAGGTCTCGAACTTGACATCTTTCGGATCGATTTCTATATCGACGTCAGCTTCGACCTCGGGATACACAAAGACGGATGCAAAGCTTGTATGTCTCCGCGCATTTGAATCGAATGGAGAGATTCTCACGAGACGATGGACACCGTTCTCCGCCTTCAAATAGCCGAAGGCATACTTTCCGATCACCTCAATGGTCGCACTCTTTATACCGGCACCCTCACCTTCGAGAATGTCGGCTATCTCCATCTTGAAGCCGCTCCGTTCGCCCCACCGGATATACATCCTCATGAGCATTTGAGACCAGTCCTGTGCTTCTGTCCCACCTGCACCTGCGTGAATCGTCAGAATCGCATTCTTGTCGTCATCATCGTTGCCGAGCATTTTCTTGAATTCAAGGTCAGAAACCAGCTTCTCTGCTCTGCTCAGCTCGGCATCCACATCGCCGGTATGGGAGTCATTGCCCGACTCTTCAGCTAGCTCAATGAATGCGCTCGCGTCTTCCGTATTCTTGGCTGCTTCTTCCCATTCATCCACCCAAATCTTAATGTCGTTTAATTCCCCCATTACTTGCTGGGCAGCCCGGTTATCGTCCCAAAATTCCGGTGCCAGGGTCTTTTGGTGAAGCTTTTCTATTGCTTCCTTTTTCCCGTCAACGTCAAAGAAACCTCCGAAGATTGTCGATCCTTGTTCTCAAATCGGCGGCCTTTTGCTTCTGTGGTTCGAACATTCTTATACCTTTTTGGATATAATTTAATTGAGGATCATAAGATAGACAATTGCTTATAGATGTAAGAGGTAATGCCTCACTGAAAGGGTTATTTCTCTCGCAAAGGCGCCAAGAACGCAAAGAAATGTTGACGAGCGGTTCGCTTTGCGAGCTCATATGCGGCTTGGCGAGAAACCATAAGTGTGGGGGTACTGTAAGAGCTGCCGTTCCCAGCCGTATCCTATGACGTCGTTACGGTTGAACCGGCACAGGGACTGGTTCAACCCCTGTAACGGGAATGAAGAGCTTCGATGTCTTTGTTATACTTTTTCCGTCTCGCCACCATTCCGAAGGCGTGATTCCCCACTTCTCCTGGAATATCTTTTCCTTCGAACTGACGACATCAAGATAGGTATCGATTCCTCTCTGGCTGAAACTCTTACTTCCGAAATGATGGATAAACACATCCCCCGCGAGCGCCACTTTGAACCCGGCCAGCTTCGACCGCAAACAGAAGTCGTCATCCTCGCAGTTGCCGATGCCGAATATCGTATCCAGTCCGCCTATCTTTTCAACAACTTCCCGTTTGATCAGCATGCAGAAGCCGGCGATCCTTGGTACCTCAATCCATCTCTTCCTATTCTTCCGGCGGTACTTACCGGCAAAGGCGGGCATCTGACTCACCTTTTTGTACGAAATGTTCTTTTCCAGCTGGAAGCCGCTTATCCAGTTTGTCATAGGACCTACGATGCCGACTCTCGTATCTGCTTCAGAACATTCTATCAGCCCTTCAAGCCAATCGTTTGTCACGACAACGTCATTGTTGAGCAGGACAATATAGTCGCCTTTGGCTATCTCAATTCCCTGATTGCATCCGGCCGGGAACCCAAGATTCTCTTCGTTGAATATCGCACGTATATCTTTCTGTGCCTTGAGGTATTCCACCGTTCCATCGGAAGAAGCGTTATCCACCACTATAATCTCATAAGGGCTTTTTGTATGCCTGCGTAGGCTGTCTATGGTGATCTTCGTGTAATCAAGCTGGTTGTAAGTCAGAATGACTATTGAAGTGAGCTTTTGCTCATTCTCCATCTCATGCTTTTCAGGAAGCAGCAGAAGTTCCTCCAGGCTTTTCTTACCGGCATCGAATGACCAGGTTTTCTCCATGGCTGCCCTTCCGCGGGCCGAGATCTGCTCCCAAACTTCCTTATTTGAATACACTTGGACTATCTTGTCGGCCATCTCGTTGGGATCGTCTGCTACCATTACTTCTGATCGATCGTGCAGACCCATTCCTTCGATTCCGATAGACGTAGTTACCATTGGAACGCCGTACGAAAGTGCCTCAACCACCTTACCCTTAAGTCCTGCTCCATATCGAAGGGGTGCCACGCACACTCTGCAGTTGCCGTAGTACTGCGAGAGGTCCCGAACGTATCCCCTGATGAGTATATTGTCAGATGCCAGGGTACGCACTTTTTCACCGGGATTGTTTCCCACTACATTCAAAGTTACGCCGGGAAGAGATTTTGCGACAATAGGAAACACTTCTTTGGAGAAGAACTCGATCGCATCGATATTGGGACGGTGGTTGAAATTTCCTACGAACAATATTCCGCTTCTATCGTCAAAACCATTTTTAACGAGAGGCAATTCATGAATTACCGGTCGAATATCAACAGGGACATGGAGGTTTTCCTTCTTTAACGCCTTTTTGTCTTCTTCGGTTACTGCCCAAATCCTGTCGGCTTTTTTATAGACTGCGAGCTCTCTCTTCTTATTCTCAATTGCCAATTTTTCTAATTCCCGATTCCCCTTGACCTTTGCCTCTCTTATTTCCCGGACGAAATGAACATCTTCCGTATCGATAATGATGGTAGTCTTAGAGGAATACTTCCTTATAAAAGGTACATAGTACTCCGCATGGTACCAGAAGTCAACGATGGCGTAGTCAAACTCTCTTTCCTCAAATAGTCTTGCGTAGTCGATCTTCTTGTATGGAGCACTGAGTCCCAGGAAAGCCATCATATCGGGGTCTCCGGCATACGTTTCGATTCCCAGTTCTTCCAGTAAAGGCTTATAGTATTCTTTGTTGCTCCAGTTTCCCGCTACGAAGGTCACATGGTATTTCAACGCCCTAAGTGCTTTAAGGATGTTGAACAAATGGAGTGAACCGGCGGCCCTATCGAACATTGGAAGGGACGGGTCCGTGACAAATATCCTCCCGATGATCCCGCGGGATGATGCTTTTTCTACGATTCGCGGATCGTTCGGATAATGTTCCGAGAGTTCTTTTTCCCACTTCTCCACGAATTTCGGCCTGTTGATGATCTGATATCTCTTCCTTCCGGTGTTGACATCCGTACCGTTGGTGGTACCTTCGAAATGGATGATTGAGCTCTTAGGTTCGTAATAGACCTTGTAACCATGTTTCCTTACTTCAAAACAAAGATCGGAATCTTCGAAATAGGCAGGTGAAAAGCGATCATCGAGTCCTCCAATCTCGTCCCACAAATCCTTTCGGACCATCAGGGAAGCGCCGGATATGTAATCGACTTCTCGGACGAAATTGTATTTCGGATCGTAAGGGCTCATCCCCCTTCCGTAGTTCCAGCCGTTACCGTCGGAGAAGATTATTCCGCCGGCTTCCTGAAGCCTTCCATCTGGATAAATAAGCTTCGACCCGACGGCTCCGCAATCTGGTGTCTTCATCGCAAACTCTACAAGCGACTCGAGCCAGCCTTTGTTGACGATCGTGTCATTGTTTAAGAGAATCACATACTCGCCCCTCGCGTTTGCAACGCCGGTGTTACACCCGCCGACGAAACCCAGATTGCTATCGTTCCGTACGTACCTTACTTTCTCAAGACGATTTGCCAACTCGCTCATGTACTCGTAAGTCCCGTCTGTCGAGGCATTATCAGTTACCACTATCTCGTAATTGCTGTAATTCACCGTTGCGAGTATGGACTCGATACATCTCTTGGAGAAGCCCAACTTGTTATAAACTAGCAGAATTATCGAAACCAAAGGCAATGGGCGGTCTCCGTTGGCATTTCTTCCGCCCGAGTCGGCAGGCAAGCTTGAAGTTAGCATTCTGGATGCATCTTGAGATTGATTAAACTCTATCTTCTCAAGTTCCAACAAGGTCTGTCTTAGCAGTTCTGGGTCCTGCGTCGTCGTCAGTACTTTGCCGAAGAATAGATTCGCATCTTCTGGTTTGTTGAGTGCAAGGCAGATCCTTGCAATTGTCAGGAGCGATTCAACGTCGTTTGGGACAGTCTTCAGTACCTCGGAGTATGTCCTTAATCCCTCTTCAAGATTATTCTCCTGCAAATATAGATTGCCAAGGTTTTTTCTTCCGACTGAGTTGATCGGTTCCAGTTCCAGGAGTCTACGCAGAAGTTCAATTGCCGTGTTGTTTTGCTTGCTTATGGAGCACAGTACCGCGAGATCGTTCAAGCATGAAGAATCGTTCGGTTCAATTTCCAGTGCGCGCTTAAGCGTCTCCTTTGCTTCCTCGTACTTGCCCTCGCCTATAAGGAGTTGGGCCTTGTCATAAAGCTCCTTCACGGTGAACTCACCCCAGTCGGCAATCCCGTCCGCAGCTCCTGGTAATGGTGAACCTATACGTATACGATGCTCTTCTTCCTTCGAGAGTGAAACTGTGGGTCCGGTCGTTTTAGTATCCGCAATGTCCGCCGGAATGCCCGAATTGTTCAGTTTATCCAGGAAGTCCTGTTGAATTACCACAAGCCTGCTTGTTGCCTGAACATTCTGAGGATCTGTATTGAGCACCTTCTGATAGAACGTGACAGCTTCCTTTGTTTTGCCGAGGGCCAGACAGATGTCAGCGATTGCCAGGAGCGCGTCCGTATCATTCGGCGAACTCTGTAAGACCTGGTAGTACGAATTAAGCGCATTCTCCACTTTGTTCGCCCTGAGATAAAGACTGCCAAGATTCTTGCCGGCAATTGCATTCGCAGGTTCAATTTGGAGAAGACGGTTCAGCAGGGCTATCGATTCTGACAACCTTCCCTTGAGTGAATATAGGACGGCTAGATCGTTCAAGGCCTTTTGATTGACCGGATCTAACGAAAGTATCTCTTGAAGGACATTAATGGCCTCGTCGTTCTTTCCGGCTGATATGAACGTCTGCGACTTTTCGTAGAGTTCGTTAATTGAGGCAGCGGCGACATTCGGTAATCCGCCAAGATGTTTCTTCTCGTTCGGCATCATATAGTTCTCTTCCGGTTGGTCAATCATCCCAATATTTTCGGGAAAGGCAAGTTTGCCTTCCTTCTGTGCTACAAGAATCACATGAGGAAATCCCACGTAACCGTAGTTATGCGAGTGTACAAGGAATATGGCTGCATCGCCGTAACCGAGTCTCTTCAGATCATCTATTATATCCCACCCGAAATGACGGTAACAGAGGCTCCCTTGATCGCGGATCGGATCTCCATGATATTCGGGCGGAAGGATATGTTTGACGGCGCCGTCTTCAACCCTCGCCCTGACGACGGTCTTCTCAGAATCGTTGAGAAAGGGCACCGTGAAGACAAACTTACCGCCCGGTTTCAATACTCTCAAGACTTCGCGAAGAGCCGATTCAACGTCCGGTACGTGTTCCAGTACTTCCAATGAAAAAACAAAATCAAATTCTTTGTCTGCAAAAGTCAATTGAGTAAGATTTTCATTCCTGATGCCTCTCTTATCCTTCTGGCTGAGGGGGACATCTGAAGCTAGGAACTCGCTGCCGATTGCCCCTCGATAATTGCGGCTGAAATACTTAAACACGGAAGTAACTTGTTCGGTCAGGTATATCTTCGACTCTCTGGAGACCCCCATCGTCGCCTCAACAAACTGTATGAACGCACGCATCCGGCTGTTGTTTCCGCATTGGACACATGTCAGCCGCTCCCTCCAATTCGGGCTGACGCCTTGCTCATCCGCAAGTGAAGTATACATCGTATCGACGAGAAATCGGGACGGCTTTTTACACACCCAGCAATAGCCATTTACGTGATAGCTTTCGCCATTTTTTAGTCGCGTCTTGCCGGATTCTTTGGCAGACTGGAGGACAGGATCCCCGGAGGAAACAAAGTTTCTGTAATCGTCAAGTGAATCGAAGCGGCGCACGTACAAGTTATCCTGCAGCAGTTCAGATGAAAGGAGCGCCGGCTGCGGGGCGGATTGACCGTTTCCCGGCTTCCGGGCAAAGAATCTGATTTCCTCCCCGTATCCGCCCTTTTCAACCGCCTTTAAAACATCACCGAATTCTCTTTCGGTCTGAGGAGAGTAGGCGGAGTCTATCACGTTCTTCAAGGATTCACGGTTGCAGTCTCCCGATGTCGTGTACATCCTCTCCACGATAAATCCGGCCTGCTCAAGGTGTTGGCGTAGAGACGATGGTGAATAATGCACATAATGATGGAGCGGATCGAGCCACTCCCAACGGTCCTTCAAGACAGTTGAACTGAGTGATTCGATATTAGGTACTATGCCGGCAAACAGCCCGCCCGGTTCCAGTATGTCGAAAGCCTTTGCGAGTGCCGCCTTGGGAGCAGGAAGGTGCTCGAGAACATGGACCATTGATATGACGGAGACCGACTCCCTGTCAAATGGCGTGTCGACGAACTGTTCGGAGGTTACGTCCAGGCCAAGAGATTTTGCTGCATACTCAGCCGTCTTCCGGGTGATCTCTATTCCCCTTGTCTTAAATCCGCGGGATCTCGCGTTATCTAGAAAGGCTCCCCACGCACAGCCGACATCGAGGAAGATTCCCCTTTTCGTTACTAGGGAGGTAATCTCCTCCATCAAGTAATCCCTTCTAAGATTGCTCTTCTCCACTTCTTCAGCACTTTTCGGCAGGCTTACTTGTGAGCTCTCGTCGGCATATGTCTGATAAACATCTCTCATGCCCTGCTCGGTCATCCTTGTGCGGAGGTACACTGTATCGCATTTATTACACTTGACTATGTCTGCTGATTTCCTGAACGGCACGGCATCGTCGGTGCCACAGTAGGGGCACACTATTCTTTCAAATTGATTCTTTTTTGCGGACGAAAGTGCGTTTTGTACTGCGGCTATGTTTTCCCGTGCCGCCTTGTTCTGGGGATCTGCGTCAAGAACCTTCTTTAGCAAAACGACGGCTTCACTCAGCCGGTTGGTTAGGATATCTGTGACGGCAAGGTCGTTCAAATATGAGGGATTGTCCGGTTCGATTTCCAATGCACTCCTGAGCGCCCCCCTCGCCTCCTCGTATTTCTTCTCACCGATGAAAGCCTGTGCACTATCATAAAGTACCTTCGTGGCAGACTTACTGCCTGTTTGGTCGGAGGACGTCTTATTCTTGGATGTCGAATGACCTTGTTGAATAGCCGCAAGCTTCTTGGCTGCAGCGGAGTTCTGCGGGTCCGAGTCCAGTACATCACGGTAAAAAACGACGGCTTCCTCAGTCTTGCCCAAGGCCATACAAATATCTCCGATCGCAAGCAGTGTTTCAGGATCCTTCGGCGAAATCCTCAGGACACAGTAATATGAACTGAGAGCGTCTTCGATTCTATGTGCCCTGAGGTATGCGCTTCCTAGATTCTTTCCGGCAACCACGTTCGCAGGCTCCATTTGAAGAAGTCTATTGAATAGGGCAATTGAGGTATCTACTTTTCCTCCGATCGAATATAGAAGCGCAAGATCGTTTAGGGCTTTTGCGTTCTTTGGATCAATCGACAACACGTGTTCAAGGGCCTTTGCGGCTTCCTCATTCTTTCCGGCTGACATAAAATCCCGGGACATTCTGTAGAGTTCATCAGTAGATGTTCTAACGCTCTTCGATGCCGTATCAAGCTCTGCAATCCCGGCAGCGGCCGCGGAATTATTTGGATCAAGTTTCTGAACGTGTCTGTAGAAAGCCCTCGAGTCTTCAAGCCTGTTGAGATTACGGCATTGCCGTGCTGCATCCAAAAAAGTTTCAATATCAAGAATGCCTGTCGTCATCAACTCCTTGTAGATGTCCAGGCTCCTGTCAGTTTCGCCCGTGCGGAATAAAATAATCGCCAGATTCTTCTTGGCAACCAGATCAGTTTCGTTCAGGTAGACCGCGAGTTCAATATGTTGTTTCGCCTTCTTGACGTCGCCCTTTAAATCGTAAATTACAGCCAGGTCGTTGTGAGCATCCACATGTATGGGCGACAACGATAACAGTTCCTCAAGCCTTTGCATTGCTCCATCGAAGTCGTTTGCCTGTATCATCCGTTGCGAATCCGAATAGATCTCTTCAATCTTCTTATGGGTGCCTTTTTCAGTAGCTTCTTTTTGCGTAAGAAGCCTTTCATATTCCTTGCGGAGCTGCTCGCGGTGCTCATCCATTGTTACGGGGACGAGGATATTCTTTCTGAATTTCGTGATCAAATGCGGATCGTCCAGAACTCTTTTCATCGCGGAAGCCAGGTCGGATTCATCTCCGGCTTTAAAAAGCAGCCCGTTAACGTTGTCTATTACAAAATCGGGTACGCCGCCGATTCGTGCGCCGATGATCGGGACTCCGCCGCTCAGGACTTCCATTACCGTCTGAGGTCCGTTGTCTTCCCAGAGCGGTGGAATAATTGCCAGATCTATTGCTGCCAGGAGCTCCGGCATTTGCTGTTGCCAGTACCCGCCTTTGAACTTGATGACCTTTTGCAGAAAAGGGTCTTCATTCAGAAGCGAATCCAACCTTTTCCTGTAGCTCTGCGGCTCACCGCCGCCGTAGATTTCAATAACAAACTGTCCGTCATATTCCTTCAGGTATCTTGCAGCTTCGAGTATTAAGTGGCTCCCCTTTCTTACTGATAGAGTTCCGAAGTACGCAAACTTGATGGGAGTTTTTATCGACTGATGTTTGCTCCGATGCTGTCCGACACGGTTCCATATTTCTTCTGCCGCGACGGAACCAATATGCTGAGTAAGGACCTTGTTATCAGGAACGCCGAAGTCCTTGAACAGCTGACCGACTCTCTCTGAAACGGCAAGGATCCTGTCACAAAAGTTGGCAAGCACTTCCTTTGATTTCGAGGTCCGGTAAATAAAATCTGTAACCCTGTCTGCGTTCCCTACGCACGAGGCGCACCTTGAACCGTCTTTCGGACCGCCGCACACTTCTTCGTTTGGCGCGAAAAGATCATCCCTGGTGCAAATCATCCAATAGTTGTGTGCGGACAGTATCGTCGCGGCCCCGAACTTCTTTGCCATAATTGGCAAAGACATCGAAAGACCGATAAGATTGTGGAAATGAACGACATCCGGCCGCCAGTCATGAAGCATCTTGTCGAACAGGACGTCTATTTCATGATTCTCTGTCTCCCGGTCAGGGTTAGACCAATCGAAATAATGAGCCGGCCTGTTCTGCACCATGAAATACTGAACCCCATCGAATGTAGAAGCGGAGAGGAAAGGCGCCCTGTTTTCGGTGTTTGACGACTCCCCCGCGACGAAACACGCAACTTCCATATTATCCAGCTGCTGCTGCATACACAGGTTATGCAGATAGTATATCGGACCTGCAGACAGATTCGGCGGATGGCCCCATCCGACGTGTAGGACGCGGAGAGAACGATTCTTCGCCTGTGCCTTGGCTTTCTTGATCAACGAAATGGTTATGCCGAAGGGATCCTCCGATAAGTCTTCTTCTCCAGAGATTGCGCTTCTGATGATCTCATCTGTTAATATCTGCAGACCCTTATTGTAAAAATTGTCCAGTTCCTTTTTCGCTCTCGAATTGAAATCAAAGCCTTGTACGTCAAACAGCCCGGCTGTCAGTTTTTTGATATCACGGAGTTCGTATCCATCTCTTAGGTGTCCGATGCGTTTAATCCATGCCTTGTTAAAGAGTGCGGAATAGTTTGGCCGCGGCACATTCACTATAAGCTTACCATTCGGTTTCAGGAGTCTGAAACACTCACGGATTATAGCGGAATCATCCTCAGTGTGCTCCAGAGCATCAGCCACAACAATTTGCCCGAAAGACCCGTTATCGAATGGAATGGCCATGGCACTGGCGGCCAGGAATGTGCAGTTTGGTACCTGTTGTTCCTCTGCTCTCTTTCTGGCTTTCGTGATCACGGACGGATTGACGTCTATCCCGACCACCGGCTTCGATGTCGTTTTTGCGATCTCAAGCGTCATTGTTCCAACATTGCAGTCTATGTCAAGAGTCGAGACGTCTGTGTCGATGTGCTTTTGAATCGAATTCCATCTCAGGTAGCTGTGGAAATCATTGATGTCCCGGCTTAAGATTTTCTGTTCCATGACGTCCTTGGGTTTATTAGCTAGCCAACAACGGTTACTTTTTCCCTCTTCGATACTTGCGTCTCGAAGAGATGGAGAGCCTGTGCCACGCACTGGTCCATGTTGTAATATCTATATGTGCCGAGCCTGCCGCAGAAATAAACATTTCTCAGCTTGTTAGCGGCCTCTTCATATTTTCGATACAACTGTTGACTTTGGGTCGATGGGATTGGGTAATACGGCTCTTCTTCATTCCAGCAAGGGTATTCCCGGCTTACTGCAGTTTTTTCGTGTCTCTGTTTGTACAAATGTTTGTGCTCGACTATTCTGGTAAAGTCAAAGTCATTTGGGTAGTTCACGACACCTACATGCTGAAAATATTCGGTATCATAACCCATGTGCTCAAATTTAAGGCTGCGGTATGACAGCTTTCCGTGCTCAAAGTCGAAGAAACTGTCTATGTTGCCCGTATATATCATTCTCTTGAATTTCACGAGGGAGGCGATCTCGCGGTAGTTCGCATCCAGCAACAAGTCTATGTTCTTATGTCGGAGCATTCTCTCGAACAACGAGGTATAACCGTTCACCGGAATTCCCTGCCATGGATCCGAGAAGTACCTCTTGTCGCTGTCCATTCTAATTGGCAGTCGCAATGTTACCGATGCGTCGAGATCTCGCGCATCTATCCCCCATTGCTTCTTTGTGTAGCTTCTGTAGAACGCATCATACAGTTCCCAGCCGACCTTGCTGAGAACCGCTTCCTCGGCATTCTTCGGATACTCAATCGGAACCCGTTTCTTGTACAGGAACTGTTGTAGACTCTCCGATGTCAAATTAGTGTCAAAAAAAGAGTTGACCGTTTCGAGGTTGAGCGGCATAGCGAAGTACCTTCCGCTTACCCACGCATCGACTCGATGGATGTAATCATTGAAATCCGCAAATTGGTTAACATAGTTCCAGACCTTTTCAGAGTACGTGTGAAAAATGTGCGCGCCATACTTGCTCAACCGTATGCCGGATTCGTCCAGGTAATCGTACGCGTTCCCGCCAATGTGGCCCCGTTTGTCAATTATAAGCACTCGTTCGCCAAGCTGGGTGGCAATTCTCTCCGCTAGAGTTGCCCCTGTGAAACCGCAGCCTACTACAAGCCAATCATACATCCTTATGAATCACCTCTGGTTTTTATCTCATTCTGGTTCTGGCGACTTCTTAAGATACCGATCTCCTTTTCTTACGGCCAGATTATCCGAAATCAGTACCTATGCACTGAATAAGTGGTCAAACCCCATGCCATTCGGCTACTACTTAAAACGCTCTCCTTTTCAATTAGTAGGGGAGACAGAGACTACTATTATCCACCTGGCTAATCTTGTTCATTTTGTCATCGTTTCAATCGCGAGATTCCAGCGGATATTCCAGGCCGGTGACGGCGCCCGCCGTAAATTCACCGGCAGCCGAATCCAGCTCTTGTGGAAAATTAAGATAGGAAGGATAAACCAGGGGAAAATATCGCCAGATCGAGCCTCCGCATGCTCCCAGGTACTCAGGCCTACGTGCTCGCGCCCCGCAAAACCTGGCTGAGGGGAGAACCAAATATGACAACACTCTGCCTGCGAATCAGGCAGAGTGTCGCAGGCGATTCTTAGTTGGCGCCTAATTGCTGAGAAGGCGAATTGACGACGGCCTTCAGAACCCCAAGCTTGCCATGATTGACCATGTCCCGTTCTTGACATCGGCGAACGGCTTTGTCGGCAAGGAGTTCTTGAAGACTGGGCCGGTGCCGAACGTGTATCTTACCTCCGCCCCGATATTGACAGTACCGAGGTTAATATTCGGCCCGCCGCCAACCGCGATATTGAAGTCGAATGGGTGTGTCTCCCCTGACCCGTCGGTCGTTGTGGTGACGCCTCCAAAAGTAGTCTCGTACTTTGAACCAACGTTGAAAGCAAAATCGGGACCGGCAAATATGTCGACGTTGACTGGAAGGATAGGGACATCGAGAACATCCATCTTCAGGAGAATTGGTACTTCGATGTAGTTGAGAGTCCAGCTGTAATGTTCCGGCAACTGCCCCAGGATCGAGCCGTTATCCGGGCTTACCGTTGCCGAAGCCCCCTTCACTGAGAACAAGACCTCCGGCTGAAGCGAAACCCCGCCTATGAATCCATAATTGATGAATCCACCGATTATCATGCCGTTCTTCGTTGATGCGTTCTTGATGCCGTTAAAGCTGGCTATGTTTACGCCGCCGGTGATTCCGAGTGATTGGCTCCATGCGTTGGTGACGCTTACGAAGCCGATTATCATGAGTATGACTAACCATTCTATGCGTTTCATTTTGGTTCTCCTGATTTAAGTACCGTGTAAGCCGTTCCCCAAACTCAAAACGATTGTAAATGACTGCCGTCTCAATTTCAAGAGATTGTCAGCTTTACTATGCTATCTTTTCTTTTTGATTCTTGCCTTTTGACCTTTGACTTTCAATTGCCCCGTTCACGACTTCCTGCTTCCCCTTCTTGCCCTTTACCTATCACCTTTCACCTTCTGCCCATAGACTTTTGCCGCATTATCTCTGCTAGTACAATCGAAGCCGCGACTCCGACATTTAGCGACTCCATCTTTCCAGCCCGCGGGATCGCAATCTGTGTCTCACAGAGTTTCAGCACTTCGGAAGAAATGCCCGTCGCTTCGGCCCCGAAAACAATAGCGGCTCTCTTCGGGTAGGCAAAATCAGCATAGCTCAACGCCGCTTCCTGCGTGGAAGCAACGACTGCAAAACCTAGCGCTTTGAGTCGTGTGATTTCATCTACAAGCGCGACATCCTGCAAGACGTTAAGCTGGCAAATTGCCGACATCGCCGATCTGACCACCTTTGGGTTGTAAGCGTCAACGCTCCCTCCGGCAATAACCACACCGTCCACACCGAACCAGGCGGCGGACCTTAGTATCGTGCCGAGATTTCCCGGATCGGATATCCTGTCGAGAAGTAGAACAGTTGCCGACCGCTTCGAACGTATTTCCGCAATCAGGTCATCTGAAGTGAGATTGCGAACGCCGGCTATTGCTATAATCCCCTGGCTCGTTTCAGTGGAAGACAATTTATTGAACTTTGCGACGGGGACTTCTTCGATTGTTATCCCTTTTTCCTCGGCTGCCAAAAAGATGTCCGCAAACTTACTGGGGTTACTTCCAAGGCTGACGATTATCCGGGATATGTTTGCATTTCCGCTCAGTGCTTCGAGCAAAGCACGTTTTCCTTCTATCAGGAACTTCTTGTGTGCTTCCCTGCCCTTTTTGTCTTTGAGCTCGGAAAGGCTCTTTATTTCTGCGTTTGATAACATCAGGTGTTCACATCCTCTAACAGCAATTTTTTCTCATAAGATAGCATGGCGTCGTTCAAATGCAGCATACCGGTCAGCTGGTTGCCTTGTCTCACGACGGGTACCGATTGGACACCGGCATCGAGCATCAGTTTCATTGCCGTAGAAAGGTCTTCTTCCTCAAGCACATTTAGTTTGGTGGGATTCAAAATATCTTTTACAACCAGGATGCTCAGCAAGTCTTTCACGGATTCATCGGTCAATACCTGCCTAATCTCTCCATAGGAGATTGTCCCGGATAACGTACCATCATGTCTTATGACGGGGAACACTGTGGCGTTACTCTCCGGAACCATTTCAATTAGGTCGGAAAGTCTGGTAGATTCAGACGCAGCAACAAGCTGTGGCCTCATGACGTCTTTAACCTTGAGTGTCTTCAGAATGTTGATGTCTCTGCCGTAAACATCAAGATCTTCCCCTTTCATCTTGAGGCTGATCGTGTAGATTGAGCCATTCATGAATTTCTTCGATATGTATGTAGCAGCAACTACAGCCAGCAAGATAGGCAAGATAGTTTCGTATTTGTCGGTCATCTCGAACACGAGAATTGCGGAGGCCAGGGGTGCCTGTACGACCGAGCTTGTAACAGCAGCCATTCCGACGAGCGCGTATGCGCCCGGCGGGGCCACAATCCCCGGAACAACCATATTCAAAATGCTCCCGAAGGCACCTCCTGCCATAGCGCCGATGAAGAGTGACGGCGCCAGTGTTCCACCAGAACCTCCGCTGCCCAGCGTGGCGGAAGTCGCTATCGGCTTCATCAAGAGTAAAGCGGTCAGGAGGAGGAACGAGTCCCTGCTGTAGAGAGAAGCATCGAGTCCCCGATAGGTGTATCCGAATACTTCAGGAAAATATATTCCAATGATCCCGACGATCAATCCTCCGATAGCCGGTTTCAACAGTTTGCTCTTTATCGGGAACTTCTTACTTGCGAAGAATTCTTCTGTCGCGTAGAAGATCTTTACGAAGAAGACCCCGACGAGTCCGGCAAATAACCCCAGGACCACATAAAATATTAATTCGTAGCCGCTGGTCATTGAGAAAGTGGGGATCACAAAGACCGGCCTGTTGCCAAGAATACTTCGCGATATGAAGGTGCCGAAGACCGAGCTTATGATAATCGGCGAGAAAGTCTGCATATTCAGGCTGCCGATGACGACCTCCATAGCGAAAAGGGCCCCGCCAATTGGGGCATTGAAAACGGCGGCAAGACCCGCTGCGGCACCACATCCAACGAGAGATTTCATCTGTTCTTCGTTCAGCCTGAACACTTGACCGACGCTTGAGCCTATCGCTCCACCGATGGCTATGACGGGTCCTTCCCGTCCCCCTGCACCGCCGCTTCCGATAGAGACAGCACTCGTGATTAGTTTAGTAATAGCCAGGAAGGGGTTCAGTATGCCGCCCTTCTTCGCGACATTCTCAATCACCATCGGGACCCCTTCACCGGATGAATCGGGCGCAAACTTTATTGCTATGTAACCGACTATCAATCCGCCGATGGCCGGTATTATCGGTATTATTACAAACCTTTCCCAGCCTTGCAAGTCGACCAGATTCGAGACCCCGAAAAGTCCGGCGGGGCTGCTGAACATCAAATGCTCCACTAGCTGGATCATCCTGTAAAACAGAATAGCCCCCAATCCTGCCGCAACTCCTGTTAGAATCGCGAGGAGAAGGTGGATCGGTTCCTGGGAGAATTCAACTTTTGAGAGTCGTTCGAGTAACCAGTCTTTTATTTTGTAGAAGAAATCCATCTATTTCCTAATTTCTTTGAAGCACTTTCTTTACCATTCCAAATGTCTTGTTGACATCTATGGTGTTAATATCACCGCTCTTTCCAAGAATAAACCTGTGTCTCTTTCCAAGCGGGGCCCATTGAAGAGGATCGGTCGGACCGAACAGCGAAAGCGTCGGGGTTCCGACTGCTGCCGACAAATGCATAACACCTGTATCATTAGTGACTACCAAGTCCATCTCCTTGAGAAGAGCGGCGATGAATGAGACTGTCTTGTTCCTGACGCGGACAAAGGGCACCTTGACGAGGTTTATCAGGTGCTCGATTACATCATGGTCCATCGGGCCTTCTGTCAGAAAAACCTCCGCCCCCAATTCGTCATGCAGCAGTTCGGATAACCTGGCGAAGTTAACTACATTCCAGCGATTCGGCACTTTACCGGCGCCTGCATGCAGGGCAACTCTTCTTCCAGATTTGCCTGACACCCTGGCAATGAAGGCGGCAACTTCAGCCGACGTTGCGGCGTCAACCTGGTATTCCAGTTCACCGCTGTCGTCGTCACGGGAGATCCCCAGCGGTTCGGCGACTTTCATGTTCCTGAAAGACTGGTGGGCAATTTTCTCCTCCCAGCGCAAATCTACTGCAATGTCGTAAACTGAGCTGGTCTCGTTAGGTTTGCTTTCGAGCGAACGGGGTCCGATCTTGGTCTTTGCTTTGACAAAGAAAGCGATCAGATCGTTCGTCAAAGAAATGGAGACGTTTGAAGGCACAAGGAGCAGGTCGTATCCTCTCCGCAAGTTCCTGACAAACTCCAGGAACAACGATGGCTTTCTGTAGAAGGACAGCTTGTCGTAATTCAATAGAGTATTTGCGTACCTGGATCCAGCCAAGGCATCGATATTCTGGGGAGAAACGACAACGGTGAGTTCGTCCGGAGCGTATTTGGACTGAAGAGATCTCAAGAGGGGCACAGTACACAGAACGTCGCCGAACTGGTTGTGCTGCCTTATCACGATAATCTTCTTTATCGGGCCTGCCGCCTCGACACCGTGCCAGTTTCTGTGACGTGGGGAGGATATCTTTGCGAGGAGGAATCCAGCTGTTTTCTTGGCCAGCCGTTCCAGGAATCTCCCGCGGCCGTTGCTCCCGGGCGTGCCTTTCAACAACTGCTCCTACTTCTTCTTGAGCTCTTCGTAGTGGGCGTCTTCGATCTTGTCACGGTCTATCTTCACTTCGTTTTGCTTCCTCTTCTGGGCCTCTCTATGGGACTCATAGTCTCTGATTCCCCTATGCACAGCATTCCGGATAAGGCCTTTGATGACCAAGTAAACGACGTATAAAAATATCAGCCAGCTTAAGAATTCGAACATTACTTTAATATCGGGTTATAGTACTCTGCGACCTTCCGGGGCTTCAATATTTCTGCCGCCAGTTTGTTGAAGTCGTTTTCGTCGTTCACAAAGTCGATTTGATCGGCGTTCACTATCAAAAGAGGAGAAGATTTATAGCGGAAGAAGAAATAATTGTAAGCCTCGTTCAAGCTCTGTATGTATTCTTTGGAAATGCTTCTTTCAAATTTTCTGCCGCGCTTCTTTATGTTTGCCATCAGGCGATCAACGTTGCATTGTAAATATACGACAAGATCGGGTTTGGGAACCGATTTCTCGAGGAGACTCACAAGGTTTTCGTACAGCCGCAGTTCATCGTCCTGCAAATTCAAATAGGCAAATATCTTATCCTTCTCAAACATGTAGTCGCTGATTATCATCTGTTCAAAAATGTCCATCTGCGTCATTTGCTGCTGCTGCCTATATCTGCTGAGAAGGAAGAAAATCTGGGTCTGGAACGCGTAATGCTGGATATCGTCGTAGAACTTATCCAGAAAGGGATTTTCCTCAAACTGCTCGAATACGGGTTTCGCGTTGAGAAACTTTGAGAGCTTCAGTGTCAGGCTGGTTTTTCCGGCGCCTATTACGCCTTCAATGGCTATGTGTTTGAATTCCGTAGTATAGTTGTCGACTTCCATATTCATTTTTGCAATACCGAAAGAGTCTCGAAGCGTGCGACTTCCGAGCGATCCTCGCATTCATCGAGAAGCTGCTTCACGGTCTTATTAAAAGATGGATGTATGAACCCGGGTGCAATCTCATATAGAGGGAGCAGCACAAATCGCCGGAGGTGGGCTCTGGGATGTGGAACGGTCAGGTCGTCAGTATTGATTTGGGATCCGCCATAGAAGATAATGTCTATATCTATCTCGCGTTCTCTCCATCGTTCTCTGGGTATCCGTCCCATAGTTCTCTCAATATCTTTAAGCCTAAACAATAACTCATGGGCGTTGATTGGGGTTGAGATGACGGCGGCGAGATTTAAAAACTTCGGCTGGTCCGTGTAGCCGACCGGCTCGCTTTCATAGACCGCTGACAATTCGACCCGTCGAGATCGGGACAAAGCGGATATTGAACTGACTGACTTTTTAAGGTATCCGATCCTGTCGCCGATGTTTGATCCGAGTAAGAGGTAGGCTTCCGTCTCTTCCGACGCCGAACTACTAGACACGAACCCTCTCAGTTTCAAATTCAACAAAGTCGACAACGCCCCCCACCTGAGGTGTGTGCTTTCTGACTCTGACCACCACACGGTTCAGCAGCGAAAAATTGTTGAGTATGCTCTCGGCTATTTGCGTTCCCAGGGATTCAATCAAATAGAACCTCTTTTCGATGACCAATTCCTTAATCGATCGATATACCTTCTGGTAATCTACGGTCTCCTTCAGGCGGTCACTTTGGGCTGCCCGGGAAAAGTCTCCGAACATCTCAACATCGACTTCGAACTTTCCACCGGAAACCTGCTCATTTGTCAGCACACCATGGTACGCATAGAACGTGGCGTTATTGAGGCGGATACATTGATCTTTCATCGGCTTTTTGTAAATATAGAACGGCGGCGAAAACTTTTCAAGGATTTGAGCGAATCCTATTCGTAATGCCTCACTGAAAGGGTTATTTCTCTCGCAAAGGCGCCAAGAACGCAAAGAAATGTTGACGAGCGGTTCGCTTTGCGGCTTGGCGAGAAACCATAAGTGTGGGGTTACATCCTATTCTTCTCAACCCAGGTTTGCGCACCCATCGTATCTACTTGACCGTATTCTTACCCCTCTTTGTTTCCGTGTGGCCGCCAGGAGTGGATGCGTTATTCATCGAATAGGATTTCAATAGGAGAAAGAACGTGACGATCAGGAGTATCACAATAATTGGGAGTGCGAAGTTCAACCGGTCGGTAAACGATGGTATCTTGATTGCCGATGAATCCTGGACGGCAGCTTGAATTAGTAAGAGCGGCATCAGTGAATCTTCATGCTGATATCGGCAAAGACTGTCATTGAAACCAGGTAAATCAGTAAAGCGAGACCAAAAAGCGTGAAGAATGTGCTCTTTTTCCCTTTTGCGGACTTACGGTCAAGAAAAGGGACGGCCATCCATACGAGGGCGCCGAGTGCGATGCTTCCGATAGCAGCCGTTCTCGAATACATTCGGAGACTTTGGTACATGAACAGAAAATACCACATCGGTTTTGTCCCTGCCGGAGCCGGTTGAAGAGGATTGACTTTTGCACTTAAACTTGCAGGGAACACCGTTGCAAACGTCAGAAGGATCGCCAAACCGACAGTCCACACTGCTGCATCCCTTAGCAGGTAATCCGGAAAGAATCTCATCTGCTTGTCGTAATTCGACTGGGAAAGGGGCACACTAGAGCCAAAGACCTGGCTTAGGAGCACATGCAGGATGATGAGAGTCAGCGCAAGGAGAGGCAGGACAACCGTATGCAGAGTGAACATTCTTTGCAGCGTAGCCGCGCCGACGTCAGATCCGCCCATCATAATCCTTGACAGATAGTTGCCGATAAGTGGCAGCACGCGCGGCGTATTTACCCCGATTTTTGTGGCGAAGTAAGACAATGTCGTCCATGGCAGGAGGTATCCCGTAAACGCGAATCCGAGAAGCAGTCCCAATATCAGTGACCCGAGCACCCACATCACCTCGCGGGGTTTCCGATAGGCTTTCATGAAATATGTGGAGAACATATGAACCAGCACCACAGCAATCAGGAAGTTGGCTCCCCAGAAATGGATTGATCTTATCAACCAGCCATATCTGACCTTCTCCATTATGAATCTCACGGATTCGTTTGCCTTAGATGGGGTGGGAGAATAGTAGAAAGCGAGTAATATCCCGGTGATTATCTGCACGACGATGAGAAACAGCGCGAGGCCTCCGAAGTAATACCATACGGAATATTTATGTTCCGGCACTGCCTTCCGGCGAATCCAATCGCGAACCGGTCCAAGGTTTATCCGTTCTTCGAGAAACCGAGCTGTTCTGTGTTTCATCGCCCTCAAACCGATTTCACCGGCGCTGAAACGTATATCTTGTCCCCTACAACTGATACGTCGTATTCCTCAAGCGGCCGAGCCGCCGGGCCTCTCAGCACTCTGCCGTTTATGCTGAATTCACTCCCGTGGCAGTTGCAGTGGAAGTAATCTCCGGCCGGTCTGAAGGAGACTGTGCAGCCGAGGTCCGTGCATTTCGCCGAAAGGGACTTATAATTTCCGTTCGGGAGCCGCACAAGGACCGCTGCCCGATCTAGTAACCTGAAAAACTTCGCGGAGTTCAAGGACATCTCCTCGGTCGTGGCGACGAAGGCTTTACTCCGCTCGCCAGAACTTATAGACGGCGGGTCAAGAAACTTGAGTACGGGATAAATAATATATGCCATAATGGCAGTTATACCCCCGCCAAGAATCCGGTTCAGGAATTGTCTTCTCGTTGATGCCATACTATGCTTTTAACACGAAAGCGGCTGTCCGTTGTTCCGCTTCTTCAAAATTCATCGGCCAGATTCTATGACATTATTTTCAGTGTTTTGGGACGCACTTCAATCTCAATTCTCGTCGCTTTGTCCGGAGGAATTTCACCGTCTCGGTGAAGAGCTACCGGGATCTCGCTCTCGATCTGTATTCTCTTTGCCCTGTTCATCGAAACCTCCTTGTGCTTCGCGTGGGTTCCTCTGAGAACGCTTGGTATCACTTGCAGAACCCGTGAAAACGAAACGTCGGAAACCATACAGGTGTCGAGAAAACCGTCGTCAAGCGCCGCGTTCGGCGTGAGCAGGAATCCTCCGCCGGCAGATATTCCGTTTCCTATTGCGACAAGAAAAGTCTTTTGGCTGATGATTTCGCCGTCCATCTCGATCTGCATCTCTGAAGCATTGTATTTGGAGAGTGTCTTGATTACGGCATAAAAATACCTGGCGAGTCCCCTGAGTTTTGTGACGCTCATGCTTTCTCTCGCCACCTCGGCATCGAAACCTACGCCTACGCCGTTCACAAATAGCATGTCCTTCCCGTTTACCTGGATTGAGCCGACATCAATCATCTTGGCCCTTCCGGCAACGGCTCTATGGACATAGTCATGCAGATGCTTGAGTCTTCCCAATGAACGAACAAAGTCATTTCCGGTACCTGCCGGAACAACACCCATGGCCTTTTGAGACCGGATTGCCCCCGCAGCGACTTCGTTTACCGTACCGTCTCCCCCAACTGCGACGACTACGTCGAATTCGCCCGAGTCGTTGCATGCTAATTCAGTCGCGTGTTCGGGTGCTTGAGTGAGCTGAAGGTCGAATTCAATGCCCAGTCTCTTGGCGAGCCGGATGAGATGAGGCAAAAGCCTGCGTGTCCGACCGTTCCCGGATACCGGATTCACGATAAACTTAACAACCCGCTCGCCGACAGGTCTCATGGGATTACTCAGCCGGTTTAGTCCTCGATTTAGCTAAACGAACAGTTTCCCTCACTCCGGATACAATGTGGAATTCTTTCCGGTGCCTTGCAACCTCAAGAATCGTGAGAATGCCGAAAAGTGCAGACGTTATCAGCCTCGAATTATTACCCACGAACGGGAGCTGAGGCATAAACGTAAAATTCACCGGATAGAGAAACTGCGCAAGCCACAACACAAATAAAATTATAGCGTTTTCACGTGTGAACTTCAACTTCGCGAGAGTAGAACATCCGTAAAAAGTCATCATCATTGAAAGAAGTATTTCTTCCCGATGATGAATATCGAGTGGAATCGTCGATACCCTGCCCATTGAAAAGGAATAGACAATCGGGATCATCGAAACGAGGAGCGTCCACTGGTTCACTTTGCTGCTTATCATGTTCAGCAAAGCCATGGGTGCGAGACGGATGGTCCGTGCCCAGTAAAATGCGGTGACCTTCTCGGGGAATTCAGAAAGAAACGGGGCGACCCATTGGACGAAGACAAACACGCTTATGCCCGCTGCTGCGGCGACTTCCTTCATGCTGTCCAGGAACGGGTCTGCAACCGCCCACATTGTCAATCCACCGACTGCAAATAGCGCGACCAGGAGGAGTCCGCGTTTCCTGCCGTCATCAACATCCACGAGAGAACGCGGCATCGACAGCAGGTCTTCCTTCTTTTCGTCCGATTCCTCGGGGAGCACTCGAAGGATGTACATATAGCCGACAAAGATTATTCCGAGAAATATTCCGTCGTAAATTTGCAGGTCGCGCTTCAACAACACGACTATGAAATAGAGAGAGGCGATGAACAAAGCGGCGACCTCCACGATGTTCTCCGGACGAAGATAGATGGCATCGAGTTTCTCTTTCTTCCTTATCCTCGAGTAGATGTACGCGGTGACGAAAATCAAGGGCCACCCAACGCCCATCAAAAGGCGGTTGGAGCCGGTGAAATTTGCCATCATGAGATCGACATCTTTCCTCCAGGCTATTACCGCTTCAACCATAAACTCAGGGATAACCTGGAGCAATGCTACGATGGCAACGGCAAGCCCCTGGCTTATGCTGAACTCGGCAGCCTCGGCGGCCCAGCTCATGATTAAGGCCGATACGATTACTGTGGAGAAGCAGAGAAAGGCTACAAACCCCGGCGAGGTAAAAGAAGACGCATGAAGCCAAACCGATACAATTACAGCGTATGCAGACATCAACAGAAAGTAGAGCCCATATCGAGACTTCACTTGCAGAATTCCCTTCTTATTCTATTCCCTCTCACCCCGCTTCGCTAACCCCCTTCTTATGACTCACGTCGCTGCCGCCGGGATTGAATTTTCAAACGGTGCTCTCATCATGAAAAACGGTCAAGAACAAAACGCGGGATTCTCATATCTGCCATATCATGAAAGCCCGGCGCCGTTTCGAGAAGATTCTCGATCTGGTTCAATACAAGACCAACTGTCGCAGTGTCCCCCATGATGCCGTTATTGATTACCACGTTTACAGGAGGATCGCCATCTACAAAGACAGCGTCATATTCGATCGAGGCGTCTATTCTCATGGTCAATCGCAGGGATAGGACCGCCTGCGATCCTTTCTCAACGACGACTTCCTGACGCACACCGAGCACGTGATTCATTGCTACGAACACCTCGTCCCCGTGGTAATCGTGGTCCGCGACGACCGGCTGTATCGATGAGCGAATATTATCATACTTGATACCGAGATAATGCGACACGAATTCGGCAGAATCCGTGAGGCCTATATGGCCGAATCGACCATTTTCGACCTGCTCGAGGAATTCCTGTGCTGTCAGTCCGACACCCAGCTTCCTTTGCAGTGCAAGGCGACGGTGACTCAAGTTAACCATCCGCTCCGCTCTGATTGTGGAGATCGACAAGCACGGCGCCGTGAACATAAGAATTAAGCTATCCATGACGAAGCCGGGATTCACTCCGGTGGCGAGCACCCGCACGTGTCTTCTCTTGGCGAGGTTGTCCAGGCTCCTAAACAGCTTCGAATCGCGCTGGCGGAGGAAGAACATTTCCTCCGCAGTGGTAATTATGTTGTAGCCTTTCTCGACCAACGACCGGATCTGTTCGGCCGCCTCGGGGAGAAATGAGACTGCCGAATGAATGACAATGTCGGCTCGCCTCCGTTTCAGCGAATCAATGGAATCGACGACGGCCAAATTGTAAATGCTTTTCGGCTCAAGGAATTCTCCGATATCCTTCCGGACTTTGTCGGGTGCACTGTCGATACAGCCAACAACCTCAAAGCGTTCGTCGTGCTTGAGGAGTGTCCTTACCATGCTTATCCCGATTTGTCCGAGTCCGAATTGAATTACCTTAATCTTTCTTCTCATTGCCTCTAAAACCAAGTTGAATCTCGTGGACAAACATCTGAGTAATTACCGTCGGTCTGGTGATTGCCGCACCTACGACGACCGCATAGGCTCCGAGCTCAAAAACATGCGCTGCCTCGCGTGGAAGCAGTATTCTTCCTTCAGCAATGACGGGGACAACCAGCGAGCTGGAAAGCCGTTCGATAAGATCAAAATCCACTCCTGCACTTCTCTTCTGTGCAGTCGCCGGTGTGTAGCCGGATAGTGTAGTGGAGACCAGATCGGCGCCTAGCTCCGCTGCCTGAACCCCTTCTTCGAAGGTGGAGACATCTGCCAACAGCAGCGTTCCCGGGTGGTCGACTCGTACACGGCGCAGGAACTCGAATCCCGTCAATCCGTTCGGTCTGATTCGTTCCGTCGCGTCGAGTGCAACCATATCGGCGCCGGCCTGGATTATTTCGTCCACGTCCTTGAGATCGCCTGTAATCAGCACAGAACCGTCAGGATAAGTGGACTGAATAAGGCCGATCACGGGAAGATTCACTTTCGATTTCACAGCCGCTATATTCTGCTTCCCTTCGGTGCGAATCCCGGCCGCTCCTCCCATCTGCGCGGACAGTGCAAAGAGCGAAACATAATCGGGGTGATTGAACGGATCGTCAGCGTCAAACTGGCACGACACTATCAACCCGTTCTTCACGTTTGCTATAGAGTTAAGATATTCCATCATTCTTTCGTGACTTTATTCCTTTTTTAGAATGGAGATTCTTAATTACTTCAACAACAACTGCTTCGCTACCTCAAGTGCGGCAGCGAAGACGCACAGGAACACCGCGCTTAAAAGCGTCGCCCGGATTTTCGTCCCAAACATAATGTGAACCAAACGCGTCATGAAAACAACCGATGCAACGACGGCTGCTAAATCCAGAAAACCAAGAAAATAAAAAGGAAGCGGATTTATCACCTGCGGGGACGGATTGTTTGAGAAGATGTATGGGCCAAAGACTGCTACATCTGCCGGGAGAAAAACCGCTGTACCGAAAGCAAGCGGATGCATGCTGTACACGGTTCCGGAAATGAATCCCTTGAGTGTGACACCTCTTTTGCCGGGACGCAGAATCAAATAGCTGAGAATCAGAAAAAGGTAAATCGCAGGAAGGAAAACAACGATTCCCAATCCTGTGCCGGCAGCGATAATTCTCCAGAGCTCAAGCGAATAGATATCTGCCGCCTTTACTATGAACAGCGAAAGGAAGCTGAGCCCAATCGCCTCCAGAGCGGCAATTAGGACGGTGTAATTCTTGTGTTCCGCCAGAATAATCCTTCGAAGCGTGAAGACCGGATTGCGCCAAATGTTGTATATAGTAGAAAAGAGATCGAGTGTTTTAACGTTCTGTTGAAGGAAGCTCCCGCAAGAAATGCATCGAATTGAAAAGTCCAGATTTTCCGTGTTGCAGACGGGACAATTAGGCAAAGTCACTGCACCCCCAAGCCGACATGGGTGTGTAATGACTCGTCTTCAGGGGTACCATCATATAGATCGGTTCCTCTCAATGCTCATCGGCTCAAAATGCGCGGTGAAATGGCGAAGGTATTGTGGAGCATAAGTCATCTTATAGCCCGGAACCCGGTCTCTCCGCTTGAACACGTCGATTATCGCCTCCGCCGCAAAGTCAATGTGACTCTGTGTATAGACTCTCCTCGGCACGGCGAGCCGAACCAGCTCGAGCTGTGCAGGCATGAACCGGCCGTCGATCTCCTTTCCAAACATGACAGAGCCTATCTCCACGCTGCGAATGCCTCCCTCGAGATAAAACTCAACCGAAATAGCCTGACCCGGAAATGCATCCGGGGGGACGTGTGGAAGGAACTTCTTCGCATCCAGAAAAACTGCGTGGCCTCCCGTCGGAACGAGAACCGGGACGCCGGAATTCTGCAGCTTCTCTCCGAAATATTCGATCGACCTTATGCGGTACTTGAGATAATTCTCATCGAGAACCTCATCGAGGCCTTGTGCCATTGCATCGAGATCGCGTCCGGCCAGCCCGCCATAAGTCGGAAACCCTTCTGTCATTATGAGCAGGCTCCGGGCTTTCTCGGCAAGTGAGCCGTCGTTTAGCGCAAGGAATCCGCCTATGTTTACCAAGGCGTCCTTTTTGGCGCTCATGGTGCAGCCATCCGCGTAGCTGAACATTTCACGGGCAATATCCTTCACGCTCGTGTTCTCGTATCCCGGTTCGCGCAGTTTTATGAAAAAGGCATTCTCAGCGAAGCGGCATGCATCGAGGAACAAAGGAATCTCGTGTTTGCTCAACAGGGCCTTGGCTTCCCTGATGTTCTTCATGCTGACGGGCTGCCCTCCGACCGAGTTGTTTGTTACGGTAAGCATGCAGAGAGGGATATTATCTCTGCCTACCTCTCTTATCAAATCTTCGAGCTTGTTCAGGTCCATGTCGCCCTTGAAGGGAGCATACTCGCCTGTCTCGAGCGCCGACGGAATCGGAAGATCAACTGCACTTGAACCGGAAAACTCTACGTTGGCACGCGTAGTATCAAAGTGAGTATTGTTCGGTATTACCTTGCCGGGACCGCCCACAACCGTAAATAGAATCTTCTCTGCTGCCCTTCCCTGGTGGGTCGGGATTATGTAGCTCAGCCCGGTTATGTCCTTCACCCTTTCCTCGAACTTGAAGAAGCTGCGCGACCCGGCGTAGGACTCGTCGCCGTCCATGATTGCCGCCCACTGCTTAGAGCTCATTGCCGCCGTTCCGGAATCTGTCAGAAAGTCAATCAGGACGTCATCTGCTTTGAGTAAGAACAGATTGTAATATGCCGCCTCGATGGCCAGCTGGCGATACTCGCGAGTCGTGAAATTTATCGGTTCGACGGACTTGATCTTGAAAGGCTCGATAATCGTAGGGCTCATTTCACTATGTCGTAAGGTCCTATTGAGTCAGGGTAAACATTCACACTGATGGTGAATTCAAGAAATCCGACTGCCTGGAGCTGGAGAAGATCACTGGCTGCTGAGACGACGGAGTATTTCGCAATATCATTCGAGTCAGGCTGAGCGATAGACTGTAGAGTGAAACCGGTGAAAGAAGAACCTCCTCCGGCCATTTCCTTCGGTTTCCTGTACCATCCCTGGGCTGATGCCGCGACATGGTTCAATTCATTTATGACTTCGTTTATCTCCACGTCTTGCTGGTTTGATTTGAAGTATGTTATTGCAAGGGATATTCCTATCGCCACGACGACGGCCACAAGCACTAGCAACAATAGCTGCTGGGTTCCCATTCTAATGGCTCCTCCCAATTAGTTATGGTTGAAGGTTCGATTACATTGTGCTCTTTAACTAGGCCCTCTCGTTTGATACAAGTATTAATATCAGACATTCTACCGAGAAACTCTAATTCTGCAGGCTTTTCTCTTTCACCGGCGCGTCAGGAAAGGTCGCCTGCACAGTCTTCTCGAGAACATCTACGAATATGTCGACATGTTCCTGTTCGATTATTAACGGTGGAAGAAGCCTTATGACGTTTCCGTTTGTGCAATTTGCCAGGATGCCGTTACCCATTAGGCGGTTTACGATCTCGCCGCACTCGGTCTTGAACTCCACGCCGATCATCAGGCCGAGTCCCCGGACCTCCGACACAAGGCTGTCATGTCTGGACTTGACTTCCAGCAGTCTCTGCCGGAAGTAATTCCCGATTTTGGTAACGTGTTGGTCGATGTGTTTCTCCGAAAGCTCCTTCAGGGTTGCCAGTCCGGCGGCACACGAAACGGGATTGCCTCCAAATGTTGTCCCGTGAGTTCCGTATTCGAGAACCTGCTCGAGCGAAGCGTCGACAAGTGTGCCTCCAAGCGGCAGCCCTCCTCCTATTGGCTTCGCAACTGTGACAAGGTCCGGGTGAACGCCGTAATGTTCGAAAGAAAAGAGTTTTCCGGTGCGATAGATTCCTGCCTGAATCTCATCCGCTACGACAAGGAATCTGTGTTTACGCTTCAATGAATACAGCTCGCGCACGAATTCTTCCGATACGACATTTACGCCTCCTTCACCCTGGATGAACTCGATGAACACGCCCGCAGTGTTTGCGTCAATTTTCCTCTGAAGCTCCTCCACGCTGTTGAACGTAATGTGATCCACATCCGGCAGAAAAGGCTCGAAGCCCTGCCGGTACTTCGGCCGGTCCGTCAATGAAAGGGCTCCGAAAGTCCTTCCATGAAATGAATTACTCAAGGCAAATAACTTCGTCTTTTTCTCTTTGCTGCCCCATTTTCGCGCAATCTTAATCGCACCCTCAATTGCTTCGGTTCCGGAATTCGTCAGAAAGACTTTGGAGTAACCGGATAACCCGCACAGCATTTCCGCTAAATCAACCTGCGCATCCATATAAAACATGTTGGACATATGCAGATATCGGTTCACCTGTGCCATGATTGCGGCCTTTACGCGGGCGTTATTGTAACCCAGTGCATTCACCGCGATGCCGCCCAAGAAGTCAAGGTATCGCTTTCCGTCCTTACCGTAAATGTAAACGCCGTCCGCATGATCGACTTCGATGGGAAGGCGCTTGTAAGTCTGTAATAGAAACTGCTTCTCTTTATCGTGCAAATTCATTTTTTCTCCGTCAGTTGTACATTGAGTCGATTAGGTTTACATACTTCTGCTCCACTATCTTCCGCTTGATTTTCAAAGTCGGGGTGAGGAGGCCGTTTTCGATGGTAAATGGAGTATTCAGGAGCCTGAATCTTCTGACCTGTTCATACTTCGCCAGGTCCTTCTGCAGAAGATCAATGTCCTTCTTAATGGCGTCTGATATCTTGTCATTGTTCATCAATTCTTCTTCGCTTTCATATTTGAGACGATGTTCCTTAGCAAACTCTCTCAAGTACTCGAAATCCGGGACTATTAGCGCCGTATTAAATCTCCTCTTGTCGCCGATGAGAACAATTTGGTCCACAAACTTGCTCTGTTGCAGCAAATTCTCAATAGGCTGAGGCGCGATGTTTTTGCCTCCGGAGTTGACGAACAGGTGCTTCTTTCTGTCCGTAATAACAATAAACCCATCCGTATCGAAATGTCCGATATCGCCCGTGTGTAGCCACCCATCTTTGTCGATCGCTTCCCTCGTCGCTTCCTTGTCTTTGTAATAACCGGTCATGACATGGGGTCCGCGCGTAAGTATTTCGCCGTCGTCATCAATCTTAACCTGGACGTTGCGCAGCGGCTTACCGACCGTACCGAACTTATAATCATCGACTCTGTTTGCCGAAATCACGGGAGAGCATTCCGTCATCCCGTAACCCTCAATGATCATGATTCCCACGGCCTCAAAAAATTCTCCAAGCTCGCGTGATAATGCGGCGCCGCCGCTAACGAAAAATTTTATTCTACCTCCTGTCCTCTCCTTAAGCTTAGAGAGAACTAATTTGTCGGCTAAGAGATATTCGGACCGCAACAGCGGGCCCACCATCCCTCTCTTTTTTGCCGCGACGTACTCTCTTCCCACGGAAATCGCCCAGTAGAAGATCTTTTTCTTTGTCGTTGAGCTGGACTCTATGTTTTTCAAAATGGTTGCGTGGATCCGCTCGAAAAGCCGTGGAACGGTAGTGACGAGGGTCGGCCTGACTTCCATCAGGTTCTGAGCCACCGTCTCAATGCTCTCAGCGTAAGATACGCTGGCACCCGCCGAAAGCGCGGTGTAGTAACCTGCCATTCTCTCAAAGCTGTGGGAGATGGGGAGAAATGAAAGGAGCGTGTCCCCATCTGTAATAGATATGTGATCGAGCGCTCCCTTTATGTTCGAGGCGAAGTTGCCGTGGGTCAGGAGAACCCCTTTCGGTTCACCGGTTGTGCCGCTTGTATATATTATAGTCGCAATATCTTCCGGCTTCGATTCTGCAAGCCATTTGGTGAATTGGTCCCGGTGTCTGTCTCGACTCTTTCTTCCCAGATCGTAGACTTCAGAAAAATCGATGACTGATCTATCCTTCAGATTCTCTTTGGGGTTCATCATTATGATTTGCCGAAGGGTTTTCACGTCTCCCTGAATCCGCAAGATCTTGTTGAGCTGGAAAGTGTTCGACACGACAACGAATGAAACGTCTCCGTTGTCGAGTATGTATTCGATTTGCTTTGCGGTGAGTGTCGGGAAAATCGGTACGTCGATCGCTCCAATTGCCAGAGATGCTAAGTCGGTTACGGGCCACTCCGGCCTGTTCTCGGAAAGAATGGCAATTTTCTCCCCCCGCTTTAATCCGAGCGAGTTAAGCCCATGTGCAAATAGCTCAACCTTCGAGCAAAACTCGTCGTAAGTTATGCCTACATACTTCCCTTCGAGTTTATACCTGTACACCTCTCTCCCGGTACCTGAGTACTTCTTGCAGAGTCTGGCAAACATCTCCGTCAAAGTGTTAAACTCTACAGCTGTGCCCATCTAACCCTCCTAACAGCGGTATTGGTTCTTAAAAAGCCGTCGTGTATGATAGCCTCCATCTGAATTCAAATTTGCCGGCACTTCCGGCAGCAGCCGGCTTGTTTACATACAGCGGCATGTCAAACCGTACCTGCGACATATTTACAGTGTTGAACAATGATGTGCCTTCGTTGAAAAATAGCTTATAGAAGTCCTGAATATCAAATACAATTCCTATTCCGGCGTCGTAGTAGAAATGAGCGCTGTTTTCGATGTTTTCACGCTGGTTGCCTAGGAACGCCGCATCATAGAAGAGGTTGGTGCTGAAGTAAGAGAGCGCCGGTCCCAGAAGGGGCGTTTGTTCGGGCGACACAAAAGGTATCAATGAGGCAAATCGTATTTCAAGATTTCCTGCGTCAATCTTATCCCCCGCTATGAATTCATCGTAGGCGCGTACGTCTCCGCCGCCGGCAACGCGTGAGTACTGCAGGACCTGAAGCGGCAAAGTACCCACGCTGCGCACTAGCGGGTTTAGGAATACCTCTAACGGATTTCCCTGAGCGAGGTAGAATTGCGTCATCGGCGGAACATTTCCCGAAGAACGCCCATCGTAGAGACGCAGCGCTAACGTGTTCCCCAGGATAGTGCAATATGACGTCAATTCAAGCGAACGTTTCGAATAATTGAAGACATCCGAATTGAAGAACGGGAGAGATGCGTCGTAAGATGCCTTGAAATCGACTTCAAAATTCTGCCAGAAATTCCGGTAGCTATATTGAGCCTTAACAAAATCCATTCGCCGCTTTAGAACCCATGTGGCTGGGTCCGGCAGAAAGTCTGTCCTTTCCGCCATCGTGCTGTTAATCGAGAAGCTTAACATATGATAAGGTGGATAGCTGTAATGAGCGGCTAATACCTTGGAGATCCCTAGTGAGTAGAAGTCTATTCCATCAAGCCGCTCGGCGCGCAGTAACAGACGCGGATATCTTGAGACAAATGGTGTCGAAGTACTCGGATAGAATTCCCGATTCACAGAAGACGCCTGGTTGTCATACTCGAAGCTGTAGTCGAACTCGGCGTTTTTCAGGTGTGTCCCATACCATAACCCCGCGCGGAAATCATGCAGGTAACCGAGATAACTACCTGAGAGCCGGATTCCGTATTTCACCCCATCAACGGTATTGTACCACAAACTGGGCCGCCACTGAAACAAATAAGCATCGTTCGGGTAGAAGTTGACCATGGTGTTGTCGAATCTCAGATCAACCTTCGGCAGCGGCCACGTGTTGTTCAACCTATTTATGTCGGCAATCTGCTGCCCGGGGTTAATATCGGCGCTGCTGACCCTGGATTTCGTATATACCTGGTAAGTCCTTCGAACCTCGCCGCTCTGCCAATCAACGACAGGTGTATTCAGGACGTAATCCGAACCGTTGTCAAGATATAAGTGCACATCAAGCGGCATCACTATTTGTCCATGCCGGCTGATTGTGATTCTATCGTCGAATACTCTGCCCGAATCAGTCTGTACTATCCTGGAGGAAACCGATTTTATTCCGTAGTCGCAGGTGTAAGTACGATCAAGCCATTCTGTGAAGAACCATCTTAGATCACTCCGGCCGCTGACCTTCTCGGCGAGGTTGAAGAAATCCTCAGGATAGACATGTTTGAACTTGTATTGGTTGTAGTATGCGAGCATTACTTTCCAGAAAAGAGAGTCACCGAGTACGTGCCTCAGCATGAACATCACGTCGGTCGTCTTTGCGTAAATAGAAATATCCTGGAGCAGCGGTTCCGCAAAATGGTCCGGATGGTTCATGACCGGTTCTTCATATCCGGTATGTGCCAGGTAAAGGTAGTCTGCAAGCCGTTCGGCGCGTTCGTCGGTGTTGGGGAAATCCAGAAGTTTCTGATACCATTTTGTCCACACGTAGCTGTTATTGTACCGTCCGTAATATGATTCCAGTGCGAGTGTGGTATTAAACGTGTTGAATCCTTCATCCTGAAATCCGAATCTCGTCTCGTTGCTCCCTATCATCATTGGATACCACTGATGACCGAGCTCGTGCATAGTAGTCCTTCCCAGCTTGTGATCGTTCTCCGCTCCGAGGTGCCCTATGAACACGACGCCGGGGTACTCCATCCCGCCGTACTCCGGCCCCTGGACTATGTAAACCTGTTTGTACGCATACATGCCGAGATGTTTGGAAAAGAACTTGATTGCGTGCCGCCCCATCTTCGCCGATTCACTCCAGTATTTTGCCCTGTTGCGAAAGTACAAGGCATGAATCGCGATGCCGTGCCAGTGTGCGACGTCCCAGATAAAATACGGATCTGCCGACCACGCAAAGTCTCTGACGGTGTCTTCATGAAATCTCCAGGTTACCATCTGATTATCTGCCGGTGTAAGTACGCGGTTGGAGAAGTCGGCAATGTGAAAGGTCTCCTTGTGGGACTCTGACTCCTTCAGCCTTTCGATTACGCTGTCGGGCAGAACATCTTTCGGGTTCAGGAGAACGCCGGTGTGTCCGATGATGAATTTTCTCGGGAGGGTGATATTAACGTCGAATGTCCCGTAATCGTCATAGAATTCGCCGCGGTCCATATACTGGTCTGTGTCCCAACCGTATTTGTCGTAGACAGCAACTTGAGGATACCACTGTGCTATGTCGTAGTCCTCACCGACATAACCTGCCCTGTCACTCCCCTTGGGAACCTTCCCCGTCCATGTGATGTAGAATGTCACTGCTGAGTCACTTTCAAGCGGATTCGGGAGAAGAACCTCGGCGAGTGTGTTATCGACGTTGAACTTCAGCGGGATCTTCTTCCCATCCACAATAAGAGCGCACTGGTTCATTGTCATATTACCGGTCGTAAGGAGTCCGTACCGTCTCTGTCGCATCGCCTGCTTGTATCCATAACTGTGTTTGCTGAAGAGATTCCAGTACAGCCTGATGTAAACCTTATGCAGGCTGTCAGGCGAGTTATTCTTGTAATAGAGCGTTTCACTACCGAGGATTGTGTGAATGCTGTCGATTAAGGTGGCGTTTATCGTGTAGTGAACATATTGCTGCCAGTAGCCGTCGTTGTCCGGACGACTTTGAAGGGCGTAAGAGATGTTGAGAGCGAACAAGAGCGACAATGCGGCTAGCAAACGGTTCATCTTTGTTTTCCTCCGGAAAATTGCCAGTAAAAGGTTCTTACGAGAATGAAATGTACTCCAGGTCTTCCGCCATCTATCGAATCCGGTTATGGACCCCGGCAAATGGAAAGACAGTTAATCGCTCTATACGGAGCGACGGTATTATTTCTTCACGCTTCTTCCAAAGTAGGAAGCTGCCAGGAAAGAGGACCCAATAACAAGCATTAAAATCCCCCAGATAAGATCCACGTTAAGGTTAAATGACTTCTTATATACGGAGGCCGGCCCGAACAGACCGTAGAAAAGCAGAAGTATTCCGTAGAAGCCGAGCAGACTTCCGAGTGGAATTTTCAGGTCAAAAAGATGCTTGCGTCCTTGAGATGATTCCATTTCTCTTCTCCTTTCCTTACCAGAAGATGATATTCAGAACGACCATTATGACAAGCGACACTATCGCCCAGAACTCCGGTTTGCGGAACAAGGTCTCGCCTGAATGAGGCTTTGGCGTCAGACCGTAGACTAATCCGGTCAATGCAGCCTCCTCTTTCTTCGCCGTAAAAAAGCTTACCACTATCGTCACCACGAAATCAGTGCACCATGCCCACCACGCCTGATAGAAGTTCGCAGCCATCTCACTCGGATAATGGATGATTCCCGGTCGATAGAGCACAAAGTAGTGGAATGCGGCGGCCAGTATTCCGCTCAGCAAACCGAAGAATCCGCCCCACGGCGTCGCCTTCTTCCAGAACATACCAAGAAGGAAAGTGGCGAATAGCGGAGCGTTGAAGAAAGTGAATATGAGTTGCATGTAGTCCATCAGGTTCGGGAATGACCTGACGATGTACGCCGTGCCAATGCTGAAGAGTACCCCGAAGATCGTCGCATACTTTCCCATTTTCAGATAGTGATTGTCGGGCATGTTCCTCTTTATGTAACTTCCGTATATGTCATAAGTCCAGACTGTATTGAACGCGGTCACGTTCCCTGCCATCCCAGACATGAAACTTGCCAGCAGCCCAGTGATAGCGAGTCCCAGGATGCCATTCGGCAGGTAGTGTGCAAACATCAAGATAAGGGCCGAGTTGTAATCAGGCGTAGCCCCTCCCTGTCCGAGAGCTCCCGTGGCGACTTTAAATTGGGGTAACAGAGCCACAGCAAGAAGACCGGGGATAACTACAATAATCGGAACAAGCATTTTCGGGAAGGAGGCTATAAGCGGAGTTCTCCTGGCGGCTGCAAGGTTCTCAGATGCCATCGCTCTCTGCACGACCAGGAAGTCGGTGGTCCAGTAGCCGAACGAAAGTACAAAACCTAGTCCAAGCACAACCCCCATCCAGTCTACTCCCATCGGATTATCAGTTGCCGAGCCCATGTGCTGCCACGCGTGCAGAAACGAAGGCGGGATTCTTTGTACCAGCCCCTCGAAACCGCCGACGGCATGCAGGCCTATGTAGACTACGGGCAGGAGTCCGAGCCATATCAGGAAGAACTGTATCACCTCGTTGTAAATGGATGACGAGAGCCCGCCAAAGAAGACGTAAATCAATACCACGATTGCCGAGAGTAGAATACTCGATGTCAACGTCCATCCCAGCATGAGTTCAAATAGAAGCGCCATTGCATACATGCTTATTCCGCTCATCAGGAGGGTCATTATCGCAAACGACAAAGCGTTTAACCCGCGCGTTGCCTCGTTGTACCTCAGCTTCAGGTATTCCGGCACACTTCTTACTCTGCTGCCGTAGTAGAACGGCATCATGAAGATTCCAAGGAAGATCATTGCCGGAATTGCGCCGATCCAGTAAAAGTGGACGGTCAGGATCCCGTATTTTGCCGAGTTAGCGACCATTCCTATCACCTCCAGCGCGCCGAGGTTTGCCGACAAGAAGGCCAGGCTCGTTATCCAACTCGGAAGAGACCGCCCGGAGAGGAAGAAGTCTTCGCTTGTTATCATGTACTTCTTAAGAGCGTAGCCAACGGCAATCGTTATTATGACATAAGCAGCCAAAATGGTGTAATCGATAAAGTTCATCGAGATGACCGGTGTCATATTACCTCCATTGTGTTGGAAAACATGTTTGTGGGGCTTCTATGAATGCGAACTCGATCTCGTTATCCGTACTTCTGATATCAATTGTCATCGGTACCCTGCGGAAAGCGGAAGTATCATTTCACGTAAATATAATATCTCATTGGAAAGCGTCAAATTCTCCGCGAGTAAATCGATTCGCTTTGAGTACACCGCAATCGCGTGCTATATTTCAAAGTGAGGCTGTCGCTCTACATATTGAAAAGGCATATAGGTCCCTTCATCTTCTCGATGGTTACCATCACTTTCATATTCCTTCTGCAATTTCTGATGCAGTCGATGGACCAAATTGTCGGTAAGGGCCTTGGTTTGGGAGTGATAGTCCAACTCATTGTGTATAATCTGGCATGGATTATCGTTCTGGCCGTTCCGATGTCGGTACTCGTCGCTGTCCTCATGGCATTTGGGGGGTTGTCTTCATATAATGAAGTCACCGCGATAAAAGGGTCCGGAATTAGCCTCATCCGGATGATGCTACCCGTTCTCGTCGCTTCGATTGGAGTTTTCTATCTGCTCGTCCTTTTCGACAACGACGTTCTGCCTGACGCCAATCACAGAGCCAAGACGATAATGATAGACATAAGGCGAAAAAAACCGACCTTTACTATTGAGCCGGGCCAGTTCTCACAGGAGATTGAAGGCCACGCTATCCTTGTCAGAAAAACCGTGCCTAACTCGACGGAACTTTACGGCGTTACAATCTTCGACTTCTCAAATCCGCAGAAGTTTACAACCATTACCGCCGAACGAGGCAAAGTTGGATTCTCTCCTGATATGAAGCATATAGTAATGCTCCTTTATGATGGCGAGGTGGACGAGTACGACAACAGCCAGCCGAGCGTATACCAAAGAATGAGATTTCAACACCAACAAATCGTTCTTAGTGCAGAGGGATTCTCGTTCGAGGAGTCGTCGCAGAGCGCATTCTCGCGAGGCGACCGGGAACTGAGTGCGGACTCAATGCGGAGCATTGTCAAGGGGTTGAGGAAAACAACAGGAATTTTTCAGACAGAGTTGAACGGTTACATGAATGGCAACGTGAAGAATCTCATTTTGCCTTCTCCAAACCGTTTTTTGATTTCGGCTGCCGGGGATTCGGCCAGGATTTTTGAGCAGGCTGGAGCGAATATTTCATCTGCTCTTGGTATTGCCAAAGGAATACTTGCGAGCATTAATACCACAGAGCGGGAGATCTACGCATACAGGGTGGAGATTCAAAAGAAATACTCCATTCCATTTGCGGCCATAGTATTTGTTTTCCTGGGTGCTCCGCTTGGGATGATGACCCGGCGTGGTAACTTCGGCGTGTCGGCCGGTTTGAGCCTCTTCTTTTTCCTTATTTATTGGGCGTTCCTTATTGCCGGTGAGAAACTGGCGGACCGCGAACTCCTGAGCCCATTCATGGCCATGTGGCTTGCAAACATCGTCCTGGGTGGCTTGGGACTCATTCTCACGTACAAGACATCGAAGGAAGCAGTGATCATAAACTGGGACAACCTAATGAGATTCCTCCCGAAGAAGTGGGTGTCCGAAGAGACGCTCGACGAAATATCGAGGCGGGAACGCTGAAGAAGCTCGATATTTATATAATCAGACAGTTTGTAAGCGTAATCCTCTTTGCGCTGCTGGTTTTCGCTGCAATCTTCATTCTCGTGGACGTCATGGAGCACCTCAGCGACTTTCTCGACCACGGCGTCGGACTCCTTCTCATAGCGAGATACTATCTGGTTTTTACTCCGGAGATATTGAAACTGATTACGCCGGTTGCGGTTCTTCTCGCCTGTCTTTTTACAGCCGGAAGGATGTCTAATCAAAACGAGATAATAATCATAAAATCCTCAGGTATAAATATCTACAGACTGCTTCTCCCCTTTCTCCTGGTGTCTGCGATCATCTGTGGAATCATGATCTATTTCAACGAGTGGATTGTACCCATGGCTAATCACGAGAAGTTCAGGATTGAGAAGGTCTATCTTCAAGAACATCGGGAGGGGTGGTGGAAGTACAACATTTTCATGCTGGATGGACGGAACCGTGTCGTTTCAATAGGTTACTTTGATGACGTAACGAATACGGCGACGAAGATCTCGGTGCAGGATTTTGCGGACACAAACCGGACTTATCTGGTTAAGAGATACGATGCCCAGATGATGACGTACTATCCGATGCAGCATGTATGGGTATTGAAAAATGTCATCGAGCGAACTTTTGACGGCACTAAGCAGACCTTCGAGGTGTTCCCGTCTTTGACACTTAAAGAGATCACGTTTAAGCCTGCGGACTTGGCGCAGAAAGAACTCAATCCCAACGACATGAATTTTGATCAACTCAAACGTTTTATTGAATTGCAGAGGCGAAGCGGCAATGATGTGGCCCGTTATGAGGTAGACTACTATTCCAAGGTCTCGTTTCCTTTCGCAACTATAATAGTGGTCCTCTTTGGCGTACCGCTGTCGGCACGAAAGAAGAGAAGCGGGCTCGCGCTTGAATTCGGGATAAGCATCCTGATTGCATTCATTTATCTCCTTGTCATCAAGATAAGTCAGGTTCTCGGTTATGATGGAATTGTTGAGCCGCTGCTGACAGCATGGCTCGCAAACATCGTTTTTTTTGCCGCGGCCCTGTATAACACGGCCAAGGTAGCGCGATAGGGGTTCTCAATCCCAGGGGTATTGGCAAACTCGGTTGCCCTCTAAAATTGAGGGGTGATTCAGTCAAGAAGAATTGGCGTCGCTACGTTGATAGTTGGATCTTGAGCGGCATGCACATCACTTGGAGAGAATCTTTCCGAAGTCTATGAATAAGGACGTGGTACTACGGAAGCCCTATTTACCCTAATGCGACAGCTAATTTATAGTGCGTCCTGCCAAAGTGCAAGTGTCAGGGGGTGTGCGACGTAATGCCTCACTGAAAGGGTTATTTCTCTCGCAAAGGCGCCAAGAACGCAAAGAAATGTTGACGAGCGGTTCGCTTTGCGAGCTCGTATGCGGCTTGGCGAGAAACCATAAGTGAGGGGTTACTGTGCGACAAATTTGTAAAAAGCAATAGTTTAACCACATAGGCACATTAGAACACATAAATTCATTTCTTACGCGCCCTATGTTCCTATGTGTTTCATACAATTACATTTTTGTCGCAGACCCAGTGTCAGGTCATCTGAAAGTACGGAGTACAAAGTATGCCGACAAATAAGGAGAAGCCTGCAACAATGGTCTTTGCCGGGTGGGAAGGTATTATGAAGTTCAACAAGTCCATAGACTAAGAGCCATGGACTTGTCGAAAATTACGGATTATCGGGCATTAGTAGCCCTCGGCATCGCCCGGACCGCGTGGGTCGGCAACGCCCTCATAGCCACTTGGTGTCACCAGAATTGTCTGCACTTCGCCTATCGCCTCTCTGGGGACCAATCTGTATCCGCGTGAGATCAAGCTCTGCTTTACGTCATAGACAAGAGCACCCGGCTCGTAGTAAACCACGTCCGGCACCCACTGGTGATGAATTCTCGGTGCCATTTCCGCACGGGCAAGCGGCATATGAAAATCGATTACGTTTAGGATTACTTCCAGGACCGCATTGATGATTGTCGTCCCTCCCGGCGAGCCAAGAATCAAAAATGGCTTTCCGTCTTTCAGCACCATCGTAGGCGTCATTGAACTGAGCATCCTTTTCCCAGGTTGTATCGAGTTCGCTTCTGCGCCGATCGCTCCAAACTGGTTCGGCGTTCCCGGCTTCGCGCTGAAGTCATCCATTTCATTGTTCAGGAAAAAACCGCCTCCATTTACTACGACCATTGAGCCGAAGTAGCTGTTCAGGGTAGTGGTCACGCTGACGGCATTTCCTTCATTGTCGATTATCGAGTAGTGCGTTGTGTGAGTTCCTTCGTGAGGGGGGTGAATAAGTTCCGGGTAAATATCAATGCTGGGAGTCGCGCTGAACGGGTCAATTTCCCTGGCAATTGTATCAGCATAAGCCTTGGAAAGAAGTCGCTTCATGGGCACAGATACGAATGAGAGATCCCCGAGGTACTTGTCGCGGTCAGCAAAAGCGTGCCTCATCGCCTCGATTTCATAATGAAGAGTCTGTGAAGCGCCATAACCGTATTTCCGCAGGTCAAAATGCTCGAGTATGTTGAGCATCTCTGCCAGGCAAACTCCGCCGGAACTCGAGGGGGGCATGCTCATTACCTCGTAACCATGATACGTCACCATGAGCGGCTCTTTTACTACGGCATGATAGCCCTCAACGTCCTTTACAGTGATCACTCCGCCAGTAGCTTGATCTTCCTTGGCGATCATCTCCGCGATTTCTCCTTTGTAAAAACCGTCTCTCCCTCCCTTCTCGATTTTGAGGAGTACGTTCGCCAAATCCTTCTGTACCAGCCTCTCCCCTTGTCTGTAGATCTCGCCGTTCCTGGAGAAGTACTTCATTGTGGAATGAAACCTCTTCAGCTCTTTCTCGGCATGATGAAAGACTTCCTGAAGCCGGCCATCTACGATGAAACCCTTTTGTGCAAGCTCAATTGCTGGCTCCATCACTTTCTCGATCGGGAGTTTTCCAAATCTCTTTTCTGCCGTCAGGAGGCCGTCAACATTTCCCGGTACGCCGACTGAAAGCCCTCCGATGAGACTCTTTCCTGGGATGACGTTTCCTGCAGCGTCGAGATACATATTGCGGCTGGCGGCAGCTGGCGCGGTTTCGCGCGCGTCGATCGCATAGTTCTTTCCATCTTTGAGATGAATTATGTAGTACCCGCCGCCGCCGAGGTTCCCAGCCTGAGGATACGTCACGGCAAGTGTGAAACCGACCGCTACAGCCGCGTCGACGGCATTGCCGCCTTCTTTCAGGATTTGCACCCCGACAGCGGTTGCGATGGAATCTGAAGTCGACACCATTCCGTGAGTGCCGAACGCCGGCTTCAGGACGGAAATTTGTGAAAAGGATGTGCCGGCAGAAATAATTAGTATTAATAAACCTTTAGCCAATGGTCGCATGGTGGTCCTTTCATTTCGTTGAAGTGCAATATAGCGAATTGAATCTGGATGAAAAACCGTCGAACGGCAGACAGAATGGGTATGGAACTGAAAAATGTGCCGCCTGGACCAACTGCGACAATCAATTAAGCCTTCTAATGTATATCCGGTGCACGTTGTTGGCTCTGCATCGAGGCAGCCGAGTAGAAGCAAGTTTTCTGACGAAGTGTGACGATGGAGATGGTCTCAGTCACCTCCTTTTTGCAGGAACTCCTCCGCCGTTCTGACGTCTTTCTCGGATCCGATGAACAGTGGTGTCTTCTGGTGCAGCGAAGTAGGCACGATATCGAGAATTCTGCGCGAGCCGTCGCTGGCTCTGCCGCCGGCGTGCTCAATAATAAACGCGAGAGGAGACGCTTCATACAAAAGTCGGAGCTTGCCCTCAGGATGCAGACTGTCGGAAGGGTACATGAAGATTCCGCCGTAAAGGAGATTACGATGGAAGTCGGCTACCAGCGATCCAATGTAGCGGGAACTATACGGGCGCCCGTTCGGCTCGTCGTCACTCTTCAGAAACTCGAGATAGTTCCTCATCCCTTCTCCCCATTTAGAGGAATTCCCCTCGTTCACGCTGTATATCCTTCCCTGGCTGGGTGTGAGCATATTTTCATGGGAAAGCAGGAACTCTCCGACGGACGGGTCGAGTGTAAAACCATGGACCCCATTGCCGGTGCAATATACGAATATCGTGCTCGATCCATATATGGTGTAAGCGGCAGCAACCTGTTTGTATCCTGGCTGCAGGCAATCTTCGAGAGATCCCGTCCCCGATGGAGCAACACGCCGGTAGATCCCGAATATGCTTCCGATGGATACGTTTGCGTCTATGTTGGACGAACCGTCAAGAGGGTCGTAGACAAGTGCGTATTTGCCGACCGGATATTTCGAGGGGATTTCCAGCAACCCTTCGTTCTCTTCGGATGCCATCGCGCAGAGATGGCCGCCGTGCTGCATCGCCTTGTAAATTGTCTCATCGGCGAATTCATCGAGCTTCCTGACCTTGTCGCCGCTGGAATTCTGTTTGTGAGTTGTCCCCAGTATGTCTATCAGTCCTGCCTTGCTTACTTCTCTCCAAATAAGCTTCACGGCGATCGCCAGGTCGCTCAGCAGTCCGCTGAAATCCCCGGTCGCCTCGGGATGCGCGCGTTCCCCTTCATGGATGTGATGCCCAAGCGTCATGAGCTGGATCTTGTCTGACATGATACCTCCGTTAATTTTGTTAGCGCGGTAATCAGTTTTTTGCTGCCGGCATGGGATCGTCCAGCACGGCAGAGACAACGTGCCGCAATGACCGCGGCTGTGGTTTAATCACCCAGTGTTTCGGCGCGCTGGCGTTTCTTTGCCAGACGCTCCTGATCCTTGTATTGAAGTTGATAAAGCCTGTAATAGATTCCGCCCAGAGCCACAAGCTCCTGGTGCGTTCCCTGCTCCCGAATTTCACCTTTGTGTAATACTATGATCTTGGACGCGTGCTGTATCGTAGATAGCCTGTGAGCTATCACTATGCTTGTCCGTCCTCTAAGCAAATTCAATGTTGCTTTCTGGATGAGCTCCTCGGTCTCAGTGTCTATATTGGCAGTGGCCTCGTCAAGTATAAGAATCTTCGGATTGTGTGCCAGCGCGCGCGCAAAAGATATCAGCTGCTTTTGGCCGACAGAGAGCGCAGCACCGCGTTCCTTAACATCCTCGTTGTACAGGTTAGGCAGGCGGTCGATAAAATCGTCTGCTCCGACCAGCCCTGCGGCTTCCCACACTTTTTCGAGAGGCACATCTTCGTTTCCCAGAGAGATATTGTAGTGAACGCTCCCCGAGAAGAGGAAGACATCCTGCATTACGATCGCTATGTTCTTCCTCAGCTGAGCACTCGAGAGGTCTTTAACATTGACACCGTCTATGAAGACTCCGCCTTTATTCACGTCATAGAATCTCATCAATAGATTCACAATGGAAGTCTTGCCAGCGCCGGTTGCGCCGACTATAGCTATCGTCTCGCCTGGATTACCCGTGAATGACACGTCCCTTAGAACATAGTTCTCATCGTCATAAGCAAACCACACATTCTTGAACTCGATCTTTCCCTTCACCTCCGGGGCGTCTATCGGATCTTTTACGTCCGGCACAATCGTCTTATCATCAATGACCCTGAATATCCTTTCGGACGAGGCCATAGCCGTCTGAAGAATATTATACTTTTCAGAGAGGTCTCTTATCGGTGTGAAAAACTGTTCGGTGTATTGCAGGAAGGCGATCAGTATTCCGAGCGATATGCCTCCGTGGAGACGCACGAATTCCTCAGGAACCAGGTGACTTCCGCCAAACCAGATAATCAGACCGACTGCAATGGCGCTTGTCAGCTCGACCGCCGGATAGAAGAGGGCATAATAAAAAACCGACTTAATGTTCGCATCCTGAAGTTTTCCATTGACTTCATCGAAATTCCGGAATGCCCTTCTCTCGCGATTGTATATCTGGTCTACTATCACACCGGAAATGTGTTCCTGTAGGAATGCGTTGATGCGGGCTATCAACACACGAATCTGCCGGTAGGATGAGCGAACCCTTTTCCTGAAGAGCAGAGTGATGTATACGAGTATCGGCAGAACCGTAAGAGTCACCAGGGCCAGCTTGACGCTGAGGCTGAACATAAACGAAAGTATCCACACGATCGTGAAGATGTCGCCGAAGGCCATCACTATGCCAGAAGAAAACAGGTCGTTCAGAGCTTCCACGTCATTCGTGACTCTCGTAACCAGTCTGCCCACCGGGTTTTTGTCGAAATATTTCACTCCAAGTTTCTGCAAGTGGCCAAATATCTGCATGCGAACGTCGAATATCGTTTTCTGCCCGATCCACTGCGTCAGGTAACTTGATCCGTATCTAAGAAACGCCTGCACGGTTATTACGGCGAAAAGTATCAGGATGATGTTAAAGAGACCTGCTGTATTTCCTTTTTCTATGTAGCTGTCGATCGCAATCTTCGTAAGATAGGGCCGCAGCGGTCCCATGCCCGCATAAACGATAGTGATCAGTACGGCAAATATGACCTGGAGCCAATACGGTTTGAGGTAATGCAAGAGTCTGCGCATCAGCCTCGCATCGTATGCCTTACCCAATATTTCTTCTTCGTGTATCTCTACTGCCATCTTAGTTCACGATGTTGGTCGGTGCCTTCTTTGAATAGGCGATGATGTTGTCGACGGTGGTCGTCAAAATTCTCTCCACTGCCTCCACGCTGTCAAAGGCAATGTGCGGGGTAATTATTACGTTCTCTTTGTTCATCAGAATATTCTTTTCCAATACCGCCTTCAGGTGCTCGATCGATACGTTCCTCGTGAGCATCTGGTTCTCTTCTTTTACCAGGTCTTCCCCTTCAAAGACGTCAAGGCCTGCCCCTCCAAAGATGCCCGCTTCAAGCGCATAATGGAGCGCGGCCGGTTCGATTATAGTAGCCCGCGCCGTATTGATGAACAAGGTACCCCGTTTTATGCGGTTTACATTACCCATGTTTATGAGATGATGCGTTGCCTTATTATACGGACAATGTAGCGTGATGATGTCGGAATTCTTCAGCAGGTTATCAAGGGGGACATAATTGAACCCCAGTACTTCGGCAAGGAAATGATTCTCATGCATGTCGAACGCCAGAACATTCATGCCGAACCCTTTTGCGATCTTTATGACGTGAGAGCCTATGGATCCCGCACCGATCACGCCGAGGGTCTTTCCTTTTATATCCCAGCCTTCCAGGCCGTCGGGCGAGAAATTGTTTCTCACTGTCCGTACGTATGCCTTATGTATATTCCTCGACAGGGCCAGAATCAATCCGAAAGTATGTTCTGCGACAGTGTTCTCACCGTAAAACGGGACGTTACAAACCGTTATCTTCCTGCCGGATGCAAATTTCAAATCGATGTGGTTGAATCCCGTGCTGCGGGTGGCGATGCATTTCAGCCTTTTAAGTTTAGACAGGTTTGACCTGTCCAGCACAGAATAGATGAACACCGATACTATATCCGCGTCATTGGCTGTTTTCAAATTCTCATCAGTCAGGGGCTCTGAAAAAAAACTGAGCTTGAAATGTCCCCTGAGATTCTTGTTGATAAATCTCCTGTCGGCATTCGTAACTTCGTAAAAGTTTATCTTCAGCATACGGAGATTACATCCTCTGCAGTTCTTCTTCGAGAAGTTGCCTGTTGTAAAGGTCGGCATATATTCCGCCTTTGAGAACAAGCTCGTCGTGAGTTCCGACTTCCGTTATTGCACCGTCATCAAGAACGACTATTGAGTCAGCATTTTTGACCGTGGAAATTCGGTGGCTTATTATTATGCTAGTGCGTTCTTTCATGACTGCTTTCAGCCCCTGGAGGATTTCCTCTTCGGTATACGTGTCGACCGCGGAGAGGGCTTCATCGAGAATAAGTATATTCGGCTTTCTTATGATTGCCCTTGCAATTCCTACCCTCTGCTTCTGTCCACCGGAAAGAGTTATACCTCGTTCGCCGACCATTGTGTCGAAACCGCGCGGGAACGATTCAACATCCTTTCTGATCTGCGATATGCTTGCAGCCCATTCGATTTCCTCCGGTTTGGCAATTTCTACACCATAGGCGATGTTGTTCGAAATAGTGTCCGAGAAAAGGAAGGTCTCTTGCTGAACATAGCCGATGCTTCGCCTGAGAACATCGATAGGAATATCCTTTATTGGATGACCGTCAATCAGGATTTCACCGGAGGTGCAGTCAAAAAGCCGCGGAATTAGATTGACGATGGTAGATTTACCCGTGCCTGTTCTTCCGACTATTGCCAGCGTCATTCCTCTATCTACTTCCAGGTTAATGTTCCGGAGTGCGTATTCTTCTTTGGATGGAAATTTGAAGGAGACGTTGCGGAAAGAAATTCTTCCCTCTAGTTCACGTATCGTTTGATCAGTCTCATCGTCGTCCTTTATCTCCGGAAGCGTATCGAATATTTTGTTGAGCCTTCCCATCGACGCCGCTCCGCGCTGAAAGATATTCACAACCCAGCCGAAGGCTATCAGTGGCCATGTAAGCATACCGAGGTAAATCAGGAACGACACCATCGTTCCCAGTGAGATCGAGTTCTTTATCACGTCGAAACCGCCCCGCCATAAGACAATTACGGTGGCACCGCCCGTCAGTATTCCCATCAGCGGCCAGAGCACCGACTGAATTTGTGCAAGCTTCAGGTTCCTGCTGAGATAATCCTGGCTCATCTCCCTGAATTGGCTGATCTCATGATCTTCCCGAACGTAGGAGCGGACTACCCTGATTCCCGCAATGCTCTCCTGCGCACGGGCGGTCAGGACACTGTACTGCTCCTGCACCCCTTCAAAATACCGGTTAACCATTCTCCCGATATAATAGACGCCGGCAGAGACGAACGGGAGCGGAATAAGGGAATAAAGGGTGAGTCGAACGTCAATCGAGAACATTATAGCTACAATCATTATGAAGCCGGTAACGGTATCGAGACTGTACATGATGCCCGGTCCGAGCACGTTTCTCACCGCCGAGATATCGTTCGTTGCGTGTGCCATCAAATCGCCGGTCGGGGTGTTCAGGAAGAATGAATGCGACAACCTTTGAATGTGGGAATAGAAGTTGTTTCGCAGGTCATACTCGATTCGACGCGAGGTAACAATGATGGTCTGCCGGGTCATGAAGCTGAAAAACCCGCTGAGAAAAGTCGTGCTCAAAACGAGCGCCGCGTCTTCAAGGAGCTTCCAGGACGATACGGATTGCTTCAGCTGATTGATGGAGCTTCCGATAATCAATGGAATGAACATCGCAAACAAATTCGAAAGCGCAACGGAGAGCAGTCCAATAAAGAGAGCTCTCTTGTACTTCTTGAGATACGGGCCCAGTCGTCGTAAGTGATTCATCGGTCAATCAATTGTCGTGAATCCAGTGTACTTTTGGAGAATTTTCGGGACAATAATCTTGCCCTCTGGTGTTTGGTAATTCTCAAGAAGGGCAACCATCAGTCTCGAAGTCGCGAGTCCTGATCCGTTGAGTGTGTGTACGAATTCAGGTTTGGACTTCGGATCCCTTTTAAATCTGATATTTGCTCTGCGCGCCTGGAAGCTTTCGAAATTCGAGCAGCTTGAAGCTTCCAGCCAGCCGTTCCGGGCCTCGGTCGCGGGCGCGAACACTTCTATGTCGTAGCACTTCGCGGCTGAAAAGCTCAAGTCCCCGGTGCAAAGCAGCATTACCCTGTACGGTATGTTCAGAAGCTGTAACACCTCCTCAACGTCACCAACCAATTTCTCAAGTTCTTCGTATGAATCTTCCGGTTTCACAAATTTTACCAGCTCGACTTTGTTAAACTGATGAACCCTCAAGAACCCGCGGGATTCCTTGCCCCAGCTACCCGCCTCCCTTCTAAAACACGCGGAATATGCTGCATACTTAGTGGGCAGTTGCTCCACAGGCAGTATTTCATCCCGGCGCATGTTTGTTACAGGTACCTCTGCCGTCGGGACTAGGTATAAATTGTCCACTTCGCAATGATACATGTCCTCCGCCATTTTGGGAAGCTGACCGGTACCGCGCATCGAAGCCTCGTTCACTACAAACGGCGGAAAGATCTCTGTGTATCCATGTTTAGTAACATGTAAATCGAGCATAAAGTTTATCAGGGCCCTCTCCAGCGCAGCACCTTTTCCTACGTAAACCGGAAATCCTGCACCGGTAATCTTACTTCCTCTACCGAAATCCAATATGCCCGTCTTTTCCCCGAGGGCCATATGATCAAGCAGCTTGAAGTCGAAATCCTTCGCCGCGCGAACTTCACCCCACTGCTTTGTTTCAACATTATCATCAGAACTGCTTCCAACCGGCACTGAAGAATGAGGAACATTAGGCACATAAAGAAGAAGCTTGTTAAGCTTGTCGCCAACTTCTTTCAGGCTTTCTTCGAAAGCCTTTTGGTCGTCTCCCTTAGCCTTTCCCTCAGATATGAGTTCGGAAGTGTCCTTGCCCTGACGCTTTAGTTTTGCAACCTCATCAGCGATCCTGTTTCTTTCGCTTTTTATCAACTCGGATTTTTGCAGCAGCTCTTTCCTGTCGGAATCGAGTCTAAGGATTTCATCCAGACGGTCGGCCTCTCTCTTGTGACGAATCGCGTCTCTTACCAGCTGAGGGTTTTCCCTGATGAATTTTAGGTCAAGCATTTTGTCTCGCTATTATCTTTTTGTTGATTGTTGGACCGCACCTGATGTTTTCATTTGCCGCTTCATGCGTGATAGTGAGTCCTTGATGGACGGCATAGTTATGCCGAGCTTCGTCTGAGCCTTCAGGCAAATAAAACTCGAGTTCTTCGGACGCTTCGCGGACTGGCTCAGTTCTTCCGATTTGATCGGTGTTACTAATGAGACATCCAGACTGAATACTTCGGCAATCTGACGTACAAACTCATACCTTGAGACCGTTTCAAAGCCGGATACATGGAAAAGGCCCGTGGCATTCCGCTGGCATACTTTAAGAGCCGCAAATGCCAGCTCATCGGCTAACGTCGGATTTCCCACCTGATCATCAACTACCCGTACGCTCTCTTTTTTTGAGAGTTTCTCGACAGCCCAGAGTACGAAGTTCGTTTTCACTCCGGGGGCAAAACCATACAGGACCTGGGTCCTCAAGATCACATAGTCGGTCACCTTGGCAATCAGAAGGTTCTCACCTGCAAGTTTCGTTTTACCGTAGTAGTTGATGGGTTCAGGTTTTGAATCTTCCGTATAATGTCCTTTTATTCCGTCAAACACGTAGTCGGTTGAGACGTGTACCAGCTTAGCGCCGAAAATATTGGCTGCTTCTGCCAGATAACCTACTGCAGTTGCGTTTATCTTGTAGGCCGACTCCCGCTCAACTTCTGCCTTATCTACGTTTGTATAAGCCGCGGCATTAATTATGACCGAGGGTTTGATAGAGCCTACAACTTCTACGACTTTCTGATGGTCGGTGATATCGAGTGATAAGGATCCCTCGTCCCTCCCGTTCAGGTCGCAGGAATATATCTCGTACTCTGATTCTCTCCTAAACACCTCGACAAGTTTCTGTCCAAGCAGCCCCTTTGCGCCTGTAATGAGTATCCGTTCCTTAGGCATGGTCTATTGTGTTCCTCCATCTCAGCAGTCCTCCCGGCCCCGCCACAGCAACTTTTTTCGCGGCCATTTCAGCTCCCAGCTCAGCGGCATCCCTGTAATCTTTCCCCCGCACTATTGCATGCAGGAACGCTGCACCGAGCACATCACCGCTGCCCGTAGGATCGACAACGTTAGTTTCCTTAGGCGGGAAAAACAGTTCTATGATTTTCCCTTCGCTCTTTTCAAAGAGAATGAACCCTTTTTCTGCAAGAGTAACAATTAACGCTTTGGCGCCGGTTTCAAGCACCTTCTCTGCCAGAGTATGCCTCTCATTTGTCGAAGCATCGATAACATTTGCCTCGTCTTCATTTAACTGAACCGTGTCGGCGTACTTGCACCATTCGAGATAGTCCTTGCGCGGTGCCCGGACCCGTTTGCTGTCGGGCAAGAGCTGCATTACGATGTTGTGCAGATCGAGGTGAATGTGCGCTTCCGGAGCCGTCGTGCGAATTCTCTGCAGCGTCTTCAGTTCAATATCGCTTCCGCTGATTAAATTGAGATGGATTCCCTCTGCGGGGAGAAACGGCGCAATCTTCTCAAACGGAGTCGGCTGGATGGGTTGAGTGGAACATTCCCACCTGTCGTTCTCGTCCTCATAGAACAGATTAACGCGCCGTGTCGGAAGGTCGACGCTGTAAATGCCTGAGAGGTTTGCGGGCTTCAGCTGCTCAAGGAGATGTTTGAAGTATGGTGCGTCGTCGTGATGCAGGCCGATTACGGGGATGACTTCGACTCCATCATCAAGGAGCGCTCCGGCAACCACGGAGTAGGTGATTCCGCCGTGTTCGTTATAGACTTTGCCATCCGCTTTATGGATAACGTCGATACACGGCTCACCTATAACCAGAACTCTCAAAGCTTGGAACCCATGGCTCTGAATTGACGAAGCTTTTCTTTGACTCCGTTGTTCGAGAGGCCGATGATCTCCGCTGCAAGAACCGCCGAGTTCTTTGCTCCTGCTTTCCCAATTGCAACCGTAGCAACTGGAATCCCGGGAGGCATCTGAACGATCGAGTACAGTGCATCGACTCCAGACAATTCCGACCCGCTGAACGGAACGCCTATCACCGGCAGTGTCGTAAGGCTCGCTACGACTCCTGGGAGATGTGCTGCCATACCCGCGCCGGCAATTATCAGGCTGTATCCGTTCTTCTCGGCACTCTCTGCGAATTCCGCAGTCTCTTTCGGGTTGCGATGTGCACTCAGAATGTGAAGCTCATGGGAGATTCCGAAGTAATCCAAATAAGGAAACGCCTCAGACATTGAAGCTTCGTCGGATTTGCTTCCGATCAGGAGAGCTACTTTTGGTTTTGCCATCATGCACCTTTATGCTTGTATACTTTGTCAGGATCAAAGACGGGCGAATCGACTTCGACGAGTTCTCCGTCTTGAAGTTTCCTATAAAAGCATGTGCGGTGTCCGGTATGACATGCCGCGCCGCCGACCTGTTCGATCTTCAGAACCAGAGCATCGCCATCGCAGTCCAGGTAAATGTCCTTCACGTTCTGGACGTTTCCGGATTCTTCTCCCTTGTGCCAGAGCTTTTGACGCGACCTGCTCCAATAGACTGCCTGTCCGGTCTCAACCGTTTTACGCAGGCTTTCTGCATTCATAAATGCAAGCATGAGTATTTCGCCTGTTTCATGGTCCTGGGCAACGGCAGTTACCAGCCCTTTTTCATCGAATTTCAGTTTGCCGATGATCTCGTCTATGTTTTTCATAACCTCACTGCAATATTTTTCTTAGATAAGTACTCTTTGACTTCCGCAATCTTGAATTTTCCGAAATGAAACACCGACGCGGCGAGGACGGCGTCTGCCCCACCGTCGTTGATAGCCTCGTAAAAGTGTTCCATTGTTCCGGCACCTCCGCTTGCAATTACCGGCACATTCACTGCCCCCGTGACTTTGCGCAGAAGATCCACATCGTAGCCGCTATTGGTTCCGTCTTTGTCGATGCTCGTCAACAGAATTTCTCCTGCCCCTTGAGCGGCGGCGTATTTTGCCCACTTCACCACGTCAATACCGGTAGGTTTTCGTCCGCCGTTAATATAGACCTCGTAAGTGGCTGCAGATTCCGGAGGAGATATTCTGAGTTCTTCGATTTCGGCAGGGAGGGTCATAACACCGCCTTTGCGACCATCAGTCGTCCTCTTCGCGTCGATCGCTACAACTATGCATTGGACGCCGAATTCCGCCGCGCCGGAAGATATCAATCCCGGATTTAACACAGCTGCGGTGTTAAGACTGACTTTGTCCGCTCCGTTTGAGAGAATGTTTCTCATGTCGTCAACGGTTCTAATTCCGCCGCCGACTGTAAAAGGGAGGAATATACTCTCGGCCGTTTTCCTGACGACGTTCAGCATCGTAGACCTGTTGTCGACGCTTGCTGTTATATCCAGAAAGACTATCTCGTCAGCCCCTTCGCGCTCATAGAATCTTGCCGACTCCACCGGATCTCCGGCATCCGTCAGGTTGACAAAATTCACGCCCTTGACTACCCTGCCGGCATTTACGTCGAGGCATGGTATTATTCGCTTAGCCAACATTTAACTTCGCCTCGTGGGGCCGAGATCGTCGAGTGACTTCTCATTCATCCGCCAGAGCTCCACGCAGGGAAATTTGTTTTCATACAGCGCCTTCCCTACTACGACGGAGTCTACTCCGACAGATTCAAGCTCCTGGAGCTTCAGTAAGTCCTGATATGAAGACACACCGCCGGAGGCCGTAACGCGGAGACCAGTCTGAACGGCAAACTCTCTCATCGCCTCTGCATTGATTCCCTTCAGCGTGCCGTCTCGTGAGATGTCGGTGTAAATCACGCGAGCGACTCCGCTCGTTTTCAACTTCTTACCGAGCTCAATGGAAGAGATCCCGCTGGAGTCCTTCCATCCTTTTATCCGGACAATTCCGTCCAGCATGTCGATTCCGACGACAATTCTGCGCGCTCCGAAGTCTCTAAGAAGCTTGAGGAGGAGATCCTCGTCATTGACCGCGGCAGTTCCGATAATGACACGGTAAATGCCCGTACTGATGGCTTGCTCGACGTCTTCATAAGTCCTGAGGCCTCCGCCGAATTCAACCGGTATATCGACCGCATCTACGATCGACTTCAAGGCCTGCAGGTTTTTCGGTTTGCCCTCGAAGGCGCCGTCCAGGTCTACAACGTGGAGCGCCTTGAAATTTTCTCCACGCCAGATTATCGCCATCTTCACGGGATCGTCTGAGTATATCTTTTCGGTACCGGCTTCGCCTTTTATCAGCCGTACACATTTGCCCTGTCGCAAATCTATTGCGGGTATTACTAAAATCATTTACACTCTCAAGAAGTTTTCCAGAATCTTCAGTCCAAAAGTCTGGCTCTTTTCGGGATGGAACTGAATGCCGAATATATTTTCACGTTCGATTATCGACGGGAATCTTAAGCCATAGTCAGTTTTCCCGGAGACACATTCGTCGTCTGTCTTTACATAATAGGAATGGACAAAATAAGCGTATTGACCGTCGGGCAGCTCATCGAACAGCCTCGATTTCTTCTGAAACTCTACCTGATTCCATCCCATGTGGGGGACCTTGACGGTAGAATTGAATGCTACGACCTCGCCCGGCACGAGTCCCAGGCCGTCGTTAATGCCGAGCTCGAAGCTGACATTGAAAAGCAGTTGCATCCCCAAACAAATCCCGATAAGCGGCCGGCCGCTCTTGCCGAAGTCTATGAGTGACTGTTTTATTCCGAAGCTATTTATGTTTCTCATCGCGGCGCCGAACGAACCGACGCCCGGAAGAACCAGCTTGTCAGCCTTCCCGATATCTGAAGCATCCCGAGTCAATTGAACGTCAGCTCCGACTTTCTGCAAAGCCTTCACTATCGACAGCAAATTGCTCGTGCGATAATCGACGACCGTTACTTTCTTAGTTGTCATTCTCTTCGATGATTTTGCTTAGTTCCTTGCTTCTCACAGTGGCTGTGGACACTGCATTAATCAGCATCGTCCTCAGGCCGTGGGTTTCCAACTCGTGTACTGCGGCGATTGCAGTGCCTCCCGGAGTCGTAACTTCGTCCTTCAGGATTGCCGGATGTTTTCCGGTTTCTATGACGAGCTTGGACGCGCCGAAGACGGTCTGTGCCGCAAGACGGAAAGCAATCTGTCTCGGGATTCCCATCTTGACGCCGCCGTCCGTCATCGCCTCGATTACCATGTAAATATAGGCGGGTCCGCTGCCGCTGAGTCCCGTGACCGCGTCGAGCAGACTCTCCGGCACCACCTCCACCGTACCCACCGACTTGAAAATTGTGTGGGCAATTTTCAAATGCTCATCGTTGGCAAAGCTTCCCTTACTGATCGCCGTCGCACCTGCGTCTACGAGCACAGGAGTATTAGGCATTGATCGTATGACCGGACAAGATACTTCCAGGAATGAATTTATAAACGAAGTCCGTATGCCCGCCATCACGCTTATTATCAGATGAGATGGTTCAATTACTTCTTTAATGTCGCTCAATACCTCTTTCGCGTTCATAGGTTTCACGGCGATGACGAGAATCTTGGCTGACCTGGCTACTTTCTTGTTGTCTGTCGTTGCATGTACTCCGAAGGTCTTGGAAAGTTCTTCGAGATTTTCGCTGTTCTTCCTCGACACAAATATGTTTTTGGGTGAAGTTAATTTCGCTCGCAACATTCCGCCTATCACGGCGTTTCCTATATGACCGGCTCCTATGACACCAATTGTCTTGTCGTGTAACATTCTATAGCTTCCCTTTCGTTGACTGGATACCGACAATGCGCGGATTCAATGAGACCGCCTCGCGCAACGCCAAAGCGAAGGACTTGAAAATCGCCTCGCTCCGATGGTGATTATTCTTCCCGTAAAGCAACTCGACGTGAACATTTGCTTTCAGGTTCTCCGAAATGGACCTGAAGAAATGCTCTATCATCTCTGTTGACAGATCGTTGACTTTGGCTCGGCTAAACTCGGCATTGAAAACACAGTAGCTCCGGCCCGATAAATCGATTGCGCATCTGGCCATCGCTTCGTCCATTGGAACGAAAGCCAACCCGTATCGATTTATGCCGGACTTATCGCCGAGAGCTTTGTCAATGCATTTGCCCATTACGATTGCAACGTCTTCAACGGTGTGGTGGTCGTCGACATCGAGGTCGCCTTTTGCCTTCAGTCTCACGTCTATGAGGCTGTGTTTTGAAAAAAGCTCTACCATGTGGTCTAAGAATCTGATTCCCGTGGAAACCTCGTACTTGCCTGTTCCGTCAAGCATTACTGAGCAGGAAATTTGGGTCTCTTTGGTTTCGCGGTTGAGGTCTGCTTTTCTAGTCACTTTTTTAATCAAAATGCCGATTTTTATTCAAGAATGCAAGGTTTCTGGATGGGAATTCGAGATTCAGGTTTACCGCAAAGCGAGAGTGAAGTTGCGGGACCGCAAATTAGGTGTTTCGAGCGCCAGAACAGCTGTACCCTCGATCAGGTAACGAGCCGGAAAAATCAAAGGCCCGTCCATTTTCATGAAACGGGCCCCTGGAGAGATATGCGAATCGTTATCTAGCTACTTCACCTTTTAGGTATGACTTGGTAAACTCAAGCCGACCAGACTCAGGTATGTCAACTTCTACCATGTCACCCGGCTCGAACTCGCCTGCAAGAATTTTTTCGGCGAGCGGATTTGAAATGTACTTTTGTATAGTTCTCTTAAGCGGGCGTGCGCCATAAGTAGGGTCGTAACCGGCGTCTGCAAGGAATAGCTTAGCCCTCTCGGTAATATCGAGCCTTATGTTGTTGCTGTCCCTGGTTCTTAATACAATATTCCGGAGCTGCAGCTCTACGATACTCTGAATTTCCTTTCGTGTCAGCGGTTTGAACACAATGATCTCGTCGATCCGGTTCAGGAATTCCGGCTTGATCGTTTGCTTAAGGAGATTGAATAATTCTGAGCGCAGGTCTTCCATCATTTCTGTGCGGTTTCGTTCCGTAGTAGTTTCAATCTTTTTCTGGACCAATTGAGAACCAAGGTTCGACGTCATGATTATTATCGTATTCTTGAAATTGACCGTGCGACCTTTGCTGTCTGTCAATCTTCCTTCGTCAAGAACCTGAAGCAATACATTGAAGACTTCCGGATGGGCTTTCTCTATCTCATCGAGCAATACTACAGAATACGGTTTCCGCCGGACCGCCTCGGTAAGCTGTCCGCCTTCCTCGTACCCTACGTATCCGGGAGGAGCGCCCATCAGTCTTGAGACCGAAAATTTTTCGGTGTATTCAGACATGTCGATGCGCACCATTGCTTCTTCATCGTCAAACAGAGTCTCCGCCAGTGCGCGAGCAAGCTCAGTTTTTCCGACCCCGGTTGAGCCAATAAAAATGAACGAACCGATGGGTCGTTTCTCATCCTGCAATCCTGCCCTTGCGCGCCGAACCGCGTTTGCGACAGCAGATACTGCTTCCTCCTGGTCGACCATTCGTTCGTGTATCTTTTCCTCAATGTGGAGAAGTTTGCTTCTCTCGCTCTCCAACATTCTTGAAACCGGTATCCCGGTCCAGCGGGACACAATTTCGGCGATCTCCTCCGACTCGACTTCTTCCTTCAACATCTTCCTGCTGTGCTGGGCTTCAGCGAGACGCGCTGTCAATTCTTTCATCTTCTTTTCAAGCGTGCTGATCCGGCCATATCGAATCTCGGCAACCTTGCCGAGGTCCCCTTCACGTTCAGCCTTGTCGGCTTCTACTTTCAATCGCTCAATATCTTCCTTCGATTTCTGTATCGATTGAATTAGCTCTTTCTCGATTTGCCAGTGAGCCCTGAGCTTTGCACTTTGCTCACGGAGATCGGCCAGCTCCTGTTCGACAATAAATAACCGCTTCTGGGATTCTTCGTCTTTTTCGCGTCGAATGGCCTCCTTTTCTATCTCCAGCTGCTTTATTTTCCTTTCGACTTCGTCGAGTTCCTCCGGCAAAGAATCCATTTCGATTCTCAACTTCGAAGCCGCTTCATCTATTAGATCGATCGCTTTATCAGGTAGGAATCTGTCCGTAATGTATCTGTTGCTCAGCTGTGCTGCCGCTACAATCGCGCCGTCGGTGATCCTCACACCGTGATGGACTTCATACCGCTCCTTTAAGCCGCGGAGGATAGAGATTGTATCATCAACCGTCGGTTCATCTATCATGATCGGCTGAAATCTTCTTTCGAGTGCCGGGTCCTTTTCGATGTACTTCCGGTACTCGTTTACTGTCGTGGCACCGATTGCCCTCAATTCTCCGCGGGCAAGTGCGGGCTTCAGCATGTTCGATGCATCTACCGAACCCTGTGCAGCGCCGGCGCCTACGAGAGTGTGGAGTTCGTCCATGAAGAGGATTATTTCTCCGTTTGACTCGACTACCTCCTTGATGATCGACTTCAGCCTGTCTTCAAATTGTCCGCGGTAAGACGTGCCTGCGACAAGACCTCCCATGTCGAGTTCGACGATCCTCTTCGACTTAAGTCCGTCTGGAACATCTCCGCTTGCGATTCTTCTGGCGATCCCTTCCACAACTGCGGTCTTTCCGACGCCCGGATCTCCGATGAGGACCGGATTATTCTTCGTGCGTCTCGCAAGAACCTGAAGTACCCGTCTTATTTCATCGTCGCGTCCGATTACAGGATCGAGTTTCCCTTTTCTTGCAAGATCGGTCAGATCCCTTCCGAATTTTTGCAAGGACTGATACTTCTCTTCAGGACTTTGGTCGACGACCCGCTGGGAGCCCCTAATTTCCTTGAGAGCTTTCAGAACGAGATCGCGCGTAACCCCTTGCGACGTAAGAATCCTGTAAGAATCTGTATTCTTATCGCTGATAAGCCCGATAAACAAATGTTCCGTGCTTACGAACTCGTCCCGCATTCCGGTCGCCTCTTTCTCTGCTATGTCTAATACCTTAGCAAGAGGTTGAGACAGATAACTATTGACAGTCCCGCTTCCTCCTGAAAGGGTCGGGAACTTCTTTACGGCTTCTTCAGCTTTTACACGGACGTAATCTACATTAACGCCTGCCTTCTTAAGTATGGAAGCGGGAACGCCTTCTTCGTCCCGTAACAGCGCCAGGAGCAGATGTTCAGGTTCGATCGCTTGGTTCAAGTGCTCGGATGCGATCGACTGCGCGCCTTCCAATGCTTCTTGAGCTTTTATTGTGAGTTTGTTTAAGTTCATTTCATTATTCCTCTCCGTTCAAAGGACTTCCCAACACTGCATATCCTTTCGAACAAATACAACACGGCGGTCATCCAAAAGATCGTTTCTGGACGACCGCCTCATGCTATCTACTTCTTGTCCTTATCATCGATTATCTCGTAGTCTGCATTCTCTGCAGTTCCCTTGGTTTCAGCCTGGCCTTGTTGTCCGCCGCCGTTCTGCGCCTCGCCTTGTGCCGAGGATTGTGCCTGCTGCTGATACATGTACGTTGCAGCTTCACTCCAGACCTTGTTCAAGGCTTCAATTTCAGACTTCAGCTCGGCAATCGATGCCGTCTTTGCGGATGTTTCGAGCTTCTGGATGGCATCCTCAAGAGGTTTCTTCTTATCGGCTGGTATCTTGTCGCCGAATTCTTGAAGCTGCTTCCTGCTCTGGAAAACCAGATTGTCGGCTTGGTTCCTGGTTTCGACCTCTTCACGCCTGCTCTTATCTTCCGCGGCGTGTTCCTCTGCGGTTTTCTTCATACGCTCAATTTCCTCCCGGCTCAAACCGCTCGACGAAGTAATCCGGATGCTCTGTTCCTTAGAGGTTGCCTTATCTTTGGCAGATACATGAAGAATGCCGTTGGCATCAATGTCAAAAGTTACTTCGATTTGAGGTATCCCTCGCGGGGCTGGCGGAAGACCATCAAGAATAAACCTTCCCAGAGTTCGATTGTCCAGCGCCATCGGCCGTTCACCCTGGAGCACATGGATCTCGACTGAGGTCTGGTTGTCAGCCGCAGTGGAGAATATCTCGCTCTTTCGGGTTGGGATAGTCGTGTTAGCCGGAATAAGTGCCGTCATGACTCCGCCCAGCGTCTCGATACCGAGCGACAGCGGAGTGACATCGAGAAGAAGTACGTCTTTGATATCACCGGTCAGGACCGCGCCCTGTATGCTTGCGCCGACCGCTACTACTTCGTCCGGATTCACTCCTTTGTGCGGCTCTCTGTTAAAGAAACTCTTTACTACTTCCTGAACCTTCGGCATTCTTGTCATGCCGCCAACGAGAATAACCTCGTCGATCTCCGACGGCGTTAGCTTGGCATCTTCCAGGGCTTTTCTAACTGGCAGAACGGTTCTTTGGACCAGGTCGTCCACAAGCTGTTCGAGTTTGGCGCGCGTCAGAACAAGGTTAAGATGTTTGGGCCCGTCGGCAGTTGCAGTGATGAAGGGGAGGTTGACCTCGGTCTGAAGCTGTGAAGAAAGCTCCATCTTCGCCTTTTCAGCCGCCTCCTTAAGTCTCTGCAGCGCCATCGGATCTTTTCTCAAATCGATCCTCTCATTCCTGTTAAACTCATCAGCGATGAAGTCCATTATCTTCATGTCAAAATCGTCACCACCAAGATGTGTGTCACCATTCGTCGATTTGACTTCGAACACGCCTTCTCCGAGCTCCAGGATGGAAATGTCGAAGGTTCCTCCACCCAGATCGTAAACGGCGACTTTCAAATTCCTGTTCTTCTTATCCAGCCCATATGCAAGGGCAGCAGCAGTAGGTTCGTTTATGATTCTCCGGACGTTCAACCCGGCAATCTCGCCCGCTTCTTTCGTCGCCTGGCGCTGTGCATCGTTAAAGTAAGCCGGGACGGTGACCACCGCCTCGGTTATTTTCTCGCCAAGGTAGTCCTCAGCGGTTTGCTTCATCTTCTGCAGAATCATCGCACTGATTTCGGGCGGAGAATATTGTCTCCCTCCCATTTCAACACGTGCCGAATCGTTGGGTCCGCGCACTACCTTGTATGGAACACGAGACATTTCTTCGGTAACCTCGTTGTAAAAACGGCCCATGAACCTCTTGATCGACGAGACGGTATTTGTCGGATTCGTTATCGCCTGGCGTTTCGCCGGTGCTCCGACGAGCCACTCGCCTGTCTTCGATTGTGCTACTACCGATGGAGTCGTTCGCGCTCCCTCGGAATTGGCTATGACAGTTGGCGTGTTCCCTTCCATCACTGCCACGCAAGAATTAGTAGTGCCTAGATCAATTCCAATAATTTTTCCCATTTCATATCTCTCCTTTACTTAGATTGTTTCTTTTCATTACTTTCTTGAAACCTGCAATCGCTATGCCGCGAAAAGGAGGCGGTTTACAGGCGATTTACATTGATTGGGAATAATTTCCAGTTTCTCTTTTGTCAATTCGTTACAAAACGCTGCCAGATTGGCAGAGGCGACAGGATTGGCACTATTGGTGATCGGTGCATACCGGCAAAACACGAGGCCGCTTGTTCCTGTAATCTTTACAGAGTCAATCTGCACAGCAGATTTCCGCGTAGAATCGAAGATAGATGGGTATCTGTCGCGAAGATTCACAGCAGTTTGAGTGGAGCCAGGCAGTCTTCATGCAAGAAATGAACATTCTTCTTTTTCAAGCGAATCTAAATTGAATTTTCCCTCAATCGGGTTTATATTTTTTCAACTAAAATGCGCGTTTTTCTCTTTGTCCCATGTTTCGTCGATCAGCTTTTCCCTAACGTTGCCGTGAGCACTTTAAAAGTGCTTCAGCATCTCGGCTGCGAGGTCTTGTTCCCTGGTGATCAGACCTGCTGCGGTCAACCTGCTTACAACTCGGGTTACTTTGATGAGGCGCGACTGATGGCGATGCATCAGATAAATTCCTTCATGCCCAACAGTCCTACCAGGAATCATTACTCAACGAGCCTGGGAAAAACCGAGAGTGAATTTGACCTCAAGCGCGATTATGCAGTCGGTCCTTCGGGATCATGCGTTGCAATGATACGAAACTTCTATCCGGGACTCCTTGAGACCGATCAACGGTATAGTCAAGTCGCAGCAGAGTTTGCGACCCGGACTTTTGAGTTGACAGAATTTATAAATAATGTTGTGGGCGTCGAGAAATTCAGCGGCAAACTGAATGCAATTGTATCATTCCACGATTCGTGTCATGGTCTCAGAGAGCTTGGAATAAAAGATGGGCCGAGGAATATCCTCAGAAGAATCGATGGACTGAAGCTTGTCGAACTCCCGTACAATGAGGTCTGCTGTGGATTCGGCGGGACGTTTTCGGTCAAGTTCCCTGAAATATCGGTTGCAATGGCAGATGAAAAGCTGAAAAACTTCAGTCAGACTAAGGCAGACATTCTTGTGTCGACGGACACAAGCTGCTTAATGCATCTGCAGGGCCGGGCTAAGCGGGAAGGATTTAATCAACGGTTTGCACACATCGCCGAAATAATGGCGGAAAGCATCTCATGACCGAAATAGAAGCCAGACATTTCAAAGAGCTTTACAAGAAGCAAATCGTCAACGACCAGCTTCGTGCGAATCTCAGCAAAGCCACACTTCAGGCCGTGGACAGTCGCGGGGAGTCTTTCAAGGAAGTCGACTTCGAATTTTTGCGGAAGCAGGCAAAGATGATACGCGAGGAGTCGGTTTCCCACCTCAACCAACTTCTGTCGCAATTTGAAGACCATGCTCGGGAAAATGGCTGCAAGATTTTCTATGCGGAGACCCCCGAGAAGGCACGGGCTTATGTTCTTGACGTTGCCATGAAAAACAACGTCAACCTCATCGTTAAATCCAAGTCGATGGTAACCGAGGAAATTGAATTAGTCCCATTCCTTTCAGGGAAAGGGATCGAGACTGTCGAAACCGACCTCGGGGAGTACATCGTGCAGCTGGCTAAAGAGAAACCTTCCCACATAACTACACCGGCCATACATAAGTCTCGGACGGAAATTGCACAACTCTTCCATGATAAGATTGGAACCGAGATGAACAATGATCCAAAGTTCCTGACTGCTGAAGCGAGAAGAGTGCTGCGAGAGAAATTCCTATCAGCCAACATGGGGATTTCAGGTGCCAATTTCCTGATCGCCGAGACCGGCGATGCGGTCATAGTGGAAAACGAAGGTAATGCAAGGCTGTCGACTTCATCGACCGATATTCACGTGGTAGTCACGGGCATAGAAAAGGTCATTCCGAAGTTCTCCGACCTGCGAATCTTTATGAGACTTCTCGCTCGCAGCAGCACCGGCCAGAAGTTGACAAGTTATGTTTCTGTCCTCCGCGGACCCAGGAGAGAGGAAGAAAAAGATGGTCCTCGAGAGGTACATATAGTTCTCGTGGACAATGGTAGAAGCAGCCTCCTCGGCACGGAGCATCAGGAAGTACTTAACTGCATTCGATGCGGAGCATGCCTGAATGTTTGCCCGGTTTATCGGAACATCGGAGGTCACGCCTATGGTTCTGTGTACCCTGGCCCGATCGGTTCGCTGGTGACGCCGATGTATTTTGGAGAAAAGAATGCCCCCGATCTGCCGTTTGCCTCTTCCCTTTGCGGTAATTGCACGGAGGTGTGTCCGGTCGGGATTGAGATTCATCATCAGCTGCTGTCGCTCCGGAACGAGATCGTTGCGGCCAAAAAATCCAGAATTGAAAGATTTCTATTCAAAAACTACAGGAAAACGATGCTGAGGCCGGGCCGCTACCGAATGATGGGAAGGTTTGCGCGCATGTTCTCCAAGTCAGCTCTCGTTAGACGAATGATGAAGCAATGGACGGATTACCGGGATCTCCCCGAGTTTCCTTCTCAATCTTTCAGGGAAATGTACAAATCCGGGAAGCTCAATTGATGGAAGACGACAGGGAGAAAATTTTTGCTGCGATCAGGCGTGGCTTAAGAAAAGATCAACATTCTGATACCGAGAGAGATGGCAGGTCTCCGCTCAATACACCACTCTTCGCAGATTTTCAAATGCGCTTCGAGAAGTTCAGCGACGAATTGGTCAAACTGGGTGGAGAGGCGTATGTCTTCAGCGACTATCAGGGTATCTCTGACTTCCTGTTGGAACATATCACTGATGATGCCGGCGTCTTCCTGTATGATGAGATCAGGGAAAAGTATGATCGCGCTCTTTCCGAACTGAAGAGCACAAGAGCCTACAAGCTGTCTACCGACTTCGAAAATGGTTATGATAAGCGCGACGTTGCGGCGTTCGGCTCGGCGATACTGCCCTGCGCCGCATGCATAGCGGAGACTGGGACGATTGTTCTTCGAAACAACATGCGTCTGCCGGCAGCTCTCGCGACAAGACTGTTTGTTATCACAGAGCCTGCCCGACTGATCGCCTCGCTGGACGAGCTATTTACAGAGAAGTTCCGCGATGCCGGGGGGAGCAACCTTTTTCTTGTTACGGGCCCTAGCCGTACGGCTGATATCGAAAAAGAATTGGTGACAGGTGTTCATGGACCAAAGGAAGTTTATGTGATTTTCCATAAGGAGTAAGGGGGCTGATGAAACAAGTCGTTCAAAACATGAAGACCGGAGAGATAAAGGTGGAAAATCTCCCGGCGCCGGCAATGAAAGCAGGCGGTATTCTCGTCAAGAATTACTTCTCATTGATAAGTGCCGGCACTGAGAAGAGTTCGGTGGATTTGGGAAAGATGAGCATGCTGCAGAAAGCCCGCTCCCGTCCGGATGATGTCAGGAAAGTCTTGCAGGAAATCAAGCAAAACGGTTTCCTACCTACATATAAGAAAGTAATGTCCAAACTGAGTTCACTGAAACCGCTTGGTTACAGTACATCGGGCGTTGTGCTTGCGGTCGATCCGAGTGTCTCTGAGTTTAAGGCCGGCGACATGGTTGCCTGTGCGGGTGCAGGTTACGCCGTCCATGCAGATGTCGTTTTTGTGCCGAAGAATCTCGCAGTCAAACTTCCGCCATCTGTCGGGCTTGACGACGCCGCATACGCGACTCTCGGCGCAATTGCAATGCAAGGGGTAAGACAAACGCACCCTACTCTGGGCGAAAAAGTCGTCGTGATAGGGCTCGGTCTTGTCGGTCTCCTGGCGGTCCAGATACTGAGGGCAAATGGGTGTCGCGTGTTCGGAGTCGACGTCGATCCAGAAAATGTCGAATTGGCAAAGAAGCTTGGCGCCGATGAGGCGTGCAAACGTTCCTCCGATGTGAACTCTCTGGTCCTCTCCTTCACCGAAGGTTATGGTGCAGACGCTGTTATTATTGCCGCTGCTACCAGATCGAGCGATCCCGTAGCCCTCGCGGGGGAGATGGCAAGAGACAGGTCGCGAATTGTTATGATAGGTGCCACAGGGATGAACATGCCGCGTCCGCCGTATTACATGAAAGAACTCGAGTTCAAATTGTCCCGATCCTACGGACCGGGTAGATACGATCCGAATTACGAAGAACGCGGAAACGATTACCCTATTGGGTACGTTCGTTGGACAGAAAACCGGAATATGAAAGAGTTTGTCCACCTTCTCGGCGAGAAGAAGATAGATGTAAGGAGTCTGACAACGCATCGCTTCTCCATCGACCAGGCTGCTCAGGCTTACAGGCTGATTAGCGGGAAGAAAACGGAGAAGTACGTTGGGATTATTCTGGAGTATGAGAAGGCAGCCGAAGAGTTGAAGGCTAGGCCTGTTACCGACAAGGCGAGAGATAGCGGCTATTCCGGTCCGAAGGGGGATGCCTTCAAGAAAAATCCGCTTACTATTGGTTTTGTGGGCGCCGGAAGCTTTGCCCAGGGAAATTTGATCCCGAGTCTGAAGGCAATCCCTGAAGTCGTTCTTAACACCGTCTGTACGGCTTCCGGCGTGACCGCGAAAACCGCCCAGAATCAGTTCGGATTCAGATCAGTGACGACTGTTGCCAATGACGTCTTCTCGAACGACGATATAGGTACCGTGTTCATCGCAACGCGGCACAATATGCACGCATCTCTTGTGGTGGATGCAATCAAATCCGGGAAGAATGTCTTCGTCGAAAAACCCCTGGCCCTGAACGAGGAAGAACTGGCGTCGATCGAAGATTTTTATAAAGCCAGTGACGAAAAGGACGCTCCGTTACTCATGGTCGGGTTCAACCGCCGATTCGCTCCGCTGACGCTGGAATTAAAGAAATTCTTCGGGCAATCCGCCGAGCCGCTGGTCGTGAACTATCGAGTCAATGCAGGATACTTACCTAAGAATCACTGGACTCAGGACCCGGTCGAGGGCGGTGGCAGAATCGTCGGGGAGGTCTGTCATTTCATAGATTTTATCCAGTACATGACCGGCTCCCAAGTTGAGAAGGTATTTGCGGAGTCAATTACCGCGAATAGCTCTGCAATTACCAACAACGATAACGTGAATATCAGCCTGCGAATGAAAAACGGTTCCCTGGGGGTGATTACTTACCTCGCGAACGGAGATTCAGCCCTGCCGAAAGAACGCGTAGAGGTCTCCTCGGGTAGACAGTCTGCGGTGCTCGATAACTTCCAGCATCTTTATCTTTATAAGAACGGTGCTGAAAAGAAAATTGGCACCGGCAGGTTAGATAAGGGTATATCAAACGAGATAAGCCTTTATATCCGAGCGTTGAGCTCCGACAGGCGCCCGCTGATCGCGTTCGATGAACTCATCAACACTACACTCACAACTTTCAAAATTCTGACTTCCCTGTCTGTCGGTGAGCCGGTGTCATTTTGATGAGAGATCTCTTTCACAAAGTGAACTTGGGAATATTAACGCGCATGCCTGAAAATGTTCGCGTTAGAGAAGCTGAATTGTCTGTACCCGGTTGGGCCGTCGTCGTCCTTTTCATTTCGCTTTTCTCTTTCCGGAATGCGGCGGCGCAGCCTTTTTCTGCGACTGCCGGATTGGGGCTTGAATACTTCAACTCACCTTCTCTTAGCAAGTATCTGAATTTCGCCGCGCCGGGTGCGATGCCGCTCGGATCTTACCAGAGTGCAATTCAATTCGTCGCGGTCGGTGAATATTTCATCTCTCGCGATTGGGCGATTGCCCTGGAATACGGGTATATCACTAAGACAGTATCGACCGGCAGCACACTCGGTTCACAACAGATTGATTTTTCGTATTACCTTCCGACCATCATGTTGAGGAGAGTCGTGGCCGGTGAAGGTTACTACATCCAATTTGGCGGCGGAGTGGGATATCATTTCGGCGGTCTCAATACTACGACTCCATATTCCGACCAAACGGCTAATTATTCATGTCAGGGTCTTGGGTTTAAGGTGGATGCAATACTGGACACGCAGCTGGGTGAGAAACTCTATGCGAGAGTCGACGCGGAAGCCAGGGCTGATTTCACGGGCCCGTTGAAGTTGGGAAGCGCCAATAGCCTCACTTACATTGACTACAACACCGAACAGCCTCATTCCGTTGACATGTCATTTGGCGGTGTCGGGATCACCTTCGGAATTGTTTATTACTTCTAACCACTTTTGCATTTAAGGAGAACGCGTGGGATCTGCAATTGAGGGCATCATACTTGGCATAGCTCAGGGTCTGACTGAGTTTCTCCCCATCAGCAGCACCGCTCATCTCGTCATGATTCCGCGGCTGTTAGACTGGGACGCACCTTTGTTAAACAGCCTAACGTTCGATGTCGCGCTGCACCTTGGGACTCTTCTTGCGGTCGTGTCGTATTTCTTAAGGGATACTGTCGAGTTGATTACAGGTTTCGTCCGCGGCCTTCTGAAATGGAATTTCAATGAAGATGCAAAGACAAGATTCTCACTCCTTGTGTTTCTTGGAACGATTCCCGCCGGAGTGCTCGGTGTTCTGTTTGATAAATGGGTCGAAACGAAATTTAGAACTCCGGCGGTTTTGGCGACAGCAATGGTTGTGATTGGGGTTCTGATGTGGTATGCCGAGAAAATCGCAAAACAAACGAAGAGGGCGGATAAGCTGACGTTGAAAGACGCTCTCATAGTCGGCGTCTCGCAGGCACTTGCATTGGTCCCCGGCACTTCGCGTTCCGGAATCACAATTTCTTCTGGACTGCTCCTCGGATACAAGAGAGAAGATGCTGCGAGGTTTTCGTTTCTACTCTCAATTCCGATTATTGCCGGTGCAGCCATGTTCAAACTAAAGAACTTCACACACGGCATACCTCACAACGATATCGCTCCCCTGATTCTCGGGACCCTGTTTTCAGCAATCTCCGGTTTCCTCGCTATAAAGTATTTCATGAGGTTTGTACAGCGAAACACACTGAATGCATTCGTGTGGTACAGATTCTTGTTTGCAGCGATTATCATCGTATTTATACTTATTATTTGAGGAACGAAAATGAATCGGATACTCTCAATTCTCTTCATCTCTTTACTCATCCTAGGATGCAGTTCGAAAGGAAGAAACGTGATTCTCGAGACAAACTACGGCACAATTGAGATCAAACTATTTGACGACGCGGCACCGATTACCTGCGAAAACTTTCGCAGACTCGTGTCCGAGGGATTTTATGACAGTTTGCAGTTCCACCGCGTGATACCGGGTTTCGTGATACAGGGTGGAGACCCGAATACACGCACCCCAAACAAGGCTACCTACGGTCAGGGCGGCCCGGGGTACACCCTTCCGGCGGAGATTGGAAAGCCAAACCTCCGCGGTTCTGTTGCCATGGCACGGCAAGCGGACCAAGTCAATCCTCAACGAAGGTCAAATGGAAGCCAGTTCTACATCTGCGTAGAGCCTCAACCGTCGCTCGATGGGAAGTACACGGTCTTCGGGGAGGTGATCAAAGGGATGAATGTCGTGGACCAGATATCCCAAGTCCCGCGCGATGCGAGGGATATTCCGGTCAGCCCCGTTTACATAGTGAAGGCGTACCTGGAAAAATGAGCGACTTCAAGAAGTTCGCCTCTTCCGTTACGAAAGAAAAGTTCGCGCGGCTCTATTTGATTCACGGCAGCGAGGATTACTTCATAGAGAAAGCAGTTACTCTATTGATTGATAATGCGGTTAGCAAGAAAGATCGATCCTTCAACCTTGACGTGTTTGACGGAACCGAGTCAAATTCCGACAACGTCTTGTCTTCAATGCTGAGCTTCCCTTTCGCCGGAGAGCACAGGCTGACAGTAGTAAGGAAGTTTGACAAGATGGAGAAAAGGTACCGCCTCGATATCGTACGCCACTTGTCCGAGGTACCGGAGTCGAATATCGTGTGCTTCGTCGCGGGAGAAATTAAGACTTCAGATGAGCCATACAACCAGCTGCCGTCTTTTGCCGAGAGTGTGACGTTCAACAAGCTTAAGGGGACGGACCTGACCGGCTTCCTGTCCGACACATCCGCTTCCCTTGGCAAAGAAATGGAACCGGGAGCGGTCGACTTGCTGGTGGAGTTGTCGGGCGATTCGCTCGGAGACCTGGTTTCTGAAGTTGAGAAACTTTCTCTTTACGTCGGTAACAAGGAAAAGATTTCGATTGACGATGTTAATACCGTTGTCGGTAAATCGAGGAACTTCAACATATTTGAACTACAGCGGGCGATCGGTCAGAAGAACTCAAGACGATCCCAGGAAATCGCAGGCAAGATGTTGGAGACAGGGGAGAAACCTGTTTACATAAACTTCATGCTGACACGATATTTCCTATCACTCTTGCAGGTAAAGCATCACATCGGGAAAGGAGTAAACACCAAGGATATTTGCACTAAGGTGTTTGGAAGGTGGAATCCGTATGTTGAGGAATACATCTCCGCGGCCCGCGCCTATTCAGTCCCGGAACTCAAACGAGCTATTACGACTCTGCTCGATGCCGATGTAAAATTGAAAACCGGCGGTTACAGGGATACAGAGGCTGTCGTCATCAGCCTGTCAGAGATTCTGGGCGGAGAATCAGCCGGGAAACCCTAGTCTTCTGTTCTCTTTCTGGCCAGCACCGCGAGTGTCAACCTGCTTATGCAGACGAGCGACTGCCGTTCGTCCTCGATTCTAATTTCCCAGACTTGTGTCTTTCCACCGATGTGAATAGGACGGGCAGTTCCGTATACAAATCCGTTTCTCGCGCTTCGTATGTGATTGGCGTTTATTTCCAGGCCGACGCAAAACTCCTTTTCAGGATCCAGCACCAATGTCCCTGCAATACTGCCGAGTGTTTCGGCGAGCGCCGCTGAAGCGCCCCCGTGGAGAATACCGTACGGCTGGATCGTTCTCTTGTCCACAGGCATTCTCCCTTTCAGGTAATCGTTACCTATCTCGGTGATTTCAATGCCGATCTGTTCCCCCATAGTATTTCTGTTCAGCTGATTCACGAATTCGATTGTTGCATTTCTAAAGAGATTCATCTCGTTCTCACATGTCCTTCTTTAGGTTTTCGTTATTTAACAGTGTCAATGTTGCCGCCAAATCTGCTCTCAGTTTCTTCTTATCCATCTTTCCGACACTCGTCTTTGGAATCGAGTCGGTGAACAGGACCTTGTCCGGGACACTCCATGAATTTAAGACCCCTTCATCGACGAATTTCTTCAGGAAGACTCGGAGAGCATTGCCATCAGTTTGTCCGGCGAACTCAGGCTTCAAGACAACAACAGCGTACGGGCGTTCGCCCCACTTTTCACTTGGCAGGCCGATCACTGCGACTTCCGAAACAGCTTCGTTTTGACTCAGGATGCTCTCAATCTCCAGCGAGGAGACCCATTCTCCGCCGGTCTTAATCATGTCTTTCAACCGGTCGACGATTTCCACGTAACCTTGTTGGTCGATGTTTGCCATATCGCCCGTGTGGAGCCATCCCCCTCTCCATAGCTGCCTGCTCATATCATCGTCTTTCAGATAACCCTGTGTCAACCAGGGGGCACGGACCACGATCTCACCGACCGATTTACCGTCGTGTACGACTTCATTCCCCTTCTCGTCAACTATCTTCAAATCTACGAAAGGCACGGGGATGCCGGTCTTGACCCTGTACTTAACCTGCGAGCTTGTGTCGCTCTCGAGCATTTCCTTCGTGAGGTAGGTAATCGTCAATACGGGACAAGTCTCAGACATTCCATAACCGGAATAGACGTCTATTCCGAGTTTCAATGTCGCTTCCGCTAACCCTTTTGGAAGAGCTGCACCGCCGATAATCACCTTCCATTTTGAAAGGTCAACCGACTTTGCAACCGGGCTTGAGACGAGCATGTGAAGTATGGTAGGGACGCAATGCGACAGTGTTACACCTTCCGACAGCAGGAGCTTCAGCAGCATTGCGGGTTCATACTTTCCCGGGTAGACCTGTTTCACTCCCAACATGGTTGCCATATACGGCAGTCCCCATGCGTGCACATGGAACATGGGCGTCAGGGGCATGTAGACGTCGTCCGAGCGGAATCTTCCCTGAGACTGGTAGGCTCCCACGGATGCCGTGATTGCCAGAGTGTGGAGGACGAGCTGACGGTGCGAGAAGTATACTCCTTTGGGTTCCCCGGTAGTTCCGGTCGTATAGAAAACAGTTGCGATGCTGTTCTCGTCGAACTCCTCGAAATTGTAGTCGGGACGGCTTTTTGCGAGAAGCTCTTCGTACTCGCCCGCAAATTCAATCGTGCTTTCCGGTCTCTTCTTCTCGTCGGTGAGTAATACAAATTGTTTGACTGAAGTCAGATCGCCCGATATTTTGTCGATCAGGGGAACGAACTCCGAGTTGACGAGCACCACCTTGTCTTCCGCATGGCGCATCGTATAGCCAAGTTGTGCAGGTGACAGCCTAACGTTCACAGTGTGCATAATGGCGCCCATCATCGGAACCGCGAAATATGCCTCGAGATACCGATGGCTGTCCCAGTCGAACACCGCCACCGTATCGCCCGGACCTACTCCCAAGCCGCTCAGAACATTGGCAAGACGTCCGATCCTTTCCTTCAACTTGAAATAATCGTAACGAACGAGATCCCTGTAGACGATTTCTCTATGCGGCTCATATCGCAGGCCCGCATCGAGAATGTTCTTGATCAGGAGCTGGAATTGGTGGGTTTCCTCTACACCGCGAATGATTTTTGTCCCGGCCATGGTTTGTCCTCCCTTGTTTTTGTGAGCTCAGGCACTCTAATCGATGACGGCTGTGATTTCACGAGTTCATGGCGCCGGCGTCCTTTCGTCACCCTGAAAAAGAGACGGTCACTGCCCGGCAAACGAACTCTGCCGCTTGCGTCAGTGACCGTCAGGACTCTGAGTCGAAATCAACCGCCCTCTATTCTAGCGGAAGAAGTCCTCATGATTCATGATTGCCGCGCCGTTATCTCTCGATCCACGATCTCAATTTCAATGAAAAATCGGGGGCTGTTACGGTCCAGCCGTTGTCATAAGGCCTTGCGCCCACAAACCTGGCGGAAGTAACTCCATCGGGAGAGATGATTCCCTTTGCCACTTTCCATGTGCTGTCCGTCTTCAGAGTATCGTTCCCGATTTGAGCGATGATGTTGCAGCCCGCTGAACCGAATCGGTCAAAGTTGACAGCCTGAACCATGAAAGTGTTTGCCCCCTTACGGAGGAATTGTCCGACGTCAAACACTTGTACTCTTTTCCGCTCAACGTTCAACGTTAAAGTGCGCCGTGCTTTTACATCACCAATATACGTCCCGTTCACGAACAGCTTGCAATATGTGTCGCCTATCAGCTGAACCTCGGCATGTTCGGGAACCCGTGTGAGATCTATTGTCTTGAGAAATGTGGCCGAGTCAATTTTGAAATCTTCACGCGCATATGGACGGCTTTCCGGATAGTAGATAAAATTCGATGTAATGAGCTGGTTGTAATTTGAGTTGCCGGCAAGCATCTGCGCGGTTCCCTGCTTCAGGTCCTTCTCCTGATCCTCAAACCTTCCCTCGAGGAGTTGGAGCATCGGGTAGCGATTCGTCCGCAGGTACAACCTCGTGTATTCTGCCTTCAGACTCGCAACAGAACTTACCAGGTGGTCTTCTATTCGTCCTATATGCTCCTCTCTTTGCCGTGCCGTCAACAGACTATCGGCAGAGATGGTTCTCATTCTCATAACTCCTGTAACCTTATCGGCCCAATATTTGTCCATTTTCGCAGACAGTTCATAGAGGTCCAGTATGTCTTCGTTGGCTCCGACTACATTGCGAGCTTCCTTGATAAGGGACAACACTTCTGGTATGGATGACTCGATGCTCTCGGTTCGCGAGGGGACATTATAATCGCGCATACTCACGAACGGCGCACGCCAGAATTCATACCAGGTTATTTGATTGTTTGCCGAGCTTAGAAGTTCGTAGATAATCCGTGGCAATTGTGATTTCGTCTGGAAATACTGCGGGAAGAAAACACTTTCGAAGTGTGCCGGCGATGACGTCTCCGGGTTCCACGCACATTCGGCTCCCCACGCATATCCGGGATAGTTCAACTCTCTAAGTTCGGCACCGCCGTTATCGTTCCATGTCGACACCAGCAAGCCTAGAGCGCCTCCTTCGTAACCCTCCCGGGCAAAGTACTGTATGTTGGCGTAACTGTTGTAGAAATTCGGGAAAGGTCCGGTGAAATTCCAAACGGCGGGAGATGACAGGAATGGGAATCCGGCGTTTTTGAACACCTGAACGCTCGGATAGTCGAATGAGGCACCGTAATGCCAATCTACTATCGTTATATCCTTCGGAATCTCGGAAAGGATATTGGGATTCTTCAATATGATATCCCCGTACATCATGACCTTCTTGCCGAGGGATTTGAGTATTTCATAGACCTTTCTGTAATACTGTGCATGTGCCTCATCTATGCCGAGCGAATCGACGAGATGCTTGCTTGCGCCCAGACCGACATCGAAGCTTTCATCCGCAGACATATTGAAATACTTGCTTGAAAATGCCGGAGCGATTTCGGAAAGCAGATTCTTCATGAAAGCGAGAGCCGAGTCGCTGGAAATGTCGATGCATGTGGCTCCCGGAAACTCGGCGTACTTCTCAAATTCCTTCTTGTACAGGATGTCTTCCATGTGTCCGAGTGTTTCAAATGCGGGTATTACCCGAACGTGATACAGCTTCCCGTATTTGTCCAGCTCGGCGACCTCTTTTACCGTCAGAGGCGCGCGCCCCTTGCTGAAGTCCGGATACGATTTAAAGTCGAACTCGTCTTCGATATATGGCATGTAAACATTCATCTTGTACATGGCAATGAAGCGGATGATCTTCTTGAAATTTGCGAGCGTTGAAATTTGGCCGCGACTTATATCATCGCTGATGCCCCGCATCTTCAGTGAAGGGTAATCGGCGATCGTCACAACAGGGATGCTGTATCCCCTCTTTTCTTTTTCCACGAGCTGAAGGAGTGTTGCAACGGCGTAAAAGATCCCAGTCTTGCTATTCGCCAATATTTCGATCCGCCCTTTGCCGGATTTCAGGAAATATCCGTCAGGCGACGACAGAACGCTGTCTCGAATGGTCTCCGGTACGTCCAGATTATCTGTACTTGTCTTACCACTGACAAGACGTGCATCAAGAAGCAGAACGGACTTGCCTGGAGCTTTTCCTTCTCTAAAGCTCTTTCCGAAATAGCCGGATAGTTCATCTACGGAGGCCCTGTCATTGGCAGCTTCAGTGAATACAGCCGAGAGCGTGCCGAAGTGTACGGACCCGACTTTTTCGTGAGCATACTTGGGAGTCGGCAAGACTCGCACTTCAGCCATGATCGCCGAGCCCAGAATCGTCAGCGATAAGAATGGAACTAGGAGTAACGACTTCTTCATTTCGAATCCTTAGTTTATAGTTTTGATTTTTGTGCGGCTCACAGAACTGCCTAAGCGGAGCCGCTGGAGTCACAGAAGGGATTCGTACTCTGCCTGAGACGGACACGACTATTTCAAATCCAGCACTTCCCTGGCTATCACTATGCGCTGAATCTCCGAAGTCCCTTCATATATTTCCGTAATCTTTGCATCCCTTAAATATCGTTCAACAGGAAAATCTTTCAAATAGCCGTAACCGCCATGTATCTGAATGCCTTCGAGTGCGTTATCGACGGCTACCTTAGACGCGAAGAGTTTTGCCATCGCTGCCTCTTTCGTAAACCGTTCACCGTGATCTTTCTTCAGTGCGGCGTTCAGAGTCAGAAGATGTGCAGCTTCGACGTTTGTATGCATTTCCGCCAACTTGAATTGAATTGCCTGGAATTCGAGTAGCAGCTTGTCGAACGCTTTTCTTTCATGAACATATTTCAGTGAAGCTTCGAGCGCTGCGCGGGCGATACCTATGGCCTGTGCGGCAATTCCGATTCTCCCGCCATCGAGCGTCATCATAGCGAATTTAAACCCGAACCCTTCGTCTCCGATACGGTTTTCTTCGGGTACTCTGCACCCTTCGAAGGTGATCTGGGCGGTATCGGAACTTCTAATGCCCATCTTATGCTCCTTTTTGGAGACGACCACGCCAGGAAAGGCTTTCTCAACAATGAAAGCGCTTACGCCGCGGGCACCTTTGGATTTATCGGTTGCCGCCATGACTAGAAGCACATCCGCGTTGGCACCGTTCGTGATGAAATTTTTGGCACCGTTAAGTACGTAGAATTTGCCGTCCCGCGACGCGGTTGTTCTCTGGTTAACTGCGTCGCTTCCAGCCTCCGGCTCAGATAGGCAGAAAGCCCCGAGCAATTTCCCGGAGGCGAGCGGTTTCAAATACTTTTCCTTCTGCACGGGAGAGCCGAATTTCTCGAGCCCCCAGCATACGAGTGAATTGTTAACACTCATTATGACGCCCGCCGAAGCATCCGCCCTGCTAATCTCTTCGAGCGCTAGGACGTAACTTACGGTGTCGAGCCCGGCTCCTCCATATTCCGCGGGGACCATCATCCCCATGAAGCCCAGCTCTGACATTTGTCGAATCTGTTCCCGTGGAAATTCTTCTTTTTCGTCTCGCTCGGCTGCACCAATTGCGAGTTCCTTGTCCGCGAAATCACGTGCCGCTTGCTTGATCATCGATTGTTCCTCGCTCAACTCGAAATCAACCATCTCACCGCTCCTGTTTTGAGTCTGTGAAGTTATGAACGCTGTTACGATGTTTTTGCATCGTATGTATAAAATCCCTTACCGGATTTTCTGCCTAAGTAGCCTGCTGCCACCATCTTTTTGAGAAGTGGGCAAGGCCTGTATTTGGGGTCACCTGTTCCATGAAAAAGAACGTTCATTATGTCAAGACAAACGTCAAGCCCGATCAAATCTGCGAGGGCAAGAGGGCCCATCGGGTGATTCATTCCGAGCTTCATCACTGTGTCAACCGCCTCGGCAGAGGCGACACTTTCCATAACGCAGAAGATTGCTTCGTTTATCATCGGCATCAGAATACGATTGGACACGAATCCCGGATAATCCTGCACCTCTACGGGCACTTTGTCAATCTTGTATGAGAGATTGCGCACCGCCTCGTACGTTTCATTAGAAGTAGCTATGCCGCGGACAATTTCGATGAGCTTCATTACGGGTACCGGGTTAAAGAAATGCATGCCTATCACTTTGTCCGGCTTGGATGTGGCTGCGGCAAGATCAGTAATCGAGATGGACGAAGTGTTGCTCGCGAGAAGAGCATCTGGTTTGCAGATGTCGCTCAAAGTATGAAAAAGGTCCTTCTTCACCTTGATATTTTCCGTTGCTGCTTCTATGACGAAGTCCGCGTCGCGAACCCCCGTTTCTACCGATGTTGATTGAGATATTCTGTTCAGGGCCTCGGTTTTCTGGTCTTCCGTAATGATGCCCTTGTTCACCTGCCTGTCCATGTTATGGCGGACGTATCCCATTCCTCTTTCCACTGCGTCCCGTCGCACGTCAATCAAATTTACCTTGAATTTCGATAACGCGAGCACGTGGGCTATTCCGTTCCCCATCGTCCCCGCACCAATGACCGCTACATTGCTGATCTCCATCCTTTACCTTTCAATTATTACTCCCGCCGCTTCTCCTCCTCCGATACAGATTGCCGCAAGCCCGCGATGTAAGTCGCGTCTCTGCATCGCATAGATAAGCGTCGTTAGAATTCTTGCGCCGCTCGCCCCGATGGGATGGCCCAGCGCGACTGCACCGCCGTGTACGTCTACTTTTTTTAAATCGAGATCTAATAATTGCCTGACCGCCAGTGAAACTACCGAAAAAGCCTCGTTGATTTCAAACAGGTCTATGTCGTCCTTCCTGAAACCTGTTTTCTTGAAGAGTTTTTCGATAACAGTAGCAGGAGCAATTGTGAACCATTCAGGCGCCTGTGCCGATGAAGCCTGGGCAGCAATTCTGGCGAGCGGTTTCACGCCGAGTTCTTTTGCCTTTTCTTCCGACATGAGCACGAGCGCAGCGGCGCCGTCATTTAGCTTACTCGCATTCGCTGCAGTTACGGTCCCCTCTTTCTCGAAGGCCGGTTTCAGCTGTGGTATCTTCTCAAACTTGACTTTTCTTGGTTCCTCGTCCTCAACGACGTAAGTGATCGAGCCATCCCGTGACTTGATGGGCACCTGAACGATCTCATCACTGAAATAGCCCTTCTCGATGGCCTCCAATGCACGCCTGTAACTCATGGCGGCGAATTCATCTTGTGCATCGCGCGGAATGTGACATTCGCGAGCACAGAGCTCCGCCGCGCTTCCCATATGATAATCATTGTAAACGTCCCACAGCCCATCCTTCACCATTGAGTCGATGATCTTCCCATCGCCCATTCTGTACCCCGACCTTGCTTTGTCGAGCAGATACGGAGCGTTTGACATGCTCTCCATCCCGCCCGCAACGACGATGTCGGCCTCGCCCGTCATGATCGTAAGTGCCCCCAGCATTACCGACTTGAGCCCGGAGCCGCATACTTTGTTGATTGTAGTACACGGGGTGGTATTCGGCAAACCCGCAAAAATCGAAGCTTGTCTGGCTGGCGCTTGGCCCACCCCCGCAGTCAAGACGCAACCCATAAATACCTCTTCGACCTGCTCCGGCGAAATACCCGCGCGCTTTACCGCCTCCTGGATAGCAAGTGCCCCAAGCTTTGGTGCAGTCAGACTGCTTAATGCCCCCTGAAAAGAGCCGATCGGAGTGCGACAGGCGCTCGCAATAATCACCTGTCTCATTTGGACCTCCTTTTTTAGCTGTTCATTGCCTTAAGGAATTCCTTATTGTTCTTAGTTCCACGCATCTTGTCTAGCAAGAAGTCCATCGCATCGACTGGAGAATAATCACTTAGTATCTTCCGTAATACCCAGATTCTGTTGAGTTCATCGGGGGAAAGTAGAAGTTCTTCGTGTCTGGTTCCGCTGCGGTTGACATCGATCGCAGGGAATATTCTCTTATCGGCGAGCTCACGTGTGAGTACCACTTCCATGTTGCCGGTTCCTTTGAACTCTTCGAAAATAACCTCATCCATTCTGCTGCCGGTTTCTATTAGTGCGGTAGCTATGATGGTCAGGCTTCCCCCTTCTTCAATGTTTCTCGCCGCACCGAAGAAGCGTTTCGGCTTGATCAGCGCATTAGAATCAATACCGCCGGAAAGTATCTTTCCGCTATGAGGCACGGTAGCGTTGTAGGCTCTCGCGAGGCGGGTGATACTGTCGAGCAGAATGACGACATCGTTTTTCGCTTCGACCAGTCGCTTTGCTTTCTCGAGGACCATTTCCGCAACCTGAGTGTGGCGCTGAGGCTCTTCGTCAAACGTGGAGCTGACAACCTCTGCATTCACCGACCGCTCCATGTCGGTCACTTCCTCGGGACGTTCGTCTATGAGAAGGACTATCAACCTTACGTCCGGATGATTTCGAGTAATACTGTTGGCGATTTTCTGCAGCAGGATAGTTTTTCCCGCTTTTGGTGGTGAAACGATCATTCCGCGCTGTCCCATGCCGACGGGTGCCAATAGATCGATTATTCTCATCGAATATTCACCCGGCACCGTTTCGAGATGCAGCTTCCCGTTGGGATAAAGCGGGGTGAGATTGTCGAACATCACTCTCTCGCGGGTGAACTCGGGGTCTCTGAAGTTGACCCGTTCCACCCGAAGGAGTGCGAAGAATTTCTCTCCCTCTTTAGGCGGTCTGATCTGCCCGCTCACGGTGTCTCCTGTCATCAAACCAAACTTCTTGATTTGTGAAGGAGAAACATATATGTCATCCGGTGATGACAAATAGTTATACTTTGGAGAGCGAAGGAATCCATAACCATCACCATGGACGTCCAGGACACCGGCGCTGACTGAAATGCCCGGTGATTCCGGCTGCACTACCTGTGCCTCAGCTCGCGGCGCTTCCTTAACGGTCACGCTCTGCTTCTCCATGATTTTGAAAATGACTTCCTCTTTTCTCAGTCCACTATAGCCGGGAATCTCCAATTCTCTTGCCAACTTATGCAATTCTGCGACTTTCATTCCCTGCAGCTCTGCAAGATCTACAGTCATCGAAAACTACCTCCTAAGAAATTTGAATTACTTTTGAAATGTTGAGTGAAATCCTGATAACAGTGCACTTGCACCATCGGATAAAATCTTGTCGTACGATCTATCTACCCTTCATCGGGTCAGGTCCGAAAGATCCTGGGGGATTGGAATTCCCAAAAAGGAATTGATGTAATTTAGAGACTCTCAAAGTCAAACACGGTCTTTTCCATCAGTGGCAACGTTTCACCTGCCAGATAATGGGATCCCGAGATCAAAAGAAAACTATCTCCGCTAGTTTGGTTCAGTGCGGCTCTCAATGCATCAGTGGAATTGCCAAACACTGGCGCCTTTAATTTAATATCATCTGCTAATTTGTTCAACTCTGCAACATTAAGGGATCGCCCTACTTGAAGCTGGGTCAAGATAATATTTGCAAACCTCTCCCGCAAGATGCTTAACATTGATTTGACATCTTTATCCCTCATGGCAGCAAAAAGCAATGTGCCCGGTCTCCCCTCGAATTCAGACAGACTTTCAAGTACGGCTTGAATGCCGTCAGGATTGTGGCCGACGTCAAGAACCACGAGAGGATCGTGGGATATCACCTCAAGCCGCCCTCGGATTCCGGTATTCCTCCTGATTTCCTCAAACCCTTTGTAGATCGCATCCCTCTCGATCTTTATCCCCGAGTTTCCAATCAGGTGTAAAGCCGAAAGTGCTGTAGCCGCATTCTTGACCTGATGCTTCCCGCCAAGTCCTATCTTCAAGCCGGGGTAGTCAATTCCGAAGACTCTTGCATCGAATGAAGAGCTTTCCACTCCGTTCCCGGTCACGATGTAATGGGAAACGTCGTCAACGAAATAGACTGCCGAATTACTCTCCGATGCGACACGTTTAAATACGTTCCTGACTGACTCCTGGTTCACATTTATCACCGCCGGACGATCGCGTTTGATTATTCCAGCCTTTTCAGAAGCTATTTGTTCCACCGTGGTCCCGAGTAGCTCGGTATGGTCCAACCCGATCCCTGTGACAACCGAAACAATTGGATCAATTATGTTTGTGGCATCGAGTCTCCCACCTAAGCCTGTCTCTATCACGGCATAGTCAACGCGGTTGTCGGAAAAATGCTTGAACATTATCGCCGTCAGGGCTTCAAAGTAGGTAGCCTTGAGCTCGACGATCTTAGGCTCAAAAAACTCGGTCAAGCCGGCAAGGTCAGCCTCGGCTATTTGCCTGCCGTCTATTCTGATGCGCTCGGTGAGGCTCAAGATATGCGGCGAAGTATAAAGCCCCGTCCGGTAGCCCATTGAAGTCAGGACGCTGGCGATAGCGGCACAAGTGCTTCCTTTACCATTGGTGCCGGCCACATGAACAGCCCTTAACCCTCGATGCTGATTCCCGGAGTATTCCATCAAGGACCTGATATTTTGCAGGTCCATTTTCATCCCAAATCTTTCGAGTGAATATAAAAAGCTATTGGCTTCTTCTGGCTTCAACTTGTTTCCTTTTAGATCGAACAAAAAGCTTAGCCTCAAAGTTCTCTATGAAGATTCATGCGAATGCGGACGCAAGGTGTGTCGTCCTGAAAAGCATAAAGGCCGGCTTAAAGAACTTCGCCTTGCGTCAATGCGTGGGTGCCCTGTCGATGCCGGTCCTCAGACTAGCAATGAGTTCTGAAATATTCTCCAGATTTGAACTAGAGAGATAATTTTCAATGCCGATCAACAGTTCCTCGGGGACGTTTGGTTTGGCAAACAGCACCGTTCCGATTTCCACCGCGGAGGCGCCAGCGATGAGATATTCTATTACATCCTGCCAGGTGAAAACTCCCCCGCTCGCTACTATCGGTATATTTACGGATTTGCGCACTTCATACACCTTCGCCATCGTCAGCGGCTTGATCGCTGGTCCCGATAATCCGCCGGTAATTGTGTGTATCTTCGGCGCACGTTTGTAAATGTCGATTGCCATTCCCACATAGGTATTTGCTACAGTGACCCCATCCGCGCCCTCGCCTTCCGCGGCTTTAGCCAATTCGCTTATACGGGTAACATTCGGGGTCAACTTGACGAGCAGAGTCCTTGGAAATGCATTCCTAGCCAGACGTGTTATCGTACCAAGCATCTTCGGGTCGCTGCCGAATTCAATTCCTCCCTCTTTCACATTCGGGCATGACAGGTTAATCTCCAGGCCTTGAATGTCTGCTCTGTCTGAGAGCATTTCGGCTAGCGAGAGGTAGTCTTCAGCTCTCTTGGCCGCTATGTTTGCGATGATCGTAGCACCGGAGCCCTTCAGCTTGGAAAGTTTTTCGGAAATAAACCGCTCGACTCCAATATTCGCCAAGCCAATCGAATTGAGCATGCCACAGGCGACCTCGGTCACACGCGGGGGCTCGTTGCCAATCTTCGGTTTAAGAGTCAGTGATTTCGAGACTATCGCGCCCAGCGTGGAAACATCAAAATAATCTCCAAGTTCATCGCCATACCCGGATGTACCGGAGGCGGTCATCAAAGGGTTCTTCAATTCGAGGTTTCCGATGCGGACTCTTAGATTCGTCTTCATTTCACACCGCCCCTGCGGCAAGTTCTATTACTCGCGCATCGAATACCGGACCATCTTTGCATGCAAGATAGTATCCGGTCCCATCCTTCCTTTTGACCGGACAACCCTGGCAGAGCCCCATGCCGCATGCCATTGGAGTCTCTACGGAAATGTAGGTCCGGATCTTATCCTGAAACTCCCGTTGGACGCTTGCGAGCATAGGCGTAGGTCCACAGGCGAAAATCTTATCGGGCCTGCTGTCATGCATCTTGTCCTTGAGTAATTCGACCACTGTGCCATGAAAACCGGCTGAGCCGTCGTCGGTAGCAAACTCGATTCGAATGTGATTGAACTGCATAAGCTGATTCTTTGTCCTTGCCCCGTAGAAAGCAGTAGGCGATGCGCCGGAGTTGTTCGCTGCAGAAATTATGATCGGAAGCACCGCTGCACCCGATCCTCCCACCGCGATCCAGACTTTCTCTCCACGCGATAATTCTGGAAACCCTGTTCCGAGAGGTCCATTCAGAACGACCTTCTCAGCATGCTGCATCTTTGAGAGCCGCGTGGTTCCCTTGCCAACCGCCACGTAGAAAAGAATTACTCTATCTCCTTTTGTTTCACAGACGGAAAACGCCCGCGGGAGAAGCGGGTCAAGCGTATTGGGAAAAGAAAGCATTACAAACTGCCCCGGTTTCACTGCTGCGGCAATCTTGGGGGAACTAAATTCCGTTAAGAAGGTCTGTGCGGCAACTTCACGGGTTTCAATCACAGACGCAGATTCGAGGAATTGATTTGTCGGCAAGATTTGTCCTAGTACTTCGTCGAGTCTTTAAGGATGTGATGACGAATTTCGATTGAATCTATCGGGAATTGTTTCAACTTTTGAACCGAATCCACCCCTTGATTACGCGGAGGTATTTCTCCCACTGCCTTCTTCGTTGAGTCTGCCTCCCTCAAAATTCTCAGGCGATCTTTGCTAATCGAGAGCGAATCTATTGTGGAGTGCTTGAGAGGTTCTACTTGGCTTGGCTTCCGGCCAGCTGGCTGAATAGTCTGCGGAGTCCCTTTGGCGGGTTCGGATGAAGTCAATCTCGACAGGCTATCCTTTCGAGCCATTTCTCGTCGTTGTCTCGCCGCCGCGCTGTCGAATTGAGCCTGTTCGTAACCGGTCAAAGCCAGCGCAACGTGGGTAGTGAAATTGCTGGACGGATATTCGGTCTGAAGCCTTTTGTAGTACACGAAGGCAGAATCAGGCTCTCTTAATTTATGTTCGTACACCCAACCCGCTGCGTAGAGCGCCTGAGGTGCCACCGTTGCGGAGCGGCTTGAAGCAAGTTTCCTCAGCGTGGTAAGCGCTGAATCCGGGTGGTCTTGATTCACAAGCTCTATTGCCTGGTCGTATTCTACCTGTGAAGAGTCGATTTTTACCGGAGGAGGAGGCATGTCCAGCAGCAGGCTGGCTGATGCGGCAAACTCAGATTCCGGGTGTTCCTTTACTAGTTCCTGCAGGTATTTTCGCCCGTCGGCAGAATCACCTGTGGAATAATAGTACTCCCCGAGGGTGTAAAGAGCGGATGGATATTCTCGCGATTTTTGAAACTTGTCCACGATGATCCTGTATGAAACGATTGCCGAATCAGGGACACGCAGCCTGAACATATAGTAACCCGCCAGGTCTCTTCGGGCTCCGGCTGCATGCTCATAGAGTGAATCCAAATTGGCCTGGGATTGTACAGTAGCAGAATCTTTTTTCTTTTCCTCTATACGCGCACGATCGTATAGGCTGTCGGAAAGCGCGACTCTATAACTTCTTATGAAGTAATCCTGCAGCGTCATTGCCATTTCTCTGGCTCTATCGCTTAAGCCTACAACAGACGGGTGGCCCGAACATTTCTGGTAGTACTTCAGCGCCGTTTGGTAGTCCCCTACCTTCCGCAGGTAAATATTGCCGAGTCTGAATGTGCTTCGGGTCGAAGCCTCACTCGTGGCATATGCAGTATCAATTTTCTGAAAAGCTTGCACTGCTGTCGAAACTTTCCCCGAATCGTAGAGGACGGCCGCTCTCTGGTATTCGAGCAGGGGGAAAAACTGGAAGAACTTGTCATCCCCCCTCAACCGCGCGACGTCGCTAAGCGCCAAGTTGAAATGACCTTCCATCCTTTCGGCTCTCGCAAGGTAATACTTTGAATAAAATCGCAAACGAATGTCACGTGCCTCGTTCCAAGACTTCTGGTATTCCTGTTCTGCTTCGTTGTATCGACCGATAGCCATCAGAAGATTTCCTGCCTGGCAGGCATATATAGCCGACTGGTCGTCCTTTGATTGAGTGGCAGCAGTGTCGAGATATGCAGCTGCCCTGACAGTATCGCCCCTGCTAAGGAAGTAATCAGATAAGATATCCGAACACTTCGTTACGATCGCCTGATTCTTTTCTTTGCGCGCCAAAGCCTGCGCGGCCTCAACTGTTTTGAGTCCTTGATCGTAATTCAGGCTCTTTATCAGCATGCTGCCGTAATACATCCGCGCTTCTGCAACTCTCTTGCTCTTCGGGAACGTGGATTCCGCTTCAACGAACTTTCTCTGCCCCTGCAGATTGTCACCTTCATAGTAGTAACTTATGCCTATCATGAACAAACAGTCTTCTGTAAACTCCGACATGGGATACAGCTGAAGAACCTTTGAGGCTTTTGCGATTGCCAGGTCGAAATTCTGACGGATGGTTGGGCTGATTTGGAAGGGTGTTTGTACGCTCCCCGCGATCTGATTTATTTCGTTTTCTTTCAGATTATTCTTGAGCTCGGTTAGCCCCTTGTCAAACGCAGTCTGCGCGTTATAATAAGTATTGAAATAGGCGGAGAAATTCTTGTAGCCTTGTTGTACATAACCCCACATGAAGCAGCCGCTGAAGACTGCCGACACTGAGATTAGGCTGATTAGGATGAAGTAGACTCTTGTTCGCACTGCAATTACGGATTAAAATAGTGCTATGCCGAAGTCAAAATCAAGGCGGTCTTTATTCTTTGTTCTAATGGTTCACGTAGACATGGTGACCAGCCGTCATGGTGTAATCAACCGGCCCGAATTGCAGAAATGAGCTTTCTGGAATTAACTTTTGAAGCCAATCGCGATATGAAAATGTATCCCTCGTTTAACGGCCTCCAAGAGACCGAGGTAAGTGGGCTTCTCAATCGGGAAGGAATACTGTTAAACAACTTTTTACTCGGAGCGGGAGTTGATTTTTAGAGACGGCGACAAATCTATTGAAGTGATCCAAGGAGATATCACCGACTACGACAGCGAAGCAATCGTAAACGCGGCTAATAACCACTTCTGGATGGGCGGAGGAGTCGCCGGAGCAATCAAGCGAAAAGGCGGTGTGATCATCGAGGAAGAAGCAATGAAACTGGGACCGAGAACCGTCGGTGAGGCAATCCTGACGAGCGGGGGCGCGCTGTCCGCCGGTTATGTGATTCATGCGGCAGTCATGGGCCAGGATCTTCAGACAGACTCGGACAAAATACAGAAAGCAACCGCCTCCAGCCTGAGTGTTGCCGACGCCAAGGGAATAAAATCATTGGCTTTTCCAGCACTTGGGACGGGCGTCGGCGGTTTTCCCCTGCAGACGGCTGCAGAGATAATGATAACCGAAGTCCATAAGTTTCTTCGGACTGCAAAGAGCCTTCGAAGGGTGACTTTCGTGTTATACGATGATGAGGCCTTACGGATATTTGCGGGAGAACTCGAAAGGATTCAGAAGTGAATCGATGTGACGACTATATAAATCACTACAAACTGGACGCCGAACATTTCGATTATTTCGACAACCCGGACCCCACTGATGTGGCATACGAAAGGCTTTTCAGGGAATTCCTTCTCGGTTTTGCCGGAAAGAAGGCGCGCGTTCTTGATATCGGCAGCGGCAGCGGATGGACATCCAGGATTCCTCACGAACAGCTTTACCACGTCGATTTGTCATTGCGAAACCTCGGATCGCTTAAATCCGATTCCTCTGCACAGGCGCTCGCTGACGCGCACCATCTGCCGTTCAAGGACGAGTCGCTTGACCTCGTAATAGCTTCCGAGATCCTGGAACATCTCAATACACCTGAAACGGCTTCACGGGAAATCTGGAGAGTACTGAAGCCGGGTGGAAGGGCGATTGTATCGACGCCATACAAAGAAAGGCTCCGGTACACACTCTGCATCCATTGCAACCAGGTAACCCCGCTTAATGCTCATCTGCACAGTTTCGACAGAGAAATGCTTCTGTCGCTGTTTCCTTCTGCAAAAAAGAATGTGTACCTCTTTGGGAGCAAAGTACTCGCAAACCTGAGGGTGGCGAGATTATTCGCAAGACTGCCCCTGCAAATCTGGCGAGTTATCGATTATCCGCTCTTAAAACTGATAGATAAGGCTCAGCACGTGGTGCTGGTCGTCGAGAAGTAATCTATTTCTGCAGGAGCTTAAGGTAGAGTTTAGTCAGCTCTTCGAGATCCGCCTTTGCCTTCGGATAGTAAATAGCGCCGTATCTCTCAGCCATGGGCCCCAGAGTACTGTACGGATCGCCGCTGCAAAAAACGGTCGGCGAAGACCTGTTCGGTCCGCTCCTTCTCATTAGCTGCAGGATCGCAATCCCCGGCAAATGGCCGTAGTTCAAATCGTCCTTGAACTCATTGTCCAGTATAATCAGGTCGTACTCATTTTTATTTATGAATTTCCTGGTTTCCACGCTGTTAGTGGTCTCATCGATCTTCAGTTCCGCTTCGATAATGCTTGCGACTTCCCCCAGGACCAACTTCTGTACATTTCGCTGAGACTCATCGTCATCTGCAATCAGAACAGAATACTTTGCCATGTCACCCAACTACCTGTGAAACGACGCCACCGGCCACCACGTCATCGTCTTCGTAAAGAACGACGCTCTGCCCGGGTGTTATTGCCCTTCGCGGATTCAAAAACTCGACTTCTATTTCGGCGGAACCGGTCCGCTTCACCAGACATTCCGCCCCAGGATCTTTATATCTTATCTTTGCCTTGAAAATTCTCCCTTCCGGAAGCTCGGGGTACTTTACGGGATTGACGCGTTCGGCTATAAGAGCCTTGGCATATAGGCCTGATTCCACATCAACATCGATGGAGTTCCTGATCGGGTCGATGTTCTTAACGTAAAGCGGCTCTTTGCCGCTGACACCCAGTCCTCTACGTTGACCTATCGTATAAAAAGCATATCCACGATGCTTTCCAATTGGCTGGCCATTGTATAGTATTTCACCCCCGTTAATCCTTTTCTCCAGTCCCGGCACGGCATCCATGAGAAATCTGCCGTAGTCGTCGTCCGCAACGAAACATATCTCATAACTCTCAGGCTTCTTGGCACTCGCCAGTCCGCGTTCCATAGCCATCTTGCGAACTTCCGGTTTGGATAGATCAGACAGTGGGAAGACTGTCTTGCTCAGACTCTCTTGAGTCAAGCCGTACAGCGCATACGATTGATCCTTAGTCGAATCCTTGCCTCTTGAAAGTATGAACCTCTTGAGCTCATCGTCAAATCTGACTCTGGCATAATGGCCCGTGCAAATGCCCGCGGCTCCGAGGCTTTCCGCCTTCTCCAGCAGGTATTCCCATTTGATTTTTCTATTGCAAATGACACATGGATTTGGAGTGCGGCCTGCCAGGTATTCTCCTACAAACTCGTCGATCACTTCTCTCTTGAAACGCTTGCTGAAATCAAAAACGTAATGAGGAAACTGGTGTCTTTCGGCGACACTTCTTGCCATATTGATCCCGTCAATTGAGCAGCAGCTTGAATCCCTGTTATCGTTCCCCCCGACGTCTTCATAGTCATACGTCTTAATTGTTACGCCGATTACATCATATCCCATTTCCTTCATCAGAACTGCTGCGAGTGATGAATCGACACCACCGCTCATTGCAACCACTATTCTTGATTTGCTAACGCTCGTTGACATTGCTTCAACAATTTACTGAAAAGGAGTGGAGCATGAAAGGACTTCGGTTTCTCGGGGAGGATGCTATCTTCCCTTCCAGGTCGGTTTTCGCTTTTCTAGAAAAGCTGAAGTCCCTTCCTTTTTATCGTCCGTCCCGCATGATAATGCAAACAGCTGGGCTTCGATCTTCATTCCCTCTCTTTGCGTGGATTGTACGGCAGCTTCGATGGCCTGCAATGCAAGCCTAACAGCAATGGGGGCCCGTCCCGCAATCAAATCGACCATCTTCATGGCATTTGACAGCAATTGGGACTGGTCGACTACCGCATTGACAAGGCGCAGTCGAAGGGCGGTTTCAGCATCGATCTGGTTTCCGGTGACGATCAATTCCGTTGCAATACCTCGGCCAGCCAGCCGCACCAGCCTCTGTGACCCTCCATAACCAGGGATTATTCCGAGGCTGACTTCAGGCTGGCCAAATTTCGCATTAGTTGATGCGATGCGGATATGGCAAGCCCACGCAAGTTCACTTCCACCGCCGAGCGCATAACCGTTGATCGCCGCTATAACAGGTTTCCCAAATTGTTCGATGTGTTGGAACAAGGCTTGTCCTCTTTCGGCGAATTCTTTGCCTGTCGCAACGTTCAGCTTATTCAGTTCTGATATATCCGCGCCTGCAACGAATGCCTTTTCTCCTGAACCTGTTATTATGACAGCTGCAACTTCCGAGTCGGACTCGGCAAGATTCAGTGCCGCCCCCAATTCTTCCAGGACGGTGCTGTTCAGCGCGTTAAGCTTGTCAGGTCGGTTTAATGTTATGATTCCTGCATGCCCCGACTTCTGATATACGATAGTCTGAAAGTCCATTGTCTATTGCTCCATCGATTATGCGACCTCGACACGACTTTGGTCGCCGATCATGAACCGCTGAACGCGAGGTTTGCCGTCCGCTCTCACGATTTCCACATCGTTGCCAAGCAGGCTTCCTTCGATTCTCATTCCCGCATCGGCAACCCGGCACCCTTTCAATATGATGCTGTATTCGACTTCGCTGTTTGTCACACGTGTTTCCGAGCCTATCGAAGAAAAAGGACCCACGTAGCTGTTCTCTATCACCGCATTCTCGCCGATAATTGCCGGGCCTCTGACTTTACTGTTTATGATCTTGCATCCCTTTTGCAGTACTACCCTGCCTGCAACATCGCTGCGGGAATCCACGTCCACAGCCTCTTCGATTGAAGGATCCATGTTCTCGAGGATGAGCCGGTTAGCTTCCAGCAAATCGGTTGGCTTTCCTGTGTCTTTCCACCATCCGGTAATTTCGGAGAATCCTACTTTGTATCCGTGGTCAATGAGGTACTGGTGCGCATCAGAGATTTCAAATTCGCCGCGTGCACTGGGGTTGATTTTATTAACCGCTTCGAAGATGTGTCTGTCGTAAATGTATATACCAGCAACTGCATAGTTGCTCTTCGGTTGTTTAGGCTTCTCTTCGACCTTCACGATCATTCCGTCCTTAATCTCGGGGACGCCGAACCTTTCGGGATCCTTTACTTTAGCGAGAGTCAGATAGCAGTTTGCTCCGCTCACCGTAAATGCATCCACGTATCGCTTCACACCTCCGACCACCATGTTGTCTCCCAGGTAGAATATGAAATTGTCGTTTCCGATAAAGGGCTCAGCTATCTTCACTACATGGGCAAGACCTAACGGGGCTTCCTGCGAAATGTATATTATTTTTACTCCCCATCTTTCTCCGTTGCCTATGGCACTCGGTACCTCGTCGCTGTCTGCATTTGTAACAATTCCGATCTCGGTAATTCCGGCCGCCGCCGCCGCTTCAATTGCGTAATGCAAGATAGGTTTATTTGCAATCGGTATGAGGTGTTTGTTATGAGTATGTGTGATCGGTCTTAGCCGTGTTCCTCTTCCTCCACTTGCAATTAAGGCCTTCAGTTTCATTCTGCCTCCAGTAGTTTCTTGATTTTGATTAAAGTTGTTCTCCGTCGTCCGTTGTGTTCCTGTTTAAGCATTGCCTCAATACCGAGCAGTGATGACGATTTGTAAAATTGCAGTACCCGGACCTTTCCTCGAAGTGCCTTTATGTGTGATTCAATGACATTAATGTCTCCGCGTACCAACGGGCCGGTCAGAGCGTCAATACCGTCTTTACTGGAAATGTTCTCGGTAGTCGATGACAATAGATTGTTTAAAATGGACTTAGAATCCCGCCTTTTAATGAAACTTGATATCATTTCTTCTGCGCTCTTTACGGCAATGACAACGGAGTTGGATGCTATTACGCTTGCGATGTGTAAGAGGGCTCTCTCCTCTTCAGAGTGCAATACAATGAGTTTGGACTGAAGTCTCTTAACAATTTCTCGTGCATACCGGAGTGCCGTTGCTGTTCCGAGAAAATCGTAGTAGATGGATCTTGCAAACTCGGGCGAGTACTTCGCCGCGAATGGAGAAATTGGATGAAGTGCGCCAGTTGAAGCTCCAAGCTCCTGCAGATTTGACAACGCCTCCAATCCGACTATTCCACTGAAATGTAGTACTGTCTTGCACTTCCAGTCTATATCACTCACTCGAGACAATTCCGCAGCGATGTCGCAGATCTGGTCATCCTTGACGGCAATAAATAGGACCTTGAAATCGGGGAGGAGTTTGGCTGGTGAAGTGACAAGATTGGCACGAGGGAACTTGTCCGTTAAGAGCCGCCGTTCCCGACGCGATAGTGGCTTGTAAACTATGGAACGGCAGGAGTACCCGCTCTCGGAAAGCGCAAGTGCAACACTTGAACCGACCCTGCCCGGACCAATGAGAGAGAAGTCAACAGCGCTTCTTGTCATGAAATTATAGCTGATAAGTATCCGACAACCCCGGACTTATCGCCAGTAGTATCGCCAGAATTACAGTGATAGAGTATACTTGATTCCTTTGCACCGATCTTGTTTGCTGCATAGAGGCAGGAAGCAATTGGGCCGCCTCCGCAGGCTTCACAGCTCCGTGTCTCGAGATGCCGTAGCAACCCATCCGGGTCTAATCTGCCGATATCGTCGGAGCAGACCTTGTCCATCTGATTTGCAGTATCGTAGTCATGGTAGTGGGATAAGTCGGAGCTGGCAACAACCAAAATGCGCTTCCCGTTGGCAAGATCACCGATGACATTGCCTAATGCTCTGCAGTAGTCTGACCTCTGGTCTCCCATTACTATGGGGAGAAGCTTAAAATGCTCAAGCGTAAGTTGAAGAAACGGCAGTTGTACTTCCAATGCGTGCTCCGTCTTGTGACCTGCCCGTGACTCGATGACAAGGTCGCCGCCGAACTCAAGGAATGAATCCCGCAAATACTTGTCCACTTCTATGTCACCAAGTGGTGTCGAGTAGGCCTTTCCGGAAAATACCGATATACCTTCAAAGTATTCCCGATGGCTTGGGGAAACAACTATCACAACATCGTAGTCGTCCTTGTTAAGAAGAGCATAACCATATGCGGCCGTATATCCGCTGTACTGATAGCCCGCATGAGGCGATACCACCCCGAAGACTCTTCCCTTCGGCTTGACTTTTATGTTGTACCTGGCTTTCTCAAGGAGCGTCCGGCAGGTCTTTTCCAGCTCACGCTTGTCTTCCGGATAGAAGAATCCGGCAACGGTTGGCGGGCGGACAAAGTCACGTTCTTTCAACGATGCTCTCCTCTCTGGCTGCGCCGAACTCCTCTTCACTGAAAACATCAGCAGTAAAAACGTAAATTCTTACTCTCGGATTCTTATAACAATCGCGGTCCAAACCGGCTTTTGTACAAGTATAGCTCAGGAATTGTTCTTTGTCCCAGTTGTTCTCTGTTGCGACCTGTGGAAGAAGCAAACCTCTGTAAAAATCTTTCTCGACCAGAACACCGTGTTTGCCTATGATGATTTCATCTGTGCTCTTGATCTCGTGCAAGGGTGAAAGTACGGATATTTCAACTTCGATATTCTTCAGTTCCGTCTCCGAAACCGGTTCGAACCTCGGATCACCAACGGCCGCTTTCGCGGCAGTCTCGGCGATCGTTTGGTAGAGCGGGAGGCGCGCTTCAACGTAGCCGATACATCCTCTCAGCTCGCCGTTTTCACGCAGGGTAACAAACCCGGCGGCTTTTCTCTTTAGCTCCCGGCTACTCGGTTCCACCGGTACGTACCCTTGACGGGACACGGCGCGTGTGGCAGCTTGTCGCGCAATCGACAAGAGCTCCCTTTTCTCATCCTGTGAAAGAAAAATATCTACTTCCATACGCCGGGAATCTTTCTATCGCATTTGGGACACATCCCGTCTACTATGCGGTTCTTCAAAACTCTGAAACCTTCCCGCTCTATCAGAGTCGTGTTGCATGATGGACAATAGGTGTTCTCAAGATTGACTACCATCCCAGGTAGATTGCCCGCGTAAACAAAAAGCAACCCGGCTTCTTTGCCGATGGCCGCAGCCCGCATAAGCGCCTTCGCGCCGGTGTTTTGTCTGTCAAGCATACGGTAATCCTGGTGGAATGCGGTCACATGCCAGGGTATATCGGAGGATATGGATGCAATGAATTTCGCAATGCTCCTAAGCTCTTCATCACTGTCATTGAACCCGGGAATGACGAGAGTAACTATCTCTACCCAGAAGCCTTTTTCCTTTAACATGCGAATTGCATCAAGGACGACACCGAGTCTTCCGCCGAGTTGTCTGTACTTTCTTTCGTCGAAACCTTTTAGATCTACCTTGTACAATTTGACGTACGGGCTTATGAAATCGATAACTTCCAGGGTCGCGTTGCCGTTAGAGACGTAGGCGCCGTGGATTCCGTACGGTTTGGCCAGCTTAAGTATCTCCACTGCCCATTCGCTCGTGATCAACGGCTCGTTATAGGTTGAGACCAGCACCGGTGATTTGTATACCATTGCCATCTCGACGATTTTCTCCGGTCCGATGAACTCGGGCTGCGACATCGCCGAGGGATCTCTAAGAGTCTGACTGGTTATCCAGTTCTGGCAGTAAGCACAATGATAGTCACAACCGAGCATTCCAAAGCTCAGCGCACTCGCACCTGGAAACGCGTGAAAGAAGGGCTTCTTCTCTATCGGATCGAGTTGGACCCCGGCGGCATATCCGTACGGAACCATGAGTCTGCCGTCCCGATTGAACCTTACATGACAGATTCCATCACGGCCTGGTTTAATCTTACATCTATGTCCACAGGCATAGCAGAGCACCCATTCGTTCTCCAGTTTTTCATACAATTCTCCCTCTACCGTGTGCTCCTGGAGTATACCTTTGAGAGTTAACGTTTCAGCCATGACCTCCTCCGACTAGTAGAATTTTACTCCTTACTTCGGACAAAATCAACCTCCGCTTACTTCTTAACGTAATGCCTCACTGAAAGAGTTATTTCTCTCGCAAAGGCGCCAAGAACGCAAAGAAATGTTGACGAGCGGTTCGCTTTGCGGCTTGGCCAGAAACCATAAGTGAGGGGTTACTTCTTAACCCATTCAGCGAGAAGCCGCTCAAATTCTTCCTCGCTGATTCTCGGCTGTGATTTCTCCCCTGTCTTAATCCTCTGTCGCAGCGCTTCGTAAAGCGTTATCGCGGATGCAACCGAAACGTTCAGGCTCTGAATCATGCCATACATCGGTATCTGAAAACAGATGTCCGCAGATAAGCTTGCCTGTTCGGACACACCTCTGTGTTCATTTCCAAAGACAAGGGCAATCTTCTGATTTAGATCCAGATTAAACAGCGATACGGCCCTTTCGTTCAGCACGCTCGCGGCAATAGTAAACCCCGCGGCTCTCAACGAATCATAGCAGGATTCGACGGACGTGAATTTCTCTCTTTCGACCCATTTATATGCACTGGCGGAGCTCTTCTTCCCGATCTTCGGGAACGCCTCTGCCGTATAAAGAAGGTTTACATTTCTGACGCCGACGGCGTCGCAGGTTCTCAATATGGCGCTGACATTATGTGGATCATGGATGTTTTCCAACACCACGGTCAGGTCGGGCTGCGTCCTCCTCAACGCCCTGGAAAGCTTCTCAATTCTTCGCTCCGATCTCATTCCTTGCGATTCTCCAGGAGTATGACTGCAGATATTACCAACACTCCACCAGCTATCTGTTCTGGGTACAGTGTCTCTCCTAAAATAACAAATGCGCTGAAGATCGCAATCACAGGCTCGAGGGTAGATACTATGATGGCGGTCGAAGAGGTAAGAAATTTCAGACCGTTGAAATAAAAGAAGTAGGGTATCAGCGCAGACGATAAGGAGAACAACACGAGAGCGCCCATTTCTCTGGGACTGCTGACGGAGATTCCGGTATGAAAAACGACGTCAAGCGCGATCCAGAATATGCTGGCGCTTATGAATGTATACGTTAGTGCGGTCCATATGGAGTACCGTTTACTTGCCACTTTGGTGTAGACATTGAAGAAGGCGAAGCAAACGGCCGATAAAGCTCCCAGCGCTATGCCCGGAGGAGTCAAATGGATTGCCGGATCGAACGCTCCCACCATGATTATGCATCCCCCCAGTGATGACAACAGGGCTAGTATTTTTGTGCGGCTGATCCTCTCCTGCCGTGTGAGTACCATGTATATCGCCACAAGTGTGGGAGCGGTGTACTGCATTAGGATTGCAATCCCAACGGATGTTTCCTGGATTGCCATGTAGTATGAATAGTTGGAACCCGCTACTCCGATAATGCCTAAGAGCGCGAAGTCCCTCATATCAGCGAGTCTGATTCTGAGCAACCTAGGCCTCACAATCCAGAAGAGCAGAAGGAGGAAAACTGTTGCAAGAATCACGCGTGATTCGACGAGGAGCAGAGGTGATACACTGCGTTCAAAGAGGGACTTCGCTGCAGTCGCCGAAGTTCCCCAGAATAATGCTGCGGCGATTATGCTTAAATAGCCTCTCAGTTTTCTGTTCAAGAGGAAAACTTGGCCTTTCTATCGAAGTACGCAGACAGACCATCCGCCACGGAATGTTGATTACATTTCACTTGTCATTGTTGCCCCACTTCAACACCTGGATCCTGACGAGCACCGTTCCGTCCTTGATCATTCCGATATCGCGGGCCGCAGCCTCTGATAGGTCAATGATTCTCGACCTGTCAACAGGGCCACGATCATTTACGACTACCTCGACGTTTTTGTTGTTGCTTAGATTTGTTACTCGCAGCAGTGTGCCGAACGGGAATTCACGGTGAGCTGCGGTCAATGCGTTCTTGTCAAAGATTTCGCCGCTTGCAGTCTCCTTTCCATTGAATCCCTCCGAGTAATATGACGCCACCCCTTGTATTGTCAGGAGAACCTTTCCGTGGAACGTGCTGGGTGAAACTGGAGAAGAGGCAGGCCCGGCACCGGTAAAACGTGCCGCTGCGGAGCATCCGGCGAGATAAAGTGCCGAAGCGCACATGGCGACAGCCAGAAATGTCTTCAAACCAAATCCTGTCTGTCTTGCTTCATTAATATCTCCACAATTTCTTTTACGCCTTGAGACTCTCCCCTTTTACAAATCAGCACGGCATCCTTTGTCTCAACGACGATAAGGTTTTCAACTCCGACCAGTGCAAACATCTTCTCTTCAGTCCATATGAGATTGTTTAAACTCCTTACGCTGACAACGTCCCCCTTTAACGAATTACCGTCGGCGTTTCTGTCACCGAGCTTATAAACTTCATCCCACGATCCGACATCGCTCCATGTGAAGCTGCTCGGTATTGTCAGGACGTTCTTGGCTTTTTCCATAACGGCATAATCCACGGAAATGGATTGCACGCGCAGATAGAATTCCTCCAGTTGCTTGGCAAACTCTGCCTTCCCGAACGAGGATTTCAGGGGAGAATGGAAATCGGCAAAATGCGTCAGGTTTCTCTTCAATTCTTCCAGTATCACATCCACCCGCCAAATGAACATTCCGCTGTTCCAGAGATAGTCCCCGCTCGCGAGGAAGCTTATTGCAGTCTCGAGATTCGGTTTTTCTCTAAACTCGATGACGTTGTAACCGACATGGTCTAATGCTTCTTTCTGTTCCGTGTTTGGATCGAAATGGATATAACCGAAACCAGTCTCGGGATGAGTCGGTCTTATGCCCAAGGTGACGAGGGAGCGCTCTTTATCGGCGAGACGCACTGCATCTTTGAGTTGAGAGACGAAATTCTCCTCCTGCGAAATCAGGTGGTCTGACGGGAGGACAACCATCACCGCATCCTCAGTAATCGATGAAATAGCCGACGCGGCGACTGCGATGCAAGGAGCAGTGTTCCTTCCGAACGGCTCAACTATAATGTTCTCCGCGGGGAGTTGCGGCAATTGAGCGGAAGCTGCAGGTTGTTGTAGACGGTTTGTCACAACGAATGTGTTCTCGGGAGTGACAACCTCCGAAATTCTGTCGTACGTCCTTTGGTATAAGGACCTTTCTCCAAATACGTTCTGAAACTGCTTCGGCATTGCCTCCCGGCTTTTGGGCCAGAACCGTGATCCAACTCCGCCTGCCATTATAACTGCAAAGACTCTCATGTGTCGCTCTAATCTGCTGTGATTGGGTTTGAGTCGCTGTATATTCTCGGTACTCGATTGTTTATCATGCAAAGGATTTCGTAAGGGATAGTTCCCAGGCTGGAGGCCAAGTCCCATGCAGTGATCGCATCGCTACCGCCCCATCCGATAAGTATCACCTCATCGCCGGGCTGTACCTCGAAATCGCTGCCAAGGTCGACCATAATGTGATCCATCGTTATCGTGCCGACAACAGTGTATTTCTTTCCGTTCACGAGCACCGAAGTTTTTCCGGTCAACATCCGGGTGTATCCGTCTCCGTAGCCTATCGGAACGATTGCAATTCTATTATTGCCCTTTGTGAAATACTTTCTTCCGTAGCTTACGCTCATGCCGGGTCGAAAGGTTTTGATGTGAACCACGCTTGATTTCAGCGACAACGCCGGCTTGATGTCAACAGACTCACTGGTTTCAAGTGAAGGGTAATATCCGTAAGTCATTATGCCCGGGCGTACCATATCAAAAAAAGTTTCCGGCATGTCAAGAATCGCGCCGCTGTTGGCAGTATGGAATAGAGGAGAGTATAAGCCGATGTCCCTTACCGCTGCAGCGACGCTCTTGAATTCTCTAAGTTGGCGGTATGCAAATTCCTTGTTAGTCTCATCAGAGGTTGCAAAATGTGAGTAGATACCCACTATGGACAGGGAGTCGAGATTCGATATCGCTCTGACAGCGTCGACTGCGACGTTAGGGAAAAACCCGAGTCTTCCCATTCCCGTGTCTATTTTGATCTGGACCTTAGCTTTCTTGCCGGCCGATCTGGCCACCGAGTTCAGAGCATGAGCAGTCTCGATGGATGAAATTGAAGCATCTAGGTCGAAGCGCACAAATGTCTCAAGTGATTCTTCGATTGGCGGTGAGAAGACCAGGATGGGTACATTCGTATGTTGTCTCAGCTCAACACCCTCTTCCGGAAGAGCAACGCCTAAATAACTTGCGCCCGCGTCAACCACCGCTTTCATTACCGGCACCAGCCCGTGACCATAGGCATTTGCCTTAACGACGCCCATGATGCGAACATTCTTGCCCACCCTGCGGGCTATCTGACTTATGTTGTACCTGATTGCCGATAGGTCAACTTCAGCGCGAGTTATTCTCATATGTCTAATATACTCCCGTATGAAAAATTTTCAAAAACCAGACGCTTATTGGATGTGATATTATCCACATGTGCATTTGTCATGTGTCGATTAGATGCGTTTGCTGCACACCGATCCGAGTCGTATCAGACTTGCGGCAACCGATTGAACCCTGTGGGAATCCCCTTACTTCACTTCTTTCAAGGCGGAACGAACCAGCTGTTCGACTGTGTTTCCGGCTGAAGCGTCCCTTTTCAGTACCTCTCTTATTGCGCGCTCGCATTGAAGCCGCGAATAGCCGAGGGCTACCAGTGCATCTACAGCCTCTCCCCTGATTTCTTCTTTCACCTCAGTCTTCTCTCCCCCCAGGGTCATTCCAGCACGATGGATCTTGTCGCGCAGCTCAAGGACTAGTCTTTCGGCAGTCTTCTTGCCGATGCCCGGAATCGACGTGAGTGCCTGAGAATTGGAAGTAGCTATGAACTCATAGATATCGGCGACATTTGCGGACGACAAGAGACTCAATGCCGTCCTCGGACCGATGCCAGTTACGCTTATCAGAAGCTTAAAAAGTCTCCGTTCATCCTGCGATCCGAATCCGTATAGCGACATGTTGTCTTCATGTACTACAAGAACCGTAAAAAGGCTGACCTCATCGTCGATATTTCCGATAGTGTCATAAGTCGTCAATGGGACGTTCATTTCATATCCCACACCGTTGACGTCGACCACAAGTGAGGTGGGACTCTTTTCGATTAGTCGCCCTGTTAATCGATAAATCATTGCGGAGGACCGCTGGCGTTTCTCTGTACGACACGTCTTTTGTTCTTGTCTACAAATTCTTTCCAGTTTCCATACGTCGCCCCGCCGCGATCAGAATTCTGGGCGTGACAGATGGCGATTGCACAGGCATCTGCCTCGTCTTCGCTCATTGTGACTTTCCCGTCAAGCTTGAGTAGGCTCCGCACCATATACTTAACCTGAGTCTTAGAAGCATTACCATTACCCGTCACGGCTTGCTTTACCTTCCTCGGTGAGTATTCGACAACTTCGATTCGCTTCAGAGCCGCAGCCAATACGGCAGCGCTCCTGGCATAGCCAAGCTTGTACGCGCTTTGCGCATTCTTTCCGTAGAACCCGGCTTCGACCGCGACTGTCGAGATACTGAACTCGTCTAAAAGGGCACCGATTTTTTCGAAGATCCTGACGACCTTATCGGGAATGGTTTTCAAGTCCGTGAGCTTGACGGTACCATAGGCCAGAATGTCCTTACTGCTTCTCCTGGTTTCAATCACCGCATAACCGGTCTTGCGTGAGCCGGGATCGATTCCCAGAACGATCATTGATTGAGCTGGGCGAGAACGCTGTCATCTATGTCGAAGTTCGCGTATACGTTCTGTACGTCCTCATGCTCTTCGAGCACTTCCATAAGCCTGAGGACCTGCTCTGCCTCTTTCCCTTCGACGCGGACGGTGTTTTGCGGCAGCAGTTGAAGCGAGGCGTTCGAAATGGTTACTCCCTTGTCTTCGATGGCCTTCTTGACCGCTTCAAAAGTCTCCGCCGAGGTGGTGATGTCGTAGTAATCCTCTTCAGTCTTCATATCGTCGGCACCTGCCTCCAAAATGATTGAGAGCAGGTCATCCTCACCGATAGCGGTCTTTGGGACCTCTATGCTTCCCTTCTTCTGAAACATCCAGGCAACCGATCCCGCTTCGGCAAGCTTGCCGTTATTGCGGTCGAGGATATGCCGAATTTCCGCCACCGTACGGTTTTTGTTGTCCGTAACGAGTTCAACCATCAGTGCGACGCCCGCCGGGCCGTAGCCCTCATAAGTCAATTCTTCGTAGACCGCTCCGGGCAGTTCGCCGGTCCCGCGTTGGACCGCGCGCTTGATGTTGTCTGCGGGCATGTTGGCGCTCTTTGCATTTTGGATGGCCAGGCGCAGACGTGGGTTTCCGTTAATGTCTCCGCCGCCGTTTCTCGCCGCGATTGTTATTTCCTTGATGATTCGGCTGAAGAGCTTCCCGCGTTGCGCATCGGTCCCCGCCTTCTTGTGTTTAATCTTTGCCCATTTATTATGTCCGGACATGATTCAACCTCCCAAACTTTCTTCTGAGTTTCTGAAATCTTTCAATTGTAATTGGTAATAAACATTACCCGCATATCGATTTTCGTCAACCGAATAAACAACGTCGAGCATCGTACCGGGCTTTATTGTACTGTCGCCGTTCCTGAACTTAATTGCGTCGAATGTAACTCCGTTGGCCTTGAGTTTCATCCTCAGATGTGAACTGCCGACAATTCGTGAATCCGTGAGACACACGTTTGAAGTACGAAATATCGGCTTTGAGTTTTGCGGTCCGAATGGCTCGAATTTCTTCAATGTCTTGATGAAATCGCCGTCCAGGTCGCCAAGGTTAAGGTCGGCATCGATGGAAATGACCGGCGTTTTCATTTCCTCATTGATCGTTTCCATAACGACCTGTTCAAATCTGATGACAAAGCGCTCCATGTTTTCCGGTGCGAGCGCGAGGCCTGCTGCATACTTGTGTCCGCCGAACTGGAGAAGCAGGTCGGAACATTTCCTGATTGCATCGAAGATATCGTACCCGACAACGCTGCGTGCGCTTCCACGAACGACTCCGTCCACGGTGGCGAGCATAATTGTCGGCTTATAAAAAGTCTCGACAATCCTGGAAGCGACTATACCTACTACTCCCGGATGCCAGCTCTCATTATGCAGAACCAATGAATTGCGGCGTTCGCTCCCCAAGATTGCCACAGCTTGTTCCTTAGCTTCGTTAAATGTCCGCTCGTCAAGAACTCTTCTGTGTGAGTTTTCAGTTTCCAGAACCTGTGCAAACTCTGATGCCATGTCTTCGTTATCCGTGATAAGAAGCTCAACCGCGCGTTTTGCATCTCCAAGTCTGCCCACGGCATTTATCCGCGGTGCAATATTGAACGAAACCTGCCCTGTAGTCAATCTCCTGTGATCTGTCCGCGAACTGTCAAGCAGGGCCTTAATACCTGCGCGCGGTTTCTTCGCGATCGCATTGAATCCGGCCTGCACAAAGACGCGGTTTTCTCCGACGAGTGGGACAACGTCTGCCGCCGCCGCAATCGCAACGAGGTCAAGATACTGGTCGGGCAGATCACTCTTGCCAAGTTCGGTGGATACCGCTTTCGCAAACTTGTAAGCAACGCCGCAGCCGGATAGAAACTTGAACGGATAGTTACAACCGGGCTTGATTGGATCTAGGACTGCCACGGCCGCCGGACACGTCTCAACTTCATGGTGATCGCAGATGATCGTGTCGATCCCTCTTTCATTTGCAGCAGCTATTTCCCTGCTTGCTGCAACACCGCAATCGACACTTATCAGCAACGTGAATCCTGACGTGGCAGCGAACTCAATTCCTGAAGGGCTGATCCCGTACCCTTCCTTAAGGCGATCCGGAATATAGTATTCTACTTCGGCGCCGAGCTCGGAGAAGAACATATAAAGCAGAGCCGCTCCGGTTGTCCCGTCTACATCGTAATCTCCATATATCAGGATCTTCTCGTGACGGTCAAGAGCCTGAAGTACTCGCGCCACCGCAGTACGCATCCCGTCCATGAGGAATGGGTCGTGCTGGTCCTTGAGGCTCGGTGAGAAGAACGACTCTGCCTTCTCAGGAGAATCAAAGCCGCGCTGCATTAATAACCGTGCAATTATCGGTTTCACATTCAATTTACCAGCGAGCCTATCAACAACGTCTTCATTGATCTGCTGTGATAGTTTCCAGTAATAATGCATCAATAAAAAAATTCCCTTACAATTTAAAAGAGATGATGGAGTGAGCCGATAAGCCGAATTCTGTCTTTTCCGGACCGCAGACCGCAGCCGGAAGAGGCAGCCATTTATCTGAGTCCGGCATTGCTGCCGGACGTGCGCGACCTACCCGGGAGTCCAGTCCCGCGAACGGGACCCTTGACGAGACTGGCCGCCTCGTTCCCAAACGGACTAAGTCCGTCAGGGAATCCTCCCTTACTTGGTCTTGCTCCGCGAGGGGTTTACCTAGCTCCCGATGCTCGCGCATCGAGCCGGTGGGCTCTTGCCCCGCCTTTTCACCCTTGCTCCGGGACACGCTAATGCCCCGGGGCGGTCTGTTTTCTGTGGCACTTTCCGTCGGGTCGCCCCGCCTCCAATGACCGCTTTGGCGACCATCGGAGCTCGCTGCCATTTGGAGTTCGGACTTTCCTCCCGTTCCCAAAACCGCCGGGACCGGGCGGCTGCCTGGCTCACTCCGAAACAATTTCCACTCCACCTTGACTTATCTTGAACACTTCCTTGTAATGCCTTAATTCAGGCTTACATCCTAGATTTCCTAGTGAATCTCCGCACGGCTCTCGCGCAAACTAATGTCCTTTGCCAACTAAAGTCCATTCATTCGCGAAACCATCACCAAACTATTAGATCTCACTTCAAGTTCGCTACCGCCGGGCTTTTCTGCAAGTTACTTACCCCTGAGCGAATCAAAATCTTCGTTTCGGCCGTCTACGGTGTATCTGGGAAACATCGGACGTTTTCCGGGCGCTCCTCCCGGGTAGCCCGAACGGCCACCCCAATGTCACTCCTGCCGAGTCTGCCGCTGAACGCTCGACTGTTACTCGCGGTTAAAATCACGCATCATGTTCGGCTTCTTCGACAATTTCGTTCGGGACCAGAATTCTTCCGCAGTGGTCGCAGGCGAAGATTTTCTCCATTTGTCGAAGGTCCATGAGTCTCTGTGGCGGAAGGACATTGTAACATCCACCACATGCGTTCCTACGGACTACCGGTACGATAGCTTTTCCTTTCGTTGCCCTTCGGATCATTTCATACCGGGCAATCGTTTGTCTATCGATCTTTTGAGCATGCTTTTCTCGTTCCTTAACGTAGCGCTTTTCTTCGTCGTGCGTCAAAGAGACCAGCTCATCAAGCTCAACCTTCTTTGTGGAGTAAAGCTCGTTTTCCTCATCGAATTCCTTTTTCAATTTCTCCACGTCGCGCGAAGACACACTTTCCTTCGCCTGAATCCCTTCTAATTCCTTGTGCAGTTCTTGGAGCTTCTCTTTCGAATTATCGATTTGTTTGCTCAAAGCGTCGTACTCGCGGTTGGTCTTTACCTTGATGCGCATGTCCGTATATTTATCGATTCTTTTTCTCGACTCCTCCAGCTCTTTGTCAATTTCCTTCTTGCGGACAATCGACTTCTTCAAATAGTCTTCATTTTCTTTAATCTGCGTCTTCAATGCGCTTATTTTCTTCTCAAGTTCTTCGACTTCCGCCGGTAAGTCCCCTCGCTCTTCAAGTAGCCCGTCAAGCTTTAGGTCGACCTGCTGGAGTTGGTAAAGTGTCTTAAGTTTATCCTTAACAATCACTTTTATCTCCTGGGTATGTTAAACAATTAGTGCATTTTGTTCTTGGTGCTTGCTTAATCCTATTACAGCTTTATCTTTGAACGTCTCCCCGAGGATCTCATAGATCAGCCCGGTTGCGAACTTTTCAGTGCCACTGTGTGTCGCATCGACAAGTACTGCCGAACTCGACCGGGCTTCCCTGAAATCATGGTGCTTGACGTCTCCGGTGAGATATACGTCCGCTTGTTTTCTCACGGCATCCTTGTAAAACGGGACACCCGCTCCGGCACACACGGAAACTCTTTGGGTCTTGACATCGGGAAGATGAGATACCCTCAGGGTCTCTACCTCAAGCAATCGTTTGATACTTTCAAGAAAGTCTCTGATGGGAGTTGGTCCGTCGAGCTCTCCAATGGCGCCAAACCCGAAGTTCGGAGAATCATTGGCCAGTGGGTAGATGTCGTATGCCACTTCCTCGTACGGGTGGCCCTCCAGCATCTTTCTTATAACATTCCCAACCAGAGGTTTCTCAACCAGCATCTCCAACCGTGTCTCTTCCACAGTCTCCTTCTTGTTTGCCGTCCCTATATATGGCGTCGCGTCCTTACCGGGTAAGAAAGTTCCATTCCCTTCAAGGCTAAATGAGCAATCATAATAATCACCAATTCTTCCCCCGCCCGCTTGAGACATGGCAAGCCTGACCTCTTCGGCATGTGAAGCAGGCACATACACGACGACCTTAACGAGCGTATCAGGTAGAGGTGAGAGGAATTGAATATTATTCAGCCCGATCTTCCTTGCCAAGTCGAAGTTCAGACCGGTCTTCACTACGTCCAGTGCAGTGTGGACTGCAAGTATATTCATCCTGGAGCGAGAGGCTTCTAACAAAGGATCCGGGTAACGACGAGATGAGGTGAACGATTTTGCGGGTTTGAAAAGAGGAGTGTGGTAGGTAACAATGAGATTCGCGCCGGCCCTCAGGGCCTCATTAAGCACATCGGTGTTCAGTTCATAAGCCACCGTCATCTTATCACAGTCGTCATCATAATTTCCAATGATCAATCCTACGTTATCCTGCCCTGATACTATATCAATGGGGAGCTTTTCACTAATTGCGTTGACTATTTCTCTGATTCTCATCTACAAAAAGCAAAAAAAAAGTGTTCCGCTTGATTTCGGAACACTTTATATATTCTAACCTGCCTTAGAATCACGCTCTAAAAATTTCCTGGCCAGAATCTCTTCTCTTTTAATTGACATTTTACAAAACTTGCCTAAAAATATATCCAAGCATGACAACAAATGCAAGAAGAACCCCTTCCCAAACAGAGCCATTTTAACGCACGCGCGTTTCTCTTTGCATTTTCTCTTTATGGAGTATAAAATACGGCGTGTGGCAGCAAGGTTCCAAATAAAAGCCGTTACGACTCCCGCTCAGATCATGCAAGGAGAAGTCTATCAGCCAGGGAATTGCCCCGCCTCTGAACCGATGGCCCGTTAACAGCAAAAGAGAGAAGAGCCACTGATGATTCCCCCCAACATACTACTGGGCGCGTATTCAATCGGGTATTTCCCGATGGCTGACAGTGACGGAATGATTTCCTGGCATTCGCCTGACCCGCGCGCTATCATTCCGCTCAACAGTACCCGCATCCCGCGCTCTACCCAGCAATTAATCAGGAAGAGACTCTTCAAAGTAAAAATTGACACACGTTTCGAGGGCGTTCTCGAAGGATGCGCAGACAGGGACGAGACCTGGATCAACGAGGAGATTAAGGATAGTTACTTGAAACTTCACGAACTAGGTTACGCGCATAGTATTGAGAGCTTCGATTCCGACGGTCTGGCCGGAGGCCTTTACGGAGTTGCAATGGGTTCAGCCTTCTTCGGCGAGTCAATGTTCAGTCGCAGGAGCGGTGCATCAAAAGTTGCACTGGCCTTCCTGATCAACCACCTGAGTGAGAGGAATTTCACTCTACTCGATACTCAATACATTACCCCTCATCTGCAGATGTTCGGCGCCGCTGAGATTCCTAGAAAGAAATACCTGGGACTTCTCCGAACTGCGCTTGAAACAAACCAGCAGTTCTTCTAATCACTTTAGTCTGTCAGAGAAGAAGAACTTGTCCTCATTTATGATCCCGACTGCACTTCCCTTGAATTTCCACCCTTTGAAGCCGGTGTTTCTGCTCTTCGATTTGAACTCATCGGGGTTTACCGTCCATTCATAGTCGGGATCTATTATGGTAAACTCCGCCTTAGCTCCCAATTCAAACACGGGGATGGGTAATTCGAGGATTTTTCTTGGATTCGCGGAGAGGAGCCGGACGATTTGATGAATATCCATCTTTCGTTCGTGATATAGTTTCGTCATCACTGCGCCAACTGTGGTTTCAAGTCCGATCATACCAAAAGGAGCGGCGTCGAATTCAACTTCCTTTTCATGTATGGCATGAGGTGCATGATCACTTGCAATAGCGTCGATGACTCCCGATTTGAGGCCCTCCACCAATGCTTCACAATCGCTCTTTGTCCTCAAGGGAGGATTCACCTTGTAGTCGGAGTCGTAGCCTGAAAGGATGGAATCGTCTAGGAACAAATGATGCGGAGTCACATCACACGTTATTGGAAGACCGCGTTTCTTTGCGTCTGCGACGACGCTGACAGACTCGGAAGTCGAAACGTGGGTCGCATGATACTTGCCTCCGAATGCTTCTACGAGCTTGAGGTCGCGCATAAGAATCAACTCTTCGGCGAGACGATGCTGCGTCTTCAGGCCGTACTTAATTGTGTCGGCGCTTTCATTTGAGGAACCGGACTTGGTCAATTCCGGATCCTCGCAATGCTGAATTATGACCTTATCAAGCATTGATGAATATTCCAAAGCCCGACGCATAACCTGCGAATTCGTCACTGCAGAACCGTCATCGCTGAACGCTGCGGCGCCCGCCTCGGCGAGGTCCTTCATCTCAGAGAGACGCTCTCCTTTTCGGCCTTCGGTAATTGAAGCGATTTGATGAAGATCTACCAGGCCTGATTGTTTCGCACGGTCTAGTACATACTTCACAACGTCCGCGGAATCGACTACGGGGTCAGTGTTGGGCATTGCTGCAATCCCGGTGAAGCCGCCGTTCGCTGCCGCCGCGATTCCGGAGGCAATATCCTCTTTGTATTCCTGGCCAGGCTCGCGCAGATGAGTGTGCATATCGAACAGTCCTGGCACCACGAATTTACCCTGTAGATTGATTTCGTAGTTGACAGGGTTGCCGCCGAGGGACGTCCCTATTTCCTGTATTCTTCCGTCCACGATTAAAATATTGAACAGCCCATCAAGCCGGCCGGAAAGATCCACAACTCTGGCATTCTTCAGATAAATCTTCATGACGGTTTCACTCCTGTTAAGAACAGCACGGCCATCCTGACCGCGACTCCATTTGTGACCTGATCGAGTATCAGCGACGTATCACCGTCTGCGATGTCTGCGTCCAACTCAACCCCACGGTTGATAGGACCCGGATGCATGATCACAACAGGCTTCTTTATTCTCTCAAGACGAGACCGGTTGATTCCCCAGTAAAGTCGATACTCCCTTATTGAAGGAAAGTCTCCTCCCGCCTCTCTTTCCATTTGAATTCTCAGGACATTCAGTACGTCAGCCCACTGAATCGCCGCGTCGATATCGTAAAACACTCTGACGCCAAGCTGCTGGAGATAGTCCGGTATAAGCGTCTTCGGACCGCATACCGCTACATTCGCCCCCGACTTTGTCAGCCCGAAGATGTTTGATCGAGCTACCCTGCTATGGGTAATATCTCCTACTATGCAGACGTTAAGTCCTTTAAGCTCACCGAACTTTTCCCTGATTGTATACATGTCGAGAAGTCCCTGAGTGGGATGCTCGTTTATTCCGTCTCCGGCATTTATTACCGGAGACTTCAGGAACCTGGAAAGAAAGTGAGGCGCACCCGTCGACGAATGCCTGATCACGGTCACGTCGGTCTTCATCGCCTCGATATTCCGTGCGGTGTCTTTGAGGGTCTCCCCCTTGGACACGCTGCTTCCGCTTGCGGCGAAGTTCACAACGTCGGCACTGAGTCTCCTCTCTGCGAGTTCAAACGATATTCTTGTACGAGTGGAACTCTCGAAAAACAAGTTCACGACTGTCGTTCCCTGGAGCGTGGGTACTTTCTTTATCGGGCGCTCCAGCACCTCGCGAAAGCTCCTTGCCGTATCGAGAATCTCGACTATCTCGTCGAGTGAAAGCTCCCTGAGGCCTAATAAATTTCTAATTCCCTGTGCCATCTTCCTCCACCAAAAGTATTTCGTCGATGCCATCGATTTCATAGAGATGGACCACGACTGATTCTCTGATTGCCGTTGGTTGATTCTTGCCGACATAATCGGCGCTAATTGGAAGTTCCCTGTGCCCGCGGTCTACCATGACCGCCAATTGAATTGTGGTCGGTCGTCCGATATCGATCAGCGCATCAAGCGCGGACCTGATGGTCCGACCGGTAAAAAGGACGTCGTCAACCAGGATTATGTTCTTGTCCGTGATGTCGAATGGGACCTCTGTTCTCCTTAACTCCGGGAGCTTCAGTTTCTGCCTGACGTCATCGCGATAGAGAGTGATATCGAGTGTGCCAAGCGGAATGTTCAGTTTCTCAATCTGGGAAATTTTCTCGGCGATTCTTTTTGCCAGAAAATCTCCCCTCGTCTTGATGCCTATTACACAGAGGTTGGCCGCACCCCTGTTATGTTCGATTATTTCGTGGGCGAGACGCGTGATTGAGCGCTCCATCTGGGGAGCATCTGCAATCTTAGACCTGACTCTCATCTTACCTCCTAATGAGTGATGCAAACGGCCTTTGTACAGTGAGGTGGAATACAACCGGCAGGACCTTGTCCACCTCACAGGATGAACTTAAAGGCAGTGAAAAGATAAGTGTGCATCGCGAGTTTTGCAAGCCTAAATGCAAGCCTCGACAAAACCTTGACTTAGCGCACTGACGGTCCCGCGTTTCCTTGATTTTACTCCACATTGGGTTTATATTTCACCGAATTTTTCATCAAGGAGTTTTAAGCATCAAATGTTGAAAGCCGTGATTATGGCGGGCGGATTCGGCACGCGGTTACGCCCGCTGACGAGCAAGATACCTAAACCGATGGTGCCGATCATGAACAAACCAATGATCGAACATATCGTAAGGCTGCTCGTGGCACACGGCATCAAGGAAATAGTAGTCCTGGTCTTCTACCATCCGAATGTCATCAAGAATTTCCTTAAGGATGGGCGTCAGTTTGGCGCCTCCATACAATATGTGAAGGCCGATGCCGACTACGGTACTGCGGGAAGCGTGAGAAATGCATATGACCTTCTTAAGGGTTCCAGAGTCCTGGTGATTAGCGGAGATGTCCTGACAGATTTCGACCTTGGCAAAGCAGTGGAGTATCACGAGGCAAAAGGTTCGAAAGCGACACTCGTCCTAACGCGCGTCAATGATCCGCTGCAATTCGGTCTAGTAATCACGGAAGAAGACGGCAAGATAGTCAGGTTCCTTGAGAAGCCCACCTGGGGTGAAGTCTTCAGCGACACCGTCAATACAGGTATCTACGTCCTTGAACCGGAAGTCCTTGAGATGGTGCCGTACCGTGAAGAGTATGACTTCAGCAAGCAGCTGTTTCCACAGATGCTCAAGCAACGGATGCCGCTTTACGGTTATGCCGCAGAAGGATATTGGCGGGATGTCGGCAACCTGAATGAGTACATAGAGGCGCAGCTCGATTGTCTTGACAATCGAGTCAGTGTGACCACGGAGGGAAAAACTTACGAGTTTAACGGCGCAAAGGTCGTCGCTCCTGCCAATTTTGAATTTCCCCAGAGTCTTTCGGTGAAAGGTACCGTTGTACTGGGAAGCAACGTGACGATCGGAGAAAATGTTCAACTCACCGATACAATCGTGGGCGACAATTGCTCGATCTCCTCATATTCGAGCATCCACAGAAGCATTCTATGGGATTGTATTCTTATTGGAGCCCACTCGAAGGTCACGGGCGATGTGATTGGGAGCAATACCATAGTCGGCGAAGACGTGGACATTGAAGAAAACGTATTTATCAGTGACGACTGCATCATCGGGAAACGCGCCCATATAAGACCCAACGTGAAACTGTGGCCGAAGAAAGTGGTCGATGCAGGTGCTACCCTGTCGCGGAGCCTCGTATGGGAAGACAAATGGCTCTCTGCGATTTTTACCGACGCGCGGGTGACGGGGACATCCAACATAGAAATGAATCCGGAGTTTGCCGCAAAACTCGGTGCCGCATTCGGATCTCTCCTCGGTATCGGCAAGTATGTTGTCTGCAGCCGTGACTCCGACACGGTCAGCAGGATGATTAACCGTTCTTTAATAGTCGGGTTCATGTCCGCAGGGACTAACGTCTATGACTTGCGGACTGAGCCTATACCGATAGTGCGTCATGAGCTTAGAAACGGTAAGTCCGCAGGCGGGGTGCATGTAAGGAAGAGTCCGCTGGATCCGGATTTGACCGATATCATATTCCTGGGGCCTGATGGCCGTGATCTTCCCGCCAGCAATGTGCGTGCAATCGAGAGACTCTTTTTTGGAGAGGAATTTGCCCGGGCGCCGCAGGATCAGGCCGGCGATATCTTCTTTCCCGAACGAACGAACGAAAGTTATCGCGAGGATTTCATTAAGTCTCTCGATATTCAGGCCATAAGGGACAGAAGATTCAACATAGTAATAGATTACTCTCACGGAGTTGCCTCGACACTGTTTCCGACCATCGTCGGTTCTTTAGGCGTGCGGGTCGTTGCCCTTAACGCATACCTTGATCCGAAGAGACTGACAAAGACAAGCAGACAGCTCGAAAAAGATCTGGCGCAGCTCGAAGACATAGTCAAATCTCTCGGCTATGATTTTGGTTTCATGTTCGATGCGGGCGGGGAGAAAGTCTTTGCGGTTAGCGGGCGCGGAGAATTTGTAAACGAAGACAGGCTTCTTTCGATAATCACTAAGTTGTTTGCCGTTTCTGAACCTGACACCAAGCGAATTGCCGTGCCCTTTTCGGCTTCGCGTGAGGTGGACCTCATAGCCGAGGAGCATAATCTTGAAGTCGTACGCACTAAGGCGACTCATCAGGCTCTTATGAATGCAGCGTTTGAGGGCGATTTTGATTTTGTGGGCGGCACTAAGGGCGGTTTTATCTTTCCCAAATTCATGTTCGCAAGCGATGCAATGTTTTCGGTCGCTAAAATACTCGAAATGACCGCGAAATCCGGACTGACATTGTCCGAACTTGACAAAATGGTCCCGAAGCTTCACATGGTGAAAAAGAACATGGATTGTCCGTGGAGCGAAAAGGGCAGCATAATGCGGAAGCTTATTGAGCTGACAAAGGACGAAAAAAGAGAGACTATAGATGGCATAAAAGTTCACTACGATGGTGGGACATGGGTGCATCTCCTTCCCGATAAGGAGCGTCCCCTGTTTCACATTAACGCCGAATCTTTGAACGGCGATTTGGCTCAGTCCGTTGTCGACAAGTTCGAATCAAGAATCGCATCGTGGCTTTCAGACTGGGCGGATGGAAACAGGAAGGAGCCCAAGTGATTGCTGAATTCCGTTTTTTCTCTTTCCGCGGATATCAGTTGAACACTTGACTTTCAATCACATCCCAACAGAAGTTCCTCTTTAATGAAATGGAGAAAATTACAATATGAAAATTAGCGACATACTTCAAGATGAGTTTGTGTCGACAAAACTGGCGGGCAAAACTAAGGATGAAGTCCTGAACTCGATCATAGAATTGTTAAAGAATTCCAAGAAGATAAAGGATCTCGAGAAGGTTCGCGAGGCGATCTTTGAGCGCGAGAAGATAATGTCGACCGGCGTCGGTAAGGGATTTGCCATACCGCATGGGAAGACCGACGCGGTGAACGACATAGTTGCGGCTTTTGCGGTGACCAGCGAACCCGTAGACTTTCAGTCGCTGGACGGCGAGCCGGTCCGGCTTCTCTTCCTCCTGGTCGGAAGGGACAATATGGTTGGCCCGCACATAAAGCTCTTGAGCAGAATTTCCCGCCTTATGAACAAAGATGAATTTCGGAAGAAGCTCCTTACGGCCAAGAGTCCCGCGGAAATCGTCCAGTTCTTCAAGGACGAAGAAGTAAGTTACTTCGATATCTAATGCTGAATGGCTAAGAAGAAACCACCAAAAGTGCACCGGACAGATTCTGCCGTAGAATTCAAGCTCCTAATAGAACCCTTCAACGATCCGGTTGCGAAGAGATCCGGCATAGCTTTTTACTTCAGGACGACCGAAGAATTTCAGAATTTCGTTTACGAGCTGGTGCTTGGAACGAGAGTGGATAACCGCAAAATCTCCTTCAACATTGTCGGGTTGAAGACACCGTTGTCAGATTTTCCCCGACCCGGTCCGGCGGTAGGCAAGTTTGAAATGGAGAACCCGCAGCCGGGCGAATATACGATTATCGTTGACCGTCGCGGTAAAAAGGCAAACCAGTTTAAAGTCGATATCAGAGATGCAATAAGAGTCCTTCGAGGAACAAAGGACGGAAAGTTCATCGATGTCTTCACGGATCGATCCATGTGGATGAAACGGATTGAGTAATTAATATGCTAAGCAGAATTTTATCCGATACCGTCCGGCCTATCCTGTTCAAGATCGGACCTCTGAACGTTTACAGCTACGGCCTGATGATGGGAATCGGATTTCTGGTCGCCAATTACGTGGCTGTCAAGGAATTCAAGAGGAGGGGACTCGGCGTCGACTTTGCAAACCAGGTGACAATTTTAGCCGTTGTATTCGGAATAGCCGGTTCAAAAATACTTTCTCTGATCGAGAACTGGAGCGATTTTGTGAAGGATCCCATCGGCATGGCATTCTCACCAGGCGGACTAACATGGTACGGCGGGTTTATACTTGCCGCCGTCGTCATCCTCTGGGCTGCAAAGCGACGGGGTTTCAAGTTTGCAACAGTAGCGGACGCACTTGCGCCCTCGTTGATTATCGGATACGGCGTTGCGAGGCTCGGCTGTCATTTCTCCGGCGATGGAGACTACGGCATGCCTACAACGCTTCCGTGGGGCGTCGATTACTCGAGAGGGATTGTTCCCCCGTCAGCTGCCTTTCAGGGCTTCCCCCAGATTGAGTCGAAATATCCGGGCGGTATCGTTCCCAATACAGTGCTTCTTCATCCGACTCCCATTTATGAATTCCTTGCGTGTCTCTTGATATTTTACGTCCTGTGGCAAATGAGGAAGTCCGTTCAGCCTGAGGGCCGGTTGTTCATGGTATACTTGATACTTGCCGGAACTGAAAGACTCCTGGTCGAATTCATAAGGTTAAATCCGCGGCTGTTGTTCGGATTAAGCGAGGCACAGTTGATTTCTATCGTGTTGATCACCGTGGGGACTGCCGGTCTCTTTTACTTCCATAAGAAACCCGATACGGTGAGGACATGACGCGAGTTCTTCTCTACAAGAAAGAAAATTGCCATCTGTGCGATGAGGCCGAGAACATCCTTGAAAGGCTGAAGAAAGAGAAGAGATTCTTCCTTGAAAGAATTCTGGTTGAAGAGAATACGGATCTTTTTGATCGCTTCGGGAACAAGGTGCCCGTGGTCTTCATCAACGACAGGCTCGTCTCTGAATTCAAGCTTGATGAAGAAAGCTTCCTGACCAAGCTCTCTGAGCTTTAGTGAAAAATCCGTAAGATTTCCACCTCTCTACCAGTTAAATTTCGTTTAACCTGACCCACATTGAATGTCAAAGGAAACTCATTTGAACGAAGAAAAAGTTATCGGGCGAAATGCCGTCATTGAGGCGCTGAAAACCGGCTCGAACATTTCAAAGATATACATACTCTTTTCCGCGCACGGCGGAAGTTTGAATGAAATCCAGTCACTTTCCAAGCGGCAAGGGATACCAGTCACACGCGTTGATTCGAAGCATTTTGCGGAATTGACCTCCGGTCTCAAGAAGGATGAATCCGCGCAAGGCGTTGTGGCAACACTGAGCAAGATAAGCTTTGTGCCGATCGAGTCGATTGTTCAGACCACGGCGGAAAACAAGTTCCCTTTCCTGCTCGTGCTGGACAGAATCCAGGATCCGCATAACTTCGGTGCAATACTGCGGACCGCTGCCTTCTTCAAAGCCGACGGGGTGGTTATCGCCAAAGAAGAACAAGCGCCGCTAAATGAGACCGTCATCAAGGCGTCGGCGGGCGGGGCCTTTCACGTAAAGATCGCACGCGAGACGAACCTGCATCAGGCCCTCATGTACATGAAAGAGAAAGGCTTCTGGATTGCTTCAAGTTCGGTCAACGCTCCACTTTCAATCTACGAGATGGACTTCAAGATTCCTGTCGCTGTGGTGATTGGAAACGAAGGCAGCGGCGTCAAGAGAATCCTGCGCGACAAATCCGATATGATTTTTTCCATTCCACAGATCGGCAGGATTGATTCTCTCAACGTGTCTGTCGCGACAGGCGTCATATGCTATGAAATCTCACGACAAAGAGGAATTACAAAGTGAAAAGACTTTCCGTGAATATCGACCATGTCGCAACGCTTCGCCAGGCCCGCGGGGAAAACGAGCCGGATCCAGTTACCGCAGCGCTTATTGCCGAGCTTGCAGGAGCCTCGGGTATCGTCAGCCATCTGCGTGAGGACCGAAGACACATTCAGGACAGCGACGTCTATATGCTCAGAAAACTTCTGAAGACTAAGCTCGATCTTGAAATGGCAGCCACGGAGGAAATTGTAAACATAGCCCTGGATGTGGTCCCTGAGCTCGTAACGCTTGTCCCGGAAAGAAGACAGGAACTGACAACTGAGGGAGGCCTCGATGTGGTCTCCCAATTGCCGCATCTAAAGGAAGTGACGAACCGGTTCCATAGCAAGAATATCGCGGTGAGCCTGTTCGTTGCACCGATCGAGGGGCAGATCAAGGCAGCGAAAAACGTGGGCGCGGATTTTGTGGAGCTTCACACGGGTGAATATGCAAATGCGAAAGGAAGCGATGTCGAAACACATCTGGCGCGCCTGAAGACGGCAGCCAGATACGCTCACAAGCTGGGATTGAAAATTAATGCAGGTCACGGCCTGGATTACAGGAATTTGAAACCCGTCGCAATGATTGAAGAGATCGAAGAGTTCAGCATAGGGCATGCGCTCATATCACACGCGCTCTTCGTCGGTCTCGAAAGGGCTGTAAAAGAAATGCTCGGCATTCTTTCCAAAGCATCGTTTCAACAGGAGGGCTGACATTGGTAAATAGCAAATCTACACAGGCGATCCACGGCAGAAAGGACAAGCTCTATCGCGGCGCGAATTTCCCCGTTTACCCTAGCACCACTTTCGCAGTGGAAAAAAGCGATGACTATGACAAGTTCATCGGCGATGAAGAAGAATTCTACATCTACTCGCGTTATTCAAACCCCACTGTGAGAAACGTCGAGGAGAAGCTTGCTTCGCTTGAAAACTCCGAGGACGCAATTCTGTTCTCGAGCGGCATGGCGGCGATCACCACCAGCATACTCTCCTTCGCCAGGAGCGGGGATCACATAGTGGCGCTCCGACGGCTTTATGGAATGACGTACCGGTTTCTTCGCGATATCGCACCGAAGTTCGGAATCGAAACGCATTTCGTCGATGAATCGGAATTATATGCGATGGACCAAAAATATCCTGGAGCGAGAATTGTCTATTTCGAAACGCCGATTAATCCGACGACCGACTGTATATCAATACGAAAGGTAGTCAAAGCGGCCAGAAAGGCCGGCGCGCTGACAATAGTCGATAACACATTTGCTTCGCCTATAAACCAGAATCCGATCAATCTCGGTGTTGATGTGGTCATTCACAGCGTTACAAAGTATATTGGCGGACACAGCGATATCATGGCAGGTGCCGCGGTCGCGTCCAAGAAACTTATTAAGGACATCCGGGAAGCAATGAAGGCGTTCGGAGGGTGTATAAACCCGCTGGACGCGTATATGCTCGACCGAAGTGTGAAGACCTTGAAGGTTCGCGTCGAGCAGCAAAACAGAAGTGCACAACGGCTTGCAGAGTTCTTCGTGAGACAGAGGAAAGTAAACAGGGTGCTCTATCCCGGCCTGCCATCTTCCAGAAGCTACAAAACTGCGAGGCGCCAGATGACCGGATTCGGCGGAATGCTTTGTATCGAACTGGGTGACCTGGACGCTGCAAAGAAGTTCTGTGACAGCCTAGAAGTCGCGTTGAATGCGACGAGTCTGGGCGGCGTGGAAACACTTGTTAGTATTCCCGTTTTGACGAGCCACATAAAAATGAGTCCTGAGGAATTGAAGGCAGCTCGGGTAACTGAAGGAATGGTGAGGATATCGGTTGGAATCGAGGACACGGACGACCTTTTGCTTGATTTTAAGCGGGCGCTTGCCAAAATTTAACCATGAGCGAGAACAAAAGCGGAAGATCCGTAAAGGTCTACAGTTCCTATATCCAGTCAGACATAATCGGCGCAAAGATGACACTTGAGAACGAAGAGATCGGGTACTTTACGCAGAACGAGAATTTTGCCGCACTCTATCCTTTGCCGGGATTGGGCAGCGTTGATTTCTTTGTTGACGAACGGGACGCCCAAAGAGCCCGCAGAGCTCTGACCTCTCTCATAAAAGGGAGCGAAGAATAAACATTTTCCCCTCTGCTACTTCAGAATCTTACGAAGAGCCAAGTGCAGATTGAGCGCTCGAGCATAGTTGGCCCCGTAAAGCCCGAGTCTCCCTGCCGAGCCGGCAGAAGCTTCCAGCGTCCGCTGGGCGACTTCGAAATACTCCTTATTCTCCGTGACTGAATACAGCCTGTCGAAGAAGACAGCGGCACACGAATTCCCCGACGGCGTCGGAGTATCATCTACGGGCTTTCGTTTTGAAGAGAGGTAACCCTCTCCTTTGTCATCGGCGCTGCGATCAAAGAAACCACCACCATCCTTGTCTTCAAATTCATCAAGAAGGACACCTGCGATCTTCTCTGCAGCTGCGATGTGACTGTCGCTTCGCATTACATCGAACAAGTCCAGCAGAGAAATTCCGAAGAATACCTGGTCATCGAGAAGTCCCTGATAAGCTGAAGATGAATCCGCAAATGCATGTGCGACCCTGCCGCTCTTATCAACCATGTGTTCGAGTATAAAGTCTGCCGCCTCTTCTGCTGCACGGTAGTATTCTCTTACATTTAGTTGCAGAGATGCCTCTACGAGGGCGCTTATTGCGAGGCCATTTCGATCGGCGAAGATTATTTTGTCGATAAACGGAGGCGTCTTTCTATCACGGATCTCCAGGAGTTTTCTCTTTGAGCTGGCAATCAGTTCCCTCACCTCCTCAGTGGACTTTGATAGGCTTTTGCCAATATCATCGTCTGGCAAGGCAATCCGGAGTACGTTTCGATCGGGCATCTCGGCGATGTCCCCCGGTGTTTCCCTGATGTCGAAATGTAGTACTGCAGCTTTCTTCTCGTCATCGGTGAGCGCACTTTCCAGTTCGCCATTTGTCCACGTCCAGTAGCTTCCGTCGTCGTGCGGTCCGACGTCTGCATCCTGATGGGCATAGAATGGGCCCTCAGGCGATTTCATCGGTCCGACGATCCAATTGGAGGTTTGCCTGGCCACATTAGAATAAGAAGGCGTGTCGATCAACTCACTTGCCTTCAGATAAACTTTCAGCATAAGAGCATTGTCATACAACATTTTCTCAAAGTGAGGCACGTGCCAATACCTGTCAACTGAGTACCGGTGGAAGCCGCCGCCGATGTGGTCATATACGCCGCCCCGCATGATATTATCCAACGTGAGTTTCAGAAATTCGTCAATCTCAGCGTTCTTGGCTTTAGGTGCTTCCTCGAGGAGCAATTGCAGGATGGTGGCATTGAAGAACTTAGGCGTCCGTCCGAATCCGCCGAATTGCCGATCCATTTTCGACTCAGCATCCTTGACGATCCCATCGACTATTTCAGTACCGATCGTGCCGGCCTGGACGTTGTGTCTTTCGTGCTCCCTTAGCTGCAGGAAGAGATCCTCGGCACTCTGGCGGACTTCGCTTTTCCGACTATGGTATGTTTGGGCGATTTGAGGCAGCATCGTGAGAAGGCCGGGCCTTCCCTGCGCGTCTTCCTTCGGAAAATAAGTCCCGCCGTAAAAGGCCTTGCCATCGGGTGTGAGAAAGACGGTAAGCGGCCAGCCTCCGGTTCCCGTAATGGCTCCAACAGCGGCCTGGTAGCGGGCATCGACATCAGGCATCTGGTCCCTGTCGACTTTCACGGGGACAAAGTTTTTGTTGATTAAATCGGCCACAGCTCGGTCAAGATATGACTCATTGTCCATGACGTGGCACCAATGGCACCACACGGCACCTATATCAAGAAGAATGGGACGGTCCAATTCCGTAGCGATGCGAAACACTTCGTCGGAATATGTCTGCCAGCGGACCGGCTGTTGCGACGCCTCCCTGAGGTATTGGCTCTTGCTCTGCCCAAGTCTATTTTCTAATTCCATAACAATCTTCCTTTAGTAATAACGAAACACAAAAGAGTGAGCACGGGGAACACCTCTCTTAGGAGAAGGCGACCTTCCTTCTCTTCGCCACCCAGAAGATTATTACCCCGACGGCGACGAAGGCCAGAGAGCTTCCGAGGCTTTTTATCAGGAAAAGAAGCGGATTTCCTCCCGCCTCTGGCGGAAACAGTGTCAACACAATCGCCGCGGCGGTCGTCACTCCTCCGATACTGCTGACAATTATTTTCAACATAGATTTACTTCCGGGTGTTTCCCTGGCTTCCCGTCTGAAGATGCGTATCGCTGCGAGGAATATGTAGATATACGGGATGAAGTAGACAATAATCGTTGCGTCGACTAGGACGAGGTAGGCTTGTTCAGTGCTTGCGCCGATGAAGCTCATGAGAAGAAATGCGGTGGCGATGAGTCCCTGAAATATTATCGCAACATGCGGGGTTTTCCAGGTAGGATGAACCTTTCCAAAAGCACTCGGCAGGTAATTATCGATTCCCGTAACAAATAGAATTCTAGCGCTCCCTGCAAGCCAGGCACCGGCGCCTCCGATGCCTGCGAGCGTTATGAGAAGAGCACTGATGTTGGTAAGGTACCTGACACCTGTTTCAATCTCCAGCTTATGAATCGACTGAACCAGTCCCGTTACCAGATTGACATCCTTGGCTGGTAGTCCAATCAACAGCGAGACGGTACCCACAAGATATACGAGGACTACCGCCACTCCTGAAAGGTATGTCGCCTTTCGGATAGTCCTGGCAGCGTCCACGATTTCTCCAGACATAACGGCTGCCAGTTCCAGTCCGGCGAGCGCAAAGCACATGGACGACCAGAATGACAGTGTTCCGTAGTCGAGTTTCGTGGGAAGCATATTGGCAAAAGAAAAATGAGTCTGAGACTTGCCCAAATAGACTATGATGCCCGCGAGCGCCGCGATGACAATGATTGGCCCGAAGGTTCCGATCGCACCAATGTTTTGTACCCACTTCCCGATCTTGACTCCTACAACGTTGAAACCTATCGCCGTCCAGAGCACAACCAGGCTGACGCTGGCAATAAATATCTTGTTGCTCGCCAGGCCTGAGCCTCCAGGGACTATGAAGGAAGCGATCGCGGCTACAGAGATCAGCAGAGAAGGATAATAGACGAGGTTGTTTGCCCAGTAACACCACCCGGCGACGAACCCATGAAAGTCTCCGAATTCCACTTTTGCCCACTCGTAAACCCCGCCCTCGATCGGGTATTTCTTGCTGAGATAAATTACGGCAACGGCTTGCGGAACAAAGAACAGTACCAGTGCAAGCAGCCAGAGAGAAATGGAGCTCGGACCCGTAGCGGCGGCAATTGAAATCCATCTGATGCCGACAATCGCCACGACGTTGAATAGAACGATGTCCCGAACTTTTAAAGCGCGAATCAGTTCTGCCATGGTGAGTTGTATTTAGTTCTTACGCAATAGAATCCTTTGGCGTGTAAGCGCGGAAGGAAGAAAGTCAGTCACTAAACTGCATCTCGTAAAGTTTCTTATAGATGCCTCCCTTTTGCCGAAGAAGTTCCTGATGTTTTCCCTGCTGCACAATCTCACCGCCGTCTATGACGATTATCCTGTCCGCGTTTTTTATCGTGGACAGCCTGTGAGCGATCACGATCGAGGTCCTATTCTCCATCAGCCTTTCGATAGCTTCCTGTACCAGCATTTCCGATTCGGAATCCAGCGCCGACGTAGCTTCATCGAAAATCATGACAGGAGGATTCTTAAGCAAGGCCCTTGCGATGGAAATACGCTGGCGCTGGCCGCCTGAGAGCTTCGTGCCCCTTTCGCCAATTATGGTATCGTATCCCTGGGGCAGCTGTGATATGAAGATGTGCGCGTTTGCGGCCTTAGCGGCCTCGACAATAGACTCAAGCGGACAAGTTAGAAGTCCGTAGGCAATGTTGTTCCTGACGGAATCGTTGAAGAGAATCGTTTCCTGGGAGACGATTCCGATTTTGGAACGCAGGCTTGTTACGGTGATGTTCCTCAAGTCGTGTCCATCAATGGCAATCTTTCCCTTCGTAGGATCGTAGAAACGCGGGATCAAGTCTATCAAAGTCGACTTCCCGCCTCCCGAGGGACCTACAACGGCAAGTACCTCACCCTTATGGATTCTCAGGTTAATGTTTTTAAGAATGAATTCCCCATCGACCGCGTGTGACCTTCCAATTGTTGGAACCGGATACCTGAACCAGACTCCGCCAAACTCGATTTGGTCCCTAAAATCTGACACTTCGGCGGCGTCGGGAGGCTCCGGAAGCTTTCCTGCCTCATCCAGCACATCGAATATCCTCTTTCCCGCAGCCGCGGATTCCTGCATCCTGTTAGAGACGGTCGTCAGCTCCTTCACCGGGGGCATCAGCTGAAAGATCGCGAAGAGAAACCCCATGAACTCGCTTGGGCTCAGGGAACCAGACTGAATTACCTGCATGCCGCCGTAGTAAATTATCGCCGCCCCTGCAAGGACCGAAAAGAACTCGGTGATCGGCCCCGCCAGATTCCGTATTCGCATTATCCTCAGGAGGGATTTGAAATAACTCTGAGTATGTTTGCCGAACCGTTTGGTCTCAAACTCCTCCATGCCGAAGGCGCGTACGACCTTCATGCCTGTTATTGTCTCCTGCAGCACAGAAGTAATGTTTGCCATCTGTTCCTGGGATACGCCGCTTTCTTTATATAGGCGCATCCCAATCCTGCTGATGATGAACAGGACAAAAGGAAAGACCACGAAGGAAATCAGAGTCAGCTTCCAGCTCAGCGAAATGGCTATTCCCAGAAAAACAATTATCGTCAGAGGCTCTCTTATCAAGGTATCAAAGGTGGCCGTTATTCCGCTGTTCACCACATTGACATCATTAGTCACGCGCGAGATAAGTGTGCCGGTTCGCTCGTTTGTGAAGTAACCAAGAGACAATTCCTGAAGCTTGCTGTACAACTGATTGCGGATGTCTCTCATGACGCCCTGCTCGCTGTACGCGAGGAAATAAGCGCGCGCGTACCCGAAAAGGTTTTTTAGAAAGAAAGCACCGATAATGATGAGACAAATCCTGAGCAGCGCATCCGACTTTGTCCCGGAAAACATGATGTGGTTGAACCAGTTTGAGAGGTCGGCCTTGATCTTATCCAGGAAGGAAGCAGTCGTGGGGATTGCCAGCGGATGCGGGGTCCCCTGATTAAACAGAGTGTCCAGAAGCGGTATGGTAAGATAGACCGACGCGCCGGCGAAAAGTGAATAGAAAACAGCCGCCGTTATAGACCCTGCCAGATATTTCTTGTACGGCTTAAGGTAGCGTAGAATCCTGCCGTAGGTTCTTAATGCTTTATTTCTTTTCCCTGACATTCTGCATTTCCCAAATCCTTAGCTGCGTTTGCAGGTTCGTGACCGCGTGAATTAGTGAAACCATCAGCCCGTGTACTCCCTCAGTGAAGCCGCGTCTCATGACGTAATGGTGAAAGAAGGCATACGCCGGTAAGAAAAAAATATGCCGCCCTTTGACCTGCCGGCGCCGAGATTTCTCGATCGCGCTTAAGGCAGAAAACTCATTCGACTTCCTCATCGCGTCAGAGATTGTCATATGTGTGTAATGGATTATCTCACCCTTAAGATGCTCGGTTCCGCCATCGATCATAAAGCCTTCATGAACCGGCCTGTTCTTCATACGAGCTCTCGATTTGTCAAACAGACGCATTTGATAGTCGGGAGACCAGCCGCAGCTTCTTATCACCTTGTCCAGAAAGTAATTCCTGCGCGGGATGAAAAATCCGTTTGCACGGCCAAAGTCGAGACGTGCAATCTCTTCCTGCAATTCAGGCGACACTCTCTCGTCCGCGTCGAGACTGAGGACCCAGTTGTTCCTGGCCTGCTCGACGGCGAAACTCTTTTGCGACGCGTACCCCTCCCACTTACGGATGAATACCTTATCTGTGAATTCCTTCGCAATTTCCACTGTCTTGTCGGTACTTTCGGAATTCACGACAACAACCTCGTCTGCCCACCGGAGACTTTCGAGGCAGCCCGCGATGTTCTTTTCTTCGTTCCCGGCTATGACTACAGCGGAAATTCGTTGCATTATTTAACTACGAAATTGAGCAGCCTGTTTCGCACAACGATGGTCTTCAGAATCGTCTTGCCTTCCAGGTGTCGCTGAACATTCGGCTCGGTTGACGCCAGGGATTTCACGGCGTCGTCGGTCGAGTCTACCGGCACGGTGAGTTTCGCGCGCACTTTGCCGTTCACCTGAACGACGAGGGTCACGTTTTCTTCTGTTATGGCGTTGGCATCATACTCTGGCCACCTAAGGGAAGAAAACACGGAGTCTATGCCGCCACGGAGCAGGTACAGTTCCTCTGCCAGGTGAGGCGCAAACGGCGCCACGAGAACGTTGAACCCGTGCAGCACAAAGCTCTGCAATCCAAGTCCTATTTCTTTTTCCGATGAAAGCTGCGTGTAATCGTTCAGGAATTCCATCAAAGCAGCGATAGCGGTATTGAATCTGAACTGCTCCAAATCCTCAGTAACTTTTTTGATGAGCTGGTTCATTTTGCGGTAAACAGTGCGTTCATCCTCCGTGAGACCGTTGGCATTGAATCCGGTTTCACTCGCTGAAGGTATCTCCTTCTTCTCTTCAAACAGATCGAACACCCTGTTAAGGAATCTGAAGATGCCTGTGATTCCTCGATCGCTCCAATCGCCCCCCTCATTGTATGGTCCCATGAACATTAGGAACATTCTGAAGGTGTCGGCGCCGTATGAAATAACAAACTGGTCGGGGTTTACGACGTTGCCACGGGACTTCGACATCTTAGCCCCTTGATTTGTAATTATACCCTGATGCACAAGGCTTGTAAAAGGTTCGTCGAACGTCACCCGACCTGCATCATGGAGCGCTTTGATTACGAAGCGCGCGTACAGCAAATGCATAACGGCGTGCTCGGCCCCACCCACATACTTGTCGACGGGGAGCCATTGTGAGACCAGTTTCGCATCGAATGCCGCAGTGTCAAGATGGGGCGTCAGGTAGCGCAGGAAATACCATGATGAATCTACAAACGTGTCCATCGTGTCTACGTCGCGCTTTGCAGGCTTTCCGCATTTCGGGCAGGCCGCGTTGACGAACGCGTCATTCCGTGCCAGCGGCGATTCTCCGGTTGGTTTGAACTCGACGTCGTATGGAAGTACCACGGGCAGGTCTTTCTCCGGCACGGGCACCTCGCCGCATGCATCGCAATGGATTATTGGAATCGGAGCGCCCCAGTATCGCTGCCGGGACAACAACCAGTCGCGAATCCTGTAGTTAACCTTTCGTGTGGCGTCGCCATTCTTTTGAAGCTCGTCGGCTATTCCATCCCAGACCTTCGGACTCTCAAGCCCGGTAAAATGGCCGCTGTTAACTGCTACACCCTCTTCTACGAATGCCGCTCCGAGCGGTTCGACAGGCTTGCCGTCTTTCGGATGGACGACGATTCTGATCGGCAGCTTGTACTTCCGGGCAAACTCGAAGTCTCGCTCGTCGTGTGCCGGCACCGCCATTACCGCGCCCGTCCCATACGTGGAGAGCACGTAATCAGCAATCCAAATCGGAATCTTCTCTCCGTTTATCGGGTTTACCGCGAAGGCGCCCGTCGGCACGCCGGTCTTTTCTTTTGAAGTTGAAGTTCGTTCTATTTCATTCTCATGGGCGACAAACTCGACGTACTCATCGACTTTGGGCTTGAAATCCGACTTCGTCACCTTCTGCACGAGCGGATGTTCCGGAGCGAGGACAACGTAGGTCGCACCGAATAACGTGTCCGGCCGCGTTGTGAAGACTCGAATATCGTCCTCGACATTTTCAACTTTGAATACGATCTCGACACCCTCGCTCCTGCCGATCCAGTTGCGCTGCATCAGTTTAGTTCTCTCAGGCCAGTCAATCCTGTCCAGTCCCTCAAGAAGCTTATCTGCATATGCGGTTATCTTGAAGAACCACTGCGTCATCGCCTTGCGAACTACCGGCGTGCTGCAGCGTTCGCAGAGTCCATCGACCACCTGCTCATTGGCCAGAACGGTTTGATCCTTCGGACACCAATTCACCGGTGCATTGGTGCGATAAGCAAGACCCTTCTTGTAGAGCTCGAGGAATATCCATTGTGTCCATTTGTAATACTCGGGATCTGAAGTATCGACTTCATATTCGAAATCGTACATAGCTCCCATCTTCCTCAGCTGACTTCGAATATCGGTTATATTTTTACGGGTGCTGTCCTGAGGATGGACGCCGGTCTTGATGGCATAGTTCTCCGCAGGTAGGCCGAATGCATCGTAGCCTATCGGCTCAAACACATTGAAACCCTTCAAGCGGTGGAATCTCGCCCAGGTGTCGGTCGGAGCGAAATTATACCAGTGGCCGATGTGGAGTTTGTCACCGCTGGGATAGAGAAACATGACTAGGCAATAGAGTTTCTTGCCCGTATCATTCAGGTTCACATTATAGACCTTCTTCTCTTCCCAGAATTTCTGCCATTTGCCTTCAATCGAAGTAAAGTCGTATTTCATCTTGTTTCTATTATAGCCTTTGAGTTAGTCATTATTCTTCTGAACGGCATCCCACTTTTGAACCTCATGAACGAACGAATTTCATCGGAAGTTTTGCCTTGTTTCATAAGCCGGACTGCACAATAGGTCCTCAGTGAATCGAGCCTGAGTATTCTTTTATCGTCGACTCTCAAACGTTTCCGCATCGCGGCGCGCACCCCGCGGAAGGAAAGCCTGACCTTCTGAGCCCTGCCGGCTCGGACCGTACTGAACAACGGCTCATCGGCAGCAACGATGCCGCGGGAGTCGATGTACTCATATAAAGAAGCCGCCGCGGCTTCGCTGATGGGTAACGCCTCATATTTCCCCTTTGTCCCGTTTGCTTTCACACATAGTTCCACTCTGTTTATATTTCTCTTCAAGTCTCCTATGTCGGCGTTGATGAGCTCGTGTATAGCAGCGCCGCATTCGATGATCGTTACAAGGAACGCGTAATCACGCTTTCCCAACACCGTCGTCCTGTCGACTCGGGAGATTGCCTTCGTTACTTCCGTCAACCCAATTCCGAGAATCTTGAACTCCTGTGCCGAGCCGTGCACGCTCCAGGCCGGATTCTTCTGAAGAACTCCCATCTCAACCAGGAACTCGCAGAACCTCCGGGATGCCGTGAGATATGTATTGACAGTGTTGGTAGATAGGTTCCTTTGATTCAACAGCCAAACCCGGAATTGTACAAAATCATCGGGAGTGAACCCGAATACGCTGGACTTTGCATAGAGAAGGAGTTGATCGAGCGCCTTTGCGTACACGTGCCTGGTTGTCCCACGTGCAAATTGCATCCCTTCCTCGAACTGCCTGACGAGGATTTGAAGCTGACTCTGCGGGATTTTGGTAGTAGGAAACTTGGTCGCTATCATTTTTCAATGAATTTAACGTGGATCGAATAGATTTACAATGTAATTCGCGTGATGACACGGCGAGCGCAAGGACTGCGGTGCGTTCCGTTCGAGTCATCCATGAAGAATTGGTTTAATTTTCCGCCCGACCAAAGAAAAAGGCGGAAATTATTGAAACAATAGCCATCCTTTTTTATTTTCTAATACGAATCAAAAATTCTTAGGAAAGTAAATGATAAACTTAACCGGTCAGGTCGCCCTAATTACCGGCGGATCAAGAGGCATAGGTGCCGCAACTGCTAAGTTGTTCGCAAAGGCAGGCGCAGATGTGGCCATCACATATCACGGCAATGAGGCGAAAGCCAACGACCTAGTAGATGAGATCCAGAAGCTCGGAAGAAAGGCGAAAGCCTTTAAAGGCGATAACAGCAAGGGCGAGGTTGTAAAGAAGATTGTAGAAGAAGTTCATAAGGAATTCGGACATATTGACGTTCTAGTCAACAATGCCGGGATTTGGACGTATGGTGAAATCGAGTCGATGAGCGAGGAGGTGTGGGACGATACGATAAGTCTGAATCTTAGGGGAACATTTCTGTTTTGCCGGTACGTTGTGCCCATAATGAAAAAGCAAGGCGGCGGCAATATTATAAACATTTCATCTACTGCGGGTCAGCGCGGTGAGGCGAAGCATTCCCACTACGCCGCAAGCAAAGGCGGAGTTATCTCATTCACGAAAAGCCTTTCTACAGAGCTCGCGCCGTATAGTATTCGTGTGAATAGCGTGGCCCCGGGCTGGGTCGACACCGAGATGTGCGATGAGGTCTTCAGCGATAAGAACTACAAGGAAGAGGTTCGGCGGTCTATTCCGCTTGGCAGAATTCCTGTCGGCGAAGATATTGCCGGTCCGGTGCTTTTTCTGGCCTCGGATCTTGCCCGCCACATAACGGGCGAAATTCTCAACGTGAACGGCGGCTCAGTGCTGGTTGGATAACGTGAAATCCATTCGTGTTCATGAGCACGGCGGCATTGATAAGCTGGTAATCGATACACTCTCCGCCCCATCACCGAAATCAAGGGAAGTCGTGGTGAAAGTAAAAGTGACTTCCGTCAATCACTTGGACCTTTGGGTCCGTGCAGGACTTCCCAGAGTCAGCTTTCCGCTTCCGATAATTCTCGGGTCCGACGGGGCTGGTGTAATCCACGGCGTCGGTGATGAAATGACCGACTTGCAGATCGGCGACAGGGTACTCATATCCCCCGGGACATCGTGCGGTACGTGCGAGCAATGTCTGAGCGGCAGAGATAATCTATGCCGGCAGTATAAGATCCGCGGGGAGCATTGTGACGGCGTCGATGCTGAATTCGTTTCGGTGAAGAGAGAAGATGTCTTCAAACTCCCTGACAATGTCTCTTTTGAGGAGGCGGCGGCCTCCGCGCTCGTGTTTATCACGGCGTATCAAATGCTTGTTGACAAAGCTGGCATTCAGCCGTTGGAAGACGTACTTGTTATGGGTGCCGGGAGCGGTGTCGGAACTGCGGCGATTCAAATCGCAAAACTTTTCGGTGCCCGTGTCATTGCCGTCGCAGGTTCGGTTGAGAGGCTTGAGAAAGCAAAGGCTCTCGGAGCCGACGATGTGATTAACTACAACTCCGAAAAGATCTCACAAAGCGTTAGAAAGCTGACAGACAAGCGCGGAGTGGATATCGTTTTTGAACATACCGGCCAGGCAACATGGGAAGAAAGTCTTCTCTCCGCGAAACATGGCGGAAGGATCGTCACTTGCGGCGCGACGACCGGTTACAAGGCGGTAACCGATCTTCGGCAGGTCTTTGCCAGACAGTTGACAATCTACGGCAGTACGATGGCCAGCAAGAGCCGTATTCTCTTACTCCTCGATCTTTTGAAGAAGAGAAAGTTCAAGGCCGTGGTTGACCGGGTACTTCCCTTTACCGATGTCCGCGACGCCCACAGGTTAGTAGAGAACAGGCAACACTTCGGAAAAGTCTTACTGAAATTTTAAACTTATTCAGAAATCTATCATATGTCTTACTCAGGAGTAATAAACAAGTATCTGGAATATCTTCCCTTCACTGAGGGAGTCCGTCCGGTCACTCTTCTCGAAGGAAACACGCCTCTCATCGAAGCTGACAATTTAAGGGATGAACTGAAAGCCCCGTGCAAGATATTCCTCAAGTTCGAGGGAGCGAATCCTACAGGGTCATTCAAAGATCGAGGCATGACCGTAGCAATTACCGAGGCTGTACACAGGAATGCCGAAGCAGTGATCTGCGCCTCGACGGGGAACACTTCCGCATCGGCCGCCGCGTATGCGGCAAAAGCAGGCCTTCAGGCGTTCGTGATATTACCGAAAGGGAAAATTGCGGTCGGCAAACTCGCACAAGCTCTCATTTACGGGGCAAAGGTGATCGAGATCGACGGCAACTTTGACGACGCATTGAGAATTGTCCGCGAGATCGGTGAGAAGACAAACGTTGTTATTGTAAATTCGATAAACCCCTTCAGGATTGAAGGTCAGAAGACCGCCTCATTTGAAATATTGGAGACTCTCGGCTCATCCCCTACCCATCACTCGCTGCCAGTCGGTAACGCGGGAAACATAACTGCTTACTGGAAGGGATACAAAGAGTGGGCGTCAAAGAAACATTCTTCTCTGCCTAAGATGCTTGGGTTTCAGGCTGAGGGCTCAGCGCCTATTTTTCACGGGAAGATCATCGAACATCCGGAAACCGTCGCTACCGCAATCCGGATCGGCAATCCGGCAAGTTGGAAACTGGCCGTTCAAGCTCTGGATGAATCAAAGGGACAAATCAACATAGTCACCGACTCTGAGATACTTGAAGCACAGCGTGTGATCGCGAGAACCGAGGGAATCTTTTGTGAACCGGCTTCGGCTTCCTCCGTGGCGGGTCTCAGAAACCTTCTAAACAAAAGATACTTCACCGGAAAAGATGTGGTCGTATGCACATTGACAGGCAACGGGTTAAAGGATCCGGATACCGCCTCGCGCGGCATAACTCCGCCGCTCACCGCAGCCCCCTCCCTGTCGGAAGTGCTGAATCTAATGAATCTCAATTAGCTTTTTTAGAAAGAAGAAATGCTACTTGTACAGAAATTCGGAGGTACGTCCGTAGGGACAATTGAAAGAATTACCAACGTCGCGAAACGTGTTGCAGAAGCAAAATCCAAAGGCAACGATGTCGTAGTCGTAGTCAGTGCGATGGCCGGTGAGACAAATCGCCTGCTTGATCTCGCCAGATCCTGCGTAAACGAACCCGATCCTAGAGAACTAGATGTTCTCGTATCAACCGGAGAACAGGTGTCGACCGCTTTGCTTGCCATGTCTTTGATCTCGATGGGATACAAGGCACGCTCTCTTCAGAACCATCAGGTGAGGCTTGTCACTGACTCCACTTTTACGAAAGCGCATATAATAAGAATTGATGCGCAGAAGCTGAGAAGTGTTTTGAAGGACGGATCGATCGCAATCGTAGCGGGATTTCAAGGTATTGACGAGCAGGGAGACATAACGACTCTGGGGCGCGGCGGATCCGACACTACGGCCGTGGCTATCGCAGCAGCTCTGAAACCATACGTCAAGACCGAACTCGTCTGCGAAATTTACACGGACGTTGACGGTGTCTACACTGCGGACCCAAATATTGTCCCCGATGCTAAGAAACTGAAACGAATAAGTTTCGAGGAGATGTTCGAGCTTGCCAGCTCGGGTGCAAAGGTCCTTCAAACCCGGTCGGTACTGTTCGGGATGAAATTCGATATTCCAATTCACGTAAGAAGCAGTTTTAACGACAGCGAGGGAACAATGGTGGTCAATGAAACTAACGACATGGAGAGTGTTGTCGTAACCGGAATTTCACAGGACAAAAACGAGGCCAAGATCACAGTCCTTCATGTTTCCGACAAGCCTGGAATCGCACACAGTATTTTCGCACCGCTGGCGGAAGCAGAAATTATAGTCGACATGATAATTCAAAGCGCGAGCTCACAGGGCTACACGGATATGAGCTTCACCGTTCCCCGGGGGGATTACAAACGTGCGTTGCAGATTCTTCACGAGCTGGTCAGGCAGAAGAAGGCTACTTATGTTACCGGCGACGAAAAAATCGCAAAGGTCTCCGTGGTCGGAGTCGGAATGAGGACTCATTCCGGAGTAGCCGCGAAAATGTTCAAGGCACTGGCTGAAGCGAAGGTCAATATTCAGATGATATCCACGAGTGAAATAAAGGTATCTGTTGTAGTAAACGAAAGCGATATGAAGAAGGCTGTAGAGGTCCTTCACAAGGAGTTTGAACTTGGCCTCGAAAGATAAAATTCGGGTTGCAATATATGGAGCCTCCGGTTATGCCGGTTACGAGCTTTACAAAATCCTCAAGAGACATGGTTATGCCGAAATCAGGTACATAACCGCCGAATCAGCG
>JAMCXB010000012.1 GCA_023480735.1 Bacteroidota bacterium | reverse complement strand
CCCGGGAATCTTTCGTGGGTGAGTCTGTCCGGTTCCGCAATGCTGTGCCCTGGATTATGAATCGTCGGGCGTGCTCGTCACGTATCGTGACGTGCTACTGGAAATCGGTCACCGTAGGTATTTCGACACCTACTCTGAAATAGAATGTCCATGGGGTCGAAAGAGTCTGAAATCTCGTTTCTTTGCCCGGATAGAAAGCTTTCCCCGCGCTAAAAGCTATCGGACCGATTGGGGTGTCAAAACCGAGCGAGCCTCCGATACCCTGTTTTAGTGTCTTGAGAACTATGTTTTGCTGTTGCGCCCACACATCTCCGAGGTCAAATCGTCCGGAGAGATATGTATCAAAGAAGATTTTTATGGGCAACTTGACTCTGAGCTCGAAGCTCGCAAGAAACACCTGTCTGCCTCTCAGCGCATCGTCACGCAATCCGTAGAAAAGATCCTGGCCTCCGAGGCTGAATTGCCGGGTAAGCGGGAGAGTAGCGTCACCGAATCCGAATTGGTAATGCTGTTTGAACGTGAATATCGAAAAAGCAGTCTGATATGCCTCGTATTCGAAGAAAATTTTCGAAAATGAAATCTCGCTGTTAAGTCCTTTGACTGAAGTCTCAAAATAAATATTGCTGAGGATCCCCGATTTTGGGAAGGCATACTTGTCCCTGGTGTCTACGAATGAGCCGACCCTCAGGGAGACTATTCTTGCCGAAAACTTCTGATCGAAGTTCTGCAGCGGTTTCAGTTTGTCCCAACCGTAGCTCAAGCTTGCCTTAACCACTCCGAAGCGCTTGATCTGTGTTCCGACCGAAAACTCGTATCCGTCACGGATGATACGGTATTCTCCTGTGGATGTGAGATCCCACTCGTTAGGATTCGACGAAGGCTCGTCGGTGTAGTAATACACGTCCCTGAAGCCTGTAAACGCGCGAAAACCGTACGTCAGATCGGTGTTCAAGATTCTTGTGGTCCCAAGGAACACCTCTCCAAGCCTGTTCCTTAAGCCGCCGGAGAATGAAATGCCGACTCGAGTTCCAGTACCCATAAGGTCCTCGTCGGACAAAGACGAGAAGATTTGTCCGTTCCGTTCGTTGTCTGCACGGAAGCCAAATCGAAGCAAACGAGAACTCTTTTCGGATACGTCAATCGTGAGTGCAGGCAGAGGATTATAGTTCGTCCATAAGAGAACCTGGCTGAAGAGATTAGTGCTGTAAATGTTGTTGATGCCTTCGATTGCCCTGTTTGTGGTGAAAAGTTCACCCTTCTTCAGGGGGAATTCCCGTCTGATCAAGAAGGGTTTTGCCACAGTATTCCCTCTCAGCAAGATACCGGAAATCTCTCCTTCATCAACGTCAATTTCAAGAATCGCGGTAGACGAGTCGTAACTGACGTTTGTGATGCGTGCCATCCCCAGGCTGGCTTTGCGGAAGATCCAGATCAGCTTCTCACAGGCGCGATTAATTTGCACCGGCGTCACAGTGTGCCCGATGAAACCGTCAAACGGTCTGACTAGTATAGAATCCGGCAGCCTGCTGGCGCCGGACAACTTCACTTTCGAAATGAAGATGTGAGAAGTCCGGTAGTAAGGCCGCTTCATATTTAAAGTGTCCTCAGTCTGAAGGGCGAGCCGGGGTCCGCCGGGATCGGGGCTCTTCGTCTGAGAAATCTTATCTGCCAGCATTTGACGGGATTTGCTTTCATAAACGGAGTCTATTCTATCGATCTGTTTTTCTGCGGCGACTCTGCCCTCGTAGATCAGCGTATCCAGGTTGTTGAAATCAGATGCATACTGCTCGTCCAGTTTCGGTGTGATTACGATGTTTGCCTTTTCAAGCTGGAGTTTATCCGAAAGCTGTGCCATGATACTCGTAACCTGATCGAGAGCATCCCATGGAGTGTCCATACTCGCTTCCGAACGGAGCGGGCTCGTCGTGTTTACGGCTATAACGATGTCCGCACCCAGATTCCGTGCGACATCGACTGGAATATTTGAGACCAATCCGCCGTCTACCAGCTGGAGCGAATCGGTGCGAATCGGCGAAAACACAACAGGAACCGTCGAACTCGCGCGCAAAGCCTGTGCAAGGTCACCCTTTGATATTACAACTCTTTTCCCGGAAATCATGTCTGTTGCGACGGCTCTGAAAGGAATCTTCAGATCGTCAAAGGAATGGATTACGCGATACGGCGCATTCAAGACAAGTCTGGTTAACAGAGTCGTCAAACGCTGACCGCTAGAGAGAGAAGACGGAAGGACAGGCGTAAGTCCGTTTAGTCTAATTACCAGGAAACTCTGTTCAGCGGCTTGTTTCTGCTGCAAGAAAAGGTCGCTCCTGCTTACCGCATCGGAAAGTGCAAGAAGCTGGCTCCAATTCTGCGCAAGGGCAACTGAGTCGAGCTCTTCCGCGTCATATCCGGAAGCGTAAAGTCCGCCAATGATGCTCCCCATGCTGGTTCCGACGATTAGGTCTATCGGGACATGTGCTCTTTCGAGCGCCTCGAGGACGCCGATCTGCGCAATTCCTCTCGCGCCGCCGCCTGACAATACCAATGCTACTTTCGGACCACCAGGCTCCAGATACGGAAAAAACTTACCCGCAACCTGCATAGGGACACGCTGAGCCCATGCAATATTGAGGAAAGATATTGCCACCAAGAGCGGGATACTCTTCGCCATATTCTTCATCGCACTAGAACGCTAGGTCTACAGATAGAAATCAATGCTCAAATATACGAAAAATAGGGTCCTCATGAAAAAGGGAGCACCTGGTGTGTCGAGAAATAAATCTTCAGGAGGAGAGCAGCCTTTTCAAGTAATCAGGGGAGTGTGTTACTTAGCTTACTATCGCCTCGAAAATGATGTATCCCACCATAAGAAGTATGAATACAAATACCAGCCAGTAAACCCTATCCGCGAGGGCTCTCAGTCTTTTTCTTGTCGTGGTAAAGGAACCTAGCACTACGAAAACGGCCGCGTTGCAATTCCCGCAGCGTTTGACCCTAATGATTCCTGCCGAACTCAAGAGTCCTTCCCAAAACGAAGATGGGTAATCTGATTGCAGCTGGGCAAAAGTAAGACAATCCGGACATTTCTTTTTCACTGTGATCTTCCCGGTTTATGGCTAATCAAGTCTATCTGGAATCGAAAAAGTGTCAGCCCTAACCTATCACCGTTAATGAGTGCGTGCCCTCAGCCCATTAATACTTCCGTCTTTTCTCAGTCACGTCACATTTCCCGATCACGGTGGGATTTTCCCGAAGGGATCCCTCATGAACTCTGCGAGTTCGTGAGGGAGAACCCACAACCTTTGGCTCCGGAGGCCAACGCTCTGTCTAAGGTGAACATTATCTGGGGCTTGCAGGAACAAAAGTAGAGCATAATTTCCCTCCTGTGGGCAGGCAAGCGTTCGCCTTTTAAACGAAAACCAAAGGATGATATGACCAACCAAATAGTTCATTGCGGGATATATATTCGAAAGTCCCGCGAATCTGAAGCAAAGCAGAATTATCGACTGGAGCACCAGCGAGAAGCGCTCCCGAAGTACGCCGAAAATCGGGGCTGGACTTACGAGGTTTACGACGACGGGATAGTGTCTGGCCGCGACCAGAACCAGCTCCCTGAGCTTCAGAGGCTTATTAACGATATCAAGCACGACTCGATTAATATAGTGCTTGCCATCGAATTTTCCAGACTGTCGCGAGATGAGACCATGCAAGACTTCGTGTCCTTCCTCGCAACCTGCAGCCAGCATGGAGTGCCCTTGTCAACGCTGGATACCCTCAGGAATCCGGCGAACGCTTTCGAGTGGCAGATGATGCTGCTCGAAGGCTCCTTCAGCGCTGTCGAGATGAGGTTTATACTGAAGCGTTTGAAGGAGGGTCGAGCACGAGCTAAGGCCAGTGGGCGATTCTTAGGGGGGCTGCCGCCGTTCGGGTACCGCTACGACCAACTCACGCGAAAGGTTGTCATAGATGAAGTGGAGACCGCGACCGTGAGGGGAATTTGTGAGATGGTTCAAACGCACACCTATCGCGAAGTGCAAACATGGCTACGCAAGAGCAAGGTACCCCCTCGGTATAGCGGCAACGGGAGTCTCGGATACCTTAAGCGGATGCTCCGGTATCCCCGCCTTCTCTTCTACGCCGGATACACGACAGTAAAAGAGGGGGAGCAGACGAAACTTGTACGAGGGGAGTGGGAAGCTTTAATATCCCTCGAAGACGCGGAGTTCATTAACAGAGCTAAGCATAAGAGGCGTGGCTTTCGCTATGGGTACAGTGCTGTTGAGCGCTTGCTTTCGAATAATAAGCTCCTTTATTGCGGTAAATGCGGTCACACGATGGTTGGGTACTGTGGAGTAAAGAGGCGAAAGAACGGCGTGGTAGACGTGTACGACTACTACATCTGTACCGATATGGCTTGCGGTAACCGGTACTTCCCCACCGATGCTACCGACCGGCTCGTCGAGCAATCACTGATTGAACAGCTTGGCTCGCTTAAGCTTGTGGAAGCGGCTTATCGAGGTCATCAGCGGGAGGTCATGCAATCGGAGACCAGTCTCCAACGCTACCGGAAGGAACTCGACCGTCTTTGGAAGCAAAAGACAAAGGTGGTCAACCTCTTTAAGGAAGACCTCTTGACGAACGAGGAGGCGACCGCCCAACTTCGAGAGCTGAACACCAAAATAGACGAGATTAATGTCCACCTTCAGGCCACAACCGGCAAGTTTATAACGCTCGAACAATTCCGGCTACTGCACAAAAACTTCGACATCAGGAAGTTCTCCAGACTCCCAATGGTCAAGAAGCGAGAGTACATCCGAAAGTTCATTAGTCGAATCGAGGGAGACGAAAAGGGGCTAAGTGTGGAGTATAGCGTACCCGTTAATGATGGCCAGCCGGTACGCATACCGTTTCCCGAAGTGAGCGGAAGGGTGCTGCAAATTCCATTCGAGCAGGCTGACGGGTTGAATCGGCGTCAGATTATCGAAAGAATCTATGAACTCAGTAACGAAAGGAAATAACGTGAGCACCGAAGCTTACATATTCAGTAGTCCGACGCTTCCGAACAACGGAATCTACGACTATCGCGTCGTCTCAGTCCTTGCGGCAAGAGACTGGTTCAGAAGAAATGCTCCCGTCTGCAATATTGGCAACCAAGATGCTGTCGATGCTCTTGGGCTTGTTCTGGGGGAGAAGCTTACGGCCAAATGGAAACGCATCGAAATGAACAAGGGAGACGAGGCGTTGGTATTCCGACTCAAGCTTAGAGCGGAAAGCCCGCTCCTCAGAAGGCCGCGATGCGATGTTATTGTCGCTCACTCCGAGCTTGGCCTTCTTAGAAAGGTGACGCTGTAGTGCGGTCGGCGAGACTCGAACTCGCAACCTACGCCTTCGGAGAGCGGCGCTCTATCCAATTGAGCTACGACCGCGCGGGTATAATTTGCACGCCAAACTCAACGAAGTCAAGCTCAGAATACAATAACCCAGAGAACACTGCGCGGGAGCCTTAGCCCTCTGCCGCGCATTTTATTAGGCAACAAAGTAGCAGTTCATTAATTTTGTACCGCCGTTCAAAATATCACCCAGGCCCTTCTGTGCTGTCATCACCTCAAGGCAAGCCCTCAGAGTAGACAGTGAGAATCGAGGTGAGCATATTGAAATTTCCCTCAACCGCCTTTAGCGGCCTTCCTTGTGTCTCGCTAATCATCCCCACGCTGTATCCACCTCAATTTTTCAATTACAGGTACAGGTTCCCTATCCGCTTTATCGTCAGGCACTCAGACGCAACGGTCCGCACCCTTCGTCGAATCTGCATTAAACTATTCTTCGCGGCACGCGATAACTCCGTCTTGAAAAGTCGTGCTAAATCTTGCCTAATACCGACCTACTATTACTCGATTTCGCGCTTTTGGTTTGTTTTCACTTGTTCCATCCTTTTGGTGCGTCACGACTCTCTCATGCTCGTTGCCGTAAGTACACATCATCCCAGAACGGCCTATCCCTTGTCTGCTTCGAAGTTGCTTGGAGAAACATCCGGTGTATTCACCGTCAGTTCCCTCGACGTATAGTCCATATCATAGTAAGCCGATTGCCTACCACTCACCGTCTTTAATTGCTCCCCGAACAGTATTTCCACGTAGGTTAACCTCAGCCGACCTCTCGGCTGAAAGCCACGCACCGATTCTTCGTGAACGTCCAAGATGTCCCTGTCAATTTTGTACGACCGGTTCAAAGTGTGCGGTCCGGTGAACACCTCAACAGCGAACTTTCGTGGGAAGATGCACGGAGGGTTGTGTCCCATACGCTAATAGTCTTTTATGAGGTGGACAGGGCGACATCCTTCTCTGCTGTGAACGCAGGAACTTAGACGGCAAAAAGCATCTTCGGAAGAGTACACCTATTCTTCAATGCTGAACAACCCACTTTCTTTGAGAAAACCGTCAATGTAGACTCCATCCGCTCCTTCTTTATAGAGGTCGCATCGCCGCAACCCGAATGTTTGCCACAGGTGGTCTTGCATAGGTTGGAGCACTTTAGGAGCAGTTGATGCTAAATCCATGATGGAGGAAGTGTCTAAATGCGAAAACCTTAGAGTGGAAGATTCGTTGGACAATTTTGACAAACTTGAACCATAGTCCAACCGGAATCCACTAATCCGGTCTATCTCAAATAAAAGTTTGACTGCTCCCATATACCCTGCATCCGCGAACAGACCTGTTGCCAAGGCGAGCATATTGTGAAAATCTCGTGCGACACTCTTGGCGAGCACCACCATTTTGTCCACCTGAGTGGCATTCAGCGAACACCCGAAATTCAGTGCACCTTCTCTGAAAATAAGATGACGGAAGGAGTACCGCGCATTATTGGGCGGTTTACCGACTGCCGACAACCCGTAGAAATGTGGAAAGAACTGGTCGGAGCCTATAAGACCATCGTGTGCGCACACCCCATGCCTCATAAGCGGTATTTCAGCGGGTTGCTTGCTGCACAGCGGAGTAAACAAATCCGTTACTGGGAATATCGGCAAAGCAGTAACAGACATCCATGCGTTGAGTGGCTGCGTGAGGTTGGCGTTAGGGTTTTCAAGCCTGTATCTTTCAATCTTAGTTTCAGTCTCTCTCTCCATAAGAGCGTAAGCTTTGTATGCTTCCTCAATCTCGAACGGCGTCATCGGCAGGCTCTGGAAGTCACGCCTGATGTAGTACCTGTTCTCTCCTTTCAGCGTAACCATGTGCAAACCATGAAGCGACTTCGGAATTTCAATGATGACGTATTCTCCCTTGCCATCTGACGATGGCGGACTGTAAAACCGAAACTCCATCCGAGGCTTCACTCCGTCAAGCAGGATTTGATTAGCGACTTCCTTCAGGTTCATGTCGTATATCGGCGTCAGGGATACTGGTACGCTTCCCTTCTCTGGTTCCTTATTTGCTTTGAGTCCGAAAACGATGACTCCGCCTTGACCATTTGCGAAGGATGAAACGTCCTTACAGAGTTCCTTTCTTTCCTTGTCGCTACTCAGTGAGATGGATTCCTTATATTCGCGTCCGTTTGCCTCACTCAACTTGTTGTCGATGAGGAACTGAAGGTCGGATTCAGCCCACTGGCTAATAGGTTTCATGGAGTCCCCAATGTCTCTTTAGCGGCTTGTAAGAGCAGCAAAAAACAAAATCCCAACTCCGACAAGAATCAACTTTCCGATAGCCTCTTGCTGGTCGCTTTTCTGTTTCTGAGCAGCGAGTACACTGTGAATTTGTTCGAGTGCGGGCTGCGGATTCCATGGGTCTATAACGACACGGTCTCTTCCATACATAAAGCCAGAAACCTGATTCTCAAGACCACTTTCAACAAGAATCAGGAGGGACTTCCTACCGTGAGCGAATCCTATTTCTTGCTGCACAAAACCTGAACCAATGCCGTCAGACGTAAGGACAGCAAGCACAAGGTCTGATTGTTGAATCATATTTTCAACCTTCTGAGAAATCGTGTTGGTCGCGTCGAACTGATGTTCGGCAATCAACGGTTCAATCCCAAGAGTCTGTGCAATGGACCGCAAAGCATTCAAAAGATTCACATCCTTCATTGAGTGACTTATGAAGACTTTCATGGATTCTTCTCCACAGTTCTTATTTTGCAAACACTATCAAGTCCTCAAGCTCCGTCGCCTGCAACTCCTCGAAGTCCCTCTGTGGCACCTTGATATAGCGCCAGTTGGTTCCGGTCAGTCGTGTCGCGTTCTCGCACCAAAGCATTGCCGCTCGGTCTTTGTTGGCAACGTCCACATCCTCCCTCCCCTTCGTCTCGATGAGGTAGTGAGCGCCGCTGGAATCGACGGCGACGAAATCGGGCTCGTAGTACCGTAGGTTATTACTCGCGTCTGTGTACTCGACAGCGAAGCCGAATTGCTCAGGGAGCTTGGCGAACACCTCAACGTCCGGCGCCTTCTCCAAGAACCTCCCGAAAGCCTCCTCGAACTTGTTCGCACAGGCCACGAGGTTGAAGACGGTCTTCTTCGCCTTGAAGGTAATCCTCGAATACGGGAACGGCGGGGTCTCCGAGAGTTTACGGCCACTGTTGAGCAGCTGCGGCTCCAGTTCCTGAACCACAAGCGGGCGAAGGGCCTTAACGAACGCCTGCACGGTGACGTATTGTGCCACGTTCGTGGCGATTGCCTTAATTATCGTCGGGTCGTTCAAATCAACTCGTTCACGGAAAGCCTTTGTCTCCAAGAATTCCTTCACCTTTGGCACTATCGCCGCAAACTGGGCGGGGAGTTTAACGTCCAGCGCGATGCGCTTTGCGTAATAGGAAATCACCTCCTGCGAGGTCTGGACTTCCGGCAATTTGTATTCCCGTTCAATTTCTTTCTGAAGCGTGATTAGGTCGTACCCCTCATAGTGGAACGTCTTTGCCTCTGGGTCGTCAGCCTTGCGAGGCAGCTTCGGGCACGACATCGCCGAGACATCCAATCCGGCAATCTCTTCCGCAAGCGTCTTCTTTCGGACAAGAATCGGGCTGAGCACCGGCAGTGTAATATCCTTATCGAGTTTCTTCTCATCGGGCATAATCGTGACGATGACGAGTTTATCCTTCCCCACCTCGAAGGTCTCTAAAGCCAGCTCTTCTTCCTTCTCAAGCTGTTCCACGAACTCGATGAAAGGCTTGTTTCCGATAACGTCAACTCGTTCGGTGTAATCGCTCGTGAGGCCACGGAACATCAGACGCAGCCCCCTTCCGATGGTCTGTTCAGGGAGGATATTCGCTTTAGAGGTGTACGGACGAAGCCCAACCACCACGGTTACGTTCTCTACGTCCCAGCCTTCTCGCAGCATAAGGACGCTGACAATCGCATTGACTCGATTATCTGGGTCGTCAACGCTCCGGGCGACCTTCCTTGCATCATCCAAATCCTTTTTCGATACCTCACCCGCTCGGTCGGTGTGTATGACCAACAGTTTGGCTTGTTCACCTTCTCCTCCGAATTCGGTCGGATACTTCTTCCGCAGGTAATCGCCGACTTCGTCCGCTTCAGTTGTGTCGTTCATCATCACGAACAAGACTGGCTTCTTCTTCAGCGCCTTCAGCTGTTCACTATACTCGCGCTAGCGCTCCACCCCTGCCGTCAGGTAAGCCTTATACCGCGTGCTGGCGATTGCAGACCTTGCCTCATGGATACCGCTGGCAATGCCCTTTATCGGGCGCTTCACGATATGGTCGATGATGGCCTGCTTCAGCGGGTAATCATAAACTGTCCATGTAAACAGTGCCCCCTTGCTGTATCGCGGCGTTGCGGTTACGTCAAGCTGAATGTTGAGGACTCCGTTGCCCTTCCCGTTCCCGTGAAGACGCCGGATAACGTTATTCCACTCGCTTCCTTCATCGTGAGTATGATGGGCCTCGTCGTTCACAACCATGACAGGACCATCACGGGCCGTTATTCGTTTGTCAAAATCTTCGACCTCAAGATTCTGTGAGGGCGGCTTCTTACCGAGCACACCGGTCATCTGTTCAGGCTCGTCGTTGTCGCCGTTACTCTGACGCTCGTAAAACTGCTGGACATTCGTCAGGTAAAGTGCCCCCATCGAGCTTGCGCGCTCTGGGTCACCGCGCATATAGCAATCGAAGTCCCAGAAAATTTTCAGCTCAGGCGGGATAATCGGGTCACTTCTGAAAATCTTACCGTTAGCGAAATCCTTTCGGAGCCGCTCGAAGACAATCACGTTGGGAGCGATGATGAGAAAAGTTTTCGCGTAGTCGTCAAGCCCCTCTTGTCCCGACGAAGGTCGGGATCCTTCGGAAACGGCGTTGAAATACTGCCACGCAATCGCGAGTGACATCACCTTCGTCTTGCCGCTTCCCGTCGCCATCTTCACGCAGTAGCGGGCAAAGTCATCGTACTGGAGGAGTCTAAGGTCCTTGCTCGTCCCTGCGTATTCCTCTATCAGGTTCTTGTGTCTGCGGACACGTGCCACCTCGTAGAGATAGATGAGGGTCTCTATCGCAAACCGCTGGGCATCGAAGTAGAAGAAACGACGACCGTCCGGCAACCGATGGTCAGTTTTGAACCAGTAATTGAGAAGGGTCCTTGTGGTGTCAGTAGCTCCCTTATATTCGGCGTCACGCCACTTGTCTACCGCGGCCCTTATCGCGGGGACACAGGGGGCCGTTTTGAACTCAGGCTCCAGAAGGTTGAACTGTTTCTTACGTGTGGTTGAAGGCTTTCTACGACTTGCCACTTTTCTTTCGTTCATCGTCTTTTGCCACAGAAATATCAACAACCTTTTTCAAGCGCTGCTCCCTTTCATGCCTTGCGATATACGTTTCTTCTATCAATAGTTCAATCAAGTTCTTAAGGGCCTCAGCCTCGTGCGGGTCGACATCCAGAATGACATTAATATCCCCTTCCATGTGTGCGCTGATGTTTCCTAACTTCCTGAGTGCATCAATCGCGTCCCATATTGAGTCATCGATTTTCCCACGCAACTGCTTTATTTCGTCAACCAAACGGCCTCGCTTCACCTCCCAGAAATCCCTGATGATTCCCTGTAGGCATCTCCGCGATAACGTCGCTGAGGCCTTAGGGCTTAGGGTCAGAATCGAACATGCCTCCAAATAATCGTCAACAATGGGTTTAGGAATGTAATTGGGAAATTGGATGGCGCTGAATTGAGGTTTTACGGACCAATTCGCCAGCGGTTCGCCAATTGGGGCAAGGCTATAATGGTCTTGCAGGCCGCCTACTTGTTCCCATTCCGCCTTGAACAAGTAGGCCGAAATTTGATATTCCTGACATTCGTTATTCGGACATGAAATTACGGTCGTTACGACACAGCGAGGCCCATCTTTCCCTTTTAGTTCAATCTCGTGGACATTCCTGCTATAGTTTGCATCCGTTACTGTTGCGTTCTGTCCGCAGTGGGGGCACCTCCAATTGAACGGTTCCATCGTTAACCTAGCTTCACCTTCAACGTCTTCGTCGTGTCGTTCCCCAGTATGTCAATCACCTTCACGACCACGGCGTACTCACCGGCCTGCTGGTATTCGTGAAAGGTCGACTTTTCAAGAGTCGAATCCTTCCGCGTCCGGTAGGTCTGCCATTCATTGTGGAACGTGTCCCCTTTGTTGTCCCAATCAACAGCCCAGTAGTCAATCCACTGGGACCAATGCGAGATAGCCTTCTGAACATCTGCGGGAACGTCGTCGGGATGAATCACGAAATCGGAAAGGGTCAGCGTGACCTTCCGGCCAGCCTTCTTCACGTCAACACTCAACGCCGCGAGTTCGAAGAAGCGGATATCCCCCTGCTCCACCGCTTTCTTATCGAGGACCTCTGAGGGAATTCGCACAAACCGAAGTCTGATGTTTGCCTGCTGGGCCTGCTGCTTCGCAACCTCGTTGAGCTCGAATGCGAAGTCCCATCCGAGAACATCGATCCCGTTTGTGGTAGGAGAGTTGGCTCCTTTGCCGACAGCCTTCTTGAATTCTGCAACTATGTTCGTTACGTCACCGATTGAAACAGGAGAATCGACGCCTCCGACGTGAACCATCCTACCGCCTTTCAAGCCATGTAGCCAGTTATATCCGGTCAGGGGCTTCGCCTTGTAGAGGTCGAGGATGAATTTGCGGTAGGCGAGCGAAAGAGCCTCTGCTCCGTCGCCAAACTCCGCCTTCTGCCACGCTTGACGCTCGTACTTGCCGAGATTTTGAATCACAAAGGGCCGAACGTTCTCTACAGATAGGAAGCGCTTCCGGGTAGTGTGTATAGCGAACCTTCCTAAGTCGCAGGCAATCCAACGGCGGTTCAGCTTCTCGGCGACAGCTGCCGTTGTGCCGCTACCGCTGAAGCAATCAAGCACTAAGTCATTATCGTTCGATGAAGCTTTTATAATGCGTTCGAGAAGAGCTTCCGGTTTTTGAGTTGGGTAGTCAAGTGCTTCCAATGCTTGAGAGTTTATAGGATAAATATCTGTCCACAAATCATCAACTATATCACCTTTCATATCATCAAGAAATTGTACCTTCTCTGGTCGTCCGTTTGATGTGAAACGAATTAATCCCATTGCCATCGCTTCGTCGATTCGTTCCTGAGTCCATATCCAGTGCATTCCCGCAGGTGGCTCAAGCTTCTTCTTCCCAAACCTCCTCACTTTTCCTTGCCCTCTTTGCAGAAGAGAGACAGTCCTATAGAGCTTTCCTGTCTCATCCTTTTTATAGTGAGAGGCTACGTAATTCTCGTCGAAAGATTTGTACTGATTGTCAAAAAAAGCGTTCTCAGTTTTTGTATAAACAAATATCACATCGTGAACATTTCCAAAACCTATCGATTGCGCTTTGGTCGTTCTGATTTTTTGCCAAATGATTTCATTCCTGAAGTTTACGTTCCCAAAAACCTCATCCAATACAGTCTTAGCATAATGTCCCACATGCCAATCAAGATGAACATATAGGCTTCCATTTTCCGCGAGCAATTCTCTCAAAAAGACGACGGCCTCGTAGAACCACTGGAGATACGAATCAAGCCCACGCCCCCAAGTATCGCGGTACGCCTTCATCTCGATGACGCTTGGCTCCTTCACAAACCTCGTGCTCTCGTCTTGGTCGGTATCGGGATTATCTGGGATTGTAGCAGTAAACGAGAAATTGGCGCCGACATTGAACGGTGGGTCCGTGTATATCAAGTTGACTTTCCCAGCGAACTCTTCCAGCAGCGAAGGGAGAACGTACTTCTTGTCCCCCCATATCAGTCGATTCCGCCATTCCGACTCTTGCCCGTTCAGCATGGATGTAATAGAGGTCTGGCGTTGCTGTACGGACTCGTTGGCGGTCTCGACGGTCTGGAATGGCAGCGCCACCCTTAGGGGCGCTACACGCCTGCCGTCCTTGTCGTATTTACCGTCCCAGATGAGTTCGGTCATCTCTTTACCCTGCCCTATATCTGCCACTTAAGCCGCCTATTCATGGATAGTGGATAATGAAAAAAGTTAAGAAGGAAGGGCGGGAGATGCAAGAAAAGTACAATTCGCGGAGGATTTTGTACTGCCGTTCAATTTGCTCTGGAGCCGTCAGCGCGCCAAGAGAGACTACAGGAGGGTTTACTAGCATCCTTTCCCTCAATCTCGTGGGTGTAAGAGTTGCACTATCATGATAGTTCTTCATTAACGTATCTATAGTTGAAGGATTGATTCTTGTCTAACCATGTTACTTTATCGGTATTAAGTACTTAGGGCCTCACTTCTCTCTATGTTCCCCTTTTCTTATAGGGGTTTTCTTTTAACATTGTTCTTTTACATCGACCAACATTCGCGCAACTTCTTGTCATGAGTAAGGTTACTTCGCTTTCCCCAGCTCAAAAGCTTTACACTACGTTCGCACCGTAGTTTACACTTTTTGAAATCTTCTGATTGCAGGACAAGTCTGATTGCGACTTCACGCAGCCTGTCTTTCCGTAGGAGTGATTAAGAAGAGCGGCGAAACAAAAGCTGCAACCGAGGCGTATTCTCAGTCACTGCATCCGTTTCGCCGTTCCAGCACGTCATGAAATTAGTCTTCTGGAATAGTCAACAAACACTCCGCAGTGCTTGCCCCGGTAAATTGGAAAAGAAGGTCTCACAGTCGTAAAGTGATGTAGTCCCGATAGTATCGGGAGAAAATTGACAATTCACAATACGAAAGGAGACCTTCAATGAGTAGGAGTAAGATAGGTGAGC
>JAMCXB010000009.1 GCA_023480735.1 Bacteroidota bacterium | reverse complement strand
GTATTTTGCCGGCTGCAAAAAGAGCAGCTGGTATCAGAGCTATGAGAAGCGTTGTAAGTAAAAGCTTAACTCTCATGGTTTGCCTCCTTGAGTGTGACGTTTATCCCGACAAAGGTCAGTCGCCCTACTTCGCGAAGCCTGACTGGCCCGTCGAGTATCTTTTGGAAAGAGATGTAAGAAATGGAAATGCAAAAGCCAGGAACAACTTGCAAAGAGCCTCCTAATTACTCTAGATAGTTTTCCTTACGTAGGTAGAAAGAAAATTGTGGAACGCGGCCGTTACCCCTTCCCAGAGTGGAACGACTAATTTGAACGCTGAAATACCTGAAAAATCGATAAGAACCCGTAGCAACCAGCAACCGCTCCCTACTCCTAGTTTTGAAACACTAGAGGCCTCCACACGACCAGAGACCCTGAAAAGGTTAAGAAGCACTCATCGCAACACTCTTCACGACCGCAATGGAAACGTAAATCCTTATGGTACTTGTAGTAGCACGACTTGGTAAGAAATTCGTTGAAATATAATCTGCTCTGTTTACTTTGTCAAGCGGGAGGTAATGAATTTTTGAAATCCCGCCTTTCCAAGGCTGGGCCTCCAGCTTCGCGCAATCACGATGGTTAAGCAAGGTTTCGCTGAAAATCGGCAAGAACGTGTTTTTCCAAGGGCCGACCTTACAACCTGGCTCTCACCTTACAAATCCGGTTTGATACTTTACGCTGCGTTCAGAGAATGCGGGCAGATTGTCATTCTACCCACAGATTTCCCAGCTCCGGAAGGATAATGAAGTGGGAAATCCCTAAACATCCAATTTCGCGCCCCCTCACCAGAGCATGCGCTGCCAAGCTTCCGCCGCGATGGGCCTGGAGAGCGCAAACTCATCGGTAAATATTGATAATTACAGAATTCTCTGCCTGGGATAACCGACCATATCCGACTCGGTCCTTCAAGCAAAGTTGCAAGCAGGATGCCATCAATGGTTCTCGGAAAAGTCGGGTTTAGCAGTCACAAAGTGCAAGGTCGCCGGAGATCCAATTTACCGGCGACCTTACTGTGTCTGAACTAACGGAGATTTCAGGAATAAGACGACGTGATTTATCCCTTGAAGATACTCCCTTGTGCGCGCCTTCGAACGATCAGAGCTTTATGGATTTTACTTCGAACACTCCCTCTACTTTCGAGATTTCCTTCAGCACCGGCTCAGGTATCTCATTATCAATACTCATAATGGTAATAGCCTTGTCACCGGGCGCCGATCTTCCAAGCGACACACCCGCAATATTGATTTTCGCCGAAGCTAGAATACCGCCCACGGCAGCGAGCATGCCCGGTCTGTCAATGTTGGAATAGAACAGCAACCGACCTTCAGGAACAATCTCGAAGTGGAACTGATCGATCCCGACAATTCTCATCTCTTTCTCACCGAAGACCGTCCCTGAGATCGATCTCTGTTCACGGTCCGTTTGCACTTCTATGCTGAGCAGACGCGGATAGTGCTCGCCATCATGCTCTTTCTTTTCGCTTATCTCGATTCCCATCTCCTTCGCAAGCACAGGTGCATTGACGAAGTTCACGGGTTCGTACATTAGCCTATCCAGCATCCCTTTCAGCACGGCCGTCGAGATGAGCGCCGAAGAATTCTGTAGGAGCGCACCACGGTACGAGGCGCTAATAGACTTTACTTTCCCCGAAATGAGTTGAGCATGCAGGGAGCCGATTTTCTCGGCCAGGACGAGATAGGCACGCAATTCGTCGCTGACTGCAGTCTGATAGTCGATAATGTTGACGGCGCCGGCAATCCCTCTTCCCTTGAAGAAATCGACAAGCTGTTCCCCTATCTGTTTGGCTACCTTCTCCTGGGCTTCTTCGGTGGATGCGCCGAGATGGGGGGTCGCGATTACTTTAGGATGCTTGAAAAGAGGATTATCGCCGGGAGGCTCCTTAATAAACACGTCAAGTGCGGCTCCAGCCACTTTTCCGCTTTCCAGAGCTTTCAGAAGGGCCTCCTCGTCCACTATACCTCCCCTGGCACAGTTGATTACGCGGACCCCTTGTTTGCAAATCGAAAAAGCCCTTTCGCCGAGGATTGCGCGGGTTTCTTCCGTCAGGGGGGTGTGTACCGTGATGAAATCGGAACGTAGGATAAGGTCATCTACCGAAACGAGCTCCAAACCGAGATTAGATGCAGCATCTGCAGCCAACAGGGGATCGTAACCTATCACACTCATCCCAAACGCCTTGGCGCGGAATGCCACCTCTCTTCCTACCTTTCCGAGTCCGATCACTCCAAGGGTCTTGCCGAATAGCTCGGCACCCATGTATTTCTTTCTTTCCCACTTTCCGTTCTGAAGATCGTGGAAAGACTGGGGGATATTTCTTGCCAGCGACAACATCAGGGCCATGGTATGCTCTGCAGTAGAAACGGTGTTACCGCCGGGAGTATTCATTACCACTATGCCTTTGCGAGTGGCCGCGCTTACGTCGATGTTGTCCACTCCGGCCCCTGCACGTCCGATTACCTTCATCGACTTCGCTTCTGCGATTATGTCCGCCGTAACCTTAGTGCCGCTGCGGACAATCAAAGCGTCGTAACCGCCGATGACCTTCTTGATTTCATCGGGAGGCAGACCGGGCTTCGCATCGACCTGAATCCCCTCCTTGGCAAGGATATCGCTGCAAACCTGTTCGATCGGGTCGGTGATAAGTACATTCATTTCAACGCCTCCACCTTCTCCCGACCTTCTCGGGATATGGCGGACTCGTCCGCCGGCTTCGTTGCATACTCGGCGAAGGTCTTTTGTACGGCGGTAACTCCTGAGCCAGGCTCAAACTTGAAATTCAAATCGTGCAGCGTCCATTCGAGTGCGGCGACTACACCCACAATGTCAACCTCATCATAGAAACCAAGATGGGACACCCTGAATATCTTTCCCTTCAGATGGTCCTGTCCACCGGCAGTCGTTATACCGTATTTTTGCTTCAGAATCTTATTGAACTTAGAGTACTCGACTCCCTGCGGGATGTTGACTGCCGTTACTGCATGCGATGCAGGGGCGCCGAACAACTCCAGCCCGATGGCCTTACATCCGTTTCTAACGGCCTCCGACAACATCTTGTGATGCTGCCAGACATGTTCGACGGTCTCTTCCCGGATTATGCGCAAGGCTTTCTCAAGACCAATGACAAGTGTGATTGCAGGCGTGTAAGGCGTGTCGTTATCGGCGTGCGACTTCAGCGCCTTCTTGAAACTAAAATAGTATTTCGGGAGCCTTGATGTCTCAATCATTCTCTTTGCACGCTCACTTACCGCCGCGAAAGCCAGCCCCGGAGGAATCATCAATCCCTTCTGAGAGCCGGTTACTATAACATCCAATCCCCATTCGTCAAAGCGCATCTCATGGGCACCGACAGAGGTAATGCCGTCAACAACGACGGCGATATCGTATTTCTCATGCACGGCTGCCGCAATCGACCTGATGTCGGTGAAAACTCCGGTCGAGGTTTCGCTGTGTGTCAGGAAAACCGCCTTGGTCGTCGGATTATTCTTGAGCGTCTGAAGAATAAGCTCGGCCGTAGGAGCGGTTCCCCACTCGATTTTTACTTCGATCGGTTCGACGCCATAAGCCTTCATTATTTCGCCCCAGCGCTCGCCGAACTTTCCGAGGTTCACGAAAATCGCCTTGTCCCCGGGTGAAAGCAGGTTGGCAACGCAGGCTTCCATTGCACCTGTGCCGGAACTGGTAAGAGTAAGAACTGGATTTTTGGTTTGAAACAGATACTTCAGATTTTCATTTACGCTTGTTAGGACTTCTACAAACTCTGGATTTCTGTGATGGATAATTGGCTCCGCCATGGCAAGCATTACGCTTTCCGGAATCGGCGTGGGGCCGGGTGTGAATAATCTTTTTTTCATATTTTATGCTCCGATAATTGATTTAGTAACTAGAAAATAGATATAGATTTAATTCGTTTCAATCTGAAACCATCTGCATGATTGCTGTTGCTAATTTGAAAAAGCTACCCAGGCTGAATCCCGGCACCGGGAACATCTTGACCCTATAGTTTCCGGGGATTCCAGCAAGGTCAGCGGCATATTTGATCGCCTTGTCGAGGCCGCCATACTCATCTATAAGATCGTCGCTTTTTGCCTGCATACCGGTGTAAACCTTTCCTTGTGCCAGTTCGCTCACCCGGCTCAGGCTCAACTTCCTTCCTTCGGCTACCTTTGTCATAAAATCATTGTACGTTTCATTCAGAAATTCGTCGATGTATTTGTTATCATTGCTGTTCCAGGCATGGAACGGAGAAAGCAGGTCTGAGTACTTGCCCTCCTTGTATTTCTCCACATTGGCGCCGAGATTCTTTTCAAGGAAATCGGTAATGACTGGAAATTCAATCTCGACCCCGATACTTCCTGTCACCGTCGCGGGCTCGGCAAAAATCCTCTGGACACCTGCCGCGACATAATACCCGCCGCTCGCAGCCATGTTAGCGAAAGACGCGACAACCGGCTTTTTACTGCGCGCCTCCTTGATCGCATTGTAAATCTCATCCGATGCAAGGGCCGACCCGCCGCCGCTGTTAACTCTCAGAACGATGGCTTTGATGTTGCCGTTTGAAGCCGCCTCTCTTATTTGTCTGACAACCGTCTCCGAACCGGTCGTTCTGTCTCCACCCAAGAATGGAATCGGAAATGGAGAAGGAGGTGAGCTCTCTCCTGTCGTTATCGCGCCGTAAACTCCCACCACTGCGACTTCGGGCTTCTCTCCCCATCGTGTTGCATACTTCTCGATCCGTGCGGGATCAGCGGTGGCCGCCTCTTTCGAAACGCCGAAGACATCTTTATTCACGTCTTTCTTGAACTGCCCATAGTATGCCACCCCGTCCGTCAGACCAATCTCCGCAGCACGGCTTGCAGAGACGAGTCCGGAGATCTCCTCCCGCATACCCTCGCCCGGGGATATGTGCCGGTTGACTTCTATTTGACTGATCATCTGAGAGTAGACGTTTTCGACGAGGCCATTGATGAGTTTGGACTGATCCGGAGTTGCCGAGTCTGTGAATTCGGTATGAAAAGTGGATTTGTACTTTCCCGCGGTTCTTGCGTTCCATGATATATGAAGCCGGTCGAAGAAGCCCTTGAGTCTCACCAAATCCAAGTTAATCCCATAGCCGGAGACAAACGTTACCGGCGCCATGTAGATTTTGTTTGCGGCAGTCGCAAGGTAAAGTTCATTTACGCCGCTGTCATCTGCCAGGAAAGCGTAAACTTTTTTCCCTTTCTGTCGGACATACTTCACTGCGTCGGCGAGCTCCTGTGTCTCCGCCGAAAGGGTAAAGAAACTCTCACTGGTTGAAAAGGGATATATCTTCAGGATTAGAGCCTTGATCGACTGGTCATCGCCGCATTGCCTGATTTCATGGACGTAATCAAGCAACGTCTTCCTCGGTTTAACAAAGAATGGAGTTGACTCAAGTCCGTCGTGTATACCTCCCCTTATCACAATCTCCGCAATTCTCTTCTCCGGTACTATTGTCTTCAAATCCTGTGATGTCAGCATCACACGCCCGTAAGTCGCCGCATATCTTGCAGATTGGTAGCTGGACATCCCTTCGAGATAAATGTGGGATCCGAAATTGAAGCTGATACCGAAGGAAACAGTGGCTGGCCCCCAAACAGACGGGAGTGTAGGTTGAGCCGAAGGTATCACTACCGGTATACCTCCTGCGTTGGGTTCGTATGCGTAACCTGATCGATCATAAATGCCGAACAGCTTGAAGCCGGGAACCAGTTCCAGTGATGCACCGATCTTATATCCATCGTTGTGAACCGGTGTAATTATGTCGCCGCTCACGGTCAGGAAATCGGTGCCGAATGGACGGATGCCGATTCCAAAGTTGGCGGTTTTTTCGATCGGATGAATCCCGAACGGTTTGTTGGTGAAATTGTGATAGGCCGCTCCGAAACTAAGGTAGCGGTCTGGCCTCCAGATAAGTCCAACCGATGGAAACCATCTCGAACCTAAGCCCGTGATATTCATCAGAGAAAGTGCCACTCCAATGGCGGCCCGCTGGTTTCCGAGCCCCAAGCCTACTGAATACTGATTCAGATACTGTGAAGAACTGGCCGCGTTTCTATATGCCAAACCTAACTTCCCTCCTTGAGCAAAAGCCCCAAAATCGTGGAACCTGTCGCCTACGGGAAGCAAACGTCCTTCACTTGGATAGAAGTAGTATGCGTCAAGCACACTGCCACGGTCATAGAGCCCAAGGTATGCCGGATTGTAGAGGAACCCATCCGTTCCATCATTTCCTGCCGTGAAAATGTACTTCTGGTTCTGAGGGTTCACCAGAAGGTCTTGCCCTCGACCCGTATTCGGCACAAACAGAGCCCCGGTCAACAACAAAAGTATGACGACGATTCTTCTCATATTCCTCCCGACCTCTATTCAATATATGCCATAACCGGCTTTCTTTCACGTCCTGTGCAAAATAGTTCAGATGGGGTTCTCGGCTATACTTGACTTTATGCGTTATGCCTGGTTACCTTTTTCGACATTATGGCAAAACAAAACTTAGAATTTGAGAAACCGATTGCTGAGTTGGAGCAGAAGATCGCAGAAATGCGGATGATATCCGACCAGCTTGACATTGAAGACGAAATTAAGAAACTTGAATCGCGCGTTGATGATCTAAGGACGAACATTTATTCGAATTTGACACGATGGCAGCGCGTGCAATTAGCCCGTCACCCCGAAAGGCCGTACACGTTGGATTACATAAGCTTGATGACGACAGACTTCATCGAACTTCACGGCGACAGATATTTCGGGGACGACCATGCGGTGGTCGGCGGCTTCGCGAAGCTTGACGGAAGAACTGTAATGATAATCGGGCAGCAGAAGGGGCGCGACACCAAGTCGAATATCTACAGGAATTTCGGTATGCCTAATCCCGAAGGATACCGGAAGGCTTTGCGCCTCATGAAGCTCGCTGAGAAATTCGGGAAACCGGTGATCACTCTGCTCGATACGCCCGGCGCGTATCCCGGCATAGAAGCAGAGGAACGCGGTCAGGCTGAGGCGATCGCGAGGAATCTCTTTGAAATGGCACGACTCCAGGTACCTATAGTCGTAACCATAATCGGCGAGGGAGCATCGGGAGGTGCACTCGGACTCGGCGTCGGTAATCGGATCTTGATGATGGAGAATTCCTGGTACTCGGTCATTGCACCCGAATCCTGCTCGTCAATCTTATGGAGAAGCTGGGATTATAAAGAGCAGGCTGCTGAGGCCCTCAAGTTGACCGCTAAAGATTTGCTGAAACAGGGTATAATCGACAGGATAGTGCCGGAACCCATCGGCGGAGCTCACAAAGATCCTGAGACTGCTGCAAAGACCTTGAAGAATATCCTCGTCGAAGAGATAGAAGCCCTGAGGAAAATCAAACCAGACAAACTCGTGGAAAGTCGAATAGAAAAGTTCGGCAATATGGGTTCCTTCTCCGGAGATTAAGAAGCCCTCCCCGTTGATGTATTCTACAAAGAGCAGCATCAGAGTCCGTTATGCCGAGACAGATCAAATGCGTGGAGTATATAACGGACGTTACTTCGAATATTTCGAGGTAGGAAGAGCAGACTTGATACGTTCATTGGGAATGACATACCGCCAGTTCGAAGAGGCCGGCTTCCTCCTCCCTCTTGTCGAGGCATACGCAAAGTACTTGCGTCAGGTCCAGTATGACGACGTCATAGAGGTAACGGCCATCTTGAAGGAAAAGCCGAAGGCTCGCCTTAGAATTGACTACGAGATATTCCGTGGTTCGGAAAGGATGACCGAAGGTTTTACTGTCCACAGCTTCGTCGATATCAGGACAGGCAGGCCCGTTCGAGCACCGGAGATGTTTCTCGAGTTGCTCAACGGAAAACTTTGAATTGTTATAAGGAGAATCCGATGCTTAAGAAAGAATTGCTTGACATCCTTTGCTGTCCGAAGCCTGACTGCCGCGGCGACCTGGATTACAGCCAGGAGAAGAACACCCTGACTTGCAAGAAGTGCGGGCATGTCTACAGGGTTGAAAACGACATACCGATCATGCTCATCGAGGACAATCCGGAGAAGAAGTCGGATAAGAGGTAATGGATTCATGGATTATTGGATTATCTGACCAGGATGGCCGGGCTCAAGCAATCCGGGAAATTGCCAGCCCAAGTGTTCGAAGAATTTGACATATAATCCATTTCCGCAGACTTTCACAATATGCGCGCACCCAGACATCCCACCCGCTATGATCGATAAGATTAAATCCCTCGGTTCCGATACCGCCGTTTACGGCGTGAGCACAATAGTCGGGAGATTCCTTAACTTCCTCCTGGTTCCCTTTTATACCAACGTACTCTCCACCTCGCAATACGGCGTAGTGGCGACGGTCTATTCCTACATAGCATTCATGAATATCATATATATGTATGGAATGGAATCCGCGTATTTCAAGTACGCTTCGACGAAGGAAATCGGGGACGACAAGCAGATTTTCACCACCCCGTTCCTGTCGGTGCTGATGACTTCGCTTATCTTCTCGTCGCTGTTATTCTTCAATAACGTACGGCTTGCCCCCATTTTGGAGATTCCGCTTCAATTTGCGGACACGATCAAATATTCGGCCCTGATGCTTCTTCTCGATTCACTGGCCGTAATACCCTTCGCCTCTTTGCGGCTGCAGAGAAAAGTCAAGAGGTTTGCGTCAATCAAGCTGATAAATATACTCGTCAATGTGTTTGCCAATGTCATTTTGCTGTTGAAGTTTCATGCGGGGGTGGAGGGAATATTCATAAGCGGCGTGATTGCATCGTCTATTACGCTGGTTCTCCTCCTCCCGACAATTTTTCAAAGACTCGGGCTGCATTTTCACAAGAAGCTGTACGTTGAGCTGTTGAAATTCGGCCTGCCGTACATTCCGGCGGGCCTCGGCGCGATGATGGTACAGGTGATAGACAGGCCAATCCTGCTCGCCCTCACAAACGAGAGCACAGTTGGCATTTATCAGGCGAATTACCGGCTCGGTATTTTCATGATGCTCATTGTATCAATGTATGACTACGCGTGGCGGCCCTTCTTCCTGACTCATGCAAATGAACCAGACGCGAAGCAGCTCTATTCCAGGATCCTGACATACTTCACTCTCTTCAGCTCCATCGTCGTGCTGCTGGTGTCTCTTTATGTGGACGACATAGTTAAGATCCACGTGTTCCACCGGTTCATAATAAACCCGGCTTACTGGTCCGGGCTCGGCATAGTGCCGATAATCCTGCTCGGATATCTGTTCAACGGCCTGTATGTGAATTTCATGGCAGGCATCTACATCGAGAAGAAAACTTCTCACCTTCCTTATATAACAGGCATAGGAGCGGTCATAAACGTGGTCGTCAATTTCTTGCTGATTCCGAGATTCGGCATGTTCGGCGCTGCATGGGCAACGTTTTTCGCATATGCAGCAATGTCAGTCACGATTTATTTCGTGTCCCACCGCTTTTACCCAGTCAAGTATGAGTTCGGACGATTGCTAAAAATAGGGATCGCGCTTGCGGTGGTTGTGATTGCGCACGCTTTCAGACACGAATTGTTCACGTCGGTGCATGAACAGTTGTTCAAGGCATCTGCACTGATCGCTTTCTTTATGCTGCTGCTTCTGTTCAGATTCCCCACCAGGGACGAACTGAAAGCGGTGAAAATGAGGCTGCCGGGTTTTACACGATAGAGTCCCACAATTGCTGCTCACCCCGTCGCAGCACCTGAACGCCTCCCCTCAAACGCATTCTGAATCTGTAAATCGGAAAACTGAAAAACGGCATAGTGACTATCCCAAAGTATACAGCCACCACGAAAGTTGGCGTCTCTTAGAGCAAAGCACATTTGTCATTCCGTGCTTGATACGGAATTCAGTTTGTGGTCGAGGACCGGATCTGCGCTCCACTTGACCGGAATGACCGACAAAGCCATTCGTCCATTACCGCTGCCTCAGGCGGTAGGTTTCTACACCAGACTCAAACCGAACTTCTGAGGATCGTCCAGAACTCTCTTGATTGATGCCAGGAAGGCCTCGATGTTTACGAGATCGTTATTCACGACTTTGTAAATTTCCTCGGAAGTCACGTCCGCATAAAAATGAGTTAGACGGTTTCTGTAACCGGCCATCTGCTTTAACTCGCCTTTGGCAAATTCTAAAGAGACAATTCCCACCTCCCCAAGCCTGATCGCTATCTGCTTATATTCCACCGCGCGGTTGCCAGGGATTCTTGACAAAATGTGTCCGCCAATATGAAACACCCCCTCCAGAGCCCGTCTGAGATAAAATTGAGAGAGGACGAAATTGTTCTCCAGCGAGAATTCTTCAACCGGCAGCTTACTAAGCTCTTTCAGCTTAATCAGGTCGCGTTGTATCCCATCGATTCGGGGGAGTATAGACTGCTTCTTTAAGATTCCATTCGCCGATTTGCTCATATCCGCTCGAGGATTGCCCTATCGAATTCGTCAAGAAGTGGTCGAAAGTCGGCGTACATCATCATCGCTCTTTCTTCAAAGTCAAGGCGCATCGCTTGCGAAGACTCAAACAACACTCTTCCGTGACTTATAGCGTCAAAACGCAGTTCCAGGTTCGCTTTCTGGAGAAACACAAGGTCGATCTGGAAATTCGGGAAATGGTCTGTTAAGATATCGTAGAGCTCAGTATAGAGGCGCGGGACTTCTTCATCGCGCGGCTCATCCTTGAAAACGACCCCGATATCTATGTCGCTCATTGCATTAGATTTTTTTTCCGCGCGCGAGCCGAACAGGTAAACTATGGAGACGCCACTCATGTCAAACCGCTTGTCCAAAAGCTTTGCCACTCTCATTAAAAAAATCTACGTCCCAGCGATGTAAAAGGCAACCCTTAGTCGATCCCGATGCCTATAAAACTAAGACTCACTTTCACAGAGAAGTGAGTCTCAGTTGAAAATCTCAATCTTTGCTTCCCGCTGACAAGATGGAGTACGTAGGCGCGGGCATGTTTGTCCCCTTTATGTAGCGCCACAAGATCTCGTTGAACAGCCTCGGCGGAACCATATCGGCGTGTGCCAGGTCAAAGTGGTCCATGATGGACTGTCCATACGCGTTGTCATGCGTCCTCTCGTGAATGTTTATGAGAGGCTGCAGAACCGAATAAGTCGCGGTATCGGCTCTCATTGTGAACGAGTTGAACATCGGATTCGCGGCTGCATCGTACTGGCTCATAGGCGGAAGCCCGAGTATCAGTTCCATCGTTCTCAACATGGATGAAGTGGTATAGAACGTATGGTCGACGAAATGCCGCTTCACAAACGGGCTGATCACGAGCCCTTCGGTTCTGTGTGCATCGACATGATCGGCACCATCCTGGGCGTCATCTTCAATCACGAAAATTGCGCACTTGTCCCATATCGGGCTGTGTGAAATCCTGTCGACGAAGAGTCCGAGCGCATAATCGTTCTGAGCCACCATAGCCTGCGGAGTCAGCGAACCCTTTCTTGTCCCCGCGGTATGATCGTTCGGAAGCCGCAAGATACTGAGATGGGGCAGTTTACCTTCTTTCAGGAGTCTCGTGAAGTCGCGATCCCATGTGTTGTACCGGCTCAGATCCGAGTAGTTCAAGTCCCAGCCGCGGTACATCAAATCAGTGTGTCCATCTAGTGCCTTCTCACGAGGCGTATTCGGATCAGATGTGTCGGGATTACTCGCGACGAACTCGCCATAATCCCTGAAGGACACGCCATGTTTCTCACACAAATTCCAGAGATAGCCAGCGGATGGACTTGCTGTCGGCTGGCCTCCCTCAAATTCGTACGCCGCCCCGCGTCCTGCGTAATTGTTCGGCCAGCTCTTCTGCACGTAATCCGTCGCGTACGCGGCGGTGGACCAGTTGTGGCCGTCGGCACTTACCTCGGCATTAGCATATAAATTGTCGAGCAGGACATAATTGCTCACGAGCTTGTGAATGTTCGGAGTAATCTTCTTCCCGAAGAGCACCAGGCTCGAATCCCCGTTCCCCTCTTTCATGTCGCCGAACACCTGGTCGTAAGTCCGGTTCTCCTTGATGAAATAGAAGACATATTTTATCGGAGATTTTCCGCCGACCTTGTAAGGTATCGGGTTGTTGCGGTCTACCTTCGCTTCTTTTCGGTCTTTGGGTCTGTACGGAGTATTCGCATAGACTTCTTTTGTATAAGCTGAAAGCTGTCCGGCATTCGGGAAATGGAAGTATGACAGCGTTCCCTTGAAAAGCCTCCCGATGTACTGATGTTGCACGTTGGGTAGCGAACGGTTGCCTTTACCGTTTATCACCAGTACGGTCCCGTTATTCAACTCCATGACTTTCGTCGGATACCAGCCGACCGGAATAAACCCGATGGGGACCGCCCTGCGTCCTTCAAGCTTGATTACGGTAAGCGAATTGTTCTCTGCGTTTGCACTCAACACATACTTCCCGTTCTTGGTGATGCAGACCGAGTTCGGAGTCGAGCCTTCCGGCGAATCAGGATAAAGCGATATCGAAATATTCTCAAGCGGTTTGTGGCTCTTCAAGTCGATCATCGTCACACTGTTGTCATTCGCGTTGGCCACGAACGCAGTCCGGTCGTTCCTGGTCACCGCTATCTCAGTCGGGTGATCACCCGTCGGAACCTCATATTCCAGCTTTGTCCCGTCGAACGCCTCGATTTTCTTAGAACTCCAGATCGACACCAGCAGCGTCCCGTTCTTCAGGAACTTGCATGAGTACGGCATCCCGTCGAGTTTCACAGTCTCAAATTCCTTCGTCTGAATGTTGTAATACCTCAGCGTGCTGTCTCCGCGGAATACTACGGCAAGTATGTTGTTGTGCACATCCAGCCCCGCCGCAAATGCAAAGGCCTTAGGATGCGGTGGCGCGAATGCAACCGTATCCGAATTCTCAAGCTTCCCGCCGACGAGGTTGAATGTATAAACGCAATTCTGATTCCCGCCGGACACGAATAGCTTTTCACCGTGGAAGGCGATACCGAGCCAGCTGTCCTTCAGTTCGATAGATTGAACCACTTTGTGGTCCCGCAAGTCAACCAGCATCAGCAGCGGCTTCCGCATCCCATCGTTCGTCACCGCCAGATATTTCTGATCAGGTGAAACGGCTGCATTTAGTGGAAGTGTACTAAGCTCGATTGACTTCCCCGCGGGCGAAAGCCACCACCCATTGGCGAGCAGAACTCTGCCGTCCCGTACCCCTGGAAGCTGTGCAAAAGCAAGATTCAGAGAGATAAGAACAAAACCAATAATGGTATCAATTTTCCTAATCATCTGTTTCTCCTTCAAACTTGGAGACAAATTAATGCCGCCTTTCCGTTTTAACAACGAAGCTACGGTTAATTCTCTGCCGCCTTCACGATAACCGCTGGCACATCAAGATTTTTTACCAGCTTATTGAAACTCGCTACGTCTGTCGTCACTATATCGTTCAACCGCGAAATTTGTTCATCCGCTTTGGAGGCAAGGTCACTGTATACCTCGTGGTCCTGTTTGGTCGGAGCCGCGTCTGCATCGCTGACCGCGCTCTGCAATGAACCGAGCCTCTCGTAGGTTTCCAACGGAAAGTTAAGAGGATCCTCTGCCGCCTTCGATCTGAATTGGTACAAATGGCCCTCGACGATCTTAAGCTTCTCCGTCATTTTCTTTGCAGCACTGTCAATCTCCGGAGCATAGCCCTCGTCTTTAACCTGTTCCGTCTCCTTTTGGAGTTGGCCGTCGATAGTGTAGATCCTGTTTACAGCATCCGTAATTTCCGACATCTTGTCCCTGATCTTCTCCGAGAGGGCAAACTGCTCATCGAAATCTTCCTGCGTGGCGGAGACACGGGGGTCTTTAACAATCTCGAATGGTTCCTTGTATGATTTGTTGTTCACCTTCAGTTCGACATAGTATTTACCCGGCGGAGCAATTGCACCGCTTGTGCTTCCCCACACGACGGCGCCTTTTATCTTGTGAGGATCAGGATAATGCATGTTCCAAACAAACCGGTTTGCTCCCTTTTCTACCTTAATCAAATTCTCTTTCGACTTGGAAGAAGCACCATTCTGTTTTTGTTCCTTCCCGGTTTTCGGCCCCTTTACTTCACCCGCGAAAGCTTCGACCAGATGTTCTGATGAGTCTGATGAGTCTGATGAGTCTGATATGCTCAGCGTCAGGCTGTCCGGGATGCTTTTGAGGTAGAAGTCAATCATCGGTCCGTTCGGCGGATTCTCACCATAGCCCGGTATTTCATACGATGGCCTGCCGCCGTGGAATCTTATCGCGGTCTGCGGCTTGAAGAGTACCTGGTTCTCATCCGATGTCCTTTGGGCGAGCTGCCTCAGGTAAGAGAGGTCGTCGA
>JAMCXB010000053.1 GCA_023480735.1 Bacteroidota bacterium | reverse complement strand
TGCTGTTCAGCCGTTCCGTTATGCCGGCCAGGTCCAGTTCGGCAGCCATCAAGGCTCTGAAGGCTGATTGGAGATTTGCCATTAGAAGAGCCGCCGGAAATCCCTTGCCTGATACATCTGCAATCGCAACACAGATCAGATTTTCATTCAATTTAATGACGTCAAAGTAGTCACCGCCGACCTGTTTGGTTGGGATGTGAAAGGCTGCGATGTCACATCCGGGGAAAGTCGGCATCTCCCTGGGCAAGAGTTTCTCTTGGATCGAGTGAGCCAGGTTGAGTTCTTCTTCCAGACGCTGCTTCGCCAGCGATTCTTTGAAGAGGTGTGCGTTGTCGATGGCCATGGCGGCAAGATTGCAGAGCGACGACAGGAAGTTTATCTCCGAATCCAGATAGGGACTTCCCGAGAGCCTCTCGCCAAGAATCAGGAGGCCGCTCGTCTTCCCTTTCAATTGAAAGGGTATGACAACCTTCACCCCCTTATTGGCGAGTTCTGCCGATACAGCCGGCTCTTCCACACTTTCGGAGGGCCTTAGAGGATACTCAAGAGAGCAAAGCGGACGTAAATCCAGCACCTCAATTCCCGGGATTCTATTGACAACTACCCTCGGATCTTTTCCGTCGGAGAGGCAGACCGCATACTTCCGCGCTCCGGTCTGTCCCATGATCGCAAACTCGAGCGTTCTCAGGGCCCGCGGCTCATCGACCAGCAGGCTGAACTCCTTGCTCAGCTCAAAAAGTGTCTGAAGTTCCTGCACGCGCCGCTGCAATTCGGAGTTCGAGTCCTTATACTGCTGAAATACGCTCGCATTCTCGATTGCCGCCGCGGCTATGTTGCACAATGTCGATACAAATTCTATCTCGGTCGGCACGAAGCCCGTGCCGATAAGCTTCCTGCCGATGAAGAAGTAACCGAACAATCTGTGCGAAGTACGTATTGCAAATATCCTGCTGACTCCTGCATCGGCCAGCTTTCGCGCAAGCGAGTTGTGCACATCGGACGCGTCGACCGAGCCTTCGAGGTCGAGCTGGTACAATTCGTCCAGTACATCGTCGCTCAGCGATATCCCTTTCCCTATTCTTATCCTGCTTCCTTCGCCCTGCCGCGACACTCCCTCGGCGCAAACGACAGATGCAGTCCTTGAGACTGCCAGCTTTCCCATCGAGGCGAGCATGATATGATTCAGGATGAATCTGTAATCGAGGGAGGAATTGAGGATCTTGGCAGTTTCAATTAAAGAGGTAAGCTCGATAAACCGATCGCTTCCTGATTGTGTCGAGGGCCCCTGCGGTGGCGCCCCGTTCGGGTTATTGTCAGGATTTAGGTTCATTTTTCAAATAGCGAACGAGTCTGACTTCATTCACGGCCTCTTTTCCCTGATATTCGACCGTGTCCATCAGTTTTCGCATCAGGAATATTCCGAGTCCTCCTGCCTTGTGCCTTCCTATTTTCCCTTTTATGTTAGGCACGGGGACCTCCTCCGGCTTGAAACTCGCCCCCCAATCGCGGACGACGACCTGAAACTCAATCCCGCCGGCAATTATCCTGACCTCAAACTCAAAGTTCGGATCGCCTTTATATGCGTGCTTGATTACGTTCGTGCATGCCTCATCGACGGCAAGCGTGATCTCGGAAACTTCCTTTTCCTCGAATCCGAAACTCACGGCGTTTTCTTCCACAAATTGACGAACATCCGAGAGCGCCGTCGTGGTGCTCTTGAATATTCTCTTATTCTCTATCTTGTCTACCCTTTTCACAGTGCCTTTGCTGTATGGATGAGACGGTCATTGACTGTTGAATTTCTTCAACGCTTCCTCCTGATCCTTGTAAATCTCGTAGAGGAAGGGAAAGCCGAGAAGGTCGAACACGTTGAAGACTTTCTGCTGCATGTTGGCTAATTTGATATCGCCGTGATTGCTGCGTACCTCATCGATATATGCCATGAACACGCCGAGCCCCGCGCTTGATATGTAATTCAACGCATCGAAGTTCACGACGATGTTATATTTGCCCTTGCCGATGAGTTCCGCAAAAGTTTTTTCAAGATCGGGCGCAGTGTGTGCGTCAAGGAAGCCGTGCAGCTCCATGACAACGGCATTGCCCGAATCTCGAGTCAGCACTTTAAACTCGTTCATTACTCCCTCCAGCTCTGCTAAGATATTTCGCTATGCTGCATCCTTCAGACATTATCGGATTCATCTCCATTTCAAAATTAAGACTGTTGTGTCGTCAACAGCATCTGTGCCCTGTGAGAACTCAGCCAAAGCGCGGATAATGCCTCCCTTCATCTCTTCCGCCGTACCGCTGCTCAGTTCACTCAGCAAATTATAAAAACGTTCTTCACCAAACTCGTCGCCGCCGGGATCTCGCTGGTCCGTCACACCGTCTGTGTAGAAAACGAGTGTGTCGCCGTGCTCAAGAATTATTCGCTCCTCTTCGAGATGCCTTCCAAAATCCTTGGACGGCTCGAGGCCGAGCCCGGCCCCTGCCGGTCTTAAGAGCCTGCAGCCGTTATTGCCTATGAGGACTCCAGGCGTGTGGCCGGCTCTCACCAAATCGACCTCCCCCGTGCGGACATCGAGGATAGCGTGGATCATTGTTATGAAGTAGTTCTTCTGAAGCGTGCTATCGACGGCTTCGTTCGCAGCCATCATAAACTCAGAAGGCGACTTCGCCGAGGCAGAAAGGGATTGAAACACCCCCTTCATAAAAGCCATGTAGAATGCTGCCGAGGTTCCCTTCCCGGAAACGTCGCCTACGACGAAGGCGTATCGATTGTCATCAATTACCGAATAGTCGATATAATCACCGCCGACTTCGAACGCCGGGAAAGAAAGAAAATCAGTCTCGAATTTTTCCGTGCAAGGGAACGAAGTCGGAAGGAGCTTCAGCTGCATTTCGTGCGCAATTCGCAGTTCATGTTGAAGCCGCTCGTTCTCCAGTGACTTTGTGAACAGGAGTGAGTTTTGTATGGCAACCGCAGCCGTGTCTGCGAAGGCGCTGACAGTCGATATTTCTTCTTCATCGAATGCATAAGGCATCTCGTGGGCGGCATAAAGGACGCCTATGAAGTCGTCGTGAGCGGTAAGCGGGACCGCGAGCAGCGACTTCGCAGGAAAGTTCTTCAGGTCAAAACCGGCGAATTCGTCCACGGTCTGTACTATAACGTTCTTCTTCACTTGAACCGTGCCCCGGAGCCGATCAAAACTGAATGGCGAAAGTTCGTACTGGCTCGTCTTGTGCGTAGCGCTCACCTTAAATTTTCCGGACTCATTTTCGCCGCCGTTCGCATTCCTGAGTTCGATCCATACCTTGCTTGCCTGGGTCACGGTTCCGACAACCGCAACCGTGTTGTTCAGGACCTCGGTTGTATCCATGACGTTCGTTATGACTTTGCTCAGATTCTGGTAGGAATCGAGCTCCCGTTTCTTCTTCTCAAATACGCCGCTGGTGGGGATATGAAACACCGTAACCACAAATGCAAGCGAGAAATATATTGTAAGAAAGAGGAACACGATCTTCGCAAATTCATCCATCGGCACACTGTAGAATTGCAGGACCCCGCCCGCAAGTTCTGCCGGTCCGATTGAGGCATAGGAATAGCCGAAAAGAGCCATCAGAACAAACGAGTGAACAAGCGATTTATACTTTTCCTTCCGGGTCAGAAAAACTATCCAGTTCATGCTGACTATGTGAAAAACGGCAACAATTATCGAAACCCCGAAGGCAATATCGACGAGTGTGCTTAAGAAGGGAATGCCCCTGAAGATGCTCAGAACTGCCGCGGCAATCGCAAATGCGAGGAAGAGCTGGAACCTCCTTCGCACCTTCTTTTCAGGCTTGATGTAAATGATGTCGCCGACGTGCATCAGCAAGAGGACTACAAACGCGGCTATTCCAAATGCATACGCAGTGGTCGCCAGGAGCTCCATCACATTTTGTGGGGCAAACCCGCCGGAAGTTCCCTCTTTGTTCTCGAGAAACACCCCCCAGGTGGAGATTAAGGCCGCAGCAAAAAAACCGTAAGCAACGAGTCTCCGGAGTATCTCCAAAGGTCTCGACTGTTTTCGGCTTCGCATGGAGCTTATGGCGGCAAACAGTAACACGAACGCGACGACCGTGAGGATATTTCTCAATCCATTCAAGATTGGGTCTTCAAGGTCTATCGTGATGCGGATCCAATCGTAAATCAAAAGAAGAATTGCAATCGTCCCCGCCGAAATGAAATAGAGGCTATTTCTGATGCTCATTCGCATGCGGTTTAATCTAATTCTACTCTTCGCATTCTGCAACGCTTTGTTACAAAAAAGTATATTTGCCGTTCATATTCACTTTAAGAGAAGGTTAGACAAAGAAAAGTCGTCACCACTTAGTGGCTGCCCATCCAACTCGTCAAAACAACCCGGCCGACCGGTTGAATTACTTGCACGACATGAAGTCACCGGTCATCGTATTTCATCTCCCCGGCTTTGACCGGAACATCCAGGTGATTTTCTTTCGGGACGATCGGACAACTAAAGTTGTGATTGTACGCGCAATATGGATTATAGGCATAATTGAAATCGAGCGTGTATATGCCCGAACGGTTCTCTTTCATGTCTATATATCTTCCGCCGAAGTACGATGTATTACCGCAAGTCTGATCCGTAAAGGGGACAAACAGCTCATCTGAACTGTCTCCGAGCATTTTATAGATATGGAGCTTTAAATTCTTCCCGTCAATTTGAAATTGAAATTCCCCATATTCCTCCGCCGGTCTGGTCTCACCGCCTGTCGCTCCGATACCAATCCGTTTCGGATTCGGATTCTTTAGCAGGTTAACTTGAAAAATCAGGTCGAGGTTTGGAAGATAGTAATTGAGATGTTGGAAAGCCGCCCTTTGTCTACTCGTCAGCGGAGATTCCGGATTCATCTTGAAGAAGTTGTTCTTTTGCTGCCTAAGGCTCAGGAGGTCGTCAATGTAGACTTTCTCCTCGCGGGAGTCGAAGTTTACATGCTTGAAGTTGCTGGAGCAGGAGGCGAGTAGAAGCGCCAGAATGAGGAGAGACGGGCGAAAAGACCTACTTATCGTTGCCGAGTATGAGCTCAAGTGAAATCCGATGTGTGTCTCCGAGCGAGTTGGCATAGGCAAATCTGGCAAAGGAATAGTCGATTTCGAGTTTGGGCAAGCGGAGCCCGGCGCCGACGGTAAACTGTTTCACTTCGTTGTACCCCGCCCGAATTGCGATGACATTTCTATAGTCGACTTCTGCCCCGGCGCGTAGATCCGCACTAAGGGGACCCAGATGTACAGTCGAGGAATAGCGCATATTGTCAATGTTGAAAAGGAGGTCCAGAGCAGGAGTAACGGTGACCGGCCCAATCGGCAGGTTATATGCAGCACCCGTTGCCAGCGTAGGGCTCAAGAGCTCCGTTGTCCCGGTCGTCCACGCGACAACCGTCGTGGTTGCGTTCTGGAGATTCGCACCGAGTCTGAAGTTCTTGAACGGCAGGTAAAGTGCACCAACATCAAAGCCTATCCCGGTTCCATAAGTTGAACCGATGCTGCGGCGAATAAATTTCACATTAGCGCCGTAGGAGAAATTCGAGCTGTAACGTTTTGCATAACTGCCTATAAGGGCGACGTCGGTCGCGCTGAAAAACGTAATTTTCGAGTAGTCAAGCCTGTCGTTGCCGTCAAAGATGCCGTTGCCGTTGTAGTCAATCAGAGCGTTGAGAGTGTTAGGGATTCCGCTGACGCTGAGGACAATCGCGCTAAGCCCGACAGTCTCATCCTTGGACAACGGTATCGCAGCCGCACCGTAGTTAAAGCTGACAATGTCGCCGTAACGCTGATCGTGCATCAACATTATCTCGGGGTACTTGATCTGCGATAGCCCGGCCGGATTCCAGTAACCGGCGGTGACATCATTTGCAATCGCGGTATATGCACTTCCCATCCCCAGCGCCCTGCCGCCGACGCCTATCGTAAGAAAATCGTCCGCATATTTGCCGAACGTAACCTGGGCCTCGGTAGAAGGAACAATAAGACACGATGAAACGATCAACGTAACCAGGGCTAACTTCGTCGCGCTGATCCGGCTCAAGAGGCTACTCGATTGGTTCGGCACCGAACTCATCCTTTAGAAATTTCACGAGCGGGTCATTGTCATCTGAATCAGCCTTATGCTCGCCTTCGACAATTGAAAAATCAATGGCCACTCTCATTCCCAGGGTTCTCTGGACTGCATCCTGTATATATGTCTTGTAGGGTTTGGTCATTCCGATAACGACTTCATTTGGTGCCCCGAGCATCAGCCAACCGTTCTTGACGCCGAGCGGCTTCAGATTTATGAGCTGCGACCACACCGCGATTCTCTCTTTCCTGACAGCCTGCAGCAGCTCATCCCATCTAACATTGACTTCCTGAAACGAGGATTCGCTGGTCGCATTATCCGGATATGCAGGTGCCTCTTCCGGATTGCGCGAATAAGTCCGTGCGGCTGGAGAGGCGCCTCCGTTCCTACGATTGGGCAATTCAGCCTGCGCGGGGCTTGGACTTGCGGATGAGAAAGCCCTCCTTTCCGGGTAAACGGGGTGCGGTTCCCTTGCCGTCTTTACCGTGGTACTCCCCTCAGGCGTCGGCTGGGAAATGCTCCCGCTATTGGCGGGTAGATCCCGGCGGGTCAAGTTTTTTTTTAATTCCTCCACCTGCTGAAGCAGCTCTCGCAGTCTGACGGCGCGTTCCATATTCACAAGCTGCAACAATGTCATCTCCAGCTTGATCCTCGGCTGGGAGACGTATTTTATTTGCTGCATCGCCTCGCTTGTCGTCTTCAGAAGACGAAGCAGATCGAGCTTGTCGAAGCTGGCGGCGCTCTCGATATACCTCTTGCGATAATCCTCAGAAGCTTCGATAAGATCGGCCTTGCCTGTCGTTGACGCAATAAGAAGGTTTCTTAAATGTTCGGACAAGCCCTCCAGGAAATCGACAGAATCGTATCCGCGTGAAACAATTTCTGCGGCGAGTTCTACGGCACCTTTTGAATCGTTATTCTCAATGAGCGCGGTCGTCCTGAAAAACAACTCTTCATCAACAAGGCTCAGTGCACTTACCACGACGTCGTGCTTGATATCGTTCCCGCAAAAGGCGGCAACCTGGTCGAAGATGCTCAGAGCGTCGCGCATCGAGCCGTCGCCTTTTTTCGCTATCGTGACAAACGACTCTTCATCAACCGAGATCTTCTCTTCCCCGGCGATGAACCGGAGGCGTTCGATTATTTTTTCAATTTCTATTCTTTTGAAATCGAAGCGCTGACATCTGGTCAGAATTGTCGGGATGACCTTGTGCGGCTCGGTTGTGGCCAATACAAACATTGCATACGAGGGAGGTTCTTCGAGAGTCTTTAGAAGCGCATTGAACGCCTCCTTGGTCAGCATGTGCACTTCATCTATGATATAGACTTTGTATTTCAATCTGGAGGGCGAGTACCGTACGGATTCGCGGAGGTCTCTTATTTCGTCGATGCCGCGGTTTGAAGCGCCGTCAATCTCAATGACGTCCAGGCTCCTCCCTTCCGTTATTTCTCTGCATATATCACAGTCGTTGCAGGGCTCCCCGTCCTTCACGTTCGGACAGTTTATCGCCTTCGCAAGAATACGCGCCGTGGTCGTCTTACCGACACCGCTTGGTCCGCTAAAGAGGTACGCGTGGGCGATCCTGTTCCGAAGTATCGCATTCTTCATCGTTACTGTGACATGCTCCTGCGCGGTCACCTCATCGAAGCGCATCGGACGCCACTTTCGTGCGGTTACAAGATAACTCATTTGTTTTTCTTCGTCCGGTTGATGTTCTTTGGTGCCGAGCCGCCGTCAAAGACATGTCTCACCGCATCCTCGATCTTTTCGACAGAGACGATGGTGATTCCCTCCTTCAGCTTCTCGGGAATCTCGCTCAAATCCCTCAAGTTCTCTTTCGGGATAACGACCTTCTTCAGTCCGTATCTCTTTGCGGCGAGTAACTTTTCAGTAAGTCCTCCGATCGGCAGGACTTCACCGTTCAGATTTATTTCGCCAGTCATCGCAACATCGGTTCTTACGGGCTTCCTGCCTGCGGCCGAGATCAGCGCTATTGCCATCGTTATGCCCGCGGAAGGTCCGTCCTTCGGAGTTGCTCCCTCCGGAACATGGATGTGAATTTCTTTCCTCTTATAGAAGTTCTGTGCGATTCCAAACCTGGCAGAATTGGCCCGGACATACGTCAGCGCTGCCCGCGCAGACTCCTGCATGACGTTTCCGAGACGGCCGGTTAGCTGTAACCGTTCCGGACCTTCTACCAATATCGCTTCGATGTTTAGAATATCGCCACCTCCGCTTGTCCAGGCAAGTCCAAGAGCTACACCCACACGGCTTTTATTGCCGATGTGTTTAGAATGAAATTTCGGTACCCCGAGAAACTCCTCAACTTTATTCTCATCGACGACGATCTGCGAAATCCTTTTCGATTTCCCTTTCCGCAGGTTGACTATCTCCTTTGCGATTTTCCTGCAGATACCGGCGATGGAACGTTCAAGATTTCTGACACCCGCTTCCCAGGTGTATTCCCGAATTGTCTTAATAAGAGCGGTATCTTCACAACGCACATATTTTTCGTCGATGCCGTGTGCCTTCAGCTGCTTTGGAATAATGTGGCGTTTCGCAATCTCAATTTTGTCATAATCGAGATACCCGGGAAGCTCGATTACTTCCATCCTGTCTTCAAGCGGTTCGGGAATATTTTCCCGGACATTCGCCGTCGTAATGAAGAAAACCTTTGATAGGTCGTAATCTACTTCGAGATAATGGTCCTGAAATGCATGGTTTTGCTCGGGGTCGAGGACTTCCAGAAGCGCTGCGGCAGGGTCGCCATGGAAATCAAATGCGAGTTTATCGACTTCGTCGAGAAGCACCACAGGATTTACGACTCCTGCCTTCTTCATCGCCTGAATGATTCTTCCGGGGAGCGAACCGACATAGGTCCTCCGGTGGCCGCGAATCTCCGCTTCGTCCCTGATTCCGCCGAGAGAGAGTCGGACGAATTTCCTTCCCAATGCTCGGGCGATCGATTTCGCCAGCGATGTCTTGCCGACTCCCGGAGGACCGACGAAGCATAAAATCTGCGAGCGCATCTCCTTCACCAGATTGAGAACAGCCATCTGTTCGACAATTCTTTCTTTGGCCTTCTCCAATCCGTAATGGTCCTCATCCAGTATTTCCTTTACGTGCTTGACGTCGAGATTATCTTGCGTCTTTTTGTACCATGGCACATCAAGAAGCCAGTCGAGGTAGTTGCGTATGACAGTAGCCTCCGGAGAAAAAGCCTGCGTCCTTTTCAGCTTGTCGAGCTCGTCGAGCGCCTTCGCCTTGGCCAATTCGGGCAGGCGGGCGGACTCAATCCTCTCTTTCAAAACGGCAAACTCGCTGGTCGGACTGTCGTCGCCCACTTCATCTTGCATGATTCTGATCTGTTCCTGCAGATAGTACTTCCTCTGATTCTTCTGGATGCTGTCCTGCACCCTATCGTCTATTTCCTGCTCTATCTTCAGGACGTTTATCTCTTCTGTAAGAAGTCTTATCATTTTTTCGTACTGGGACTCCAGTGACTTCAGGCTGAATATCTCGATCTTGTCAGGAACCGATAAATCCATATTGGCAAGGATATAATATAATTTTCGATCCGGTTCGTTGACGTTCTCGAAAGACATTATAGTTTCGAGCGGAATGTCACGGCTGTTTCGAACGTACTCGCGGAAGAGTTGACCTGCATGCTTCATATAAGCTTCAATCTCGACGTTCTTCTTGGGTGCATGAAGATTCAGGCTGTATTCGCCGTGAAGGATCCTGTTCTCCTCATAGAACTTCTTGATGAACGCCTGTGCAACGCCGTCGACCAGCACTTTCAAAAGCCCGTTGGGTAGCTTGAGCACCTGCAGTATCCTCGCCACTGTCCCAACCTTGTACAGCTCATCTCTGGTTGGATCCTCGAGCATGCTGTCCTTCTGCGCCACAAGCAATATGAACTTGTCCGACTTTGCCGCCAGTTCGACTGCTTCGACGGACTGTTCTCTCCCGACGAGTATCGGGAAAAGCATATACGGAAGGACCAGCGAATCCCTTAATGGAAGTACCGGAAGGCGAGTCGGGATGTCTTGAACATTCTTTATGTCACTCACTTGTTCGATTTCGTCAAATGCGTTCAAAATTTACTCCGTCAGAAAAAGAATTGATTGGGATTCGATCACGAAAATATAGCAGAGTCATTAGGGTTAAACAAGGTGGAGTTCGCCGACCGACCACCCGCTTTGTCATAGTCAAGTGACGATTTGTCCTCTTCCTGACTTGCCAAGTGGCTTCCCTCCGTGACATGATGATTTGCGCCGCCTGCGGGTCAAACGGACGAAACCGGAGAGAAGCGCGGCCGTTAGTTGTCTGCTGCGAGAAGAACAAGTCGGTCGGTGCATCTATCTCCGGCATCCGTGCGAATCGCCGTTTATTAGGATATGGGAAAGCCGCATTTTAGAACGGAAGCAGCCGTTCCTGAACTTCTTCGGTCTGACAGGCACACATGATTCGGGATTAAGTCCGTCCGGTAGAAACACTTCCTTTGAACTTTCAACCCCCGCTGAGTAACTTTTCAAAGCATTGTAAAGATGATTAAGGCGAGCACTGCAAGGTAGCTCGCCGAAGCGAGTCGTCTCCGAAGCCCCTTGCCATAAAACTTCGCGGTCAGCCTGCTAACAAAGACAGGGAGCGTCCGGACGAGATCTAGAAAGGAGTTCCAAATGAAAATTCGATTAGAAGAAGCTCTTCAATACCACTCCACAGGTAGAAGAGGAAAAGTTGAAGTTGTCCCGACAAAGCCGTGCGTAACGCAGCGAGACCTATCGCTGGCTTACACGCCGGGGGTAGCCGAGGTATGCAGGACTATCGACAAAGATCCGGAAGCGGTCTACGAATACACTTCCAAGGCCAATCTGGTAGCGGTGCTTTCAAACGGGACAGCCGTTCTTGGGCTAGGAAACATCGGGCCGCTTGCTGGAAAACCTGTAATGGAAGGCAAGGGGGTTCTGTTCAAGAGATTTGCAGACATAGACGTTTTTGACATCGAAATCAATTCGAAGACGCCGGAAGAAATCGTTACGGTGGCCAAAGCGCTCGAACCGACATTCGGCGGAATAAACCTTGAAGATATCAAGGCACCCGACTGCTTCTATGTCGAAGAGAAGCTCAAGGAAACCATGAATATTCCCGTATTCCATGACGATCAGCATGGGACGGCGATCATCAGCTCCGCTGCTCTCCTCAATGCACTCGAGATTGCAAAGAAAGACGTATCGAAAGTCAGGATCGTAGTAAATGGAGCGGGTGCGGCGGCCATTGCCTGCACAAAGCTCTACATCAAACTCGGCGCAAAGCTGGAAAACGTCATAATGTGCGACTCCAAAGGGGTCATTTACAAAGGAAGACCGAACGCAATGAACCCTTACAAGGAAGAGTTTGCACAGCCGACCGAGCTTCGCACCCTTTCGCAAGCGATGGTCGGAGCAGACGTGTTTGTCGGATTATCGGTAGCGAACGTCGTGACGAAGGAGATGGTCCGCTCCATGGCTGCAAATCCTATAGTCTTTGCCATGGCAAATCCCGACCCTGAAATATCATACGAAGAGGCCGTAGAAGCGCGCGGAGACGTGATAATGGCAACCGGGAGGAGCGACTACCCGAACCAGGTAAATAATGTGCTCGGCTTCCCGTTCATATTCAGGGGCGCCCTCGACGTCCGTGCCCGGACAATCAACGACGAAATGAAAATAGCTGCCGTAAGGGCACTAGCCACACTGGCAAAGGAGGCGGTCCCCGATTCCGTCAAGAGAGCCTATGGCGGCATAGAACTCGAATTCGGAAAAGATTACATCATTCCAAAGCCGTTCGATCCAAGGGTGATAACATGGGTTGCACCCGCGGTTGCGAAGGCCGCGATGGAATCTGGAGTAGCAAGAATTGAAATCAAGGACTGGGACAGATATATCGATCAGTTGAAGGAGAGAATGGGCCTCACGCGAGAAATCGTGAGAACGGCTATATCTAAGTCCCACAAGAGCGGAAGGAGGATTGTATTTCCCGAGGGCGAGGAGACCAAGATACTCCACGCGGCACAGGTTATAGTGGACGAGATGATTGCGAAACCTGTTCTGCTCGGCAAGAAATCTCACATCGAGATGAAAGCGCACGAGATGAAGATCGATTTGGAGGGTATTGAGATAATCGATCCGACCAACTTCCCAAAGAGAGAGGAATATGTGGAGAAGCTTTTCCAGATGCGTCACAGAAAAGGGATGACGCGTGCGGAAGCCGGCAGGTTTGTGGAAAGGCCCAATTACCTCGGGGCTATGATGGTACACCTGAACGATGCAGACGGTTTGGTATCGGGGTTGACACAGTCCTATCCGAACACAATAAGACCGGCGCTTCAGGTCATAGGCATGGCAGAGGGACGCAACCGAGTCGCAGGTCTGTACATTGTCATGACAAAGCGCGACACCTACTTCTTCGCGGATACTACGGTGAACATTGATCCCACCGCAGAGGAGCTCGCCGAGATTGCCATCATGACCGCAGAAGTCGTCCAGCGCTTCAACATCACCCCGAGAATCGCGATGCTTTCGTTCAGTAACTTCGGCAACACTCGCCTGCCGCAGTCGATCAAAGTCCAGGAAGCCGTGGGAATAGCCCACAAGTTGGCGCCGGACCTGATGATCGACGGCGAGGTACAGGCAGATGTCGCTCTATCGCCGGATGAGCTCGAAGAAGTGTACCCGTTTTCGAGTCTGAGGAACGGCGTGAATACTCTGATCTTCCCGGACCTTAATGCGGGCAACATAGCTTACAAGCTCATGGGAAAAATAGGAGGCGCCTCTCTGCTCGGCCCTATCCTGATGGGGATGAAGAAACCCGTACACGTCCTTCAGCAGGGTTGCGATGTGGATGCCATCGTCAACATCGCCGCCGTTTGTGCCGTGGAAGCCATAGATAAACAGCGCAATAACGGCCAATAGCCCATTTGCCGCTCATTAAAGGCCTTCGGTGCTCTGAAATTTTTCATAAGGGCACCGAAGGCTTTTTTCCTGCGGGAAAGTGCAATTGCAAAGGCTCCCGTCAGGAGAGGTCTTCTCCACCGAAAAGGTGTAATGCCTCACTGAAAGGGTTATTTCTCTCGCAAAGGCGCCAAGAACGCAAAGAAATGTTGACGAGCGGTTCGCTTTGCGAGCTCATATGCGCGCTTGGCGAGAAACCATAAGTGTGGGGTTACGAAAAGGTCAAGCCGGCATCTTGACTCAGTCCCATCGAACCCATATATTAGGATAAAAAAGTCCGATATTAATCGGGAGGCACTTGAAGAACTTCTCTGTGTTAACCGGTCGACTGACTGATGTACTCCGCAATTCTCAGATGGGATTGGGATACAACGGATTATGTTCTAGATTGTGCCTCGAGGAATAACCGCAATTGATTTGCATATAAAAACAGGAGGTGTATAGATGGGACCGCTCGAAAAGCTGCACGTTCATCACGAGAAGCTGATAAACACGATAAAGTCACTGGCCGAAAGGGCGAAGACAAATCCGGCAGATACTTCGCTCCTCCTCGCCTACTGCAACGAATACCTCGTCTCACACGCTGAGGCAGAAGAAGTAACCCTCTACACGGTTGAAGACGACCCGAATTTCGTAAACAACATGATTCATGAACACAAGCAAGTAAAACATTCCCTCGACGTCATAGATGCCGCCTTTTCACGTGGAGAGGCAAACACACTGGTTTCGGAAATCAATAACTTCCTCACTCTTCTGAACAAGCATTTCAACGAGGAAGAGAACACGCTGATGCCGCGGATCAGCAAGAAAATTTCCGAACAGGAACTCGAAGCTCTTATCGGAGAAGCTCATCAAATAGAAGCCGAAAAGAAAAAATCGGACGTGTGGTCCTTGTTTGAGTACGACCATAAAAGAATCGATCTTAATCTTTTACAGATGAAAGGCTCGAAGGGAAACAATGAAAAGTCGTCGGAATACTACTCCAAAATGAGGACGCAGCTTCTCAATCATATTGAGCTCGAAGAAACCGTCTTGTTCCCTGCTTTTGCCGAACATACTACCCCGGACCACATGGGGCCGGTGAATGTCATGATCCAGGAACACCAGGTTATAACTTCGTATCTCTCTTCCCCAGCAGATTCTCAGGGCACCGCCAAAGCGTTCGAAGTTCTTCAGGACCTGATCGGGAAATTAGCAGTCCACAACAAGAAGGAAGAGTTGATACTCTACCCGATGATAAACCGCGAGCTGCCTCGGGCAGAAAAGGAAAGAGTTTTCAAGGAGTGTCTGGATAAGTTCATGAGAGTTTAACGGATCCTCAGCATGCCTTTGCCTGCGAAACGTGTTCACAGGCAAAAGATTTGTCAAGACCTCAACGCCCTCGCACGGAGATCGGTGACCTCCCGCTGGAGTGCCTCCAGCTGATTATAGAGATCAATCAGATGCTCATACATATGGTTCTCAAGGATTCGCGACTGTGAGACATCATCGAATTGAAAGACGATCTCGCCTTCGTCGCCGTTCATCTGGTAAGCCACAACTCTGTAGTATTTCTCGACGCCTCTTTGCTTGAGGGTCCCTACACTTCCACCCTGAATCTTGCACTCCGACGCTATATGATCGAATCCCAAAGAGTCTTCGTGCTGCAAAAATTCGTCCACCTGAATTTTCTCACCGGGTCTCAAAATCAGAGGAAGAGTCTCTACCGCGTATTCGTTAGCGTAAATTAGTGTCAGGTCCGAATCCGTGATAAGAAGCGGGACTT
>JAMCXB010000047.1:118545-137671 GCA_023480735.1 Bacteroidota bacterium | reverse complement strand
TCCAAACTTGCGATAATACGCCCTTGGACGGCCGCATATCGTACACCGGTTGTGCTTCCTAACCTTGTACTTCGGGTCTCTCTGAGATTTTACTATCATTGCTGTTCGCGCCACTCAAATACTCCTTTCGAAATTAAGCAGCTTCTCCGAAGGAACCTTCGGATGCTTCACGTTTCCTGAAGGGCATTCCGAACCCTTTCAGCAGCTCATAGGCCTCTTCATCGGTCTTTGCTGTCGTCACGAAGGTGATGTCCATGCCGAAGATCCTTTCAACCTTGTCTACATCGATCTCCGGAAAGATTATCTGCTCCTTCAAACCGAGCGTGTAATTTCCGCGGCCGTCAAATGACTTGTCCGGGACTCCCCGAAAATCGCGTACACGTGGAATTGCGAGACTTATCAGGCGATCCATAAACTCGAACATCTTTTCCCTACGGAGCGTTACTTTGCACCCTATCGGGATGTCCTCCCTGAGTTTGAAGTTCGAGATCGCCTTCTTTGAACGCGTGATCTTAGGCTTTTGTCCGGCGATTATAGTCATTTCACGAATCACCGTCTCAAGTATCTTCTGATCCTGCGTAGCCTCTCCCACGCCGCAATTGATGGAGATTTTCTCGAGCTTTGGAACGCGCATCACATTCGCGTAGCCGAATCTTTTCATCAGCGACGGGATTATTTCTTTCCTATAAGCTTCGGCAAGCCGGGGCGTGACTTTTTCCTCAACTACTTCGACGGCCTGTTTTTCTGAAGCCTCAGTTTTCGGTTTCTTCTCTTTTTTTTCTTTAGCCATTTCTAAGACTCTATTAAAACATTTCGTTACAGTTCTTGCAGATTCTCATTTTCTGTTTGCGTCCGCCGGCTCCGGCAACCGTCGCATAGCCGATGCGGCTTGCGTTATTGCACTTCGGGCAAACAACCATGACGTTGGAGGAGTGAACAGGCATCTCTCTCTCCAATATTCCACCCGCAGGCATCTTGCTGGTTGGCTTTGTATGCCGCTTCCGTATGTTGACGCCTTCTACGAGCACTTTCTGCTTGTCGGTTACAACGCGAAGAACCTTGCCTGTCTTCCCACGCGAGTTTCCGCTTATAACCAAAACCATATCATTCTTATGAACGTGCATTGTAAAAACCTCTTCTAAAGGACTTCAGGTGCCAGTGATACAATTTTCATAAACTGCTTGTCGCGAAGTTCGCGCGCAACGGGTCCAAAGATACGGGTACCTCTGGGCTCACCCTGCTGGTTCAGGAGAACCGCCGCATTTTCGTCGAACCTGATGAAAGTACCGTCGGGTCTCTTGTATTCCTTTTTAGTCCGCACGACTACCGCCTTCGAAACATCGCCTTTTTTCACTTCAGCACCCGGGATAGCCTGCTTGACTGCTACGACTATCAAATCTCCAAGCCCCGCATATCGCCTGTCATGGCCACCGAGGACCCTGATACATCTGACCTTCTTCGCGCCGGAATTGTCGGCAACAACGAGATTTGTCTCTTCTTGAATCAATTTCTAAACCTCCGTTACTTCGCTTTTTCGACAATTTCGACCAGGCGCCATCTCTTGCTTTTCGAAAGCGGTCGGGTTTCCATTATTTTAACAATGTCACCACGGGTGCTGAAGTGAAAAAAGGCGTGCGCCATTAACTTCGTAGTTCTCTTGGAATATTTCTTATAGATCGGATGCGGAACAAGTCGCTCTATACTCACGACCACGGATTTCTGCATCTTATTGCTGACAACTTTGCCGATCCTGGTTTTCCTCAGGCTTCTTTTTTCCGTCGTACTTTCCATCAAGCAACCTCGCTCTTCTCTGCTTCACCGGCAGAGGCTTTTTTCTCCCGATCCTGATCGGAGTTCTTCTTCTTCGCATCGATCTCCCGCTCATGAAGAATCGTCTTCATCATTGCGATCTCCTTCCTCAGGAACCGTATTTGGACCGGATTCTTCACCTCTCCGCCGACTGCCTTCTGGAATTTCATTTTGTCCAGCGCTTCAAGATTATCCTTTATTCGCTGCATAATTTCCTTCTCGGACATCGGCCGGACCTCATGGGGCTTCAACATTTTTCTAACCCTCGTAATCCATTCTTACTACAAACTTAGTTTTGATGGGAAGCTTATGGGCAGCGAGCCTGAGCGCTTCCTCGGCAAGGGCCGATGGAATGCCGGAGATCTCAAACATTACTCGTCCCGGCTTCACAACCGCCACCCAAAACTCGGGCATACCTTTACCTTTTCCCATTCTCGTTTCCGCCGGCTTCTTCGTGACCGGTTTATCCGGGAAAATTCTAATCCAGATTTTCCCATCACGTTTCATCTCTCTTGTCAAAGCGACGCGGGCCGCCTCGATCTGGCGCGCAGTGATCCAACCAGGCTCCAGAGCCTTCAATCCAAAATCGCCGAACGATATTGTACTGCCGCGCTGTGCTTTGCCGCGCATCCTTCCGCGCTGAGTCTTTCTGAATTTCACTCTTTTAGGCATTAACATTTCTGCGTCTCCTTCAAATTATCGTGGCAATGGTCCGTAGACTTCACCGCGGCAGATCCAAACTTTCACGCCGATCAGCCCGTAGATCGTTCTGGCTGCAACACTGGCGTAATCTATGTCGGCTCGAAGCGTATGCAGCGGAACTCTTCCCTCGCGGTACTGCTCCGTCCTCGCAATTTCTGCTCCGCCGAGCCTTCCCGCACACATGACTCTTATTCCTTCTGCTCCCATCCTCGATGCAGACGTGATAGCGTTTTTCATCGCCCGACGGAAATTGATTCTTCCCTCAAGCTGATTGGCAATATTCTCGGCGACCAGATAAGCGTCAAGTTCCGGTCGCTTAATCTCAAAAGTCTTGATCTTCACAGCTTCTCTTCCGGTCAGCTTTTTCAACTCTGCCTCGAGCTGATTGACATCCTTACCGCTCTTACCGATGACAATTCCCGGACGGCTCGTATGAATCGAGACCGTCATTTGACTTCCTTTTCTCTCGATAATAAGACGCGAAACGCCTGCTTTCTCGAGACGACTGCGCAAGTAACTCCTTACCTTCTCATCTTCCTTTAATAGCGTGGAATAACCCTTGCGTTCAAACCATGTCGAATCCCAATCACGAGTAATACCGAGCCTAAAGCCGATAGGATTAGTCTTTTGTCCCAAAAGTTCCTCCTAAGTCACTCCGTCCCGACTCAGTCGGGATCGTATAGTAGATTAACTTCATTCTCTTGTTGCCACAACTACAGTAATATGGTTGCTTCTTTTCCTGATACGATACGCACGTCCCTGCGGCGCGGGCAACACTCTTTTCGCAACAGGACCACCATCGACAAAAATCTCCTTTACATACAAACTCTCTTCGTCCACCTTCCCAACGTCATCCCTGTTCATAATATTGGCGACCGCCGACCGAACAGCTTTCTCTGCATCCCTTGCCGCATGTTTCGGTGAAAAATGCAGAATCGAGAGGGCCTGGCCTACACTCTTGCCCCTGATGAGATCCACAACCAATCTCATTTTTCTCGGGGACGACCCTATATATCTCGCAATTGCGCGCGTTTCCATTTGTTCGAACTCCTTATCCAGCCTTTACGGTTTTCTCTGATTTCACTCCCGGATGGGACCTAAACGTGCGAGTCGCCGCAAATTCGCCCAACCTGTGGCCGACCATAGCCTCAATGATATACACCGGAATGAACTTGTTCCCGTTGTGAACAGCAAAAGTGTGGCCGACAAAATCAGGAACAATCATGCTGTCTCGAGCCCAGGTCTTAATGACCTTCTTTTGATTCTTCTTGTTGAGGTCCTCAACTTTCTTAACAAGTTTCGGATCAACAAAGATACCTTTTTTTACCGAGCGCGCCATATAATCTCAACCGTCATTTTTTTCGTTTGACTACATACTTGTTTGATTGCTTGTTTCTCTTGCGAGTCTTCTTTCCTTTTGTCTTCCAGCCCCAAGGTGATACCGGATGCGGATTACCTTGCGGGGACTTACCTTCGCCGCCGCCGTGCGGATGATCAACAGGGTTCATTACGACACCCCGCGATTGCGGTCTAACACCGAGCCAGCGAAGCCTTCCTGCTTTTCCCCAGCTTATGTTCTCATACTCCGCATTGCCGACAACTCCGATGGTTGCCTTGCAGTCGAGTCTTATCATCCTCATCTCGCCGGAGGGCAATTTCAGGGTCGCATATGCGCCTTCCTTCGCAGCAAGTTGAGCCGAGTTTCCCGCGCTGCGGGCCATCTGTGCGCCCTTGCCTGGCTTTATTTCAATACAGTGAATCGTCGTGCCGACCGGAATATTTCTCAGAGGGATTGCATTACCTACTCTGATCTCAGCGTTTTCTCCCGTTTGAACGACATCGCCAACTTTCAAACCGTCAGGCGCGATGATGTACCTCTTCTCTCCGTCGAGATAATGAAGAAGCGCGATCCTCGCATTTCGGTTCGGGTCATATTCGATCGCAGCGACCTTAGCATCGATGCCGGGCTTGTCCCTCTTGAAATCGATAATGCGATAAAATCTCTTGTGCGCACCGCCGCGATGACGTGACGTAATCCGTCCCTGATTATTCCGCCCGCCGCTGCTCTTTATGGGAACAATCAGACCTTTTTCGGGATCGGTCTTCGTTACTTCCTCAAAAGTGGAGACCGTATAGAATCGGGTAGCCGGCGTATTTGGTTTTAGTTTCTTTAATCCCATCTCAAAATCCTTTCAGACTAAGCTGTCCCGAGCAAGTCAATCGTGTAACCTTCCATCAGCGTGACAACAGCCTTTTTTCTCTCCGGACGTCTGCCTTCAAATCTTCCTCGTTTCGTCAGCGAGCCGATCAACTTCCCTTTCACGACGACCGTACGAATACTCTTCACCTTGACGTTGAATCGTTTCTCAATCTCTCGGGCAATCTCGATCTTGTTAGAACTCTTCACAACCTCGAAAACGTATTGGTGTTGCTCCTGGAGCCTTGTATTTTTTTCCGTTAGCAGAGGCCTGATAATTACCGCACTCATTTAGCTTCTCCAATCCCTGACTTTGCCTTCGAACGAGTCAGCTTGTCCTGCAAAGCGGTCAGCGCGCTCTTCTGAAAGAGAATCACTTCATTGTCCAAGATTTCATATACCGACGCTTCTACCGCTTCCTTTGCAAACACTCTAGGAAGATTACGAGTCGAGAGCAAAATTCCTCTGTCTTTTTTCTGAATTAGCATCAGGGTCTTTTTGCCCTTGAGGCCGAGTGAGCTTAGAATCTCCACGATCTTCTTTGTCTTTATTTCATCCATAGAAAAATCCTCGACCACTACGACGCCGCTGTCCTTGGCTTTATAGCTCAGTGCGGATTTCTCGGCGAGGATTCTCACCTTGTCGTTGACTTTCTTTTCGTAGGTATGCGGCTTAGGGCCGAATATCGTCCCACCACCGACCCATATGGGATTCCTGATCGAACCGCTCCGCGCTCTTCCGGTGTGCTTCTGCTTCCACGGCTTCTTGCCGCCGCCGCTCACCTCTGTTCGGGTCTTCGTCTTGTGCGTTCCCTGACGGGCATTCGCCAGATGAGCAGTCACAACCTGGTAAATCGCATGGTCATTGGGCTCGATCTCAAACACCGCGGGCGAGAGATCAACTTTCTCCCCCGAGGGGCTTCCATCAATTTTCAACACATCCAACTGCATCTTTACAACCTCTTTCACTTTTCGCGACAGATTTCAAGGTATCCATTGGTCGGACCGGGTACCGAACCTTCAACCAGTATTAGGTTTGAAGCAGGGATCAGACGCACCACTTTCAAGCTTTTCATGGTCGACCGTTTTCCCCCCATCCTGCCCGCCATTCTGAGGCCCTTGAAGGTTCTTGACGGGTATGATGAGCTGCCAACCGAACCCGGCGCACGCGTTCTATCGCTCTGCCCGTGGGTTACTGCACCACCTCCGAAGTGGTGGCGCTTAACAACTCCTTGAAACCCTTTTCCCTTTGAGGTTCCGGTAACAGACACCTTATCTCCGACAGTGAACACCTTGTCTACGTTTATCACGTCGCCGATCTTGTAACTCCCAACCTCAAATCCGGCGAATTCGCACAACACACTGGCCGGTTTAACACCGGCCTTTGCGAAATGGCCTTTCATCGCCTTGTTGACATTACGTTCCGGCTTCTCTCCGAATGCAAGCTGAATGGCTTCGTAACCATCCCGCTCCTTCGTCTTGATGGCCGTGACGGGACAAGGCCCCGCCTCGATTACAGTCACAGAGATCGAGTTCCCTTTTTCGTCGAAGACGCTAGTCATGCCAAGTTTCTTGCCAAGCAGACCACTCATTATCTAAAACTCCGATTTCATTTTATAGACTCTGCAGATTAGACTTTCATCTCAACATCAACGCCTGCAGGCAAGTCGAGCTTAGTCAAGGAATCAACCGACTTCGAAGAAGCATTAAAAATGTAAATCAAGCGCTTGTGCTGTCGAAGTTCAAACTGTTCCCGGCTTCGCTTGTCAACATGCGGTGAACGAAGGACGGTGTATATCGTTTTCCTTGTCGGCAAGGGAATCGGCCCGGAGACGACGGCTCCGGTTGACTTAATTGTGCGGACGATCTTCTCTGCCGACTTGTCAATCAGAGCATGATCATAGGATTTCAACTTAATCCTGATAGTCTGACCTGCCACAACTTACCTCACATCAATTATTTTGTCAGCGTTCAAGTAGACGCACGGCATCTTGTGCCTCTACTCTATAATCTTAGTTACGACGCCAGCTCCAACCGTATGACCGCCTTCGCGAATAGCGAAGCGGAGACCTTCCTCCATCGCTATGGGCGTAATCAGCTCAATCTTCAGGTTGTTCACGTTGTCACCAGGCATAACCATTTCAGTTCCTTCGGGGAACTCAGTGACCGAGCCCGTAACGTCGGTGGTACGGAAGTAGAACTGGGGACGATACCCCTTGAAGAACGGTGTATGTCGTCCACCCTCTTCCTTGCTCAGGACGTATACCTGGGCGATAAACTTCGTATGGGGAGTTATCGAACCCGGTTTCGCGATAACCATACCGCGCTCGAGTTCGTCCTTCTCCACGCCGCGCAGAAGGACGCCGATGTTGTCGCCGGCCATTCCCTCATCGAGTTCTTTCCGGAACATTTCGAGTCCGGTGCAAACGGCTTTCTTGTGCGAGCCGAGACCGACGATTTCAACTTCTTCACCGACCTTAACCTTACCGCGCTCGACACGACCGGTTCCTACCGTACCGCGTCCCGTAATTGTGAAGACGTCTTCAACCGGCATTATAAACGGCTTATCGATATCACGCTGAGGGAGCGGGATGTAGGTGTCTACCGCGTCCATAAGATCGTAGATCGGCTTGAACCGGGGATCGTCCGCCTTGGCGTTGGGATCGTTGCCCGCTTCCATTGCCTGGAGAGCGCTGCCGCGGATTATGGGTATCTCGTCGCCCGGGAAATTGTACTTCTTCAGCAGATCGCGGACTTCCACTTCAACGAGCTCAAGAAGTTCGGGGTCATCCACCATATCAACCTTGTTCATGAAAACCACAATACGCGGAACACCGACCTGGTACGCAAGAAGGATATGTTCGCGGGTCTGCGGCATCGGGCCGTCATTTGCCGCAACGACCAGGATAGCGCCGTCCATCTGAGCCGCGCCGGTGATCATATTCTTTATATAATCGGCATGTCCGGGGCAGTCTACGTGTGCGTAGTGCCTGGTTGCCGTTTGATATTCAACGTGTGCTGTGGCGATAGTGATACCGCGCGCCTTTTCTTCCGGCGCGTTGTCAATACTGTCGAAACTTCGTGCCGAGGCTAACCCTTTCTTTGCCAGCGCTAATGTAATTGCGGATGTAAGAGTCGTCTTACCGTGGTCGATGTGCCCAATCGTACCCACGTTGATATGCGGCTTACTGCGGTCAAACTTCTCCTTAGCCATTTAAATTCTCCTTATGATTTTTTCAACCAATTAACTGAACCCGACGCAGCGAGAGGAAGGGAAAACAAGTCACTCATGCGGCAACAGACTCCTTACCGCGGACCTTTTCGACAATTTGCTCTGCGATACTTCGCGGCACCTCATCATAGTGCGCGAACTGCATCGTAAAGATAGCGCGTCCCTGCGTCATCGAACGAAGCGACGTCGCGTATCCAAACATCTCGGACAGCGGAACCATCGCCTTCACCACCTGAGCATCCCTTCTTGAACTAATACCTTCGATTCTTCCGCGGCGGGAATTCAAATCACCCATGACATCGCCAAGATACTCCTCCGGAGTAACAACCTCGACATCCATAATAGGCTCGAGCAAAACCGGTTCGGCCTTCTTGGCGGCCTCCTTGAAACCGATACTGCCTGCGATCTTGAAAGCCATTTCGCTTGAATCGACATCATGGTACGAACCGTCAAAGAGCTTAACCTTCACATCAACGACCGGATAACCTGCCAGGACACCGCTCTGGAGAGCCTCATGAATGCCTTCAGACACCGCCGGGATGTACTCTTTCGGAATTACGCCGCCGACTATCGCGTTGGTAAACTCGTACCCTTTTCCTTTCTCGTTGGGTTCAACTTCCAGCCAGACGTGACCATACTGCCCACGTCCACCGGATTGTCTTATAAATTTCCCTTCTTGGGTAACCTTTTTCTTGATCGTCTCCCTATAGGCAACCTGCGGCCGGCCGACGTTTGCCTCGACCTTGAACTCGCGCTTCAGCCTATCGACAATAATCTCGAGATGAAGTTCTCCCATTCCACTTATGATGGTCTGACCGGTCTCTTCATTGGTAGCCATGCGGAACGTGGGATCTTGATTACAGGCAGAAAAGAGAGAATCGCCAAGCTTCTCCTGGTCCGCCTTGGTCTTCGGCTCAATTGCGATATGTATAACAGGATCAGGAAACTCCATCTTCTCGAGAACAATCGGAGACCCCTCATCGCAGAGTGTGTCTCCGGTCTTGGTATACTTCAATCCGACAGCTGCAACAATATCACCGGTGTAAGCAGTGTCGATATCCTCGCGGTGATTTGCGTGCATTCTCAAAATTCTGCCGATTCTCTCTTTTCTGCCTGTAATCGAATTGTATACATACGACCCTCCGCCAAGAGTGCCGCTGTAAACCCTGAAGAACGTCAGTTTTCCGACAAAAGGGTCGCTCATTATCTTGAACGCCAAGGCCGAAAATTTCTCATCATCGGAAGGCTTGCGCTCGATCGCGTTTCCGTCCGAATCATGACCGTGAGTGCTGCCGACATCTAACGGGGACGGTAGAAAATCGACGATGCAGTCCAGCAGCCTCTGAACACCTTTGTTCTTGAAGGCGGTGCCGCAAGCCACCGGAACTATCTTCGACTCGATAGTCGCCTTTCTTATGGCCCCGATGATTTCACTCTCGGAAATCTCCTTGCCATCGAGGTACTTCACCAGAAGCGTATCATCCACGTCAGAGACGGCCTCAAGGAGTTTAGTCCTGTGCTCCTGCGCCAGCTTCAGCAGATCGTGAGGGATATCATACTCTTCCCACGTTGTGCCGAGGTTTGACTCATTGTACATGACAGCCTTCATCTTAATCAGGTCGATGATCCCAGCGAAGAGCTCTCCCTGTCCGATTGGAAGCTGAATAGGGACCGCGTTAGCCTTTAGCCTGTCATGCATCATCTGTATGACGTTGAAGAAATCCGCTCCTACACGATCCATCTTGTTCACGAATGCAATACGCGGAACACCATACTTATCCGCTTGACGCCAAACTGTTTCAGACTGAGGCTCGACTCCACCTACCGCACAGAAAAGGGCGATCGCGCCGTCAAGGACGCGCAGAGATCGCTCGACCTCGATCGTAAAATCGACGTGTCCCGGCGTGTCGATAATGTTAATCCTATGATCTCTCCAGAAACAGGTAGTCGCCGCGGAGGTGATTGTAATGCCGCGTTCTTTTTCCTGTTCCATAAAATCCATCGTTGCCGCACCGTCGTGGACCTCTCCAATACGGTGAGTCTTTCCCGTGTAGAAAAGTATTCTTTCCGTCGTTGTGGTCTTACCGGCGTCAATGTGCGCCATAATTCCTATGTTGCGCGTTCGTTCTAACGGATATTCGCGAGCCATAAATCTATCTACAACCTTCCAATCTTAATTACCATCTATAGTGGGCAAAAGCCTTGTTGGCTTCGGCCATTTTATGAGTGTCCTCGCGCTTCTTTATAGCGCTTCCATCACCATTAGATGCCGCGATTATCTCTGCAGCCAGCTTGAGGGACATCGACTTATCCTTACGTTCTCTCGCGTACCTGATAAGCCACCTCATACCCAGAGCGAGGCTTCTCTCGGGCCTGACTTCACTCGGCACCTGATACGTAGCACCGCCGACACGACGAGCCCGGACCTCGATAATGGGCTGCACGTTGTTCAGCGCTTTCCTAAAGACATCAAGCGGATTCTGCTTGGTACGCTGCTCAATAATGTCGAACGCATCGTAGAGTATTCTCCGCGCGCGATGCTTCTTGCCTGAGTCCATGACATTATTCACGAACTTAGCGACAAATACATCATTGTATTTCGGGTCAGGGAAAACCTGACGCCTGTCAGAGCGCTTTTTTCTCATCTTAAACTCTTCTTGTTATTTTTATGCTGAAGCTTTAGGCTTCTTGGCACCGTACTTCGATCTGCCTTGCTTCCTGTCGTTTACACCGGCAGTATCGAGAGTGCCTCTAATGATGTGGTAACGCACGCCGGGAAGATCCTTTACACGGCCGCCTCTAATCAAAACGATAGAGTGCTCTTGAAGATTGTGTCCCTCCCCAGGGATGTAGGCCGTCACTTCGATTCCATTCGTGAGCCTGACGCGCGCAACTTTGCGGAGAGCCGAATTCGGCTTCTTAGGTGTGGTAGTGTAGACGCGGGTGCATACACCTCGCTTTTGCGGGTTTCCCTGAAGCGCGGGGGATTTACCTTTGTAAAGGAGTTTCTCTCTCCCCTGCCTTATCAGTTGGTTAATTGTCGGCAATGTGTTCCTCCAAAATACGTACCTTCATCATAGAGATTCAAATATAAAATACATAAGCTAAACAATCAAGAAATTCGGCATAAATGTTGGGAGAAATTTCTTTCTCCCAACATTTATTTCCGGATATTACTACGAAGCCACCTTCTGACTCGGCACTTCTGCCTCAGCTTCCTCTTCCGCTTTCTCAAGCATCTCCTCTTCGGTCAAGATAAGATCGCGGAATTTCTTCAAGCCCGTGCCTGCAGGAATGAGCTGGCCGATGATCACGTTCTCCTTGAGGCCGGCAAGTTTATCGAGCCGCCCTTCGACCGAAGCATCCGTGAGCACCTTAGTGGTCTCCTGGAACGACGCCGCCGAGATGAAGCTGTCGGTTGAAAGTGCGGCTGAAGTAATCCCGAGCAGCACGTCTTCCGATGTCGCGGGTACGGCGTCGCGGAATTCGATGACTTTTCTCTTTGCCCGTCGCATGTCGCGATTCTTTGCCATGACAAGCGCGCGTTCGACTATCTGGCCGACTCTGTACTTCGAGTCACCCTTCGCCGTGACCACCACTTTCTTGCTTATCGAGGCGTTCTCATCGCGCATCCTGTGTACATCGACAATGTCGCCTTCGAGGAACGGAGTATCGCCCGAATCAACAACCTTCACACGCTGGAACATCTGGCGAACTATTACCTCGATATGCTTATCGTTTATGTTCACGTTCTGCTGCCGGTAGACTTCCTGTATTTCATCGAGCAAATACTTCTGAACGTCGGCAGGTCCCTTTATGCGCAAGATGTCGTGCGGGTCGACGGAACCGTCGGTCAGCCGTTCACCTGCGATAACGAAGTCATTCTCCTGTACCAGGATGTGCTGACGCAGCGAGACCTTGTAGGTCTTCCGGTCCTTACCGTCTGCACTCGTTACGATGACTTCCTTGTTCCCGCGCGATTGGCCGCCAAAACCGACGTAGCCGTCAATCTCGCTGACGGTCGCGGGATCCTGCGGCGCACGAGCTTCGAACAGTTCCTGCACCCTCGGAAGACCGGTGGTCACATCACGAACACGCGACAATTCCTTCGGCTTTTTCGCCAGAGTCTCGCCTGACTGCACTTCCTCGCCGTCTTCTACGACGATGTGCGCACCGACAGGCAAGTTATATGTCCGTCTCAATTTGGTCCCGTGGACTACTTCGAGAGACGGAGTCATATTCTTATCAACGCTCTCAATCACGACCTTTTCGACCTGACCAGTCTGCTCATCGGTTTGCTCGCGGTAAGTGGTGTCCTTTTTCAGATCGCTCCAGCGAATCTTACCGCCGAATTCGGTCAATATGAGAGTATTGTACGGATCCCATTGGTAAACCAGATCGCCTTTGTTGACCGTATCGCCCTCATCCAACACGAGATGAGCGCCTTGCGGCACGTCCATCTTCTTTATAGCACGATTATCTTTGTCGAGAATTTGGATAACTCCGTGGCGGCCGAGCAAAACTTTTTCCGGTTTACCGGTCGTCCGGTTCGTGTAGTCAACCAATGGATGCATGTTCTCAAATTTGAGTCTGCCCTCTATCGGCGCAATGACGTTTGACTCCTGAGATTCGACGCTTGCGGTACCGCCGGTGTGGAAGGTACGCAACGTGAGCTGCGTGCCGGGCTCGCCGATACTCTGCGCGGCGATAATTCCGACGGCATCGCCAATCTCAACCATCTTTCCGGTTGCGAGATTCCGGCCGTAACACTTGGCGCAAACCCCGTGCGGGGCTTCGCAAGTCAGCACGGAACGAATGTCTACGCTGTCAATTGCCGTGTTGGCAATCTTCTCTGCCAGATCTTCGGTAATTTCTCCATTGGCCTTCACGATAACTTCGTTGCTCAGCGGATCAACGACATCATATAGAGCAGCACGGCCCAGAATACGTTCTACCAGTGTCTCCTGCACTCGCTCACCGTCCTTGATGGCGCTTACTGAGATTCCGCGAATCGTACCGCAGTCGTCGCTTGCGATAACCACATCCTGTGAGACATCGACGAGTCTTCTTGTCAGGTATCCGGCATCTGCAGTCTTCAGAGCGGTGTCTGCCAGTCCTTTTCTGGCTCCGTGAGTGGAGATGAAGTACTCGAGAATCGAGAGCCCCTCACGGAAGTTTGCGATGATCGGGTTCTCAATAAGGTCGCCTACCTGTCCGGTTAACGATTTCTGAGGCTTCGCCATGAGACCGCGCATTGCAGCAAGCTGTTTGACCTGGTCCTTCGATCCTCGGGCACCAGAGTCAAGCATCATCCAGATGGAGTTGAACCCGTCCTTCGACGCGGAAAGCGTCTTGTATGCCGCATCGCTAACGAGGTTGGTTGCACGCTGCCATACGTCGATGATTTTATTATATCTCTCTCCGGCGGTTATGAAACCTCCTTCGTAACTCGCCTCTATCTCTTTGACTTCACGGTCTGATATATCGATAAATTTCCGCTTAACTTCCGGAATTATGACGTCGTTGACGTTAATTGAAAGGCCTGCTGCCGTCGCCGATTCGAAGCCCAACTCCTTCAAGTCATCGAGAAAAGTGGCCGTCTTCAGCGGGCCGGCCTTCTTGTAAGACTCGGCAATGATCGATATAATCTTGCTCTTTGTTAAGACTTCGTTGATGAAACCGAGTTCTACCGGAACGATCTCGTTGAATAAGGCACGTCCGGGAGTAGTGTCGATGAACTCACCGTTGACTTTGAATTTGATCGGGTCATGGTAGCCCATCTTCTTCATCTCGATAGCCATGCGTATCTCGTCGACCGAGGAGTAATGCCTTGGAGACTCCTGAGCCGCCTTCCGGATCTTCGTCAGGTAATAAAGGCCGAGAACCATGTCCTGCGTCGGATGCACTATCGGCTTCCCGTGAGCGGGAGATAACAGGTTGTGGCTCGACAGCATCAATATTCTGGCCTCGAGTTGAGCCTCATAAGACAGCGGGACATGAACAGCCATCTGGTCGCCGTCAAAGTCCGCATTGAACGCCGTGCAAACGAGAGGATGAAGCTTTATTGCCTTAGAATCCACCAGTACAGGCTGGAAGGCCTGAATACCGAGTCTGTGCAGAGTCGGAGCGCGGTTCAACATCACCGGATGTCCGTCGACAATCGAAGGCAGGACTTCCCACACTTCTTTGACTTTCCTGTCGACAAGCCTTCTAGCCGTCTTTGCCGTCTTGGCTTCGCCGCGCTCGAGAAGCTTCCTTATGATCATCGGTTTGAAAAGTTCGACCGCCATGTCCTTCGGCAGACCGCACTGATGAAGTTTCAGCTCGGGTCCGACGACAATGACCGACCTACCGCTGTAGTCTACACGTTTCCCGAGAAGGTTCTGTCTGAATCGTCCTTGTTTTCCCTTCAGGACGTCCGACAGAGATTTGAGAGCGCGCTGGCTGTCGGAGTTGACGGCGCTGATTCGACGGCTGTTGTCCAACAGAGCGTCCACGGCCTCCTGGAGCATGCGTTTTTCATTACGTAAAATGACTTCAGGGGCTTTGATATCAATCAGCCTCTTGAGACGGTTGTTCCGAATTATTACCCTGCGATACAGATCGTTGAGATCGCTCGTAGCGAATCTCCCGCCTTCGAGCGGCACGAGCGGACGAAGCTCTGGTGGAATAACAGGAATTACCTCAAGCACCATCCACTCGGGCTTGTTGATAAATTCATCGCCTTCTCTATTACGGAATGCCTCGGCGACCTTCAATCGTTTGAGAACGTCTATTCTCTTCTGCTCGGATTTTTCGGTGCGCGCTGAAACACGGAGGGTATCGCTCAATGAGTCCACATCGACCCGCTTCAGCATTTCCTTGACAGCCTCACCACCGATTTTCACTATAATCTTTCTTCCGTCGGAGTCGTCAAGTTCGTTGTTGTGCGGGAATTTCTCCTGGAGTTCATAGTACTCTTCCTCTGTCAGAAGCTGCTTCTCCTTCAATTCGGTAGCGGCTCCGGCCTGTACGACTACGTAAGCCTCGTAATAGACTATCTTCTCGAGTTCTTTCGTCGACATCCCCAGAAGATTGCCGATCTTGCTCGGCAGGGAACGGAGATACCATATATGAACGACCGGAGTGGCGAGAGTGATATGCCCCATCCGTTCGCGACGGACGCTCTTCTGAGTAACCTCTACTCCGCATCTGTCGCATACGATTCCCTTGTACCTGATTTTCTTATACTTGCCGCAGTGACACTCCCAGTCTCGCACGGGGCCGAATATCTTCTCACAAAAGAGGCCATCCTTCTCAGGACGATAGGAACGATAGTTTATCGTCTCCGGCTTTGTAACTTCACCGTGCGATCTATCGATTATTGAATCAGGAGAGGCAAGGCTGACACGGATCGCTGTCACGACCCTGCGCGTCTGTTGTAACTCGCGGCGAAACTCTACGTTAGGCATTTAGAAAACCTCCAATTTTTGTTGCAGCGTTCTTCGCATATTCACTATTTCACTTCTTCGCTGCGTGCATATTCACCATCATGCATAACCTTAACTTCAAGACCAAGTCCCTGTAACTCACGCACAAGAACGCTGAATGCTTCTGGAATTCCCGGCTCGGGTGTGTTTTCACCCTTTACCAGGGATTCGAACAACTTGGAACGGCCCGGAACATCGTCGCTCTTTACGGTGAGCATTTCCTGCAATACATGAGAGGCACCGTAAGCTTCAAGCGCCCAGACTTCCATTTCTCCGAACCTTTGTCCGCCGAATTGCGCTTTTCCTCCGAGAGGCTGCTGTGTGATAAGAGAGTACTGCCCGGTGGAACGCGCGTGGATCTTATCCTCGACAAGATGATCGAGCTTCATCATATACATACATCCGACGGTCACCTCGTTCGTGAATTTTTCTCCAGTCTTCCCGTCTATCAGGACCGTCTTCGAACTCTCGCTGAGTCCGGCCTTGCGGAGTTCACCCTGGACTTCTTCCCACGTGGCTCCATCGAATATAGGAGAAGCGTATTTGACGCCGAGCCTTTTCGCAGCCCAGCCCAAGGCTGTCTCATAGAGCTGCCCAATGTTCATACGAGAGGGCACGCCAAGAGGATTCAATACCATCTCGACGGGCGTACCATCCGGAAGGAACGGCATGTCCTCTCTCGGAACCACGATGGAAACGACACCCTTGTTGCCGTGTCGTCCGGCCATCTTGTCCCCTACCTGAAGCTTACGCTTGGAAGCAACATATACTTTTGCCAGCTGAACAATTCCGGGCGGGAGTTCGTCTCCGGTGATCGCCTTGTTTCTCTCGCGACGGGCTTCTTCTTCGAGGTCCAAGATCCGCACGTGATAATTCCTGTAGATCTGCTCGATCAGCTTGTTCTTCCGCGCATTTTCGACCCACGGTTCGCTGAAATCCAGCTTATCGAGATCATCGAACTTCAGAAACGTCTCCCTCTTTAGGGCCGTACCGCTTCTTATCGCGACAGATCCGTCTCTGGCACGGATACCGGTCGACACTTCGTCGTCAAGTAGGTTGGCAAGCTTGTCGATTAACTTGTCCTGCACTTCCGCCTTGGCGGTCTTCAGCCACTTCTCAATCTCCTCCAGCCTCTTCTTCTCTTCCTTCTTGGACTCTGCGTCCTTCTTCTTCCTGGAGAAGAGCTTGGTATCGATGACTACGCCCCGCATTCCCGGAGGAGCCTTAAGGGATGCGTCTTTTACATCGCCCGCTTTATCTCCGAATATTGCGCGCAGAAGTTTCTCTTCCGGCGTCACGTCGGTTTCACCCTTGGGGGTAATCTTCCCGACGAGTATGTCGTTCTCCATGATCTCGGCGCCGACCCTGATTATTCCATTGTCGTCCAGGTCCTTCGTCATTTCCTCAGACACGTTCGGAATGTCACGGGTTAATTCCTCTTCTCCACGCTTAGTATCCCTCACACTCGTTTCGAGCGATTGGATGTGGAGCGAAGTGAAGGCATCGTTAGCGACGAGTTCTTCGCTGACGATCACCGCATCTTCAAAATTGTAGCCATGCCACGGCATGAACGCCACCATGATGTTCCTGCCGAGCGCAAGTTCGCCCTCTTGAGTCGAGCAACCGTCGGCGAGGACCTCGCCTTTCTTGAACCGCTGGCCTACCTTTACTAGCGGCTTCTGGTTAACAGTCGTGTCCTGGTTAGTTCTGAAAAACTTGCGCAGCCTGTACTCGGCCGTTCTCAGATCCTCGAAACTCGCGATAACCTCATCCGACTTTTCGTTAATATCATATTTCACAATAATCTTGCTGCCGTCGGCGTACTGTACGACTCCGTCATGTTCTGCGAGGACGAGGGTTCTGGAGTCGGCGGCAACCTTTCTCTCAAGGCCGGTCCCGACAACAGGCGACTCGCTGTTGATCAGGGGAACTGCCTGTCGCTGCATGTTTGCACCCATCAAGGCACGGTTAGCGTCGTCATGCTCGAGGAAGGGTATCAATGCGGCGGCGGGACTGACAATCTGGTTGGTCGCAATATCCATGAACTGAATTTCGGAGGGCTTCTCCAGGATAAAGTCGCCGTGGAATCTCGCGCGGACACGATCGGTCGTGATTTTTCCCTTTTCGTCGACGGGAGTATTAGCCTGCGCTATTTTGTATTCATCTTCCTGAGCCGCGCTTAGGAAAACTATTTCTTCGCTTGCAATCCCGTTGACGACCTTGAAATACGGTGTCTCGATAAATCCGAAGTCGTTAACTCTCCCGTGTACTGCCAGCGAGGAGATCAGTCCGATATTTGGACCTTCCGGCGTTTCAATCGGGCAAAGGCGACCGTAATGCGTGTAATGGACGTCACGCACCTCAAATCCTGCGCGTTCTCTCGTCAGACCGCCCGGTCCGAGGGCGCTCATCCTGCGCTTGTGGGTCATTTCCGCGAGAGGATTCGTCTGATCCATAAACTGAGATAACTGGCTGGTGCCAAAGAATGAATTCAATACCGTCGTGATTACGCGCGCGTTTACCAAACCTTGTGGAGTGAAATTCTCCTCGTCGTGAATGTTCATTCGCTCCTTTACGTTGCGAACCATTCTGGTAAGCGCGAGGTTAAACTGAGACTCCAGCTGCTCGCCGACGGTCTTGACGCGCCTGTTTCCGAGATGATCGATATCGTCAATCTGTCCCTCGTCGCGGCGAAGCTTCAGCATGTAATCGATAATGGCAACTATGTCGTCCTTGGTGAGAACGGTTGTGGTCGTGGGGATTTCCAGCGTCAGTTTTGCGTTCATCCTGTACCGTCCCACGTTGCCGAGATCGTAACGCTTTTCGCTGAAGAACATCTTCTCCAGTAATCCACGTGCCGTTTCCGTGTCCTGCGCTTCGACCGAACGCAGCTCTTCATAAATTTTCTTCAGTGCGCCTTCGCTGGAACTTGTCGAATCCTGACGTATCGTATTGAACAGAATCGGATCGTCACCCTTCCTGGTCGCCTTCAACAAACGGATTTTCTTCACATTAGCTTTTTGAAGAAGCTCAAGATGCTCTTCCGTGAGTTTCAACTCCTCAAGAGACGCATCGGTTGTATCGATTATGATCTCGCCTGTCTTCGTATCAACGACGTCGCTGACGACTCTTCTGCCGATGAGAGTGTTCAAATCCACCTTACCCAGGTTTACTTCTTCAACCTGGTTGAAAAGCTGGAGTATGTCTTCATCCTTTTCATAACCCAGCGCGCGAAGGAGTGTCGTCGCATAGAACTTCTTCTTGCGGTCGATATAAACCCAGAGGACGTTGTTTATGTCCGTCGTGAATTCAAGCCATGCGCCTCTCATGGGAATAACGCGTGAACTCCAAATTCTCGCGCCGTTTGGATGCTCGGTCTCTACGAAGAAAACTCCCGGGGAACGGTGCAGCTGGCTCACGACTACGCGCTCGGCACCGTTGATGATAAATGTCGCGCGGTCAGTCATGTATGGAATCGAGCCCAGGTAGACTTCCTGTTCTTTCGCCTCCATGAATCCTTCCTTGCCCGGATCGGGATCCTTGCTGGCAAGACGCAGCTTAGCCTTGAGGGTCACAGAATAGGTGAGTCCCTTTTCAATACACTCATCCACTCCATAGCGAGGCTTCTCGATACTGTACTCGACAAAATCGAGGGCAAAATGCTCCTTGTTGTCGTAGATCGGGAAATTCATCTGGAACACGCCTTGCAATCCTGTCT
>JAMCXB010000047.1:0-118535 GCA_023480735.1 Bacteroidota bacterium | reverse complement strand
ATTCTTTCTCGAAAAAATATCCACTCTTTGAGGAAACTTGGCGAAACTTATACGCACCGCGTCCTGCCCATTAGAATTGACATTCTTCAACGTAGTCATACTCCTTTAGTAGATATTTTTTCGAGAAAGAATTGAACACAGACACACCTGTGAGCCGCGACTAAAGCCACCTCGGGACGCGGCGAGAATCGTATAAAGACGGGTAATCCGCTCCCAGAGCGGATTACCAACCTAGCCCTTTTCACTAACTGTGAAACGCTCAAAAGCCTGCAAAAGTTCAGTTACTTCAGCTCGACTGTTGCGCCAGCCTCTTCCAGTTCCTTTTTCAGTTTCTCGGCATCTGCCTTGGACAGGGCTTCCTTGACGACTTTCGGGGCACCATCGACAAGGTCCTTTGCTTCCTTCAGTCCGAGACCTGTCGCAGCCCGGACGACCTTAATGACGTTGATCTTCTGAGCGCCCACACCGACCAGATGGACGTCAAATTCGGTCTTCTCTTCGGCTGCAGCTGCCGCACCTGCCGCTGCTCCGGCGACCGCTCCGGCCATGACAACAGGTGCCGCCGCCGTTACGCCGAACTTTTCCTCGAGTGCTTTCTTCAATTCAGATGCTTCTAAGAGCGTAAGCTTGCTTATCTTTTCTACTAATTCTTGGACAACTTCCGACATTTTATGTTTCTCCTTTTGAAATTCATTAAAAAATCTACGAGGCCTGAGCCGGGAGTTTCTTCTCCACAGCATCAAGCACCGAAACAAGATCCCGCATCACAGCCGAAACCGAACCGGCAATTCCTGAAATCGGCGATTGCAGGCTTCCGAGAATTGAAGCGATCATTTCAGGCTTGGTGGGCATTGATGCAAATTCATTTAGCCTCTTCCCTTCAAACACTTGCTTATCGATTACAAATGCTTTCGTTGAAGGTTTCTGAATTTTGTCGAAAAATTTCTTCAAGACTTTTGCGGGCGCAATCGGATCGTCTACGCCGAAGGCTATTCCCGTCTGTCCGACCAGATATTTATAACTCTTATCATCGGACAAGACCGTTTGCATGGCCTTCTTTATCAACGTGTTCTTAACGACCCGGTACTTCACACCGCTCTTCTGGAATTCGCGTCGCAGATCGTTACTGTCTGCAACCGTCATTCCTGTGAAGTCCGTGAAGAAAAGGCTTGTTGAATTAGACATCAGCTCCGCGACTTCAGCGACAGCTTGTTCCTTTTCATTCCTTTTCATCTTTTCCTCAGGTATTTGAACTTATTCGATTCCCGAAGGAGTCCCTTCGGGGAAGCTTAGAAGCATTTAGTGCGTAAACTCAGTGTATTCCTGAAGCAAGCGATTTGTCGATTCTAACTGCCGGCCCCATCGTCGAAGATATGGATACGTTCTTAATATACTGGCCCTTGGACGACGAAGGCTTCAGACGATTGATTGCACCAAGGAAGGCAGCGACATTTTCGACAAGTTTCTCCTTGTCAAAGGAAGTCTTCCCGACAATGGAGTGCAGATTGCCTGCTTTGTCGACTCTGAACTCGATTTTCCCGGCCTTAATCTCCTTGACTGCTTTGCCAACGTCGGCAGTTACAGTTCCGCTCTTCGGATTGGGCATCAGACCTTTAGGACCAAGAACTTTCCCAAGTCTTCCGACCTCTGCCATGACATCTGGAGTGGCAACGATCACATCTATATCCGACCAGCCATCCTGAATCTTCTTGATGTAATCGTCGAAGCCGACATGGTCTGCACCGCTTTGCTTGGCCTCTTCCTGTTTCTGCGCCTGTTTAGCAAGAACGAGAACACGAACGGCCTTCCCTATCCCGTGCGGAAGGGAAACCGTCCCGCGGACGGCTTGATCTGCATGGCGCGGGTCGACACCCAGGCGTACGGCTATATCAACCGTTTCATCAAATTTCGCTTTTGCAGTTGCCTTGACCTTCTCTATGGCCTCTTCAATTGTGAGTTCCTTAGTCCGGTCAACCAACTTCACAGCTTCTGTAAATCGTTTGCTTCGTTTCATTTTTGTAGACTCTTTTTCTTATTATCCTTCGACCAGAATACCCATACTTCGCGCCGTACCGGCCACCATACTGACAGCCGCATCGACATCAGTTGTATTGAGATCAGGCATTTTCATCTCGGCAATCTTCCTGACCTGATCGCGCGTCACCTTAGCCACTTTTGTGCGGTTCGGTTCCCCGGACCCCTTCTCAATCTTCGCCTCCTTGACAAGGAGTACAGAAGCCGGGGGTGTCTTCGTAATAAATGTAAAGGACTTGTCAGAATATACCGTTATGACTACCGGGATAATCAGTCCTTGTTTATCCTGCGTTCGGGCGTTGAACTGCTTGCAGAACTCCATAATGTTCACGCCCTTCTGCCCTAGGGCAGGCCCAACCGGAGGGGCTGGAGTAGCTTGTCCGGCAGGTATCTGTAACTTTACAAAACCTACGACCTTTTTAGCCATTGTTCACCAGTTATCTTTCTAATTCAACTTCGGTAAAACTCAATTCGACCGGAGTGGGACGTCCGAATATCGTGACCGTCACCTTCAACTTCATCCTGTCTTCATTGACCTCTGAAACTTCGCCCTTAAATGTCGAGAAGGGACCGCTAACAACTTTAACTTTGTCGTTGACTTTAAAAGGAACCTCCATAACTTGGCGTTCCTCATGTTCATCTATTCTACCCTTCAATCTCACGACTTCATCGGGACGGAGCGGACTTGGATCTCCCTTGGGGCCGACGAAACTGATTATCGACGGGACACTCAGTATAAACGCCTTCACACGATCGTCCATCTCGGTCTCGATCATCACATAACCGGGCATAAAATTACGCATCTTTACCCGCTTCTTTCCAGTTTCGCTGATGGTCGGCACTTTTTCAGTGGGTATGACGATTTCGCCGAATCTCTCCTTCAGATCAGAATCCTTGAGCTGACTCTCGAGATAAGCGACCGCCTTACTCTCCTGTCCCGAATAGGTCCGCACTACGTACCACTTTTTTGTGGTAACCTTCTCTTCACTCATAGAATTGCTCTTAGCGCGACATTAACAATCGTATCCACGGCATAGACAAAAACAGCCATTATCAATGTGGCAACAAGAACAACCGTGGTAAAATCCTTCAACTCATCTTTCGTTGGCCAGGTGACCTTCTTCATCTCCTTGACAACGTCTTCAAAGAACCCGACGATCTTCTCTCTCATTCTTCATCCCTCATTATGCACGCCTGCGTGCCGGAATACCTGCTTGCGGATTGCAGCTCGGCGAAGGCAGGCACTTCGGCGTGCAAGCACGTCAGGAGGGACTCGAACCCCCAACCTGCGGTTTTGGAGACCGCTGCTCTGCCAATTGAGCTACTGACGTATTTGTCCTTCACAACTTCCAATCCTGGATTGAAAATCATGAGACCAAAACTCGAATTCGTTACTTAGTCTCCTTGTGAGGAGTATGCTTGTGGCAAAAGTTGCAATACTTCTTATATTCAACTCTACCCGTTTGCTTTCTCTTGTTTTTTGTCGTAGTGTAATTGCGATGTTTGCAGACGGTGCACTCGAGTGTAATTATATCTCTCATCTTCTTTCCTTAGTTTAGCTTCACCATCCTGAACCTCTCAGGAACATATAGCGAGCTCACGACGGGACTCGAACCCGTGACCTACGCCTTACCAAGGCGTTGCTCTACCAGCTGAGCTACGTGAGCGGACACAACATCAAAAAGAAATAACACGTGCCCGTACATCGTAATCCGAGTTCATCGGAATGTCAGCGCGCACAGCCACGCCTTAAGAGCGGGAGACGGGACTCGAACCCGCGACCAACAGCTTGGAAGGCTGTGACTCTACCAACTGAGTTACTCCCGCGAACCATATCAACAATTTCAAAACTACATACTCGAGAGACGGGACTCTCCCGAAGGGATCCATCGTGAACCGTTCCGGTTCATGAGGGAGAACCCGCGACCAATCCCGCATGGCGGGTTGACTCTACCAACTGAGTTACTCCCGCGAACCATATCAACAATTTCAAAACTTACATACTCGAGAGACGGGACTCTCCCGAAGGGATCCCTCGTGAACCGTTCCGGTTCATGAGGGAGAACCCGCGACCAATCCCGCATGGCGGGTTGACTCTACCAACTGAGTTACTCCCGCGAACCATATCAACAATTTCAAAACTACATACTCGAGAGACGGGACTCTCCCGAAGGGATCCATCGTGAACCGTTCCGGTTCATGAGGGAGAACCCGCGACCAATCCCGCATGGCGGGTTGACTCTACCAACTGAGTTACTCCCGCGAACCATATCAACAATTTCAAAACTTACATACTCGAGAGACGGGACTCTCCCGAAGGGATCCCTCGTGAACCGTTCCGGTTCATGAGGGAGAACCCGCGACCAATCCCGCATGGCGGGTTGACTCTACCAACTGAGTTACTCCCGCGTTTCCACTTCAAGTTTCCAAAGAAATGTTTCGGGAGCACTGTTCGACCCGCCGCCTATTCCGGCTTAGCCGTCAGCGCGGGAAGACATCCTTCCACCGAGCTGCTCCCTCCTACGAACAAAATCCGTGTTGCTCGCTCAATGCGACACGAGGCAAACAAGCGGTGGGCGGTGGGGGATTCGAACCCTCTAAGGCGTAAGCCAACGGATTTACAGTCCGCCCCGGCTCTCCAACTCCGGCGTCCGCCCAATTGTTGCAAAACATGCCTGCGTACCATCTTGCTCCATCACGCAGCCGAGCTGGCGAAGGGATTTGAACCCCCGACCTGCTGATTACAAGTCAGCTGCTCTACCAACTGAGCTACGCCAGCATTTTATATTTTGAGCTACTAAATTTAGCAAAAATTGCCAAAAAGTCAAGGTGAAAATCGATCCCCAAAAAGCCCCAAAAATCAAAGGCTTACACGCTTCTCACGAACCTCGCCTTCCGATCGAGTCTTGCCTTTGGCTCACTGTTTGTATTCGACCTATCTGAAGAGAAAGATGAGTCATTCCATGAGAAATCGGAGGACATGCCCCTCTTGGAAATCAGTAAGTTGAAATGAATAGGTTTAATGAATAACTTCTTTTCGATCACAATGAATTCGATCCAGAAGTTACCGTGGATGAATTCGGCCGACTCTGTCGTTGCCCTCAGAATTAAGACATGCGAGCACCGCGATAGATTCAAACTCTCTGAAGGATCTATCATGGATTTCTCACGTAACGGACTCATGATGGAAATGATTCTCGGAATTGCACACCCGCCTTTTCCCTTTGATTCTCTTAAGCCTTTGGCGAACCAGGCAATCAACCAGGTAAATTTTCCATGATGGAAGTCAGAAATTCCTGTATGTTCAACGTCACTGCCATCAATCTCTGCTGCGCAATTCCTCGTAACTCACGCTTGCGTGCACAGTTAGAGCATCGACATCCTGTTTCAAAACCATGGCACGGTCTTGGTGAATCATCTAAACGTTGAAGAAAGTTGGATTCAACAGTAGCGCGGCCATGCCACTTGGTTTCCAACAGTAATGGGGCCATAAAGGCAGGCATGGCAACCGGAAAGAGCAAGATGGAACGCGGTACAAATCAAAAGGAATGACAAGCATTACATGGGTTCGTCACAGACACTTCTGGTACTGGCTGCCTTAATGATATTCGGGATAATCTCGATCTCAGCAAACAAAAAAATGCTCGACGCTAGTGATGTCGTTATCAATTCAGAAGCAACCATAACGGGAACTGCAGTGGGTCAGGCTGAGATTGAACAAATCATGCTCAAGCGATTCGACCAGAATTTGCCGCCTCCTCTAAGTACCGATTCGGTCAACGTACTCACCAGCCCCAGCGATCTCGGTCCCGATCCTGGGGAGAACCCGGACAATGCGTCAACTTTCAATGATATCGACGATTATAATGGATACGTAGATTCTGTGTATACGCCGCGCTTCGGTTACTTCAAGAGAACCTGCTCCGTTTACTACGTGACCGCAGATAATCCAGACGTTAACGCAGAGACACAGACTTTCATAAAGAGGATTGACGTGGAGGTCTATAATCCATATATCGGCACTCCTAATCACGAGATCTCCCTTTCAAAGCTGGTTTCATACAGGTACAAGGACTAAAGGCGGCCGTGGGAGATTTAATCGACATAATCAGCTCCACACTCATTGCCGGAATGCTGCTTCTTGCCGTACTGAAGGTGAATGCCACATTGACTTCCACAAATTCAGACACCAACGTGGAAGTCATAACTCAGGAGAACGCAACCACAATCGCTAACACAATTGCATACGATTTTTACAAGATAGGATATAAGGCGACCCCTGCAATTATTTTTGCAGATACATCCGCGGTTACATTCCGGGCACAGATGGATCATGACGGAATCGTAGATACGATTCACTACTGGCTTGGCAATACAGTGTCCACTCCATTGGTAAATCCCAATTGGCGTACGCTGTACCGCATCAAGGACAGTGCTCCAACCCGCGGTGCAAGTCTGGGCGTGACCTCGTTCAATCTGGGTTATTACGACAGTACGGGTACGGAGATATCGATTCCGGCGGGCGGCACAAGCGATCAGAGTATTCTGTCCGAAATAAAGTCCATTCACGTGGTAATCCTGTTTCAAAGTGCAACAAAGGTCGATTCCAGCTATGCAGAAACCTATTGGGAGGAATTTATAAGCCCGAAGAATCTGCAATCCTTAATGTAACCGGGAAAGGATAATGTGATGGGTAAGGTAGCAATGTTGTCGGTTCTGACCCTGTTGTTCGTGCTGGGTATTGTCGGCTACTCTCTTAACAGACGGACGAGCGATGCTGTCAAGAATTACGCCGGCTATTATGAGGACGATGTTGCCAGAAACATAGCGACCAGCGCCGTCGAAATTTATATACTCAAGCTGAAAGACGATCAAACACTCCTCGGCAACTTTACGATTCCCGCGATCATGAACGGAGAAGCAACTGTAAACATCTCTCAGAAAATACCAGGAAACAGCGACACCTTATTGATGACCAGTGTCGGCATTTACAACGGGGCCACGGATACTGTCAGGAATGAACTCTATGCAGTACAGGGACAGATTCCCCCGATCCTCGGCGCGGTCGGTATGTCATCCGGAAAGAGTGCCACTATTAAGATTAGCGGAAATGCCCTGACGAGCGGGCAGGACGTGAACTTGAACGGGACCCCCGTCTCGCCGGCACACACAGTCGCCGGCATCGCGATTAATCTCACAAATCCGAGCAACAACGTATCGATTAGCGCCACTGCAAGCGTAACCGGAAACGGAGCTGTGAGTCCGGATACCGAGAGAGTAGCAAGTCTTCCGGATTACACTTCGTTCGCGGACGAGATGATCAGGCTCGCAAAAGTGTACACGGGGCAGACTTTCAGCACCAGCAGTCCATCGCTCGGTACCGATAATTCGCCACAAATATCCTATATCACGGGGAATTCCACGATGTCGGGCACATTTTCAGGATCGGGCATCTTGATAGTAAATGGGAACCTCACCATGTCAGGGCAGTTTACATTTCACGGGCTGATTATTGCGTACGGAAACACAAACATCTCGATTCAAACCACGGGACAATCGAAAGTCTACGGCGCCATGATCATCGCCGGAGACAACACTTCGTACTCCCAGTCGGGCAACTCGACTATTCAGTACAGCAGCCAGGCATTGGACGATGCAGCGAGCCAGGTCATTGGCAGGTATCTGATAGCAGACTGGTGGGAATAGCAGAATTGGCCAAGCGGGAAGTGTGGTTCATGTTTGCGGATTCGTGGTTCGCCGTAAAGAAAGTCTCAGAGCCACCTCACAGAGACAAGTAACCCGCAGCCCTTCCAACCCAACATCGCATATGAGCAGTCACCAGTCACAACCACTTTTTCATTCCGACAATTTCTTTATATAGGCAGGCGTGACGGGCTCATCCCTGAAGAAAGCCCCGGACTTGCCTTGAGAAAGAGCCCAGCGGTCACCCCAGGATATCCCCCAATCTCCGTATACAGTTATGCCTGACCTGTAACCATCATCTTCAAATACCCTATCCATACTCACAAAGGTATAGTTATGCTTCCGGAACATAACAGCAAGCGAGTCGACATAATTTGAGTTGAGTGAGCTGACGTGCAGGAGCAAAATCTGGGCTATGTCTCTTCCAAACAGGTTACGGGCCTGCTTTGCGAAATATCCCAACTTCCCTTCGCGTTTTTGCATATTCACTACGAATTAAATAGTCAAACGGGACATCCTTTCCCCGCGAGTGATTCTTCGAGCCTGACCCACATCATTCCACGCTTGGCCCTGGTCCTCTCGTCTTCAATGTTCAATTCAGCCATTCTTTCTGCTCCATGCACCCTCATTTGTTAATGTGATATGATAATTTCAGAGGCAGATCCGTCGCATGCAAGGGAGGGTACGGCTTCTTACTCTCGCATCATCACAAAAAAATGGCTGCCTCATGTCGTACATGAGACAGCCACCGCCCGATTGAGCTTTCTCCCTAAGAAACTATTCTCAAATCATCGATAACGTTTCCAATGCATTAAACCGTTCCCTCTCACTGAAGGAGAGGGCCGCGGTGAGGTTCATTAAAGGTCATTCTGTTTTCTCGAGTGCCTTAACCTGTTCCGGAGTATAGCCGAGGGCCTTGAAGTCCATCACGCCGTGTGTCGAGTGACAATCACTGCACGAGAGCCCGACCTTCTTTACTCCATGGTTAACGGAGATGTAGGACGTACCGGGTACCTGCATTGCCATCCACTCGCCGCTCCATTTGAGACCCATCGCCTCATAAGGCTTCATGCCTGCGTCAATTGCGGCCTTTACGTCGCCCGTCTTGTTATAGACCTCCCTGTTCGGGGCGAGCAAAAGCGGGAAGTTCGCCATCTGCGGATTGTCCTTCAAAAACGCCATTCCGGGAGCCTGCCACATTTTCAACTTCTTGTCGAAGAGCATTATCTGAGTCAGCCCTCTTACCGGAAAGATTTTCGCGCCAAGCGTCTTGATGCTTGAGGTCTCAAATGCCATCCAGCTCTGTGCGTTCTTCTCGTCGTCTTTATTGGCCACTCTCCAGATATATGACGGACGTCCCTTCACAATCTCGTCGGTGGGTACATAGAGTCCGTGAATGGACGGAATCTTATCATACTTTGAAAGCTCGCTGTACTGGCCGTTGATGTCATCTTTCACCGGCTTGCCCCAGTTTTCAGAGACGATACCGCTCACTTCAGTGATGTGACAGGTTTGACATGCAATCTTCGAAGTATGTTCATTCAGGATCTCACCGATCTTTCCGGGATGCGGACTGTCACCGTGACACTTTGCACATGTGACCGGCACATCCGGCAAATCGTTTGCAACCATGTCGGACTCGTCCTGTCCCTTTGCAATCTTATGGTGCTCGGTTACATGGCAGGTCAGACAACTGAGTCCTGCAGCCGCGTGGACATCGTTTGCCGCCGTATACGGCGTTCCTCTCTTGTAATCATCCGAGAAGGCGTGCTCATGGCACCTCAGACAGGCTTCGTTCGTGGGAGTCTTCGTTATGCTTAGCGCAGCCACCAACGTCGTGTCCTCTCCCCAATGTACTCCCGTCTGGTCCTTCACAAGAGTCGCCCGCATCTGCCAGTTGTAATCCTTCGCGTGGCAGACGAGACAATCCACAGTATTAGCCTCAGCCTCTGTGGGAGCCTTCCCAAGCATAGGCGGCGTTGGGAGAGAACCTATGTGACACAATCCGCAACCCGCCGACTGCACGGTAAATTTGCCGTCAGTGGATGCCGTCCAGTTCGCAAAACATGTCGAACCGGCCAGCGCACACTCCCTGTTATCCATCCCCCAGACGGAACTATCAGGCAATCCCTGCACATTCTTCACCGGTGACGCAAGATTCCAGTGTACGCTATGTGTTATCTCGTCAAGTGCATCCTGATGACACATCGCGCAGGTCTGCGCTCCCTGATAACCGCCTTCCTTTATTGCGTCGTAACCGGGGTGAACCCATTTCTTAAGTGAGCTAGTACTTTGTTGTGCCCATGCATACCCGCTCAGTAACAGTAAAATTCCTAAACTGAGCATACGAATCTTCATGTTCTATGTAATCCTTTCTTCTAGAGTGTGGGCCGGGAAATCCAACTACAGAGACACCGATTTACAGAGTGTGAGAGATGATCCCTATACAGCTCTCGTACCTCTCGTAGTTCAGTTTTCTTTTCAAAGGAATTATCGGCCAGATGTTAGTGTACCTTTGACAACTATTTTGCATAATTACCAAATGCAGTAAGTGTGCCGCAGCGTGAGGTGAATTTGAATCAAAAGAGATTGTGGTGAACTGTCGTGTGGAATTTTGCGCGGTGTAGATTGCGGTTTAATTACTCTGTAGAATATTCCTACAGATTCTCTCTGAATGACTTCATACGATTCATTTGGACACAATTTTCTTGATGGCCGTATGTTTTCAGAACAAATATCCGATCACTCCATTCCATAATGCCGCTTTCTGTCAGATTCCAGGTGAAGATGTTGAACAATTCATCACAGAAATGTGTAACCCGGAGTGTACATGCACGGTAATGCCTCACTGAAAGGGTTATTTCTCTCGCAAAGGCGCCAAGAACGCAAAGAAATGTTGACGAGCGGTTCGCTTTGCGGCTTGGCGAGAAACCATAAGTGAGGGGTTACCATGCACGATGGATTGCCGATTGCATCTTTAGCCTTCTCATTCATAACTTGATGCAAGAAATCGACTTGAGGATGACGACTGGCCGGATTGAATCCTTATGAACATAGGATCGAAAGAAAGAATAGGTTTCGCCTTCCCGCCGATTCGAAACGATATAGTCCATTTGTCCGCTGTACAATTTTACTCAATAGTATGCCGCTGCAGATACAAGACTTCGGTTCTGTGTGTTGCAAGCGGTACGGCATGTTGGTGCAATCCGAACTCACGAACAACAAATCACAAATGACAAACGAAGGAAGACCATTGAATTCAAAGGAACGTGTGAAGGCTGCCATGGATATTCGGACCCCTGACAGAGTTCCCCTTATGTGCCAAATGAGCATCGGACACATGCTTCAGCAACTACCCGTTTCACCCGTTGAGTTTTGGTTCGACGGCGACACGTTTGCCGAAGGACTCCTTTTGCTGCGGGAGATTTACGGATTCGACGGCATACTTATCAGCTTACACGGTCATGATCCGAATTGGCGAAATCAGATCGTCGAAAGAAGCAACTCAGAGGACGGAGAGGTCGTCCGCCTCAAAGACGGCGCGACGATGATCTTCGGGAACGACGATCTCCCCCAGGTTGTCGGGCAAGAGGCGCCGAAACTAAGACTGACAGAGATAAACTCGGAAGACCTTCCGACATCTCTGGACTATATCCCGGTTTCCCAGGGACTGCATTTCAGGATCGACCCCAGGAACAAATTTGGAGTCATTAACACTATCGTGCAAAAAGCAGGTAAAGAGTTTTCCATACATGGAGAGATAACCTCCCCGTTCGATTATTTCCTCGATTTGCTGGGACATCAGGACGGATTGATGGCTCTAATCGACGACCCGGAGAAGTCAAAAGAGATACTGGAACATTTCACGCGCCTCATAGAGAAACTTGCAGTCGAAATGTGCGACACGGGCATCGACGCAATCAAAGTTTCCTCTCCCTTTGCAGGTGCAGGCTTTATCTCGCCTGATTTCTATGAAGAATTCATAGCGCCGTTTGAGGGACGAATATCGCAGTCGATACGGAAAAAGAACGTCCACGTTTACCTTCACACTTGCGGCGCGGTTGGAGACCGCCTTGAGATGATGTTCGCGTCAGGCGCCTCCGGGATTGAATGTCTCGACCCACCCCCGCTGGGAAACGTTGAGCTTGACCACGCTATGCAGGTAGCAAGCCGCAAGGGTTTTGTAAAAGGCAATGTCGATTCAGTGAACACTCTCCTCCTTGGAACGGACGGCGATATAATGTCTGATGCAAAAAGCAGAATCGAAATCGGGAAGAAGGCCGGCGGATTCATCCTGAGCACCGCCTGCTCGATAGCACCGAGAGTGAAACGGGAGAAAGTACTCTTGCTTAAAGAGGCAGTTGAACGATGGGGATAGATAAAGAGTTCGTTATGCTTGCTGATGCTGTTATCGCGGGCAAACATATTGAGGCAGGCGATCTGACTTCGAAGCTGATTGATGAATCCGTTCCGCCGGGTGAGATTCTGGAAAACGGTCTCCTTCCGGGCATGGATGTCGTAGGAAAGCGTTTCAGAGACAACCAGATTTTTCTGCCGCAGGTCTTGATTTCAGCCAGGGCGATGAAGGCATCTATGAAGATACTGGAGCCCCTCATGGTAGGATCGGGACACAAAATGAAAGGGACTGCACTTCTCGGAACTGTTAAAGGGGATGTCCACGATATTGGCAAGAACATAGTATCCATAATGCTTCAGGGAAACGGTTATACTGTCATTGACCTTGGGACGGACTGCACGGCCGAGAAGTTTCTCTCCGGCGCGGGACAGCATCACCCGGACGTTATCGGGTTATCTGCGCTCTTAACCACGACTATGGTATATATGAAGACGATAATCGATTTCCTCCGTTCTCAGCAGGTCTCGATCCCGATAATCGTCGGGGGCGCTCCGGTCAATCAAAAGTTTGCAGATGAAATCGGCGCCAATGGCACCGCCAGAAATGCCGCCGAAGCAGTCGAACTTATCACGAAGCTTATGTCCGAAAGAAAGGAAAATTAGGGATGCCATTATTAGATCTATTATCGAGAAAACCAATTTTGTTCGACGGCGCGATGGGCACGGAGCTTCAAAACAGAGGATTGGCGGTAGGAAGTCCACCGGACCTATGGAACATGGAGCGACCGGAAGCGGTCGGTCAGGTGCATTTAGACTACATCAGAGCCGGTTCACAGGTTATCGAAACAAACACTTTTGGCGGTACTAAAAGCCGCCTCGAGAGAAGCGGCGCGGTCGAACTAGCCGACAGAGTGAACTCTTCGGGCGCGAAGATCGCACTGGAAGCCGCCGGAAAAATGGCGGCGGTGGTCGGATCCGTCGGACCTCTTGGCAGCCTTATCGAGCCGTATGGAGACGTCAGCAAGGAAGATGCGGCTGCGATGTTCAGGAAACAGGTCGAAATGCTGGCGTCGTCCGGGATCCAGACAATTCTAATCGAAACAATGATCTCGCTCGATGAGGCTCTCATCGCGCTCGAAGCCGCTAGATCGGCGGGGGCATCCGAAATCGGGGTCACGATGACTTTCCAGAGGTCCGGTGACGAAGTCCGGACCGCATTTGGCGAGTCAGCCGCCGACTGCGTGCGTAAACTCGAGGAAGCAGGCGCGAGCTTCGTCGGTTCGAACTGCGGGAGCGGATTCGAGGATATGATGCTTGTCGCGACCGAGATTCGGCGGTCAACAAAGCTGCCGGTTCTGATTCAGCCGAATGCAGGAGTCCCGACGGTCGAGAATAATATCGTAATCTATTCGGGATCCCCTAATGGATTCGCAGAGTTCGTCCGCAACGTGACGAAGCTCGGCATTAACATGATCGGCGGATGCTGCGGGACTACCCCGGCGCACATTGCGGAAGCAAAAAGAGTGATAGACTCTCTTTAGAAAACTCCAGGCGGCGAGCGGCTACCTGTCGAGCGAGTTCAAAGCGAAGACATATGCACCGATCGAAATCGCCTTGCTCGTGCCGATCCTGGATATCCCGACTCCTATTTTCATCTCTGGATCGTATTTGACTTTCTTGTCCGTGCCGTAGACAGTTAGTTCTTTCACGGAACCCCTCAGGAATTTCGACAGCTCTGTTTCGTCTTCCAGATTGTATACGTTTGCCGCCAGTCTCCTGAACCGGCTGCCATCGGGCGAGGTAAAATAGCCATTCATTTCCTTCACCAGATGAGGGAGGAAGACGCCGGATGCTCCCGAAAGCCCTCCGCCGATAACGACAATCCCGTCTATCAGTGTGATCGCGTTTGAAATGGCGTCGCCGGTCGCCTCTGCCATCTCCTGGAATGCTTTGAGAGCAGCCTGCTTGTTCCCCTCTTTCTTGCCAACACAGATTTCGTAAATATCCTTTGGCGACGGAGAATTTTGGAAGTCAATACCGGCCTCACGAGCGTAGACTCTCCTTACACCCCGAATACTCGCGTGCTCCTCGATGTTCATGCCCGGATTCAGTTTGTCCCTCAGCAGCCAGATTTCACCCGCGATGGAATTGTCCCCGATATGCGGTACACCATCATGAACTATGCCCGATCCGAAGCCGGTACCCAGGGTCAGCCCCAGAATGTTCTTGTACCTCTTCGGGCTCCCCGCCTTTTCGAGCAGCCCGTTTATATATGGCAGGTAGCCGGCAATCGCCTCGCCATAAGCATAGAGGTCCCCATCGTTGTTGATGAATACAGGCAGCCGGAATTCTTCTTCCAGGAAAGGTCCCAACGCAACGCCTCCGTGAAATGCCGGCATGTTGGGAAGGTCGCCGATGATGCCGTCCGGATAATCAGCCGGACCGGGAAATGCAAAACTGATTGCCGCAGGTTTTTCCTTTAATTTTTCCTTCACCCTGCTAAATCCCTCTACGATTGCAGAAAGGCATCTATCCAGATTATCTCCGTTGGAAGGAAGAGCGATCTCGTCAACTATTGGTTCGTTTCCCTGAATTGCGGTGAAGACGAGATTCGTTCCGCCCGCGTCAAGTGTCATTACGATTCTTTTGTCAGAATTGTAGTTCATTCATTCACCTTTATGCTGGAAAGTATTTCAGATCCTCGAATAAATTTCGTCTAATGTAAGAGAAAAGCGCCAAAGGAACGATGAATCCGAATGTCCCAGGAGTTTTGATTGAGCCTAATCTGCATCTTCACGTTTTTGTCACCGATGAATGTTAGCCTAATCTGTTCTCTATTTAGGTCTCCTTTTGCTAAATTTGACTAAATGATTTCCATCGATCGGCTCCAGAAAGGCCTCGAAAAGTTTTTCGGGTTAAAGGAATTTCGCACCGGCCAGCTGGAAATAATCAATTCTGTCATGAACGGATTCGACACTCTTGCTGTCATGCCAACAGGAGGCGGAAAATCGGTTTGTTACCAGCTGCCAGCGCTTCTTTCAGATGGGCTCACGATCATAGTCACTCCTTTGATCAGCCTGATGAAAGATCAAGTCGCTCAGATAAACAGGAACGGCCGCGTCGCAACTCAACTGGACAGCACTCTCGAACTTGACGAGATACGGGAGAGACTCCAGCTCGTCGTGTCTCAAAAGGTGAAATTGTTGTACGTTGCCCCCGAGCGCCTTGGAAGTTCCAGGTTCACCAACGCAATTTCCAAAACCAGGGTGTCCATTCTGGCCATAGACGAAGCACACTGTATCAGTCAATGGGGGCACGATTTCCGACCGCATTATACGCAGATTTCCGACTTCTCGGCAGCCATCGGCAATCCGACTCTCCTCGCACTGACTGCTACTGCAACTCCTGATGTTCAGGACGACATAGTGGCACAGCTCAGGATGAGGTCTCCCAGGGTTTACGTAAGCGGTTTTGCCAGGGAGAATCTTTCGTTCCGGGTCATCGTAGAAACCAGCAAGATGAACTCCATGGTCAGGTACGTTGAGGGTCACAAGGGATCGGGAATTATCTACGCGGCGACTCGGAAGAGTGTCGACGAGATCCATGGCCTCCTGAATTCCAAGGGGATAAACGCCCTGCGCTACCATGCAGGTCTAACGGAAACGGAACGGACAAGTTCCCAAATGGAATTTCTAAAGAGCGGCCGGGTTATGGTCGCCACCAACTCGTTCGGAATGGGGATAAACAAGCCTGACGTCAGGTATGTGATTCATTACGAAGTCCCCGGTACTCTGGAAGCATATTATCAGGAAGCGGGGAGAGCCGGCAGGGATGGGAACCTGGCAGAATGCGTCCTTCTCTTCAACAAGAGGGATTTGATGGTTCAGGAGTATTTCATAAAGACACTGTACCCAGAGAAGGACGCTTTTATCAAGGCCTACACTGCAATTTTCGATTCGCTGTCGATTCCGGTCGGAGAGACTGCACAGGAATACCAGACTGTTTCATCGCAGAAGATCGTGGGTCTGACAAAGCTCGATACTCGAACCATCGACTCGGTATTCCGGATCCTGTCTCAGGACAACATGATACAGCTCATTCCAAACGTTTCGGCTAAAGCCTATATCCGCTCGACTGTGGACATGGCGACATACAGGCGCGCACTGGATCGGACTTCCTCCAACGACACGCGGTCTTTGCTCGATACTCTTCTGCGGCTTTACGGCACTTCAATTTTTGCAAACGCCCAGTCCGTCACGATCGAGGACATCGCGTACAAATCCGGCCTCAGTGCTTCTACCGTCAATCGCACACTTTCCATTCTCCAGAGATCCGGAGTCCTGGAGTACAAACCACCCGCCGAGGGGATCAGCTTTAAAATGCTGACGAAGCGCGAGAATGTTGAAGGCCTGCCCGTAGATTTTAGGCAGCTCGCTCTTCTGTCGGACAGAGCTCATCAACGATTGCAGGCTGTCGTGGACTATGCAAAGACGACGACTTGCCGTACGAACTTCATCCTTGTGTATTTCGGCGCGGAGGAGATTCAAAGCGGATGCGGTAACTGCGACAACTGCACGGTCGGCCTGGCATACCTGCATGAAGAGTCAAAGGATGCAGACATCCCCAACATCCATGAAATTCACCGGGCTATCCTTTCGCTTGTTGAAGCGACGGGTGGCAGGTACGGCAGAGCCACATATTGCAAAATTCTGCTTGAGAATAAATTCAAGAAGGAGCTCTCTACTGAACTGCAGGAGAAGTTCGCGGGCTTGTTGAAGGAACTTCCGCCTCAGGCAGTCTACTCCGCATTCGATCTCCTCCTTTCGAGAAAATACATCTCCAGGGCGAATCTGTTATACCCCACCGTCTCGATCACCGAAGAGGGCAAGACCTATCTGAAAAACGGATTCGCGAGGCCTATTCCGAAGCCTTATTCGTTCAGGAAGCCACTCTACAAGGCCCTGCGTGAAGAGAGGCGGAACATTGCCAGTGATTTACGAATACCGGTGTTCAATGTCTGCTCAGATGCCGATCTGATTAGAATTGCAAACGAACATCCGTTCAGCAAGATAGAAATCTCGAAATATTTTCCGGAAAAAGGGATGCACGCGGAAAAGATTGCCGGCAGATTGCTCCAAGTTTGTCTGGACTTTAAACCCTTGGAAAATGGTGTTTTATCGCAAACGGAGCTGCAAGTCTACGAATTGTTCATGGAAGGACTGACCGCCGCGGAGATTTCCGCGGTGCTCGCGACATCCGTACAGAGCGTAATTGAGATTCTCGGAAACATGAGAAGCAAAGACTTTGAAATAGATTTGCGGCGACTGATAAAAAAGGATATGTTCGCCCTGATAGAAAAGGAATTGAAGAAGTCAGGAGATATCCTGTCGGCACACAGGGCAGTTCAGGATTGTGAGCTGGCCGAAGTGATGCTCGTATCGGAGATCATCGGGACTTCGGCTTAACGTAGTGTTTTCTCATTTCGTCGACCCGTTCCTGCACCTGGGCGACGAACTTCTCCCACCGCTCAGGCTTCTCTCCGTACCATGACAGGGTCGATTTCACGAGACTGTCGTTAAGATCATACGCATGCATAAGGGAATCCACTTTCTCTTTTTGCAGAGCGGGTTGTTTTCCGTATTGCACGTCTATCATCTGAAGCTGCACGTAGAATTCCACGAAGTTCTTCTGTGAGAAAGGTGTTTTCTCGGAGCATGCCTGCAGCGTGAGCACCGATAAAATAAGAAGACTAATTTTTCTTAGGACCATCTACCACAAGCACGAATTCTGCCTTGAAAGGCGTTTTACTGTACTCTCTCTTGAGTTCCCCGAGGCTCCCTCTGAGAACCTTTTCCGTCGGCATCGTCAGATCGACGGCTGCAATCGCACGTCTCTCATTTCCGAAAACGACGACGCAGTCTTCGATTAGCGGGGCGAACCTATATGGCGCCTCCATTATAACCGACACGCTCTTGAGAGCCCGAAGGTCTTCCAACGCCCGGATCCGATCTTCCTTCTTGCGCGGGAGGAAGCCCGCGTAGTGAAACCTGCTTATATCGAAATCTGAAACGACAAGAGCGGCAAGGATGGATGATGCGCCGGGAACGGGTATGACCCTGACTCCGAGTCTCAGGGCAAGATGAACGAGCATTCCACCGGGATCAGCAAGAACGGGCGTGCCGGCATCGCATATCAATGCGGCATCCGCGCCGGCTTTGATACGGTTGGCAACCACCTCTGCGTCCCGGACTTCATTGTGTTCGTTCAATGACTCGAGAGGCTTTTCAATGCCGTAATAGCGAAGGAGCCGATTGCCGAGCTTGAATTCCTCACAGATTACGAAGTCTACTCCCTTGAGAACATTCAACGCCCGCAGAGTGATGTCTTCGTAATTCCCTATCGGCGTGGAAACGATGTAGAGTGTCGAACTCAATGCGCGGGCCTGAGATTCCGTTCGTAGTACTTTCTAAGGGCGATTAAAATCGCGGTCGTGGGGACAGCGACCAGGAGTCCAAGGAATCCCATGAAGTATCCGAAAACCAACAGAGCGAGGATCAGCAGAACGGGATGCACCCCAATCTTTGAGCCTATTATTCTCGGATAAAGAATTGTGGTTTCGGTCAGGTTCATGCCGAGGAATGAGACTATCACCATGGCAACCTGAAAGCCCGGGCTGTCTCCGAACAGTGCGATCAGTACGGCAACAGACATGCTGACGATTATTCCAAAATAAGGTATCATATCGAGCAGACCGGAGATGAGTCCGATAACGAGAGGATATTTGACCCCCCATATCGACATCAGAGAAGAGATGACAATCGAGTTGATGAACGCAACCGTCAATGCACCGCGCAGATAGCTTCCGAGTATTCTGTCCACGATCACGTAAATCTCAGACGCGCGCTGACGATACCTGCGCGGGAAGAGCATCTTCACCCTGTATTTTATAAGTTCAAAATCTTTCAGGATGTAAAAGCTTAAGAACGGAACCAGAACCAGATTCAGCATCTTGGTCAGAGCGGAAGCAGACTGAGCAACAAAATTTAGAATACCGTTAGGAATTGCGCGGGTCACGTCCTCGATCCTGCTGGAAATTTCCGCAATTACGGCCTGCTGCAGATTTTGATTCTCCGGGCTGAAACCGAGGAAGCCGCGGTTTATGAGACTGTTAAGTGAATTGCTGACCTCGCTCGTCAGCGTAGGAATTGAGGTGAGGAAATTCTGAAATTGCTGGAAGACCATCGGAAGGAGTACGATGGTCAAAGCTACGAGCGCACCAAACAGCGTCAGCAGGATTCCGATAATTGAAAGAGCCCGGGGGATTTTCTTGCCCGCGAGCATCTCGATGAGGGGCGAGAAGATGAAACTTATGATAAATGCGACGACGAACGGAAGAACCGCGCCCGCAACCTCGACGATGAACCAGACACCGAAGAGGATCGTCGCAATTAGAATAAGATGACGAACGATTGCTTCGTGGCGCAGAGGGTAAGTAGCCACGAGGAAGATCACGTAAACCATGATAGGGCTGAACACTTCACGGACCGTGTAACCAAGAACAACCAGCAGCATAATAGCCACTATGAATAGAAGCCACTCGCGCCTCCCGGACAATAGCGCAGATAGAGTATGAACGTCCTTGTCGTTCGTTTCCGCCGATCTTACTTCATCTTCCTGCAGCGACATATTGCTGTTTTCTTCAGTTTTAGACGGTTCTTCTGGCATGCCTGACAGAAAGTAATGACGAAAGATATGCAAAGGAATGAACTAAATCACCCTTCATAATTTCCAGCTTGTTCATCGCAACTTTACGCCTCACCGCCGCTGCGCCGTCGAACCTGTACACCGGTATCCGCCGGATGACTCCGTCTTCAACGGACGAACCGAGGCCGAAGAGCAGGTCATAACCGGCCTCTTTTGCGAGCGCAACCACATCCGCATTATGCCTCCCGAACGGAAATGAAACCGTTCTCACTTCCCTGCCGAGCATGTCCTCAATCTGCTTCTTCGAGTTTACAAGTTCATTTGAAACGGCGGTGCGATCCAGCCTCGTCAAATCCCTGTGCGAGCAGGAATGGCTTCCGACTTCGAAACCGAGTTCGGCCACCTCTCTGATTTGGTTCTTGTCCATGTGGACAAACGGTCTGTATGATAATCGGATATCCCATTCGTTCGTTCTTCCAATGAAGTCCGTTACCACGAAGACCGTCGCTCCAACATGGAGCGAAGTCAGAAACGGCGCGACGTTCCTGTAGAAACAATCGTATCCATCGTCGAACGTGAGACATACCCCGTCTCCGGTTTCAGCATCACGTCCTGTCGATTGATGGATTTCGTAGCCTCTCTTCTGCAGCTCGCCGATTTGTTTGAAGAAAACTTCCGGCTTGACTGTTGTCACTCCGAGCTCGAACCTGTTATCGACTTTATGGTAGGCAAGGACAGCCATTATTTTCCCGTAGACCCGAAGCCGCCTTCGCCTCGCGCCGTTATCCCGAGCGAGTCAGACTCTTCCCATCTTATCCTGTCGTAGCGTGAGATAACCATTTGAGCTATCCTGTCTCCGCGGTTAACCTCGAAAGGCTCCGCCCCGAGATTGAGCATGATGACCTTTATCTCGCCGCGATAATCCGAATCTATTGTGCCGGGAGAATTAGGAAGGATTATCTTATTGCGGAACGCCAGCCCGCTTCGAGGCCTGATCTGGGCCTCATATCCGACAGGAAGTTCGATTTTCAGATTAGTCGGCACAAGCGCCGTCGACATAGGTTCGATCACCAGAGTCTCATTCACTGCCGCGAACACATCCATACCCGCCGACCCTTCGGTCATATAAGCGGGCAGTGGAAGATCTCCAAACTCGTCTGAGATTCTGAATATCTTTACAGGTAGATTACTCACTCAAGCTCCCTACGGGTGAGAACCCGCAAAATAGCAACTCCCTATCTTGGTGTTGACTTGAATTGGCACTCAATTCTGAGTCAAGAACTTTACAAACGGCGTCAGTACATACGCCGGAGAAATCTAAGCGGCGTTCCTGGCTTGCTGCAGGACTTCTTCTTCCAGTTCCTTCCTAAAACGCTGGATGGTGAACTTGACCGGCCAGGCCGCGGCATCTCCCAGTGCACAAATCGTATTGCCCTCGATGTTGTTTGCCACGCGGAGAAGCAAATCCAGATCTTCGACCTTTCCATTCCCATCGCTCATGCGCTGCAAAATCTTTCGCATCCAGCCGGTGCCCTCGCGGCACGGCGTGCATTGCCCGCACGACTCATGCCAGTAAAATTTTGTGACTCGTAAGAGAACTTTTACCAAATCCGTATCTTCATCCATCACGATAACGCCGCCGGTCCCCACTGCGCTTCCGACAGCCTTGAGAGATTCGGCATCCATCCGCACACCTTCCAGCTGGTCTCCACGCAGGGGCGGCATCGAGCTGCCGCCTGGAATGACCATCTTGATTTGCTTGCCGTCTATCACGCCGCCGGCGTACTTGTAGATGATGTCCGTCAGAAGCGTCCCGCTGGGGAGCTCAAACACTCCGGGAGTATTGACATGTCCGCTGACTCCGAAGAGGAGCGTGCCCGGATGCTTCTGAGCGCCGATCTTTGAAAACCACTCTGCCCCGTTCCATAGAATGGCCGGTACGTTTGCAATAGTCTCTACATTGTTGATGGTCGTCGGGTTTCCCCAAAGTCCGTTTTGCGCCGGAAAGGGAGGCTTCACCCTGGGATAGCCGCGCTTCCCTTCGATCGACTCCATCAGCCCGGACTCTTCACCGCAAATGTATGCTCCTGCACCGCGATGCATATAAATATTTGCCGAAAATCCCGTGCCCAGAATATTCTCACCTACGTATCCCCGGGAATATGCTTCGTCGAGAGCCTTCTGGAGAATCTGCGTCCACTTGTAATACTCGCCCCTTATGTAAACGTAGGCAGTTTTGATGCCCATCGCGTAAGAAGCTATCACTATCCCTTCGATTAACTGGTGAGGATTGAATTCGAGAATCTGTCTGTCCTTGAAGGAGCCCGGTTCACTTTCGTCGGCATTGATGGCGAGGTATTTCGTCTTTTCGGTCTGCTTCGGCATGAAGGTCCATTTCAAACCAGTAGGGAATGCCGCTCCACCGCGTCCGCGCAGACCGGATTTCTTGACTTCATCCGTCACTGCGTCGGGCTGCATTCCGACCGCTTTCTTGAGAGCCCCGTAACCACCGTTACTCTCATATACTTCAATCTTTGCGAGATCAGGAATTTCAGGAAGTACAATTTTCGGAAAGGCAGTGTCGCCACCTTGTGCGTACAATTTCGTCGTGATGGTTGTCTCGGACATCAGTGATTTGCCTGTTTTTTAAATTCTTCGAGTAGATTGTCGATTTTCTCCGACGTCAGATTGTCGTAGTAGTCATTGTTCACCTGCATCATCGGAGCCGTTCCACAGGATCCCAGACATTCGACCTCGCTGAGAGTGAACAGTTTATCGGATGTCGTCTCCCCCACCTTTACTCCCAACCTGTTCTCAAGATGCTCGATGAGATTATCAGACCCGCGGAGCATGCACGAGACGTTCGCGCAAACCTGGATGTGATATTTCCCGACGGGCTTCCTGTTGTACATCGTATAGAAAGTGACAACGCCCAGGACGTGGTTGAAGGGCACGCCGAGGAGATCGGCAATGTAACGCATGACGTCTTCAGAGATCCATCCAAACTGTTCCTGTGCTACCCAAAGGACCGGCAGCAATGCTGCCATCGGTTTCGGATAGCGCTTCTTGATCTCTTCTACTCTGCGAAGATTTTCTTCTGTGAACACTTCGTCAAATTCTCACTTTTAAATTTTAAATTAACCGGTTCTTAGTCCAACGTGCCGCGAAGGAGTCTCTCGGATTGAATTCGCAATTAGTGGTTCTCACTTATCCGCTTCACCCATTATGGGATCGATGCTGCCTATGATTGCGACAACGTCGGAAATCATCTGCCCCTTCACCAGGAGCGGAAGTGCCTGCAGGTTGCAGAATGAAGGCGAACGGATCTTGAGCCTCCATGGGCGTCCGCTTCCGTCACTCTTAAGGTAGAAGCCGAGCTCCCCTTTAGAACCTTCAATAGCGGAGTAGATTTCCCCCGGTTCGGGGTTGATCCCGTCGTTTACTATGACGAAGTCGTGTATCAGCTCTTCCATCTTGGTATAGACACGCTCTTTCTTTGGAAGAACTTTTTTCGGCATATCGACTTTTATCGGACCCTGAGGAATCTTATCGAGAGCCTGGCGGATTATCTTCACGCTCTCAAGCATCTCTCTCATTCTCACCATGTACCTGGCGAAGCAATCGCCTTCTTTCTCGGTAATCACGTCGAAAGAAAGCTGGTCATAAACGAGGTACGGGGAAAAAGTTCGAAGGTCGTGCTCAATGCCGGAAGCACGAAGAGTCGCACCGGTAAGTCCGATTTCCAGCCCCGTCTCACCGTCAATGACGCCGACGCCGACCGTCCTATCTAGGAATATCCGGTTCCGGTTCAGCATCTTCGCTATTTCGAGCTGGTATTTCGGGAACTCATCTATAAATCCTTCTATTGCGTGTTTCGTCTCGTCAGTCATATCCTGAGCGATGCCGCCAATCCTCGTATAACTGGTAGTGAAGCGGACCCCGGTCAGCAGGTCGAACACGTCGTACAATTTTTCCCGCTCGCGGAAAGCCCAGAGGAAAACGGTCATCGCTCCCACATCCATGGCCATGGCTCCTATCGCCATAAGGTGCGAGGAAATTCTGGCGAGTTCCGCCCCGATAACCCTTATGTATTGCGCGCGGGGGGGAGCCTCCACACCGGCAAGCTTTTCAATCGCAAGGGCAATAGCAACGTTGTTGGCAATCGGCGATATATAATCGAGGCGGTCAGTGTGCGGTATGAATTCCATGTATGTGGAAGCTTCCGCAATCTTCTCATAACCGCGGTGAAGGTAGCCCATCTCGGGGATGCAGTCAACGACTGTCTCACCCTCCAATTTGACGAGCAGCCGGAGAACGCCGTGTGTCGCCGGATGCTGCGGCCCCATGTTGAGAACCATGTAGTTCTCGAGCGGATCCTCGACTACAACATTCGTGTCTCTATCTTCGAGAGTCTTGAGTATTTGTGATATCTCTCGCTTGTTTTCAGAAGTTGTGCTCATTTTTGCAAGCCTTATTTTCTCGGGAGAGGGATTGAGCCGGGAACACCCATAAGAGGAAAGTCCTTTCGAAGCGGATAATACTCATATTCCTCGGGCATGTAGATCCTTCTCATGTCAGGGTGCCCTTCGAAGGTAATCCCGAACATGTCGTAGGTCTCCCTCTCGTACCAATCTGCGGATTTAAAAACGGATGTGATACTCGGGCAAACGGGATTTTCTCCGTCCACCTTCACTTTGAGTCTGACCCTTGACCTGTTTTTTAGAGATATCATGTTGTAAATAACCTGGAATCTCTCTCCAACCGGTACCTGTTCGGGTCGATGCTCGTGTTCCACGGCCAAATATGATTTGCGCGAAGAGAGGTCCTCGAAGTCCAGCATGTCTGCGCCGCAAACATCGGACAGGTAATTGAAGCTTAGCTCGGGATCTTCTTTCAGAAACTTGCAGGCGTCCGCAATTCTCTCGCGTTTGACTTCGACAGTCAATTCATCTTTAAATTCGACCACGGCCAGGATGTCGTCTCCGAAGGCCGCTCGAAGTTTCTCCTCGATTTTCTCTTTCATATTGGGTTATTCCACCAGGACTTTTTCGCGTTCATGTTCGGGAATGCTAGCTTCTCCGGATTGTATTTTTTTCTGAATCTCCATTAGTGCCTTAATCAAGGAATCCGGACGGGGAGGACAGCCTGCGACATAAATGTCTACAGGAAGGAATTGATCTATTCCCTGCACAACAGAGTACGAGCGGTACATTCCGCCACTTGAAGCGCAAACGCCCATCGAGATAACCCATTTGGGTTCCGGCATCTGATCGTAAATCTTGCGGACGACTTTGGCCATTTTAAAAGTCGTCGTTCCTGCCACGATCAGCAGATCGCTCTGTCGGGGTGAAAACCTGAATACTTCCGCACCAAAACGGCTCACGTCGAAACGCGGGCCAACGAAAGCCATCATTTCTATTGCACAGCACGAAATGCCCAGCGGCATCGGCCAGAGAGAATTTTTCAAGGACCAGCTGAAAAGAGCATCGACACGAGTCGTTATGAAGCCCTCATTCTCATTCGATCTATTTACTGCCATTGCAAAGCTCCTTTCTTAATCACATAATAATATCCGATCAAAAGTATGACAACGAATGTCAACATCTCTATAAATCCAAACCATCCCAGGGACATAAAGTTCACCGCCCAGGGATACATAAACACAATTTCCACATCGAATAATATGAAGAGAATTGCAACGAGATAAAATCTTACGGTGAAACGTTCGCGTGCAGTCCTTATCGGCTCCATACCGCTTTCATACGTGGAGAGCTTCTCCTGAGTCGGGACATGCGGGCCGAGCAGGCGGTTGATATTTGCCATGACTATGCCAAGAACGGCAGCGACTGCAATTAAGAGAAAAATCGGGATGTAATTCTTCAGCATTTCAATCTCGTTTTAAAAAATCTAAACAACGGGGACGTAAAAATCAAAGGAGAAGGAATAGCGGACGTAATCCCACACTTATGGTTTCTCGCCAAGCCGCTCGCAAAGCGAACCGCTCGTCAACATTTCTTTGCGTTCTTGGCGCCTTTGCGAGAGAAATAACCCTTTCAGTGAGGCATTACCAGCGGACACGGGGCTCCGGGGTACTTAAAGGCGAGGCCCGACTCATTGGGAATCGGGCCTCGAACAATCACTTGGGATTGAAAAGATGCTCTACTACATCACTTCGTCATCAACATCTTCTTGACGATTGTAATTCCCGGTGCGGTCAGCCGGTAGAAGTAGATGCCGCTCGCGAGATGATCGCCATTGAAGTTGACTGTGTGAGTGCCCGACTCCTGATAGCTGTTGACCAGAGTCGCCACCTCCTGTCCGAGAACGTCATAAACCTTGACACTCACCATTCCCGGCTTCGGAAGCTGGTAGCGTATTGTTGTCGATGGGTTAAAGGGATTCGGATAATTTTCCAGCAAGCCGCTTTGCTCTTGAAGATCGCTAGTTGTTAGATCCTGAGAGCTGTTGGCTGACCGCTTAAAGCTTGCACGTGGCATCGTTCCGGTTTTAGGGCCGACATAGACAGCGAGTGAATGCTCGGCATCCGATATTTCCATCGTCGTAGATAGAGACGAACTTTGTTCAATGTCGTTTAGAATCGAAGATGCCGTTTGCGGATCATTGTCATTGTACAACGCAATGTAAAAGTTATTGAGCTTCGCCCTCTCGGCAAGCGAAGTCTTTGGGTTTGCCGCAATGATATCATTGTTCACGTTCTTCGCAGCCTGCGTATTCCCTTCCCTCAGATACAGATTAGCCAGAAGAAGTTTGTGTGCCCTGGCAGCCTGTTTTGGCAACGACTTGAAGTATTCAACTATATCCGGGGTCGTTCCCGTGTCTGCACAACTATATAGATAAACATAAGCCGCCTGATTGTCGGGATGTCTGCCTAAGTATGATTTGAAGAAGTCCTTAGCCTCTTTGAATTTCCCCTGTGATCGGAGCTGGGTCCCTGCAGATAGCGAGTCCGTGGAAATGGGGCCGGAGACTTTGGCGGACTGAGCCATAGATTCCGCGACGGCATCGGGCTGTGATTTCACCGAAGCTATAACATGTGCGGCAAGGTTACCTTTGGTTTCAACTGACGGCAGCGGTATCCCGGATCATGGGTCGGAAGAAAGGGAGTTGCCGTTATTCAGCTGACAGGCAGAAGAACAGTAGAAGAGTGACGCATCAGGGGGATTGCTTCCCCACCAGTTCTTATACGCAGTCAGGGCAGCTGGGTCGGAGGGATAAGAGAGCCCTACAGCAGCGTTGTAAGGATAATTGTCGTGAACGCTATTCAGCCCATATTGATCCCCAGCGTTGTTGCCGAAATCGCAGTAGCTTTGATTGTACTCCGGAATACCCGAGCTGTATGCCCGGTAGCAGTTGCGTAATAGTCTTATCGAACTTCGCAACATGTGTATGTATTGAGCTCCCTGACTCACTACCTTACCTTTAGCAAAAGCTTTTTTAAGATACACGAGTTTTTCTTTTCTGTCAACATAGGTATCCGCTCAGGTACGTCTCTCGCGACGAAGTCGTCCCCTGCCGGGACAAAGCTCGCCGGGTACGCAAAGCGAGATTCTCGGAAGGACTCCGTCGGAGAAATAGTTGTTTTTCTTTGCGGGCTTTGCGCCCTTGCGAGAAAATAACGCGATAAGTGCCCCATTACCAACACAGCGAACCCGCTTGTTGCGTTTTCCATGCGTCGGGTCTATATTCTCAAAACAAAAAACAGGAGCCGCCCGTGGTGAAGCTGGTTGCGCTTTTCAAGAAACCGACTGACCCAACTTCGTTCGAGGAGCACTATGAAAACGTCCATCTTCCTCTAATCAATAAAATGCCCGGCATGAAGCGAATCGAAATCTCGAAGGTTACAGGCGCTCCCATGACCCAGCCGCAATTCTACAGAATGGCTGAGATGTATTTCGATGATCAAAATGCCCTCAACACCGCTATCGTTTCACCCGAGGGGATGGCTTCCGCAAAGGATCTCATGGGCTTTGCGAGAGATGTGGTGCAAATATTTTTTGCGGAGGTCAGGGAGTAAACGCAGTCACGCGGGATTTTGTTTGCTCCAGACGCTCGAAACCGGAGGGCCATCCTAACGTCCGAGGGATTTCATTTCACTGTTTCAATCATTATCAAAAGCAACTAAATAGATAATCTGAAGTACTATACGGAGGCTCGTCATGCCTTCGCTGTCCTAAACTAAATGAAACAGACGGGCATACTTATGAATGAAGCAGAACAACCGAAACTTGCCAACAGGCTCGGGCTCCCCACTGCGATTGCGGTCGTTGTCGGATCGATCATCGGCTCGGGAATATTCCTTGTCCCGCAAAAGATCGCACTGACTCTCGGCGATGCCGGGTGGATTATCGCAGTCTGGGTCTTCGGCGGACTCCTTTCACTGGCGGGCGCACTCACGAACGCAGAGATCGCAGGCATGATACCGGCAGCGGGCGGGCAGTACGTCTACTTCCGCGAGATCTACAACGACTTCATCGCCTTCCTTTACGGATGGACCACCTTCATTGTTTACCAGACCGGATCTATCGCAGCGATAGCAGTGGCCTTCGCAAAATATCTCGGCTTCTTCTTTCCGGGACTGAACACTCTCCAGCTTAACTTCGGACTCTTCGTGATGCCTGAAGTCGGCATCAAGCTCGTTGCGATTGGAGCCATCACGTTCGTCATGACGGTGAACTATTTCGGCGTGCAGTTCGGCGGGTTTATTCAACAGCTTTTCACTACTCTGAAAGTACTGGCGATCACGGGGATCGTCGTAACGTGCTTCGCCTTCGGCACGCATGCCGGGCATCTGTACACTCCGTTCTTCGGCGCTTTCCATTCCGCATCCGGCGGGCTGATCAGTGCGTTCGGCATCGCGCTGGTCGCAGTCCTCTGGGCATATGACGGGTGGAACAGCGTCACTTACCTTTCAGGTGAAGTGAAGAACGCTCAAAGAAATATTCCTATCGCGCTGATAGCCGGAACAATCTCCGTTATTGTCATCTACGTGTTCGCGAATCTTGCTTACATGTACGTCCTTCCGATCCATCAGATGGCACATTCGCAGCTGGTCGCCTCGGATGCGATCTCCACGTTCTTCGGTTCTAACGGCGCGGCGTTGATTGCCGTCGCCGTAATGATTTCCACGTTCGGAACGGTGAACGCAACGACGATGACGACGGCGAGAGTATATTTCGCGATGGCCAAAGACGGTTTGTTCTTCAAAAAGATCTCTTCAGTGCATCCTAAGTACAAGACCCCGCACGTTTCGCTTCTCGTCCAGGGATTCTGGGCATCGGTACTGACACTCACCGGCACTTACGACCAGCTTTTTACTTACGTCATATTCGCTTCATGGCTATTCTACGCGATCGGTACGTTCGGGATTTTTGTGCTGCGCAAGAAACGGCCGGATGCTCCGCGTCCTTACAAAACACTCGGTTATCCGTTTGTACCGATCATCTTCGTGATCGTGGCAGTATGGTTCGTGATTAACACTGTAGTCACCGATCCACGCGATTCATTGTTCGGACTCGGGCTGGTACTGCTTGGAGTGCCGGCGTACCTTTATTGGCGATCAGCACGAGCTCGGGAGGCAAAACAAGCTTAGATCGAGCCGAGAGGGATGCAGGGAACAAGCATCACACCTGTGTGCCTGCCGGCGCGTAGCCTGACTACGAGAAACGCTTCGTGTTTACGCGCCACAGTGTTCAACACACAGGCGTGCAGGCAGTCCGCTTCGGCGAAGGCAGGGTGTGCAGGCACAAAGTATGTCACGAAGTTACACCAGGTGTTTTTGCGTTGTGCAACTTCGTGCTTCCTTCCTGTAACTTCGTGTCCCAATATTTTCTAAGCATGCATTTCTTTTTCAGCCCCCTGCTGACGCAATGAGATTCCGAATCGGATACCAGGACCTTATTAGAAATCGTACCCGAGTGAAAAGTAATACTGCGGCCTCGAGAAGTGCTGCAGGTTGTAGCTCCATGCGATGTCGAGCCTGACAAGGAAATAGAGGAACACCATTCTCACGCCCGTACCTGTGCCGACCAGCAGGTCCCTCGTTTCCAGATCGCCGTTCAAATCGTGATCGAAGGCCTGGAACTTCACATAATTGTTGTTCCAGTCATATCCCCAGGCTGAACCGACATCAACGAACGCCGTGCCGAAAAGCGTCTCGAGAAGTGGAATCGGACCGGCTGTGAATATTCCCAGCATTGGGAACCTGAGTTCCATATTCAATAGAGCGAAGTTGTTCCCGAATTTGGCGTTGTAATTGTACCCGCGCATCGGAACAACTGGCGTGAGGAATTCCAGATCTTCCGCATTCTTAATCGGAATGAAATCTCCATCGAACCTGACGTTGATCCAATTTTCCGTTCCGCCAATAAAGAATTTCTGCGGGTTTGCTCCTGTGGACGTGCCCGCGAACAGCCGCCAGGCAAATGTATACAACTGTCCTGAGAGCTTGATGTAGTCGCGATAGTCGAACATGCCAGTCACGAAACTTATCCCCTGCTCCCCGACTTTCGGAGTCCCGTATAGATATGCGTAATAGCGTGAACCGTTTATCGGGGCGATATATCCGAAGAATGAGTTGTCATGTATATACCGGAGAGTCGGTACAAATAATACTCTGTTCTGTGCAGGTTCGTAGGGCTCGTCAATATTTTCACGCGTTAGACTCAGCCAACTTAACCCCGTTTCCAACCTGTTGAACCTGTCCAGAGGATAAGATGCGGCAAGTGAGATTCCGTAACTCTGAAACCGATACAAGTCGTAGTATCCCGAATAATAGGGAGAATCAAGATACAAGAACCGGGCGATATGAGAGCCGGTTATGGAATATCCGACTCGCGAAGGAAGGTAATTATATTGAAAAGCGAAGTCGCTGTTTTTCAGGTCGACCACCAGATCGGTGTACAGAAAAATCTGGTGATTACCGAGCATGTCGCTGAACGCCATTAACGTGGTCCCCTGCACTCCGAAGAAGCTGTTGTATCCTGCATTCCCGTAAACGATATCGGGGGTGAATGCGATTTTGTATTTCTGCGCGAGGAAATTTCCCGAACTGTCTACGTTTCCCTCTATGTTGAAATTGTCGTTGAAGTTAGGCACCGAAAACAGGCTGTCGGTCTTTGAGCTTTCTCCGAACACATAATTGCTCAAATCAACCTGTATATCCTTTCCATACAGGCTCTTCACCTGCGAGGTATCCACGACGGAAGAATCTGAAACCGTTCTCTTCTCAACCGCCAGGTCTTTTTGTTTTTCCGGCTGTGCACTCTTCGCTTCGGACGCAGTCCTCTCCGCCATTTCCATCCTGGCATACTGAGTCAGCGGGACCTTGTCATCTGTCAGGAGATGATCGTTAGGAGCCTTCAGCATGAAAATATCGAAGCCGCCGTTATCGAGGCTGGAAAAAGCCAGCTTCGAACCGTCCTTTGAAATGGAAAACTGATAAATTCCAGCGATAGAATTTGTCATCGGTTGGCTCTTCTTAGTCGTTAAATCCATGTAATAAAGATTGAAGATGCCGCTCTTGTCGGAGACGTAGTACAGGTGTTTCCCATCCGGAGCCGCGACGGGATAAGTCTCCTCTCCAATTTCCGAATCCGTTACCCTTTCAACTATTCCCGATGCAATGTTGACTGAATAGATGTGGGCCTGATTAAAATTATGGTTCCACATCTTGAAGTCCCCTGGGACGTCGCTCTTCATTAAATACTTTCCCCTGTCGCTCACGAAGTATATAGTCCCTCCGTCAGGAGACCAGCTCGGGTCCGAGTCACTGAAGACATCATTAGTCAGATTCGCCAGGACTTCGGTCTTCAGATCATACAGGTAGATATCCGATTGATGTGCCGTGTTTCCGACAAACACAAGCCTGTCTCCATCCGGCGACCAGGACACGGAGAAAATGCCGTCTAGTTTATCCAGAGAGATTTCACGAACCTTTCCCGTCTCCGTCTCTATGAGTGCAATTGCATCGTGCGAACCGCTCTTGACGGCAATGGCAACGTCTTTTCCGTCCGGTGACCATGTTAATCCCGGGGTGAGCAGGTGCAATTCCTCGAAATTTCTGCTGGATTGGCCGTCAACCAGTTTCTTAATTATCTTTCCATCCGCCGCGTCCATCAAATATATGCTCATGTAATCGTCCCGGTCGGAGATAAAAACAATCTTGTCTCCCTGCGGAGAAATGGCCGGACTGGTATTGTAGAAATCTCCAATGTCCTTGTGATCGGTCAGTCGCTTTGCAAAATCCTCCGGGCGTTTTCGTTCGGCGATTTGGGGCCAGTAGAGCACTTTCTGTTCATGCTCCCACCGCTTCGAAAGCTCTTTCAGGTCTATTCCGAGCGCACTCCGGAATCCCTGTTCCACGCTGCGGGTTGTTCTTATGCGACTAAGGATTTCGGAGATCTTCTGCTCACCGTACTTGTTCGCGATGTACCACCACACAGACTGTCCCCCACGATATGCAAAGTACCCGTTCAGCCTATCTATCGGAACAATGTTCTCGTTGATAGTCGCATCCAGCATGAACATATCTGAGCTCGTATTCCACCGCAATGATTCATACTCGGCAAGCCCCTCATTGAACCACATGGGCAGCTGCAGGGTAATGTTGTTCGTAATGACCGATTGAATAGATCCGCCGTAGTACATGTCATTTAGAACGGCATGCACGAGTTCGTGGTGAATGACGTGACGGAACAGCTGATATGACCCCTCGAACGGCACAACGACTCTGTTCTTGAATAACTCTGTTACTCCGCCGACCCCTTCTTCCATGTATGCGGACACAACGTTGGTCTGCTGCCAGTCATTATGTGAAGAGTATACTACTATCGGAATGCGATTGGTGATATCGTAACGGATATCAGAACTTATGGATTCATAAGCGGATTCAGCGGCCTTCGCTGCAAACTCCGCCAGGTAGTATTCCTGCGGATAGAAGAACACATCGAAGTGTTTTGATTGGATGAAATACCAGTCGAACGAGCGGTACTGGACCTTATTCTTTCCAAACTCGTCCACCTGGGCAAAACTCGCCGCAGTCGTAAAGAACGCTGCGAAAAGCACGACCTTTTTAATCGCGTTCACTGACTCAACCTCCACGAGAACATACCAATGTTCGCGACTAAATTCAAGATTTGATAGAGGAGATTACGAATGCGTGACCTCACAGACATCCGAACTGGAAAGGGATGTCATGTATTGGACCTCGATGCGAATGGGGGAACGGTATAGAACTCGATACACGTTGTGTTGTTCCCGCTATATACGCCGACCCGGCGTCCGCGACCGAGCCGCGGGAACTTCAAGCTTAAATTCGCTCCACTATTTCAAGTGGATGAATGCTTCCTGTAATTAGAAACGTAGTCCACATAGTGTTGTGCTGAATCTTGCAGCCTGACTATTTCATCCTCCCTTAATTCCCTCACGATCCGAGCAGGGACACCTGCAACAAGGCTCTTCGGAGGGACATGGAATCCTTCGCGCACAAGGGCACCTGCCGCTACGATACTGTGATTGCCGATCCGGCAATGGTCCAGCAGTATTGCTCCCATTCCAATCAGGCAGAAATCCTCGATTATGCACCCGTGAATGACTGCCGCATGGCCTACGGTGACGTTAGAAGCTATAATGGTCGGGAATTTTTCGTGTGTAACATGTATAACGGTATTGTCCTGGATGTTGGTACGATCTCCAATTGTTATGTAATTCACGTCTCCCCGCACCACGGCATTAAACCAAATGCTCGCATCCTTGCCGACCGTAACATCCCCGATTATCTGTGCGCCTTCAGCGATGTAGACGGTTTCATGCAGCTTTGGAACTTTGTTCATATAGCTCAGTATCATTCGTCCTTGCTCCTCGGCGGAATCCAGCCGTTTCTCTTGACGTCTTTCAGTTTGACGACGACACTCCCCAGTATAACGTTCACATCTCCCTTCAACGGCACTTCCGCACTGTCCGCACTTATCCAACCGGTGAACCCTCCGGTAACCCCGAAGAAGCCGGTAAAATTGATGTGCCCCGACATTCGGTACGCCTCGATAGGAAATTTATATGCGGTGACATTGCAGGGTTCTTTCTTCTCATTGATAGTCAAGACCACCGACGAACGGACGGTATCAACCACAATGGGTATGGTCATCTTCGTCCTCCTTCCATCCGCGGTCTTGCTCGCCTCTCTCAAGTAGTAGAAAAAGCTCAGGCCGTCGGTATAATCTTTGTCCAGCGGATACTCGACGTCTTTCATGAGTATGCCATTTTTGGATTGCTGCCAGTCCGCCTTTCCCTTGGCATAGTGCAAATTACAGCTGGTGTAGAGCCAGCCGTCTCTTTCCTTCTGGCTGTTCGAAGTGAAGATACACATGAGGGTCCTTGCATCTGCGTAAGTGATGTAAATAGCATGGAGGTTCACAAACGGTATCCCGCTGTAAGAATCTATTTCCGCGCGAAGTTCATAAGCAGGAATGCTGTCATAAACCGTCCTTCCCAACACGTGAAATTTGACTGCACCGATTTTAAAGATGAGGTAGCTCGCTTCGTAGGTCAGCTCCTCTCCGGTCTGTACAACGGAATCGGAGTTGGCGCGAACCCAGCCCGAATTTTCCATTTTGTCGGTCACACCATGGAACAATGAAATGGCGTAAACTGATCTCAGCACCAGGACCGAGACAACTAACGCTGCGGTCGTCATCGAGAATATCCTGATAATCCTTCTTTTCATATTTTGTTTCTTGAGTCTCATGACTGATATCCTATTCAGTGACTTACATCGAGATGTACTGTCGGTCCGGGTTGTCCGGGACACGGCAATTTGTCTTTTCTTTCATCTCGGGAAATGTTTTTTACTTAGCGAGGGCTTATGTCAGACCTAAGCCGGCGACTGCAACACACTCTTTCACCGCGCTGGCATACCATACGCACCGGGATCAAGCCGCAGAGTCAGGGAGGTTTGGTCATTTTGCCGGTTAATCGGAAACTCCATGCTTTCCAATTTGGCACGAGGGCCCGATAAAGGGCCCTGTGCCGGGATAGAAAAACTATTTCAAACCGGATATCTTTTTGGCTTCAGGGAAAAGTGTCAGCGCCTTCTGGAACTGGTTGTCTAATGCAAGCATAACTCTGTACCATCCATTGTTTCCCCAAATGTTGCGGGCAATCTGAGCCTTGAGGAGGGCGGCGATGTACTTGCTGCCCTTTTCGTACTCTTCCTTCTTGACCTTTATTCCGTCCTTCTCCGCCTGTGCATAGAGATCATTCAGCATTCTTTCGCTAACCTGAAATTTCTGTTCGAAATTCTCAGAGGTGCCGTATTCCTGGCGCATTTTATCCTGGTTCTTGCTGACATGGCTGTCGACATATTCAAGAAACACCTGCTTCACACGGAACTGGTAGATGAAACCAGGTGCGCTTTCCATCTTCACAATATAGTCAGGTGTTATTCCTCCACCACCGTAGACCTTCCTGCCCGAAGCGGTCCGGAAAACCGGTCTGCCTGAATCGCTCTTGACCTCGAGCGTATGCATGTAGTTTGCACCTGACACTTCAGCGCTGTCAATTTCTTCCGGAGCCATGAAATACTTCGCGCGGTTTTTCCCGTAAGGCCTTTGAATGAGCCGACCGCTCGGTGTATAATAACGGGCAATGGTTATCCTTACCGCCGACCCGTCGCTCAAGAGAAACTGACGTTGGACGAGTCCCTTCCCGAACGTGGTCTCGCCGACTATCAGTCCCCTGTCCAAATCCTGAAGGGCGCCGGATACGATTTCACTTGCAGATGCGGAGCCGCCATTTACCAGAACAATCAACGGGAGTTTCTGATAACTGCCTCCGACTGAAGGGAATGTCTCATTAGCTTGCGGAATGCGGCCTTTGGTGTAAACGATGGTCTTGCCCCTCGGTATGAATTCACTTGCAACCTCTACGGCTTGATCCAGAAGGCCGCCCGGGTTGTCGCGCAGGTCAAGAACCAGTTCTTTCATCCCCTGGGCCTTCAATCTTGCGAGTGCAGTATCAAGCTCTTCGGTCGTTGTCTCCGCAAATCGATTTATGTAGACGTATCCGACCTCAGAGTTGACCATAAAAGCGGTAGTCACAGAATATATAGGAATCTTGTCGCGCGTAATCTGAAAATCCATCGGCTTGTCGACACCAGCGCGGACGACGGTAATCGTAACCTTAGTGCCCTTAGGACCGCGCAGCTTCTTCACGACTTCATCACGTGTAATTCCAATTGCTGACTTTCCGTCGATCGCGATTATCTTGTCTCCGGCTTGAATTCCGACCATTTCACTCGGCCCGCCCGCTATTGGTGAAACCACAAGGAGCGTGTCGTTCACTACGTCATATTCGATGCCGATCCCATCGAACGATCCGCGGAAATCCTCCGAGATCTGCGGAACATCCTTTGCCGGTATATACACAGAGTGGGGATCCAGTTGATCAAGCATGCCATTTATCGCGGCGTCAACCAATTTCTGCGTATCGACGTTATCGACATAATATTTGTCCGCAAGGCTGAGTACGTCTTTGAACTTTTCGAGCTGTTCATAAATACTGTCGCCGCTGAACACATTTTGTATCTGTGTGCCGATGAGTATCCCCACAATAACCAGAAGGATCGCAGCAGTGGTAGACAGTTTACTCTTAAGAAACTTCATATGTTTTCCTTTCAAGGATTACTCCGACCATATTACCAACGCTTTCTCCAGTCGCCCTCATTAAAATCTCTGTCCTCGCTCCATCTCCGTCAGCAGTTGAATATAAAATAAGCACCAATCGCCAACAAGGGAGGAACAATCGGGTTACTCGCGGAGAGCGTTAAAAGGACATAACCAGTGAACTCCGAAACCTACCTGACTTTCCTTATGCCGAGCCTAAACTCCATGCCGTAATCCTTTTCCAGCCTTATTCTGGAATGCAGAAAGATCACGGAGCTTTGGTAAACCCTCTCGAATCCGGACTCAGACAACGAAACCGTTTCAATAGGAAATCGCCACAGGACCTTAGGGCTATCCACCTCAATTGTTACTTCCAAACCCTGCCATTCGTCAGTAAGGGACACCGTGCTGACTCCTTCCGTATAACCCGAGCTTCTCAACCTGGAGTCGGCGGGTTTGGAGCCATTTATCTTGTAGTACCTATCGTGCGCATCCCCGGCCATCAAACCGAAATTGAATTCAACACCGAAATCGGCATCTATGGGCGCCGTGCCCAGATTTTGAAGCTGATACTGACAGACAATCGCGGCCGAGCCGGATTTGAATTCAAAACTCTTGGTAAGACGAACCGGCAACTTTCCTGCGGTCTTTACAAAACCATCTCTCGAAAATTGCAGGTGAACCTTGTTTCCCCTGTGTACAATCTTCCGAGTGTACGGTTGGTTCACAAAATCGCCGAGCTCTTCGTATTTCGCGGCGACGAATTCCTCTAACGTGGACTTCCCGACAAAGTGGTCTATGAAAGACGCGCGGCGGTACCAATCGTAGTTCAGCAGTTTCTCTAGCCCCGATTCTTTCGATACAACCATATCATGGATACTGTGTATTGCACCGCCCTCCGCCTCCGGTTTCACTCGCTGTGTTAGCCTTTGATGGTAACCCTCCGGACGCCTGCTAAGGATATCGAGTAAGTTGAACGGCACCGGCTTATAGTCCAGCTCGAACAACGCACCCCCTTCCTCCGGTCTGAAATATGCGTCAAGGACATTTGACTCGACCAATACTTCTTCGCTGCCATCCTTGTCGAAGTCTTCATGAGACACGGTTAGCTTCGGCTTGTGCTCTAGCCGGTCCAATTCAACTTCCGCCTGGATCAGACTCTTGTACACTGGGTAGCGCAGATTCGGCAGATAAAGACCGCCGAAGATGCCGTGCCAATATGGATCGTTGCATTGGGAAGCCCATATCTTGTCGAGAACGCGATCCACTTTGACGCCCTTGTGCTCGAGGGAATGCGCCCGCTCGGAAAGCCTTATCATTTTCTTGTGGATATTGTTGGATTCGGGATACTTGGCAAGAAAGTTCCTCCAATATCCGCCGCGTACAAACTCCTCGTATCGATCAAAAAGCTCGGCGTTCTTCAGCTTGTTCTCAAACTCCTCATACTTCAGGAATAGTTCCGGCGGAAGAGCCCATTGAAGCATTTCGGCATACGAAGCGTTTTGGAGATACACACGCCCAATCGGCTTGATCTTCTCCAACGCCTCTGAAAAATGAATTATCTTAATCCAATCCGAATTCGCTTCGAGAGCGGAGAAAAACTTCTCAAGCCAACCGTCTTGATAGACATGTTTATAAGTATTCGGCCAGATGCCGAACTTTTCACCGTCGTCCGCGTAAACGGCAATCCTGTCGCCGTCTTCGCTTGCGATGGAATGCAGGAATTCGATGGTCTTCTCTACCGTCTGGAACGGAATCGTGTATCTCAGCATCTTGCTGATCGGGAAAATGTTTGCAGTCTTGCCCTGTTCTTCGGTAACATAGTAACCGAGAAGGTCCTCATCCTTCAACCCAACATACTTGAAATGAGTATCGTCAATCACGACCCATTTAACCCCAGAATCAGCAATCGGCTTCACAATATGCTGCTCCCAGACCCGCTCGGCGAGCCACATGCCGGTCGGGGTTTGACCGAAGTTTTTTTCTATATAGCTGCTGAGCTTGCGTATCTGTCCCAATTTGTCTTTATCGGGTATGATTGCAAGGATCGGCTCGTAAAATCCGCCGGTCATCAAATCGACCTGCCCTGACTTGACAAGTCCGTTCAGCACGGTGAATATCTCTCGATGATTGTCCTTCAGCCACTCCAGCAAGAAGCCGGTGTAGTGCTGCGAGACTTTGATCTTCGGAAACTTCCCGAGTATATCCAGGAACGGTTTGTAAGCCTTCTGGTAACCGTCTTCCAGAACATGGTCGAAGTTGCCGATGGGCTGATGATTGTGTATACCGAGGACAAGATTGATAGTTTTCATCCGCAGACTCGCGCTCAGTTATTTCTCAGGTTTCATTTGTGGAAAGAAGATCACGTCGCGAATAGACGCCTGGTTTGCCAGGATCATAGTCAATCGGTCTATTCCTATTCCCAGGCCGGCAGTCGGAGGCATCCCGTATTCGAGCGCACGCAGAAAATCCTCATCGATCACCATCGCTTCTTCGTCGCCCCGAGCCTTCAAACGCGCCTGGTCTTCGAAACGGGAACGCTGATCCAGTGGATCGTTCAATTCACTGAACGCGTTCGCGAGTTCGTGGCCGTTGCATATAAGCTCGAACCTTTCGACTAATCCGGGCTTGGAGCGGTGCCGCTTTGCCAAAGGCGACATCTCTACTGGATAATCTGTGATGAACGTGGGCTGAATCAGCCTGGGTTCGACGAGCTCCGAGAAGATTGCGTCGATAATCTTGCCGTATCCCATTGAAGGCTCGACTTCAATGCGATGCTCCCTTGCAATGCCGGCCAGTTCAACCTCGCTCTTACCTGTCAGGTCCTCACCGGTCACTTCATTAATCGAATCGAGCATCGTAATTCTTTTCCAGGGAGGCGTGAGATCGATCTCGTTTGCACCGACCTTAATCTTCGGGCTTCCCGCCACGCTTACAACCACGGAATGGACAAGCTCTTCCACAAGATTCATCATCCAGTTGTAATCCTTGAAAGCAACATATAGTTCCAGCATGCTGAATTCAGGGTTATGTGACTTGTCCATCCCCTCATTGCGAAAATCCTTGCCGATCTCGTAGACGCCTTCGAGACCGCCCACGATCAGCCTCTTCAGATAGAGTTCATCAGATATCCGAAGGAATAGATCGACGTCAAGCGCATTATGGTGGGTCACGAACGGCCTCGCAGACGCACCGCCGTAAAGCGGTTGTAGAACCGGAGTCTCTACCTCCAGGTAACCCTTATCATCCAAAAACTTTCGTACCGAACTTACAATCTTTGCCCTCTTTTCAAAAACGCTCCTCACTTCCGGATTTACCACGAGGTCAACATACCGCTGACGGTATCTAAGTTCCTTATCCGAGAACGGATCGTAGACAGTCTTGTTGCCCTGCTCATCTGTCTTCTCCTTCACTATAGGAAGCGGGCGGACCGACTTTGTCAGAAGCTCCAGTCGTTTAGCGTGAATTGATACCTCGCCCGTCTTTGTCCGAAACACGAACCCATTAACACCGATAAAGTCCCCGATGTCCATCAGCTTGAACATATCATATGTATCCCCGAGATCATCACGCTTCAGGTAGATCTGGATCCGCCCTTTGGAATCCTGCAGATGACAGAACGAAGCCTTCCCCATCCTCCTTACGGACATTATTCTACCGGCGACCGAGACATCCTCGGCTGGTAAATCATCTCTGAAGGATTTCAGGATGTCCGAAGAATACCTGGTGACATCAAAACCGTATGCGTACGGATTGGCGCCCTTCCCCTTGAGCTCTTCGAGTTCTTCAAGTCTTCTCTTGGTAAGATCATTTTGTTCCTGAAGATATTCTTCATGCTCGTTCAATTTATCCTCCAAACCGACGCATCTGCTTTTCTATATTCTACGACAACCAGTTTTTTATCCTTGTTATCTAATTCATCCATTCCGTCGAAAGTAATCTCGTCTACCGATATAGATTCGACGAACTTCAGATTCCTGGCGTGCTTCAATTCGTCCGTAAGCTCGCCACCCTTCAATACAATAAGCGTTCCGGCTGGAATGGTGCTGCCGATTCGGACTTCCGCTCCCTTCAGAAATCCTCGTGACCATTTGGCTAATTCGCCCAACTTTCCTGCCGCACGGCTAATAACATAATCAAACTGCCCCTTAAATTCATCTGTTTTTGCAAGTTCCTCGGCTCTCCCAGTCACTACCTCCACGTTGGCCAGATCCAACTCACCGGAGATTGACGAGACTGCAGTAGTCTTCTTTGCAATGGAGTCTACCAGACAGAGGTTCAGGTCAGGGTTGAGAATCTTCAACGGTATTCCCGGCAAACCGCCGCCGGTACCAAGATCCAAAATCTTCGCTCCGGGCTTCAGGTTACTTTTAAAGAGGAATGAGATGCAATTAATCGCATGCTTCGGATAAAAGTTTTCCTCGTCTTTTCTCGACATGAGATTTATCCGGCGGTTCCAATCGACGAGAAGCCGCCTGTATGCCTCGAACTTGGCGGCCTGATTTTCACTGACCGTGAGGCCATTGCTGGAGCAAACTGAAACGAACCAGGAGATATCCTTCATCTTCCAGGGAAATTGCAGAGTGAAGCGCACGCGGACTCGTGTTGACCATCGATTGCACCCTTCGGAACCGAGAAGTGATGTCCAAGAATGAGGGGCTTTGACTCTTGAGAGGCCGCTGCATCGGCAATCTTAGGGAGCAGCCAAACAAGGATGCTAATCCTTTTCAAGGCGTGGGAAGTTCAACGAGTTTTCGTATTGAATCAATCTCTCTCTTTGTGAGGTTCCGCCAGCCACCGCGTTGAAGGCCGCGATGAGTCAGCCCGGCGTAGGAATGCCGGTCAAGTTGAACAACCCGGATGTCTATTGATTCGAAAATTCGCTTGACAAGATGATGCTTCCCCTCGTGGACCGCAATTCCTACTTCGAGGCCTGCGCTGTCAGGCAATACATAGAGGTCATCCGGCACGACCAAGGAGCCGTCAATGGGGACACCCTTCTTTAACCTCATCATTTCACGTTCTCTTATCGGTCTATCCAGGGTAGCCTTGTAGACCTTCAGGACCAGATGCCTCGGGTGCATCAGACGATTTGCAAGCTCGCCGTCGTTTGTCAGCAGAAGAGTGCCCGTCGTATTGCGGTCAAGCCTCCCCACCGGATAAACGCGCTCTCTTACATTCACGACATCCAGGACACTTCTCCTGCCTTTTTCGTCGCGCAACGTAGTAACGGCATCCTTCGGTTTATTCAGAAGTATGTACACGAGGTGGGTCGCCGACCGCACACCCTTGCCGTCAACTTCTATCTTGTCTCTGCCCGGGTCAATCTTCGTCCCAAGTTCTTTGACAATACTGCCATTTACCTTTACTCTACCTGAAGATATCAATTCATCCGCTTTCCGACGCGAAGTAACACCGGACGAGGAAAGATACTTGTTTATTCGAACGAGAGATCGTGAGGAACCGTCACCTGTCTGTGGCATTGTCTTCTCTATTTTCTGGCTTCGCTTCCGCTTCAGCCTTGTCTTCCGAAGGCGTCTGATCGCTCAACGCCGTTATCTCCAGCTGGATCGACTCCTCCGCACCTTTGCTCTTAATCTCCTTGATAATCTCATCGATCTCGCGGAGTTTCGGCAGGTCATCGAGACTCTTCAGCGCAAAGATTTTCAGGAATTTCTGCGTGGTACCGTAGAGAAGCGGCCTGCCGACCGTTTCGGCTCGGCCAACAACAGTCACGAGTTCTTTCTCCAACAAGTTGTGGAGTACGTAATCGACGTTGACACCTCTTATAGACTCTATCTCCGGCTTCGTTATCGGCTGCTTATAGGCAATAATCGCCAGGGACTCGAGAGCCGATGTGGACAGCTTCCGTTTGGATCTCTCCTTGAAGAGATTGGACACCCACTGTGCCATTTCCTTCCGAGTCGCGAACTGGTATCCGTTGGCGATCTCGACAATCCGGAAACCGCTCCCTTCAGACTCATACTTATTGTTAAGCGCGTTGATGCGGTCCGAAATCATGTCGGCATTGAGACGCCCGAAAGTATGAGAGGCATCCAGAACGGACTTTATCGTGTTGGCTGTAAGCGGCTCGTCGGAAGCAAAGACTATCGCTTCGATGATGTGTGCCAGCTCATCGACGCTTTCTTCTCTGAGATCAGCTTCCGCACCCTCGACTTCCTCGTCAGCCTTCACAATTTCTCCTATGCCGTCAAGCGTCCTGTCAACCAGTTCTGCCTTCTTCTCTTCGTCGGAATTCGCTTCTTCGGCCGATTCAGCGACATTTTCGTCGGTGATGGCAGGCTCTGTTTTCCCATCCTGCGGGTTTGGTTGATGCTGTTCTTCACCTTCTGTCTGTGAAGCTTCGACAGGCTCCCCTTCTTCGGCAGCCTTCTCAATGTTCTCATCAGGTGATTCTTGAACAGTCTCATCCGGCTGCACCGGTTCAGCGGCGTTATCCTCATCGCTTACCGGATTACTATCTTCCCCGATCGCACCCCCTACCGATTCCGGTTGGGGAGCGGTCTCGTCTGTACCGTTGAAGATTCTCAACCCTGACCTGGTATTATATTCTGGTTGTTCAAATCCGGGGCAACTCTCGTCCGCTCCGTGTTCACCTTCCCCGTTTGCTGGATCACCTGATTCAAAAGAAGGTGTCAATCCGGCTGCAGATTCCGACCCGCTCGACTCCAATTGCTCTTCATCCGCCCCTTGTGCGAATTCAGAGAAATCGACATTGTCGGCAGGGTGCGGTGTGATTTCGTCGTCATGTGCCGGCTCATTGTCTATCACCTCGCGGCGATGTTGGTTTCTCTCGCCGTCAAGATGGTTATCACTATTTTCTGATTTCTCTTCTTCGTCAGGAAGGTAAGACATTAATATCTTCTAGCGCCTCATATTTCGATATTATAAAATCGTTGAACCCGCCGCTCGTTTGAACTCGTAGTATGTTCCTTTTTATCAGTTCAAGAAGAGCAATAAAAGTTACGACAAGTCTGATCCGTTCGTGAATCTGAGCAGCCAATTCGACGAAATGAAGGGCAGACTTCTCTTTGAGTGAATCCAACACGAATTCAATTTGCTCTTCGATAGTGATGTTCAATCTCTGGATGTTGTGATACGGCGTAGTTTCCAGCCTGTCCATTGCCCGCTTGAACGCGGTGATAAGGTCAATCAGTGTCATGTCCTTCAGGTCGTCGTCCTCGGGTGACACGTATTGTCTCTCATCCTGCTTAAAGAAGATCCGGTAATGGAGCTTCCCCCCTTCTTCCTCGAGGTAGGCAAAATTGTGAGCCGCCTCTTTGAAGCGGGCGTATTCAGCAAGCCTGTCGGCAAGACCCTTACGTGGATCTTCCTCGATGAGATCATCAATTCCTTCTTCGTGGGGAAGCAGCATCCGCACTTTTATCTGCATCAGCGTCGCCGCCATCACTATGAAGTCACCGGCCACCTCAAGGTCCAGCATTTGCATGTAGTGGACGTAATCCAGAAACTCACGCGTTATTCTCGCGATCGGAATATCGTATATGTCAAGCTGATCTCTCTTAATAAAAAAGAGAAGGAGGTCAAGCGGACCCTCGAAATCGTCAAGTTTTACTCTGTAAGTCATCCCATCTTCATGGCTTGGTGAACATCGTGCATCGTCTTTCCGGCAACTTCCCGGGCCTGGTCCTCACCGTTCTTAAGAATCTTCTCGATTTCTTCCGGTGCGCTTTCGTAACGTTTGCGGCGCTCCCTGAAGGGATCGAGAAACTGATTTATCCTTTCGGCCGCACGCAACTTACAATCGACGCAGCCGAGCTGACCACTCTCGCAGCCGCGTCGGATCTCTTGTTCTTCGGATGAGTTAAACTTCTTATGATATGTGAAAACGAGACATACATCGGGCCTTCCGGGGTCGCCCTTGCGGACCTTCTGGGGATCTGTAACGGCCTTTTTCATCTTCTTCGTGACTTCCTCGGCTGGATCGGAAAGGAGAATCGTGTTCCCTAATGATTTACTCATTCTCTTGCCGTCGAGTCCCGGCAAACGGGAAAACTGTGTGAGTTTCCCCTCAGGCTCCGGGAAGACGTTCGCATATTGCCGGTTGAAGTCCCGCGCGATCTCACGCGTTATCTCAATGTGGGGAAGCTGGTCTTCCCCGACCGGCACCACTTCTCCTTTGTACAGGAGTATGTCGCCCGCCTGCAGCACCGGATAGCCAAGATAGCCGTAACTGATCGGCCCGAGTTCCAGGTCGCGCACTTGTTCTTTCAACGTAGGATTTCTTTCGAGCCTTGATTTCGTAATCAACATCGAGAAAATCAGATGAAGCTCGGTATGTTCTTTTATCTGCGATTGTCTGAACACAGGACTGTGATCGGGGTCGATTCCGGCCGCAAGCCAGTCGAGAAGCATTTCGAATGAATATTCGTAGATGTGCGACGTGTCCAGTTTGGTCGTCAGGGCATGGTAGTCGGCGATAAGATGGTAATTGGAATAACCGCCGTCGTTCTGGAGCGCAACCCAATTCTCAAGCGCACCGGCCCAGTGGCCGAGATGCAACTTACCGGTTGGACGCATCCCGCTGAGGATGATTTTCTTTTTCGGCATTGTGCGTCCAATTTACGAAATATTTCTACTTCATAAAAAGGTATGGCTTCCATTTCTCGTCAATTCTTCCGACAAAATGACGGATGAACGCCACATGGCTCGGTCTGCGCGGAACAGACATTAGCTTCAATCCAGCTTCTTCGGGAGTCCGGTCTCCCTTCTTGTTGTTGCACTTCATGCAGGCGCAGACGAGGTTCTCCCAGGTTTCTTCGCCCCCACGAGTCTTCGGAATGACGTGATCGACAGTCAGAGGAAGATCGCCGCGGCCGCAGTACTGACATCTATTACCATCCCTGCGCAGTATATTCTTCCTCGTTAGAATCACTCGCTTGTGAGGCACCCTGTAGAATACCGACAGCCTGACAATGCTCGGCATCGGCAAACTCGTTGACACGGAGCGCAGGATCATGCCGTCATATCTTTCTATTAGCTCCGCTTTCCCCAGATAAAGCAGAATTACCGCTTTCTTCCAGCTGCAGATTGTTAGCGGTTCATAATTTTGATTAAGAAGTAATACTTTTCCGTATTTCTTGTCGTGATCGTCTCGTTCGATCTGATGCTCATAATGGCTGAAGACGTCAACACCTCCTTTTCATCAAATTACTCTAGATGCACCGACGAAAGTTGATAGAAGTTTTTCACTGAAATCTTTTCTCTTGGGATCAAAGCTGTTGATCCTTACATAACCCGAAGAATGTATGAATTGTTTGTTTTTACCTACATACACCGCGACATGAGTAATTTTATCTCCATTCGAAGAAAAAAACAACAAATCTCCCGCTTTGAGCCTTCCGATATCCTTCCCGACGGAAACACCAGTTGAGAATTGAGTCCCTGAGTCCCGCGGCAGCTCAATGCCATTCAACCTGAACACCGACTGTACGAATCCCGAGCAATCGAATCCCTTAACACTTCTTCCTCCCCAGGCATAAGAAATCCCCTGGAAGCTGTATGCTGTCTCGAACAGTCCCTTCAATGAGAACTCCTTTGCTGCCGCGGAGCTGTTGACCCCCGATTTCGCCGCGAAGGCAGTTCCTCCGTCGGGAAGTCTGACTTCCAGAAATCTGCCCCGGCTGCGGACTATGCTAAGGCCAGTGCCATAGACCACCTCGCGTAATACTGCCGAATCCTTGCCGGGTTTTTGAAGGAGCCCAAAAGCCTTATGGCTCACATATACCTTCGGCAAAGCCTGGAAATCATAAAAGGCATCCTTCTCAAAAAGAGTGACCTGTCCCAGCGAAACCCAACCGATGTAGCCGTCGGCATCCAACCTCACCCTTGCCCAGTCATCCTTAATCTGAAGCGCATCGAATGTCTCTCCATACAGCACCTGTGTAACCTGTTCACTCGCAGAACGGCAATCTTTTCTGACCGGAGATACGCCAACGTGACAAATTCCCTTCGTGGTTTTGCCAACAGTTCCGTCCGGAAGAAGAACTACCTTTATCTTGAAGGCTGATGTTTCTTTTTGGTACATCTTTGAAATGCGAGTCGCATTTGAGATGGAATCGGTAAGAATATGCAGGTAAGTGCTGGTGGGTCTGAAATCCAGTACGGAATAGCGGTCGTCTACGACCAGGGATTTTTTGAGTCTCTTTTCGAATAGCGTGAAAGCATTATGTCTATCATCCTCTGCCATTCTAAAAAAATATATCTATTCCTCCGTTTTTAAGCAATGTGCAAAGCCGTGACGAAGGTAATGCCTCACTGAAAGGGTTATTTCTCTCGCAAAGGCGCCAAGAACGCAAAGAAATGTTGACGAGCGGTTCGCTTTGCGAGCGGCTTGGCAAGAAACCATAAGTGAGGGGTTACGTGACGAAGCAAATCCCGAGGCCGGATTTCCACACAGTTGTTTAGAAGGGGCAGGCCTCATATCGCGGCGGCATCCCTTATTACCCTTGAAGTTTTTCATGCATGAGACTAAATTTTCCTAAACACTTACCACAAATCCAGAAGGAGGTGCCAAATGAAGCTTTTCGTTTGCGTCAACCAGGTTCCGGATACTGAAACAAAGGTCAAAATCGGTCAGGACGGCAAATCGATTGACCGTTCCGAAGTCAATCTAATCCTCAATCCTTATGATGAATTTGCTGTTGAAGCCGCATTACAGCTGAAAGATAAGAACGGCGCCGAAGTCACTTATGTCTCCGTCGGAGGCGACTCCGTGAAGGAGGTGCTCAGGAAGGCACTCGCTATGGGGGGCGACAGAGGAATCCACGTAAAAACCGATAATATCGGCGACTCATATGCGGTCGCCTCAATGATCGCTTTCGTCCTCAAAGATGCGGGGGCAGACATGATTCTCTTCGGAAAACAGTCGATAGACTATGACGATGCGGCAGTTGGAACAATGGCAGCAGAGATGCTTGGGCTTCCTTCGGCGTCAGTTGTGGTGAAATTGGATGTCGATGAAAATGCGAGGAAGGTTACCTGCGAGAGAGAGATTGAGGGTGGAAAGGAAACCGTTGAACTGACGATGCCCTGTGTAATTTCCGCCCAGAAGGGGTTGAACGAACCTCGATACCCTTCGCTGAAAGGAATCATGGCGGCAAAGTCAAAGCCAATACAGGAGGTCGCGCCTTCGGCTGTAGAGCCACTAACCGAGGTTGCTGAAATGAAGAAGCCGCCTGCTAAACAGGCTGGAAAGATACTTGGTACAGACAAGTCTGCAGTACCAGAACTGGTCAGACTCCTTCACGAAGAAGCAAAAGTAATCTAAACTTTATCAGGTGCTGAAATGAGAATTCTTGCATTTGCGGAACAGCGCGACGGGAAATTGAAAAAAGTTGCATTCGAAGTGGCGCACGCGGCGGTACAATTGGCCGGTCAGATCGGGGCGGAAGCTGTCGGCCTGGTAATAGGCAACGGGGTAGAGAAGGATGCTTCAGAACTGGGTGGCTTTGGCATCGGCAAGGTCTATGCAGCAGAGGGTGAAAGGCTAAGCCTCTATTCTACGACGGCATACGCCAAGGTGGTTTCTGACGCGGCGGAATCCCTTTCCGCAGACATAGTGCTCTTTCCCGCCAGTGCGATGGGAAAGGATCTCGCACCGAGAGTCGCGGGCAGACTGAAAGCCGGGCTTGCTGCGGACTGCATCGCGTTGAAGGGAGAGGGCGGTTCCATAGTTGCCACGCGTCCTGTCTACGCTGGAAAAGGCCTGATAGATCTTAAGATTAATTCGCCCAGAAAGGTCTTTACTCTGCGACCGAACGTCTTCAGTCCTGGCGGCGCCAACGGCACCGCTGCCACTGTCGAGAGGCTGAATCTGAGTCTGCAGGATTCGGATTTTCTATCCAAGGTGATCGGCGTCACGTTTACGAAGGCCGGACGTCCCGACCTGACCGAGGCGAATATCATAGTTTCAGGCGGACGAGGTCTCGGCGGCCCGGATAACTTCAAGATGATTGAAGATCTTGCGGATGTTCTCGGCGCTGCGGTCGGCGCTTCGAGAGCCGCGGTAGATGCGGGATGGAGACCCCACGAAGACCAGGTTGGACAAACCGGTAAGACTGTCTCTCCTTCCCTCTACGTAGCGGTCGCAATCTCCGGCGCCATCCAGCATCTGGCGGGAATGTCATCCTCAAAATTCATAGTTGCCATCAACAAAGACAAAGACGCGCCGATCTTTCAGGTCGCCGATTATGGAATTGTCGGTGATGCGTTCGAAGTGATTCCCGAATTGTCGGCACAGATGAAAAAGGCTCTTGGAAAAGACTGAGGTATTCCACAAATTGTCGATGAATGAGGAGATAGATGCTTGGATAAGGTGATGGTAGACATACTTGGGCTTTCGCCCAGTCCGTCAAGCCCTGGTGCTTATGCACTTATTTTGAAAGAAGTAAGCGGTGAGCGAAGGCTGCCTATAATAATCGGGCAGTTCGAAGCACAGGCAATAGCACTTGAGCTTGAAGGAATAAAACCTCCAAGACCACTCACGCACGACCTTGTAAAGAACGTTCTCGATTCCCTTGGCACCACTCTTTCGGATGTAGTAGTCAGCGAGCTTCGCGAGGGGACTTTCTTTGCTCGACTCAATGTAGAAGGCAATTCTGTAAACCATGAAATAGATGCACGGCCAAGCGATGCGATTGCAATCGCAATAAGATTCGGCGTTCCGATTTACGTATCGGAAACTGTGATGGAAGAGGCGTCGACGATGCCGGAGACCGAAGAGGGCGAACAACAAATCGAGTCGCAGGGTGAGCATCCGAAGAAAAGCCGTGAACAAACGCCGGCTTATACCAAAGAGTCCAAGATGGAACAGCTTCAGAAAGAATTGACCGATGCAGTGGGCCGCGAGGATTATGAGAGGGCAGCAAAACTCCGCGATGAAATTAGGCGGCTTCAGCTCGGCGACTGATAGTTTCACTAATAAGTAAACGGAGGTCCGAATGAAGTCTCTGGCACTGTCTATCGCTGTGCTTTGTCTTACCGCATTCTCTACCCAGAGTCTGCAGGAACTTATCAGCCAAAGCGATGCCATTTTTGACAGGTTCGATAACAATGGGGCTTTGGAAATCCTCCTGAAAGCCAACCAGGAATACCCCCACAGCTCTCCAGTGTTGTGGAGACTGTGCCGGGTTGAGACGCATATTGCCGATCACATGCCCGTAACAACGGACCAACAGAAAAAAGCACAGCTGGAGACGTACACGCTGGCGTACGATTACGCCGATAGCGCCGTCATGACAAATCCGAAAAGCTCAATGGCTTACACGTACCGGGCGGTCGCCAACGGAAAGATTGCCCTTTTCAAGGGTGTGTTCAGCGTCGCGCCGATAGTCAAGAAGGTACGAAGCGACTGCGAGCAGGCTATCAAGCTGGATCCGGATAACGCAATTGCTTACTACGTCCTCGGCAGGACTCACGCGAAACTAGCCGAAAAGCCTTCGATATTTCTGTGGCCGCTTGGGCTATCCTGGGGGAATATGAAGGACGCGATAAAGTTCTACAGAAAGGCCATTTCGCTTGATCCGAATTTCATCATGTTCCGGTACGATCTTGCCAGAGCCTACGTTCGCGAAGATGAATATAAAGATGCCCGTGAACAGCTTCAGGCACTCTCGGGGATGCCGCAGCGAGAACAGGACGACGATTCATTGAAGGTCGAAGCTTCAAAGCTCCTCAATGAAATCAAGGACAAGAAATAGAGGATAACCAGTTCCCCTTTTTTTCCTTGGGTCTTAAGCGGCAGACTTTCTCCCGCCATAGACTGCCTTGCCGATCTTGCATCTTGAGCATCGCTTTTCCGAACAGAGAGTACGGTATATATGAAGCGCGCCCTGTTGCGCCTGAACCGTGTTGAACACATTGTCGCCGCCGAATAGGGCATCTTTCATCATCAATGTAATATTGTTGTCAGCGGTCGGTCTGTGATTGACGTATATCTTCATTCCTCGTTCCTGAAGTATCGGATTATCGAAGATTCTTCCGCGCAGATAGACCATCGGCAGCAAAATATTTATGATAATCTCCTCGGCACGACTCGAACCGATGAGCATCCTGACATCGGCGGTTGCGGGGGTACCAAAGACAAAGTGGCGGCTCCAAAAATCCTGAGATGGAACGGTTAGAAATCTTCGCCACGACACCAACAACTCACTCTCCCCTTTCGTGGCGGCCCATCCTGTCAATTCCATAGCATGATAACCGCTCATTAGATTTGAAAGAAGATGGCTAGCTCCGGCAATTCGGATAGTGGGGAAGTTCTGAGGACGGAGCTTGAAAAAGAGCCATTCCGATCTGTCCATGTACTCCCGCTTATATTTCTTCTTTAATCCCTGCCATATTTGAGCAAGTCCTTCACAATAGGTCCTGGACTCCTCGTCGAACCCGCTAAGATCCTGCGGCAAAAGGCCGGACGCACCGAAGAGTATCGCCTCGATAATATTCCTATCACCGTTCGAATGTTCCTTAAGAAAGGAGAGCGCGACAGAGCGGGCGAGTTTTCTAAACGGTGTCGTGTTCTTGCTGTAGCCCAGTCCTTCCAACATTCCTTCATACAGAAGCTGATCCCAATATGATTCCTCCTGAAGCTCCGATTTGTCGTACGTTCCGTGCACTATCTGGAGCTCACTAAAATCTCTGAAATATTTCTGCCTGGCTTCGAATACTACGGGGCGGTTCTCATCTACGATATCTTTCAATCTATCTTCAAACTTGTTTACTTTGTGTGCAAACCGTTTCTCACCCAGCAAATTCAGGTATTCAATCTTGTCCTGACGGGGTATCCCGTCGGTCTGACCCGCACATCTTATACGAATCATCCTCTCTTCTGAATCCAGACGAGCCAGGAAGCTTATTGCTTCATCCGTGAGAAACCGGGGAAGTTCCAGGTTTTCTATCTTCCTTCCGGAACAAGTCAGGCAGTCGCGTACCTCATTGTATTCACCTACCACATGGAGGATAACTGAATTATAATTCCTGTCCGTGTGATGTTTGTGCGAATACCAATCGGAGTTCAACCTGTGAAGTTCGACATCGCCGCGCATCAATGTGCCGTTGATGCGGATCACCGCGCGCCTGAAGTCCGGACCGGCATCATAGTTGGGCTCCCCTGTCCTGATAATCTCCACCTCCATCCCGGAGACGGACTTAAGTGAAGAGTTGAACATTCTGTTCTTGAAAAGCTCCTTTAGCTGGAACTCCGACAAATCTTCCGGATGAACCGCTTGGAGGGAGGGCATTGGCTTTACGTTTTCTTATCCGAGAAGATCGTAGCTTTTCTTACCGCCAGGACTACGCCGTTTCGATTCTGCAGAACAACAGCAATCTCGTTTATTCCCTCTTTCAGATATACCCTCGGAAATTCTACGCGCGCTGTATCCGAAATAACGGCCATGTCCTGTTTTTCTCCATTGACGTACAGGAACACATATTTGACGGAGGAATCGGACCTTGCTGAAATCCAAATAGCAGTCGAGTCGCCTGTGACCTTCTGTCTTAAAGAACCGGGAGCGAAGTCAAAATAAAAAACGGAGGGGGACTGATTTCCGGCAGATTCCGATGCAATCCGGGTCTGTCTGGAATCCCTGCTTTTCTCTTCCTTCTGCAGATAAACAGGCAAAGAGAAAAAGAGGAAGGTAAAAAGAAGAAACAAGAACCATTTCAGACATTTCTTAAGAAAGAATTTCATTCTCGTCTTAGAAGCGCATTATAGAATAGCGCCTTTTCTCTTACTTTTTTCGCGAACTTTTCGTCGGCTCCGGCAAAAATTATATCGCGGCTGACATTTACTATGACCGGCGCACCGTCACTGGAGATGACTCGAGCAACATCTTCAACCGCACCTCCCTGGGTACCGACACCCGGAATGAGAATGGGAATACCCGGATATTCATCTCTTATTGTCAGCAGCTGCTCCGACTTTGTCGCGCCGACAACCGCACCTATATTCTTGTTTACATTCCATTCAGAAATCTTCTCGAGCACAAGTTCGTACAATCTCTTTCCGCCGAAATCGCGAAGCTGAAAATCATGTGCACCCTGATTCGACGTGACGACCAGGGCAAAAATATCCTTACCTTTATAGCTCAAGAAAGGCTCAAGCGAATCATACCCCATGTAAGGATTCACTGTGGCTGCATCTGCGTCAAAATAATTGAAGAAGGTGTGAGCATATTGTCTAGCGCTGTTTCCGATATCGCTGCGTTTGCAATCGGCTATGACATATACATCGTCGGGAATACGCGCGATGGTCTCGCCAAAAGTTGACCATCCTTTTTCACCGAGTGATTCATAAAACGCCGTATTCAATTTGTAGGCGCATACGGCATCCTGAGTCGCCTCGATTATTCGCGTGTTGAATTCGAGAACCGCATCCTCGTATTCGAATAGAAACTCAGGTATTTTTTCAACCGCCGGGTCAAGTCCGACACATAGGTTGCTGCCATGTTTCAGTATTGAATCGGAAAGCTTCTTGAAACTCATTTCGAACCAAGAATCTTTGAATCGAAGTTCTTCCACATCATGGACTCCACCGGCTGTTTTGTTTTGCGGTTGTATTTCGCCGTCTTCTTCTTATTGTACGGCACGAGGACCTCGCCGCTGACTTCGAAATATATCAGCTGCCCGATCGGCATGCCAGGATAAATCCTGACGGGCTGTTTCACGCTTATCTCCAGCGTCCATGTATTGCAGTAACCGATATCCCCTTTGCCTGCAGTAGAGTGGATGTCGATTCCCAGCCTGCCAATGCTAGACTTGCCTTCGAGGAACGGCACGAATTTGTGAGTCTCCGTATATTCCTGAGTCACGGCGAGATATAGTCTCCCCGGCAGCAAAAGAAACCCCTGATGATCATGTATCTTAAAAGTGATAAGCTTATTATGTTTCCTGGCGTCGAGTATATCGTCTTTATATATGGCCATCGTATCGGCAAGATGCACATCGTAAGAGTTCGAACCCAGGTATTTCCTGTCAAAGGGTTCAATTACTATACTACCCTTTCCTATCTCCTCCAGAATCTGCTTGTCTGTGAGAATCATCCTCTAATGTTCCTTCCTGTGTGCATAGAAATTTAGGAGAATTCCGACCATCATCCAATCGGATAGGGCAGACGAGCCTCCGTAGCTTATAAAAGGCAGGGGGATGCCGACTATAGGTGCGAGGTTGATATTCATTCCGATGTTTATGAAAACATGGAAGAGCAATACTGAGGTAATCCCTATCGCGGCAAGGCTCGCGAATTTGGTCTTCACCATTTCTGCAATCTTGACGCCTCTGAAAAAGAGTGCACCAAATACCAGCAAAGTTACCGCGGCACCGAGAAAACCGAACTCCTCACCAATCACGGTGAAGATAAAGTCGGTCCAGCGCGCCGGGACAAAATTCAGCTGCGTTTGGGCGCCGCGCAGATACCCCTTCCCAAACAATCCCCCGCTGCCGATAGCAACTCGGGCCTGGAGCGCATTGTACCCCGCTCCCTGCGGATCGAGGCTCGGATTGAGGAAAATCTGTATCCGCTTCTGCTGATGAGGCTGAAGGAGCTTCTTGTAGAAATATTCCATGAAGAGTCCGAACGAAACCGCGACGAAGCTTAGCGTTATTGCAAAAAGCTTCTTGCGACTCAGTATGAAAAACAGGACTCCGAACGCAACCACCGTAATGAGAAGCACGGCGGTCCCGGTAAACTCGGCAATGACAATGGCTATCGGGGCGACTAACGCAACCACCACGATGGGCGGCAATCCCGCCCAGAACAGAATAGGGAAGAAAATCGCCAGATAAACGATGGTCGTACCGAGGTCGGGTTGAAGCATAGTGAGAATCATCGGCAAACCGACTATCCCCGCTGAAATCATGATCACCTGCCACTGAGGACGTTCATTTCCATTCTCGGAAAGAAACTTGGAGAGACATAGAATCGAAGCAACTTTTGCGAGTTCAGAAGGCTGGCCGCCGATGCCAAGGAAGCCTAACCAGCTCGTGTGACTTGCCACCCGTTTGCCCGCAACAAGGACGAATACGAGAAGTAGAATAGTCAGCGCGTAGAAGAAATATGCACTATTCTGAAGGAACCTGTTGGAAAGGAACATTATTGTGAGCGCAATAATAACTCCCGCACCCTGCCAAACAATATCTCTCACGAAGAACTCGTGCATCCCTGAGTTGTAGGTGGCACTGTTGACCGCCAGCACCCCGATGCAAGCCAGGGTCAGAGCCAGGAAAAAAGTCTTATAGTCGAACGATTCTTTAAAAAAGTCGAACATCAGTGCACCGCGGCGTCTGCGACAATTCCGTTCGAAGGTTCTGTCTCCGGCGCCGACTTTCGCTCGTTTAGATAATACTGTATCAGTTGCCTGGCTATAGGGGCAGCTACTGCTCCGCCGTAACCTGCGTTCTCAACGAGTACGGCAATTGCGATTTTAGGGTTGTCGAACGGAGCGAATGCAACGAACCAAGCGTGATCCTTGCCGTGGGGGTTTTGCGCCGTCCCGGTTTTTCCTGCCACTACGACGCCCGGTATGCGTGCAGCGACTCCGGTACCGCGGTCGCCGTTTACAACATAGTACATCCCCTCCCGGACCTTGCCCAGCACCTCTCTGCTTATAGGAAGTGTGCGCTCGCTGTATTGCGTGTAATAGATCTTTCCGGTTCTCTGGTTGCGGATATATCTGACAAGATGCGGCTGGTAGTATTTGCCGAAGTTGGCAATAGCCATTGTGTAAGCAGCCATTTGAAGCGGAGTAGCGCTCACTTCCCCCTGGCCAATCGCCAGACTGAGAAGATAACCGTTAGTCCAGTGATCCTTTCCGAAAATCTGGTTGAAATAGTGCTCGGATGGCATTATTCCAGGGCTCTCGTCTTCCAAATCGATGCCTGTTTTCTCGCCGAAGCCGTATATCCTGCCGTATTTTGTCCATGCCTGGAAACCAACTTTAAGCATCAGGTTATAGAAAAACACGTTGCACGACACCTCAATTGCTTTGATAATGTTGACCGTCCCGTGCGCCTTGTCACAGTGAAATATTCTTCCCCCGTAGAGCATAGACCCAGTGCAATGAATCGTCCAGTTTGTATCGATTACGTTTCCTTCGAGCGCGGCAGTTGCGAGTACCATCTTGAATGTGGACCCGGGAGGAAGTGCTGCCATAGTAGCTCTGTTGAACAACGGATGATCCGGATTGTTGACTAGTTTGTTCCACTCCGCTCTCGAAGTATAACCTGAAAAAACAGACGGATCGAAATCCGGCGCACTCGTCATCGCAAGTACCTGCCCATTGTTTGGATCGAGCGCGACGACCGCACCACGCCTTCCCACCATAAGCGATTCTGCCATCGCTTGCAGACCTTCATCGACCGAAAGGTACAAATCATCACCGTCCTGAGAGGGGACATCAAGCCTGCCGTCGTCATAACTCCCCATCACCTGTCCCTGTGCGTTTACCGCAAGATACTTGTACCCCTTCTGTCCACGAAGAATTGTCTCGTAACTAGCCTCGAGTCCGTTGTATCCGACGATGTCGCCCGGCTGATAATAGTCGCCAAGCGTCTCCAGTTGCCTCTCAGAAATCTCCTTTGTAAACCCAAGGATGTGCGCTGCCCTTGCTTTGCCGACATAAACCCGTTTCGGTTGTATATCGAAGTAGACCCCGCTAAAATCCTTAAGATGTTCCTCAATGGCGGACAGGGCTGCAAAAGAAATATCACGCTTCAACCTGACCGGAAGGTATGGAGATATGGTCTTACCGATCCTGATTCGCTTGGCTATGTCCACGCTGTCCATCTGAAGAAGGTTTGCCAGAGGACCTATCTGATCATTTTTGAACTCGTTCGGGATTATGGAAACTTCGTATGCGGGACCGTTTTCCACCATCACGTTGCCGTTGCGGTCGAATATTTCGCCGCGGAGCGGCTGCTGAACGAAAATCCTCGTGGTGATGTCTTCCGATTTCTTGCCATAGATGACTTCATTCACCAGCTGCATATCTCCGAGCTTCACTCCTATCGCGAGCAATGCCAGGACAACAACTCCCCGCATCATCAGAGATCGTGAACGCGACCCGAACTCCGCGTCAAACATAGCGGCTCTTTTTCCCGTTGACAAAAACTATAATCATCGCAAAAACTGAAGTATATACGGTCGTCCCAAGTGTGAATTTCAAGAAAACATAGAAATAGTTCAATTCTCCGGCTGCAATAATCGGCAGCGCCAACAATTCGGTGAGAAACAATGTAACGGCCGATATCCATGCAAAGTTAAGGGTCCTTCCCGCCAGGTCTACTTCGCTTTCTCTGTAGAAGAAGCCTGAGATGAAGCCGGCAAGGACACCGACAAGACAAGTGAAGCCGATGAAATGAGTGACCAGCATGTCATTGGCAAGACCGGCAATAAATCCTCCGGCAGTGCCGAAAAGCTGTCCTTCCCGAAGAGAAAGATAGATGACGAATAACAGGACGAACTGGGGCGCTACGGAACCCAACGAAGCGAAATTGTCCAGAAATTTCTGGAGCAGTATGGAAATCGTACCGATGACAATGTAAACAATAATTCTCTTTGTCATTTCTTCTTGATGGCTTCTTTTTCAAGCTTCACCGCGGCCGCGGGAGGTTCGTATTGCATGACAAATGCCGCGAAAATGGAGCTGAAATCAACTGCGGGTTTTACTGTAATATCCTTGAATATATTTCCCGTCCTGTCCGTTGCCTTTGAAACCATCCCGATTACTATTCCGGGCGGTACAAGACTGCTCAGGGTGGAGGTCTCCACGATATCGCCCTTCTTGACATCATGCCTCCTGGCAACATTGCTCATCTTCAGCTCGCCATAGCTGCCGGCCTCAATCAGTCCATCGGCAGTGGCGTCCACCAGCCGCGCCGCAATCCTACTATCGGCATCCAACAGAGTCCGCACCAGTGAAAACTTACCGCTTACGTTGGAAATGATGCCTACCAGGCCGCTTCCGTTGACAACGGGATCTCCGATACGAACGCCCTCATCGCTTCCGATGTTGAGAGTCAAGAAGTCCCTTCCGCCATCAGAAGAACGGCCGACTACGGTTCCGGAAATAAGCGGGGTTGTGGACTGACTTTTCAGGTTCAACATTTGCCTGAGTTGCTCGTTCTCGTCGAGCGCAAGATGAGTTTTGGCGACCGTGTCGATCAGCCGGGCATTCTCTTTCAGGAGCTCTTTGTTCCTCGAGGAGAGAAGGAAGTAGTCTGCAACGTGCTGAACCCCGGCTTCCAGATAGGCCGTTGTCACAAGACCGGCAGCCTGCAACCCTCTTGTGTAAGAGTTGTGGTTCGTTGATATCAGGAAAAGGGACAGAGCCAGAAGGAGTGCAAAAATAAAATAGTTCTTCGCCAGACTGAAGAACTCAGAAATCCATGTAAACATTCCAGATTTCCGTCAGTAACGCCTGCTCTTTATCAAGACTTTCGAGAATTCGTTTATCTTATCCAGGACTTTTCCAACGCCGCGCACCACGGCAGTCAAAGGATCCTCGGCAACATGAACCGGAAGGTTCGTTTCCATTCTTATTCGTTCGTCGAGCCCCTTGAGAAGCGCACCGCCGCCCGACAACATTATTCCGCGGTCCAGAATATCCGCGGAGAGCTCGGGAGGCGTACGCTCCAGAGATATCTTCACGGCATCCACAATTGCACCTACGGGTTCATTCAGCGCGTCTCGAATTTCTGCTGAGCTCACTTCCGTAGTCTTCGGGATGCCTGCGACCAGGTCGCGCCCCTTAACCTGGATCGTGATTTCTTCCTTCAAAGGCATGGCGGAGCCAACTTCACATTTTATCGCCTCTGCCGTGCGCTCGCCGATCAGGATGTTATGATTCTTCTTGAAAAACTGTATGATTGCATTGTTCATCTCGTCGCCGGCGATGCGAATCGATTCCTCGTTCACAATTCCCGACAGCGCAATCACGGCGATCTCAGTTGTACCGCCGCCGATATCGATGACCATGTTCCCGACGGGAGCGTCGACGTCCAGCCCGATTCCGATAGCGGCAGCCATCGGTTCCGCGATAAGATGCACTTCCTTCGCGCCGGCGTGTTCGGAGGCGTCGCGAACGGCCCTCTTCTCGACCTCGGTTATTCCGCTCGGGACACTGATGACAATTCTCCTGCTGGGGAGCATGCCCGCGTGAACTTTTTTTATGAAGGCGCGAAGCATTCCTTCCGCAATTTCAAAATCTGCTATCACGCCGTCACGCATGGGACGTATGACCTGTATATCCCTGTGCGTTCTTCCAAGCATCTCTCTGGCTTCATGCCCTATCGCGACGATACGCTTCGTATTCTTATCGAACGCGACTATGGAAGGTTCTCTTAGAACCACTCCTTTGGAACGCATCCAGATGAGCGTGTTCGCTGTTCCCAGATCGATCGCAAGATCGTTTGACAAAAGTCCGAAGAATCCCATTGCTGCGCTCTTCTAATGTTTAAAATGTCTGATACCGGTGAATACCATCGAAATGTTGAACTTGTTTGCGGCTTCTATAGATTCGGAATCTCTCACGGAACCGCCGGGTTGAATTATTGCGGTCGCACCGGCCTTTGCAATCTCCTCGACATTATCCGCGAAAGGGAAAAAAGCGTCCGAGGCGGCAACACTGCCGTTTAGATCGAGCCCTGCTTCCGCTGCCTTCATCCGGGCAATCTTTACAGAATCGACTCTGGACATTTGTCCGGCTCCGGCACCAAGCGTCACTCCGTGTTTCGCAAAGACAATCGCATTGGATTTTACATGCTTGCAAACCGCGTATGCAAACTTCAAATCGCGCAGTTCCTGCTCCGTCGGTCTGCGGTTCGTCACAACCTTCAGGTCGTTCGCATTCACAACAGTATCGTCGGAAGTCTGTGCAAGTAAACCGCCGCACGAAGAGCGCACCTGGATATCATCAGGAAGTTTGTTCCTGCTGATTACCAGCCTCCTATCCTTTTTCTTCTTCAGTATCTCAAGGGATTCATCTGAAAACTCGGGAGCAATGACAACTTCGAGGAAGATACGATTGAGCTCCTCCGCAAGCATGGACTCGACTCTTCTGTTAAAAGCGACTATTCCGCCGAAAGCACTTTTCGAATCTGTCTTCAGCGCCTCGGTATAGGCGTGAAAGACATCTTCCGCGATCGCCACACCACAAGGGTTTGTATGCTTAATTATCACGGCAGCGGGTGCTTCAAATTCCTGAACGACCCTCTGGGCAGCGTCCATATCAACGAGGTTGTTGTAGGACAACTCTTTCCCGTGCAAATGGTCAAAGTACTTCTTGAAATCGCCGTAGTGTCCCGCCGACTGGTGAGGATTCTCACCGTAACGCAACTCCATGCTTCTTCGCGCAGCCAGGAACAGAGGATCCCCAGGCGCGCGGTCGCCGCCAAATTGGTCGCCGAAGAATCTTGCAATCGCGACATCGTATTCCGCAACTTTTTGGAAGGCCTTTGCGGCAAGCTTCTGCATCAACGGCAACCCGATTTCCCCGTTATTGCCGATCTCCGCCGCGATCTCAGTGTACTGCGCCGGATCTACGACGATTGCACATCCCTCATAATTCTTTGCCGCCGCCCTTATCAGCGAAGGGCCGCCTATGTCTATGTTCTCCACAATCGTATCAAGCTTCGCTCCTGAGGCGACGGTCTCCTCGAAGCGGTACAAGTTAACCACTACCATATCGAACAGAGAAAGATTGAGCTTTTCCAGCTGTTGCATGTGGTCCTGCAAATTGCGCTTTGCCAGTATGCCGGCAAACACTGCAGGATGTAAAGTCTTCACCCTCCCGTCAAGGATTTCTGGAAACCCCGTAACGTCGGTAATACTCTTTGCTTTTATTCCAGCTTCCCGGAGGGCTTTCAGCGTGCCGCCCGTACTAAAAATCTCCGCACCTTGTTTCTCCAGAACAGTCGCAAACTCCGCAAGCCCAGTCTTATCCGTTACACTAACCAATACACGCTTTATTTTCACGAAAGATAAATTCGCACCTTTCTTCCTGCTACCTGAACCTTATTCTCCTCAAACAGCTTTAGTGCTTCAGGTAAAAGTTCATATTCAAGTTGATGGATCTTTGAGGCAAGAGTCTCCGCCGTATCGTCATCACTAACGGGCACGCATCTCTGCAGGATCACCGGTCCGTGGTCATACTCTGAATCTACGAGATGGACAGTCGCTCCGCTGACCTTGCATCCGTAGTCTATAACGGCCTGATGGACCTTCATCCCGTACATCCCCTTGCCTCCGAAAGAGGGGAGAAGAGCAGGATGCACATTGATAATCTTATTTTGAAATGACTTGACGACAACATCGGGGATCTTCTTGAGAAAACCTGCAAGGACAACAAATTCGATCTGATTCTTCCGTAATACTTCGAGAAGTACGTTTCCAAACTCGATTTCGTTCTCAAGACTCTTCGAGTCCAAGATCTTTGTCCGAATGCCAGCACGTTGTGAATTCTCTATCGCTTCACACTCGTGATTGGAAATCACTAAAATGATTTCCGACCTTAAAAATCCCTCTTGGTTCCTTTTGATAATATTAAGAAGGTTTGTGCCCTTACCAGACACAAATACTGCAAGTCTCATTCGTCGAAAAGTTACCAAAGGAGTGGACAAATAGCAATCATTTTCTTGAGAATTCGCTATTTTTCTTGCTGTAACTCAACTAACTTCTCAAGTTCAGCAGACTAGGTGACGCCTTTTGGAAATTAACCCATACAGGTTTAAATTTTCTTGTTAGTGAATCAACCCAAGCGTCGATTTCAGGATAGAGCAGAGCTATCCGCTGTATACTTGGACGACGGATCTAGTGGGAGGATTTTCGATTCCCCGAAAATTACTGGATTTCAAATTTCCCGGGATAAAACAGATCAAACAGAGAAAAGAATTCGGGTGCTGGACATCCAAAAATGGACTCACCCCGTCGACAAATGCTTAATACTCCGTTGAGGAACAACTCGTTTCACGATAAGGAATGGAAAAGAAAACTCACGTAATAATCGCTTCATTGGTCCTTTCAATCCTTGTCTGGCTCTCCGTATCGATGAACAACGAGTACTCGGTAGCGATCAGGGTCCCGTTCAAGGTTAGCGGTCTCCCCGACAATACCGCGCTGGCGAGTCCCATCCCAAAGTCTATTCTGGTGCGCGTTCGGGGGACCGGCTGGCAGTTAGCTTCCGCTTATCTTTCCACCACATCGAGCATAAACATCGATCTTTCCAATTTTAATAAGAGAAGAATCGTCATCACGAGTCGTGACCTCGGTTATTCGTTGGACTTCGGCTCGTCGGCAAATATTATCAGCTTTACTCCCGACACTGTAGTGATGACACTTGATAAAATTGCGACCAAGAAGGTCCCCATTATACCCGAAATTGATGTCGAACCCCGAAGCGGCTTCATGGTCGTCGGAATTCCAGTGCTCTCCCCTGACTCTGTAACCGTCATAGGCTCGAGTGACATAGTGAGTAAACTTGACGCATGGTACACGCAGCCCAGACGTTTCAAACGAGTCATGAATGGAATAACTACAACCATACCACTTTCTGACACGCTCACAGGAATCCTTTCGCTGGGGACAAAGTATGTCGATGTAAGTGTGAGTGTCCAGCAAATTGCAGAAGATACCTACAAAGATATTCCGATCAAAATTCTAAATAATAGCGATTCGGCAAACATTCTTCTCCTGCCGCCCACAGTGGACGTAACTCTAAGGGGTGGAATCACCACAATGTCTGAGATTTCCGCCGATTCTTTGAGTGTGACTGTAAACTACGACGATCTCATCCACTCGAGTTCATCACGCGTTCAGCCCGAAGTCAAGGCCCCTCCTACACTGCAAGTAATATTCGTGAAACCCGACAGTGTGGAGTTTGTCATAAGGAAGTAGTTACACGGAGCTCCTCGCTACAAACAGTATAAATAAAGGGACGAAACAAAATGTCAAAAGATAAAGTGTTAAAACTGGGTCTGCCGAAGGGGAGTCTCCAGGAATCAACATTTTCACTATTTCAGAAAGCCGGTTACAATATTTCGGTATCATCGAGGAGCTACTTCCCCACCGTCGAGGACGACGAGCTTAAAATCATGCTTGTGCGTGCCCAGGAAATGGCGAGATATGTCGAGCTGGGTACGTTCGACGCCGGGTTGACCGGTAAGGACTGGATAATCGAGACCAACAGTGATGTTACAGAAGTCGCAGAGCTTGTTTATGCAAAACAAAGCATGCGGCCTGTGAGATGGGTTCTTGCGGTTCAGGAAGACTCGCAGTTTAAATCGGTGAAGGACCTGCATGGGAAGCGGATATCCACGGAAGTCGTAAACATCACGAAGCAGTACCTCCAACGCAATGGAGTCGAAGCTTCTGTGGAATTTTCGTGGGGTGCAACCGAGGTAAAAGTCCCGGAGCTTGCCGATGCCATCGTCGAAGTGACAGAAACCGGAACTTCATTACGCGCGAACCACCTCCGCGTCATCGATACCGTCCTGCAATCCTCCACGAGATTTATCGCAAACAACGAGGCTTATAAGGACCAGTGGAAGCGTGAGAAAATCGAGACTATTGCATTACTGCTGAGGGGAGCGATCGCGGCCGAAGGAAAGGTCGGGCTGAAAATGAATATCAGGAAGTCGGATCTCCCGAAAGTAATCGGCATAATCCCGGCACTTCGAAAGCCGACTGTTTCCCCGCTTTACGACAACGAGTGGGTCGCCATCGAGACGATAATCGACGAGCGCACTGTAAGGATCATCGTCCCGGAATTGAAACGCAACGGGGCTGAAGGAATCATCGAGTACCCGCTGAACAAGATTGTGCCGTGAGGGGAATCCTGGAATTGCGGAATCCTGGGAGAATAGAACGGAGAGTTGCCCGAACTATCATGAGACAAGGTAAGTGTCTAAGCGTAGGGGCGGCATGTCTTAGATAGTGCTCTTGATTTGTCTATCACAGCGAATGGACATCCCCGCGTTGCCATTCTGCCACCTCGAAATTAAGGCTAAAAAGCCGCTTCCTAAAGCTTATCCGAGGACACTTATGACTTTTGGTGACCACATACGGAAAAGGCGGCTTGATCTCGGACTCTTCCGGCGGGAGGTCGCTGCCCAGCTGCAGGTGGATGTCATGTCCGTTGTAGGATGGGAAGCCGGAGATCATGAGCCGCTCATAAGGCAGATCCAGAAGATAATCGAGTTCCTGGGATACATTCCCGGGAATCTTTTCCCCTCAAGCACCTTGAACCAGAAAATCACTCGGTCCAGGCTTCTCCACGGGATGACGCGAAAGCAACTGGCGATCCAACTAGGAATGGACGAAGCGACACTTCGTCGGCTGGAGGCGGGAACCGGGAAACATTCTGCAGGGACCTTGAAAAAGATATCTGACCTTATCGAGTCATCCACATGATTTTTGAAGCGCCGAATGGAACGCTGTCTTCGTCTTCATCACGTCTTGGGGGTGATCCTGTGTGTGCGGAAAAACACGAGGGGAAATAGGCTAACGAGAGGCCCGATTTATGAGAAATCGGGCCTCAAATAGTTCCTTCTCGATGAAAGTTACGTTATGGAATCACTTCATGAGGATCATCTTCTTCACCTGATCGACTCCAAGTGCAGTTAAGCGATAGAGATAAATCCCGCTGGCAAGGTTCTGGCCATTGAACTGCACGCTGTGTTGGCCCGCATTCTCATTACCATCGACAAGTGTTGCGACAACCTTTCCAAGTACATCGTAGATTCTCAGTGTCACATGACCTCCTTTATTAAGACCGTATGAGATCACAGTCGCCGGATTGAACGGATTGGGATAATTCCCAAGTACTGTTTGGTTCTCTTCTGTTACAGCGCTGGCTTGCTGCTGAGGAGCAGAAGGCGAGGTGGTTTCCCCCATGGCTACAAGTGCAGAAGCGCTGAGCGGATCGCCAGGGAAACGGGAGATCAACTGGCGATAGTATTTCTCGCCATCTCCCTTGTTACCAAGGTCATACCAATCGATGCTCCCGGCATCATAAAGCGCGAACTTCATAAGAGCCGTGTCGCTGCTCGAACCGGCAATCTGCACGGCTTGCGCAAGCGCTTCCTGGTACTTCCCCTCCTTCAGATATTGATACGTGCGCCTTGCCTCGGCGAATGTGTTTACCCTGGTGCCTGCTTGTGCAGCAGAGACATCGTTCAGTTCGGTGAGAACATCCGAAGACCGGACAAGTTTATCGAGGCACCGCCCGGCAAAAACCAGGGCGCGGCAGGCTGCAAAGTCATCCGGATAGTTTGTCGTCACGGTTTCAAAAGCCCGGAGTGCATTTTCATAATCTCCGTCGAGATACAAACGATACGCTGCATCCAGTTGCGTTGTGCCAGAGTCGGAGCTTGTGACGCCTGGCCGAGAGTTCTGCAACCCCGGTGAAGAAGGCGATACGGACTGGACGACAACGGCGGATTTACCGCCTGTTTGTTTCATGGATGGATTCGGATCAACGGAAAGCCAGTTGGAATAATCCACATTCGAAGTAACAATGGGATAGGCGGGAGAGCTTCCCCACCAGTTCCCCTCGGCGCTGATGGTACCGGAATAGGTTGAATATATCTGGTAGTATCCGGGGTCGCGGAAACTGTTATACCCCGGGCCTATCGATGTTCCAAGCAGCGGTGTCGAGGTACCATCACCGTAGACGTCCCAGTTGTTATAGTCGAATACGGTCGACATAAAACTCGGATCGCTGTAGTTGGTACAGTTGACTCCGCGGTTATTGTTCCTGATGATGAGGGGATTAGCGGGAAGAGAGCTCGAGATCAGGTTCAATCCGTAGCTGGCATCCTTTATTGTGCAATAGCGGAGGCTCGAACCACTTGAGATATTGTAGAATTCGATGCCGAACCACGAGCCGGAGGAGCCGTTGCCCTGAAAAGTGACCGGACTACTCGGAGAACCACTGGCTATAAGTACCCCCTCGACACGGAGCTTATAGTAGCCGCTGAAAGTGACAGCAAGCCCCGATTCTATGTCTAAGGTTCGACCCGAAGGTATGGTCAAATTCCCGGGGACCGTGATGGAGGTGCCGTCTAGCGATACCAACCAGACCTGGTCCTCCGAAAGTGTACCTGAGGTCTGGGCCTCGAAATTTACGTACCTAGCACCGTCTTCATCGTCCGGATCTAGGGTTGATTTCTTCGTCTCGCCAGTCCCAATATAAACGTACATAGTCTTATCGGCGTCCGTATCGTCGTAGAGATCGTCAAGACCAACTGAGTGACCTATTTCATGGGTGGCAACATCCTTGACATCATATTTGCCAGCCGCTCCGTTATCGGACCAGGTGTAGTCTTCACCATTAAAGAGAATATCTGATTCGTAGGCAACACCACCGGAATACCACGTGGAATTTACCGCTACCGCATTACTGCCTGGAAATATAGTTCGCCAGCCGCTCTCTACCCACATCATAAGATTTGTACCGTCCAGTCCCATCGTATTTGTCGTGGTTGTACCCCCATACTGAAAAGCAACATAGGTTGTGTTTACATTATTCCAAGTCTGTAGAGCATTTTGAATAGCAGTGAATTCGCCAGAGCAATCGGGGGTACCCGCCTGATTGACATAGAAAGCGGGAAAATTGCCCTTTGTGTATCTATATCCGACATACTTGTAGGCGTAAAGAGATGTAGCGGGAAACAAGAGCCAGATGAACATAACACAAAGCACGAACTTCTTCATCGTAGCCATGGAAAACTCCTTCATTGTTTAAGAGGGTTCATTGTTTTGATTGAAGTTTTACTATAGACTTTATTTGTGTGACGAGTTGCCCGGGGAATTCAGAATTTTTTCCAATCCAAGCACCATCCCTGTACGTGTACTTGCCATCTTCCCAACCGTTTACGTAGTAGAAATCTTGAACATCCTTCCCCAGAAAAGTCAAGACATGCTCACCGACGTCGAACCTTGGACTGCCAGAGACGTACTGGCTTGTATCGTTCGCCGCGCCGCCAAGGATTCTAACCACCAATTCGCCCTGTGTAATGTCGCCTTTCAGATAGCTTTGGCTGCTAATTGTGACGTAAGTCCAGATGTTTCTCTTTTGATTGTCCCATTTGCTTTGAACATTCTTAACATTACCAATAACAATCACCTGAGAGTCTCTTACTAAATCATCCAAGGTTCTTTCTTGCGCGTATGACGACAATGCGGAAACCGCAAGCATCCCGGCAAGGACAACTATAAAGCGAATCATTGAATTAGCTCGTCCCATATTAACCTCCGTTCTTTTTTGGTTTACCAATCCTGAGAACCCACGGAAACAGGCCGCACCCGCTCCGGATTCGATCCGTCACGGTTCTCCACTTCGCATATGAAAGGTATCCTTGGGCAGACAGGAGAACAACGGGGGAAAACTCCTGTTTATCTATCTGAGCAGTAGTAATTTCCCGGTTCTTGAGTGATGGTCGAAAATAAGATTGTAGAGGTACACACCCGAGCCGACGTTACATCCAAGAGCATTCTGTCCGCACCATACAGCATAGTGCTCGCCCTGCGATTCTTTTTCGTGTACCAGTGTAGCTACTTGATTCCCCAAAACATCAAATATCTTTATCGAAACGTCTCCATCCTTAGGCAAAACATAACTAATGAACGTCACAGAACTAAAGGGGTTGGGGAAATTTTGCAAGAGAACCAAATCGCCATTCTGCAGTGAGGTATCTACGCGAAACCTGCTCCACTCCATCGAATATGCAGCTCGATCCAAGACGCCATCAACCACTTTAGTGTTTGTGTATGACCAAATTATCAACGTATACTCTTTCTTGTTTTCCAACTTGAACGGCAACTTTTCCGTAAAGAGGCTATTCCCATTCTGCGCGAACGATTCCTGCCAAATTACGCCTTTCAGTTTCTCTCCCAGGACCGGAGCACCTGCAAGAAGGATTACGCCCGCTCCATCTGCTCTCGGGTCTATTCTCCAGGCAACTTGAGGCATTGTCGATGATACCGTGGAACTATTTTGAGGGATTATTATAGTGGGCGGCTCCGGCAAGTAAGTAACCCGAGGGTAAATCATAAAATAATTAATTCCCATCGTGTCTAACTGAACATCGATGGTGGATTCATCAGTACGAAACCGGTCGAATTCACCAATTGAAACATTTCCGTAGATTGCGTCGCTTGAGCCATCGTCAAAGTGAGATCCATCGTCCAGCAACTGCAACACGTTTTGATCACCATTTGAGAAGTATTGAATTGTAGAGACCCGCCTTATTGGTTGAATGGAATCTATCCGCGTGTCTTTGTTTGCATTGTAGTAGGTCTGTTGAATAAATGAACCCTGCAGATTCAAGTCCTCTTTGATTCTGTCCGACACTCTGATGTTCTTCTGCTGAAAGATCGAGTTGAACTCGAATAAGCCTTCGGTTGGTAGTTCCTGGCCGCATAACGGCGCACCGGAAAGGAGGAAAAGAATCAGGATCTTCGGCGTTCTCATTGGCAAGTCCTTATTTTACCTTCGATAGCGCGTTCAAAGCTAAGCGTTGAGGACATCGCTTTGGATGGAATGCTCACCTGTTCAGTCCTCAAATATTATATGACCATTGTTCAACTCATACAATTCTCTATTGGTTTTCAGTTGCAATTTCTGTTTAAGATTCTCTTTATGGAATTCAACCGTTTTTACACTAATGAAAAGCTTCTTTGCAATCGCCTTGTTTTCAAATCCCTCCAGAATCAGCCGCAAAACCTCCTGTTCCCGCTTGCTGAGTTGCTCTGCTGCAACATTCATTTCAACCTCCGGTGCGTCAGTGTCCAATTATAAGTCGAATAAGCTTGACGAAAACCTAGTAGTATATTTTGCTCCGTTCCCGCCTGATAATTGTCCGTAAGAAATTCCTTTGGAAAGAAAGACTGCTGAAAGTATCAGGAACATAGCAAAAGGGGTTCTCTTTAGAGTCTTCATTTTTCCTCCGTATTTTTCACAGTGAATGAGCGACAAAATGCACACGCTTACTTAAGTAAGACGAGTTTGATTGTGCTTGTGTGAGTACTTCCTGAAATGGTCTTAACCGACAATCTTGCGAGATATATGCCGCTGGATAGATTGTCAATCATGAAATCTCTGGTGTAGTGCCCTGCTTTTTGAAATTCATCCCCCAGTAACGTCACCTCCTCCCCTAGGATATTGTATAAAGTGAGTCTCACGGTCCCATCCTCAGGTAAATCGTACGCAAAAGCGGCCATACCATTGGTAGGGTTAGGATAACTTTGAAAGAACTTGAAAGAGGATGGAATATGCGATGGCGGCTGCGAACAGTGAGTCGGAAGCCCCTCAGTTGGATTATTAAAATCTTGAATTGTAGCCCATACATCGATCTCCAATTGTGGAGGGTACACGTTCGTGAAGTACCTCATACCCCTTGCGTCAAGCCAAGCAATTTGTATGGTATTGTTTTCCATGGCGCAGGCAGGAACAAGTTGTTCAGACTTATCTGATTCATGACTTATCTTTAGGTCTCCCCGTATCCTGGACAGATCTAGGTTAAATCTCTGCCCATATATATCTGTGCAATTTTCATCGCTGGTTTTGACCACCCTTGTGAAACCCTTCGAAATCCTGAAAGGAACTCCCACCTCATCTGAAGGAAAAGAGAATACCTGAGCAAGTGTGTCTGCCACGATGACAAAATCGCCATCATCGAAAAGCGCTATTCTGGGCTCTTGCGCGTAGAGGTTCAGCTTCTGAATCAAACCCACTTTCCTCCCCTTGGAATCAAAAGACTGAAGATACACTCTGAAGACCTTGTTAACCCCACCTTCACTTTCAAGACTATTAACCCATATAACAACAAAACTGCCGTCATTCCTCATGACGACATCTGGATTCAATTGGCCCCCAATCGCTGGACTGTCCACCAGGAAATTGCTCCCCAGAGGCTCACCTCTTGAATCGAACCGTTGTGCATACACGTTGAATTCAAGGGGGGCAGTTGAATTATCCGGCGTAGCCTTTGGCCTACTGTCCATCCAAACGACGACAAACTCCCCTTTCTTGTTCATGGAGATTCGGGGTAAGAATTGTGCTGCAAATGATTTGTCACATTCAGAACTGTCATCAGATATTCTAAAATTGTTGCCGACCGGAGCCCCTTTGTTGTCATATCTTTGACCATAGATATCACCTTCACTACCTGTCCCGCCATAAGGTATCCTGATGTTTCGGCCGTCATCCCAGACTACGACAAAACGGCCGGACGAATCGCTTGCAACTTGTACTGAAAGGGTTGCAGCTCCACTGGTGCTTACCTGGAAATCCTGCGGAATAACCTTTGGCACATAAGAAAAGATTAAAGCGAACACCAAGAAAAGGAATCTAATTGTCAACACTGGCCCACAATTCATACACCTTCCTTCGTATCTAGGCTGATAGTGGTCATTCATAACACGGTTACAGCCAGACAAAGATCACGTCGCGTTAATAACGCGACAACACTGCATGGCACGCGACCCTGAGTTGTATGCTGCGAACTCGCCGTGACAGTGAACCGTTGCTTAACTGATTACCTTGGTATTTCTCATTGCCACTAAGCGCTCCTCTTGAATTTCCGCTAATTTCAATCTTGAGGAACCATTAAGCGCGAACCACGACAAACATAACTTACGAAGTCCCCTCCGGTCGCGCAACCACCCAAATGGGCGGTTTTTTATCCGTACACAATTAGTCCAAATCCGCATTATCCGTGAGATGGGAGTCTCGTAAGAACTCGTCACGTGCAGAGCTTTTTCAATACTCGCTACAGTTCCGCTCACATCCAGAATCATGCGATTGGGAGACGTATCAGTCACAGTGAATCCATTTGCCTTCGCGAAGGCAACCACCGACTGGTAATCTGATTCCGTCGCGCCAAATTGTGAGGTAAACTGTTCCACTGTTAGATAATGATGATAATCCGTGCTGGCCGGATCATATATCTCTCCTAGAAGATTCTTCAATGCACTCTGGTTTCGTACAGGCAGGCACATTGCGAGATTCAATTGCTTCGTACTATCCAGGCGTGAGACCGGCTTTAAGCCGAATCTGGTGATGCTCGCTGGAACTGTGCCATGTAGTACTTGTTGTCCTTGCGCAATCATAGCGCTGCTAAGCTGTAGCAGCAAAAAAGCTGCTAGCGAAAGCCAGTATTTTACTCGTAACCCCACACTTATGGTTTCTCGCCAAGCCGCTCGCAAAGCGAACCGCTCGTCAACATTTCTTTGCGTTCTTGGCGCCTTTGCGAGAGAAATAACCCTTTCAGTGAGGCATTACTTTTACTCCTATCTTTCCCATTGTTATTTCCCTTCAAAGTGTTGAAATTCTGAAAATAGTTGCGTAATTATCACTGGCAAATAAAAAGGCACGCGTACCCCACCGCTGGTGGATTACCAATACTGAGCCGATTATTTTGCCGCTTCTGCTATAGGCGGCGCTGCTACGCCGCCTGTGGCTAAATGAATTTTCTCATCCCTTCCTCCTTATTTTTTCATTTCAGATATCCTCATTTTGACTTTCAGTGAGTTTATTTTAGCGTAGCGGACGTCTCCAAGCTCCACTCTCATCTGTTCCTACAAAAAGGAATGAGCCGCCAGCAAAGAGCGCAATGGCCGCCAATGAATCGATCTTCGTCCCCGCTGAAATACCTACCCAGGATTCCCCCAGGTTGGAAGAAAGGAATACCCCTGCGTTTGTACCGGCAAAAAGATTAGAACCGTTCGCACATAGGACATTGACTGAAGGGTTCGTCAATCCAGCGTCGACAGGCCTCCAATTTGCTCCGTTATCCGTGGACCCCAGGACGCCGCCGTTGGAGTAACCTCCGGGAAATCCGGCAAAGATTTCTGCACCAATCGGCGCGAGGCTGTGAAAATCGAATTGCGTGGTATTAACCTTTACCCAACTTGCCCCGCCGTTCGTCGAACGATAGATTCCATTTCCCTCGGTACACGCAAAAATGTCTTTGCCAACAGACGTGATCCCACTAACGGCAAGGCCTATCTCTGTATGCGAGTCATACAAGCCAGCGTTGGCAGCGCTCCAGCTTATGCCATAGTCAGTAGATCGGAATACCCCTCGACCGGTTCCCGCAAAAATGGTTCCTCCTTCAGCAGCAAAAGAAAGTATACTTTCAACAAAGCTAGTATCCCTTTCGACCCAGCTTGCACCGCCGTCTGTGGAGACGTATGTGTTTCCACTGTCGCCCGCTATCCCGGCAAAGAGGTACGCGCCGTCGGAAAGGAACGTAACTTGAGTGCCGACCCAAAGGGGAATGCCTGGATAGTGATTCTTTGCATGAAACGTGGTATCCAACCGCCAGGTTGAACCTTCGTCAAAGGAAATGAAGATGTAAGCTTGTGAGAAGACGGCGTTGTAACTCCCCGCAACCAGATTACTTCCGCTTGCAGCAAAACCTGTGATAGGCAAACCGGTTGGCAGCCCCTGACATTGGGTCCAAAGAGAACTGGCGGAGCTTATTGGATTATTATTGCAACCGATGAATAAGATCACTCCAATAAGCAGTACAAACAAGAATTCCTTGTATTTAATGCATCTCCTCAGTTTTCGCTCCAGCCTAATTCTACTACCGGGAATTTCATTGCCCCACGATTGCTCTCCCGCATCAATATACTCCGGCCTCTCATCAGAATAGCTCACTTTTCCGTCCTCGCCCGGCATCCCCATCATTGCGTGGGGATGCCAATTATCGCGGCCTCTGCCGCGAGGCTTGACCGGCATAACTTACTATCTACAGCCTGATCGCGCAACTACCCAAACGGGTGAGTTTTCGTCGTACTCCACTATCCCAAATCTCCATCATCCTTTACACGCGGGTCTCCCAAGAACTCAGCCACCGCTCCTACCTGGTTGTGCACTCCGAGCTTCCTGTACACATTCTCAAGATGGAATTTGACTGTGCTAATACTCACGTTCAATTGTTGCGCGATCTCTTCGCGCCGCAACCCTTCTGCAAGGAGCCGAGCAACTTTGGATTCGTTGCCGGTTAGTCCCGCCCCGATTGACACCGGATTCTGAGACAGTCCCATTGTCTTATCCTCCCGAATGTTCTTACGCATAACCTGACCGTTCATCCGATTGTCCGCCATATGAGATGGAGAACGGCCGACTTTCTGATTAGTTGCATACAAACACCCTGCCGGGCCGTGATGCCTGGAGATCGCTGAATTCCTGCCAGATTAATGAGTACCAGCATTCAGAGCCAATATCGTGTGCGGTTTTGATACATCTGCTGTTCGGTTTTGATACTGGCCGTACATATCTCAGCGAAAGCCGCGGGCAAATGAGCGGTTCCGCTGACTCAATCATCCGACAATTCAAGCGCCAAAAAGGCCACTCCCAACGAAGCTAAGGATTTTCAGGTGGGGGCGTTCCGACCAGGGTGCAGGAGCAGAGCTCCTGCACAACTTGAGTATCCGCTGAACAAGATTGTGCCGTAGCGCATCTCGGCGCATCAGAACAAAACCGAGTAGAACCCCTTTCGCCGGAATACCGGACGATTGAGTTGGCGGCTTTGTTGGAATCTCAGCCGCTTGAAATCTCAGCTTTGAGGGATGTAGTCCCCAAAATTACCTCTCAATTTCCGCCTTGCTCTATCCCGCGCGCTATGCCTAAATTGTGAGGCGGAACAGAATATGAAGATAAACCTGGGAAAATACGAATTAGAAAACCCCGTTGCACTTGCCCCGATGGAGGATGTGACGGACCTCGGCTTCCGACTTATCTGCAAGGAATTCGGGGCGGACATAGTCTACACCGAGTTCATCAGTTCCGAGGGTTTGATCCGCTCAGCAAGAAAAAGCACGCAGAAACTCATTACCAGCGAAAAGGAACGCCCTGTCGGCATCCAGATATTCGGCGGCGATCCGAACGTGATGGCCGAAGCCGCAAGGATGGCAGAAGATGCAGGACCGGATTTCATCGACATCAACGCGGGCTGCTGGGTTCCCAAAGTCGCTCAGCGAGGCGCGGGAGCCGGACTTCTGAAGGACCTCGGCCAGATGAAGTCGATAATTCACGCCGTGAAGAGCGCGGTTTCAATTCCGGTCACTTTAAAGACGCGCCTCGGCTGGGACTCGAACTCCATTACGATACCCGAGGTCGCAAAGATTTGCGCAGGCGAAGGATTATCGGCACTGACAATTCATGCACGCACGAGGGCGCAGCATCACGACGGCGATGCCGACTGGGACTGGATCCGGCGCATCAAGGAAATGGCTGAGCTTCCCATCATAGGCAACGGCGACATACGGTCGGCACAGGACGCGCTCGATATGTTCGAATCAACAAAGTGCGACGGAGTCATGGTTGCCAGGGGAGCCGTCAGTAATCCATGGATCTTTCGGGATATAAAACATCTGATTAAACACGGCGCCGTTCCTCCCCCTGCCGACTTCCGCGAGCGGGCTGACACCTGTCTCCGCCACCTGAAGATGGAGATAGGGTTAAAAGGCGAACACCGCGGACTGACGGAATTCAGGAAATATTATCACGGATATGTCCACGGAATCCGGAACGGCTCCACGCTGAGATCGACGTTAGTAAGGCTGGAGACGTTTCCAGAAATAGAAGCGGCATTCAACAGGTTCCTGGAAGGAATGCCCCCTCCGGAAGATCTGGCTGCCTCGATTGCGGATCGGGCGCCGCTGATTCCCTAAAACTGGACTCCTACCGTACTCGACAAAAGTGTGGCATCCGGCATGTCGTTCCATCCCCATTTAAGCACAGGAATCGTGAATTGTGAGGTCCAGGATAGATCTATGTAGCGGGTCGGCACAATCAGTCTGAACCCAAGCAGAGTTATTCCCCAACCTTGATACCTGAAAATCGGGAAGCCCCATTTCCTCGTAAGAACACTGTCGAGAATGCCATCATAGTAAGTTATACTCCTCTCGCGATACGGTGCTCCAAAGAAGATCCCCTCGGTACCCAACAAGAAATACCATCTTACACCCCTTGCAGAATAGCTGGAACCAAGGTTCAACCGAATACCTGCCGTAGCAAATAAGAATCTGTCCACGTTCTTTGTTATGACATATTCGGCAGGGAAATAGAGGCCCTCTTTGCTCAGGTAATTCCGATCACTGAATTCTCCAAGCGTCGTAAATGCCTCGACGGACGTATACCGGTCGGTGAAATACCCTGCGTAAAGTGCAACATTATCCCACCTAACAGGATTTCCTCCACCGTGAAAAACAAAGCTTGGCGTGGGATTAAGCTCGTATTCCACGCCGAAGTACATCCGCCTCCCTTGGGCTTTGCAGTCCACTCCGGATAGTAGCAGCAAGAAAGCGAAGAATAAATAAAATGTCATTTTCATTTTCATCCCCCTTACTTATGGACAAGGGCTGGTTGTTCCGAAGTACGTGATAGTTGATCCGTACGGAGTGGGGTTGGACCATCCGTTGTCATCAACGTTGCTCGTAAGATACCACACTTGCACGCAGCCGGATCCATTAGGGTTGCTGCATTCAATATAAGTCTGAGTTGAGGCGTCCCACATTCCGTAATCGCTCCCACCGCAGCACGCCGGAGGAAAGCTCACATTATTGTAGCGGCATGTATAGACCGAATGGAACTGTCTGTATACCTGGTTAAGATAACCGTGTGAATATGCCTGCTGACAAAAATCCGTAACATCCGACCAGTTTGAACTCCCATCGACGTATAGAGCAACAGTACCGATCCCCCCATTTTGAATCATCCAGTCAAACTCGTTCTGATAACAGCCAGTCTCTCCGTCCTCGGCGGCGATCCAAATGAAATCGAACTTGTCCGGGAATGAATTTCTCCACGTTGTGTAATTAGAAATCACCTGACTACAGCTACTGCCTAAGGTGTAAGCATATTTGTCGCAGCCGAGATCGTCCATGTAGGGATATTGTTGTATCAGGCAGTCAGTCGGACAGGCATTGGCGAGCATTTGAGCCGTAGTGCAATAATCGGCCGCCCAGAGCTTTCCAGTCCCCCCGCTTAAACTCCCGATTGTATCGCGAGCCGTTGCAAGGGAGTAACTGTGATTGCTATTGCATGGCTCGTCAAAATAAAAATTCGTGACATACTTCGACAGCGCAAGCGAAACCCATGAACTCAATTCGCTCAAAGAATCCGGAAGCCCGCTGATCAGATTTTTGAAATTATATCCGACGGATATGGCCTGATCAATATAAGATGGGGTCAACCCGATGATCCCATTGAACCCATATTGATTTCGCATAGTGGACCATCCCGATGATGACCCGGTGATGCCCTTGCTTTCAAAGAGCATCAAGACCCCATATCGCGGACAGTAATGATCGGCCCGCCACTGTTCAGGCCCGTTATAAGTCGCCCCTGCATTGTAGTATTGAACCAATGGCTGGACGGAAGATGTCCTAATTGGTGATAACTTTGGATTGCCCTTGACTTCCTTTGACGACGCAGTCGTAGAAGTACTATCCGATCCTTTTTGGACGGTTGTTGCTGTAGGGGATTCCGAAACGTTGAGCTTCTGACTGCATGACTGGAGCGGCGCAAGGCTGAGAATTAGGATGAATATCCTTTGCTTGCTTAACTGTAACGCAATTCATTTTACCCTCCGTTTGGTTTGGAGCAGGCACAACAGCAGAATATCTGCCCGTTCGTCAGTCATCAGACCCGATGACTCGCCATAGCACTGGGAACCGCAGTTTCTGCGCCCGCTCTTTAGGTAGTTGTACTTTGTGGGGAGCACCGCTGTGACGTCCAAAGCGTGAATCCGTTATCACTTGTGCATCCCTTATTCCCGAACAACATTTTGTCATATCGACCGTTTGTCCTTCACCTTCCAAACTCCCGTCGGGACCCCTTCCGGGGCCCGTCCACCCTAGGTTCTTCCAAATATTAAACAAGGGAAATCTTGAATCCAAACGTAACAGAGTTGCTGCCAGGGAAATCGGATTCGCTCCATCACTGACGAGTAATCTGGAAAGTCAGCCTCGTGTCAATGTTATCAGATCACTGTAAGACACATTGATCTCCCTTTCCACAAAGGGAGCCGCTATCCTCTTAAGTCTGTCAAGCAAAATCGCGTCGCCGGCATCGTCCCCCTGCGACATGACCTCGAATTCCAGGTATGCCCCGAGCCCGTCTACCGCGTCAAGATGTATCCTTGCGTTCTTCAGCATGAGAAGCCGCCGCTTCTTCGAAACCACGACCTTGACGCCGAGAGCTTTTGAAAGGACTTCCCCCATCCTGAGGTCCGCCGGAACAACGTCATAGAGACTCCGCATTTCTTCCGGAGAACTCTCGTCCCGCTCATAGAAGATAAGCTCTGCTTTCTTCCCCGTCGCTTCCCTGAGCTTCAGCCTCCCGCGCGGCACAACAAAATACGTGTCTGTCTGCTCGAGGATTTCGACAAATGACGCGCCGTCCCGCTTGAATGCTTCCTCCAGCGCGACTATCTCATTTATCTTTGCCTTGAACTCAAGGTTCCTGGGCATTACCTGCCTATTTCCAGGATTCTATATTGCTTCATACCGGCGGGCACTTTCACCGAAACAACGTCTCCCACTACTTTGCCGAGAAGGCTTTTTCCTATCGGTGAATCGGTGGATATCTTCCCCTTCAGCAAGTCAGCTTCTTCCGTCGAGACGAGCTGGTATTCTATCTTCTTGTTCGCAAGCATATCCAACAGATGCACCCTGCTGAAGATATAGACTTTGTCTGTACGCACCTCGGCCGGGTCCATCACCCGAGTCCTCGTCAGAGTCTGTTCCAGCTGGGCAATGCGGAGCTCAAGCATCTGCATTTCTTCTTTGGCGGCATCGTACTCTGAATTCTCCGAAAGATCGCCGTGGGACCTCGCCTCGGCTATCTTCCTTGCGGCTTCCGACCTGCCGTTGGTTTTCATGTCCTTGAGCTGTGCCTCAAGTTCGACTAATTTTTCTCTTGTCAAATAGACAAAGTTATTCGACATCGAATCCTCCTACTTCGTTTCATACAAATACAAAAGTCCGTCCCTCTTACTGGGGGACGGACTTTGACTAAAGATAATAAACTATAAACAACTATTTCCAGCGCCTGCAAACTTTCCCTCTCAAATCATCCGAGATGGACATCCGGGAGGCGCCCCGGGCACCTTTCAGAGATCGAGGATGAGATGACCTAGCTTATCCCGTTTAGTCTCGAGATACTTCTGATTTTCCTCATTCGGCTCGACTTCTATCGGGATTCTTTCGACAATCTCAAGCCCATATCCTTCGAGGCCCACTATTTTCTTGGGATTGTTCGTCATGAGACGGATTTTCCTGACGCCAAGATCGACAAGTATCTGTGCCCCGATACCGTAATCGCGAAGATCGGCCTTGAATCCAAGCTTTTCGTTTGCCTCGACCGTGTCATGCCCATCGTCCTGCAGCTTGTATGCCTTGATCTTGTTTACGAGACCGATTCCTCTTCCTTCCTGGCGCATATAAAGGACTATTCCTGTCCCTTCCTTTTCAACCTTCTTCATCGCGCAATGCAGCTGCTCACCACAGTCGCACCTCTTGGAGCCGAAGACGTCGCCGGTGAGACACTCCGAGTGCACCCGTACCAAGACGGGGTCATCGCCGGATATTGTGCCTTTGACAAGCGCGAGATGTTCCTTCTTGTCAATTACGCTCTGATAGAGATGCAGGTCGAAGTTGCCGTACTGAGTAGGCAGCTTGGTGACGACGATTTTCTTCACCATCTGCTCGCGTTGCATCCTGTAATTAATAAGGTCTCTGATCGTGACGATGTGCAGCCCGAACTCACGGGCAATCTTAATCAGCTGCGGCACACGTGCCATTGTACCATCATCGTTCATAATCTCACACAGGACTCCTGCCGGATACAGCGAAGCCAATCTGGCGAGGTCTATGGCTGCTTCGGTGTGTCCCGCCCGCCTCAGTACACCTTCCTTCACGGCACGAAGGGGAAAGATGTGTCCAGGCCTTGCAAGGTCAGACGGGACCGTCTCCGGGTTCACGAGCGATAGAATCGTCGTAGCGCGGTCGGAAGCGGATACGCCGGTCGTGGTACCCCTTACCGCATCCACGCTTACCGTGAAAGCGGTCTGGTGAAGTGAGGTATTGTCACCGACCATCATATCGAGCTGCAATTGCTCAGCACGTTCGGGCAACAGAGAAACGCAAATTATTCCACGCGCGTGTTTTGTGAGAAAGTTGACCGCCTGAGGAGTCACTTTTTCTGCAGCGAGAACAAAGTCTCCCTCGTTCTCCCGTTCCTCGTCATCTACGACTATTACAATCTGGCCCTGTCTAATGTCTTCAATCGCAACATCGATGCTGTCAAACTCAGACATATCTATTCCGGTAGTATGGTAGTCACGGCGGATTTTTCAACCTTAATTTTCACGTTATCGGAAATTTCCACGAGGACGGTTTTGTCCTCCATCCCGATAATCTTGCCGTGTATTCCACCGCTCGTTACAATCTTGTCACCCTTTTTCATCGCCTCGAGCATCTTCTGACGCTCCTTCTGACGCTTGCTCTGGGGGCGAATTATCATGAAATAGAAGATGAAGATGATTAACGCAAACATTATCACAGTGCTGACCATGCCGCCTCCGGCATCTCCGCCCTGCTGAGCCATTAGTGCAAGAAGTAGACCGTTCAAATTTCCTCCTTTTTCTTTTTGTCCATTTTCGCGAGCATTTCTTCCTTGTATTCTACAAAGCGGTCCTCAATTATAGCAAGCCGCATTTGCTCCATTAAGCTAATAAAAAAACGCAAATTATGTAAGGACGCGAGCTGCAAACCGAGTATCTCGCCGACATTGAAAAGATGCCTTAGATAAGCACGAGAATAGTTTTTGCATGTATGACAGTCACAACTCGGATCAAGAGGCGATTCGTCAAACTTGTAAATTGCGTTCTTGATGTTCAGAACACCGTTTGAAGTGAAAATCTGCGCGTTCCTGCCGTTACGCGTCGGCATCACACAGTCAAACATGTCAACACCCCGCTCGACCGCTTCAAGCAGATTCTCAGGCGTTCCCACCCCCATCAGATACCTCGGCCTGTCTTCCGGCAAAATATCAGTTACGTGATTTGTAGCCCTGTACATCTCCTCCGCCGGTTCTCCAACGGCCAATCCTCCTATGGCATATCCATCGAAATCCGCATCGATGAGCTGCATCGCACTCTTTTCCCTGAGATCCAAATGCGTCCCGCCCTGAACTATTCCGAACAGGTATTGATTGTAGTTGTAGAGAGGATTCGAATTAAGAAAGCTCTCCTTGCAACGCATTGCCCAGCCGTGGGTCAGTTCAACGCTCTTCGCAATATAATCCCTCTCTGCCGGATATGGAGGACACTCGTCAAGGACCATGATGATATCGGCACCAATCTGTCGTTCGACCTCTATAATCTTCTCGGGAGTGAAAAAATGGTATGCACCGTCGATGTGAGATCTGAATTCAACACCATCTTTTGTCAGCTTCCTCAGTTCGGACAGGCTCAGTATCTGAAACCCTCCGCTGTCGGTCAGCATCGGCCTGGGCCATGAAATGAAGGAATGCAGCCCTCCAAGATTCCTGAGGACTTCGACGCCCGGGCGTTGAAACAGATGGTAAGTGTTACCAAGGATTATTTGAGCGTTGATTTCGAGCAGCTCCCGCTGCTCAACGGCCTTCACGCTTCCCCTCGTCCCGACCGGCATAAAGACAGGCGTTCTCACCGTGCCGTGGTCGGTCTGCAGCAAGCCGGCGCGCGCTTTCGTTCGAGCGTCTCTCTTCAGAAGTTTGAAATCAAGCATCTATGCACTTAACTGGGAATCAGTAAGGAAGGTTTACTGTATGCCAGCGCTGAAGTTTCTATGTCCAAGACAATCTCGACAGGAAAAGGAATGATGGGCGTATAATAAAGGACCACCAGTTTCCCGGCAGTACTCTTTGTCCTGAAGATCATTTCATCGTCTTCCGTCTTAAGCACTTGTATCTTCGTTGCCCCTTCCGGTATAATGAACTTCCCATGAAGGCGCATGAAGGGAATACGGAAGCCAATTCTGTTCAAAGCGACTACTTTGATATCAACTGGAGTCGCGGTGTTTATGAAAATCTTCTTGGGATAACTTTCCATGCCCACACTGACCGGGACGAACACGGTTTTGTAGGCCACTACTCCGAGGAGAACCGCAAAAACCAGTGCAAGCATGGACCGCGCGCTCAAATCTCGACCGCCTCAGTCTTTCCAGAAGCTTCTGAGACCAGAAACTCGGAAGCCTCTTCGGTATTTCCATCGAACGGGACATATACAATTGAGTTATTCAGGCCGGCAGCGATTCGTCCGTAATGATCGCCGATTCCAAGAAAATCAGCCGCGTCGGCCGTTGCGAGGGAAATTATCTCCGATGGAGTAAACAAATCGTGAAACTCGTCGTAAAACGCTGCAATCTCTGAGAACATGTCTATGTCGGGGGAACTTGCCTTGCTATCTGTACCGATGAGTATTCGAATCCCGTTCCGCCGAAATTTCTCTAACGGAGGCTTCTCACCCGAAAGCTCCAGATTACTCCTTATGCACACTGCCACCGTGCTCCGACGGTCTTTCAGAATTCTTACGTCTTCGTCATCGACAAACACACAGTGAGCACACAAGGCTTTTTCATCCAGCACACCCAAAGAGTCGACATATTGTACAGGCGACAAGCCTGGAACGGTGAAATTCCATTTTCCGACACTATGATTAAGAAGGTCGGCCATTCGGCCTTTTCCCGAACGTGTGAATTCGACCTCGTCCGCAGTCTCCGCGAGATGAATGGATGTGATGGTCCCCCGGCTATTGTTAAATGCTTTAATCCCTCGCATCAACTCCGTCGAAACCGAATATGGAGCGTGCACAGCCAATGAAGTGTCAACCCCATACTGGCCCTCTATAAGCGAGCTGGCATGACCGAGTATTTTGTCGGCATAAGACCCGTTTATTCCTATTTGTTCGAATTGAAACAGTTGATTCTTGCCGAGTGACACATTCATATCGTAATCATTTCCCACGTTGACGAAATAAGAAGTACCGCGCTTTTCAACCTCCCTCTTTGCCTTCAAGCACTCTAGATGAGTCTCGCTGGAGGAAGCCGAAGATCTTGACTCTACAAGCCGGATCACCCACTCGACGAAATCCTTGTGAGAGAAGGATTCTTTGCTGAACAAAGACAGCTCAAGATGCGTGTGTGCATTAATCAAACCCGGACAGAGTATACCGTCAAAGTTGTAGACGGGAAGGCTGCCTGCGTGTCGGGCGATCTCAGCATATTTTCCCACATGCAAAATTGTTCCGCCATCTACAACGATTCCCATATTTTCACTGACTTCATGGAGACCATCAATAACTAGCCTCCCTCGTAGAATCGCTCTCACTTTTTGAATATAAAAAAGCATGAAAAGCGCTTCAAGCTAGAAATATTAAACCGAAACGGATCATCAGAAGTCCAACGGTTAGATTTACAAAAAGGAGTCTTGAAATGAGAAGCAAATTGATCGTAGCAGTACTCGGATTATTGTTCGCCGCAGGAGCAGCTGTGGCACAGCCTGAACCGCCACGAATGCATCAAATGCCGATGATGCACGTCCCGATGCTCTTCGCCAGATTGAAACTCACCGATCAGCAGAAGGCTGAGATGCAGAAGATACGGCTGAACTTGATGCAGAAGCAAATCGACATACGTGCCAGCATCGCCCATGCCCGCTTAGACTATGCTGAACTGGCTTCGGCCACTAATCCGGACCAGAACGCGCTCGCAGCAAAGATACAAGACATCGCGAAGCTGCAAGGTGAACTTCGCTCAAACCGGCTCGAGGGATGGTTCGAGGTTAACACGATACTCACCCCCGAGCAGCAGAAGATATGGAAAGATGTTCTTCAGCATCCCATGATGTTCAGACACAACAGAATGTCAGGTGCATGGCAAGGCCGTATGGGTAGAGGTGGAATGATGATGAACAGGATGGAGATGATGAGAAATGGCGGAGGAATGGGCAGAAATATGAACATGTGGGGACGGTCAAACATGATGAACCGGCAAAATTGGCAATCACCCGATTCGGGTAAGTAGAATCCGGGGTCCTCAGGAAGTCCCGGACCTTTCCGGGACTTCCTCTCTTTGAACCACCACCGCTTTCCTCCTGACATAAGCCACTCCTGCAAACACGCCAATAAGACACAGTACCCCTTCTATGAATATCATTGGGGCGGTACCTATCCACTCAGCAACAAAACCGGTGAACAAAGCTCCTATTGGTGTGCTACCCGCGAAGATGACCACGTACAGACCCATTATCCTGCCTCGAAGATGCATCGGAGTATTCATCTGCAGCGAGGTGTTGGTGGAGGCTATGTACGAAATGCTGGCAATACCGAGCGCCACGAGCAGGATTACCGTCAAAGCGTAATTCCTTGAAAGGGCCATGGCCACATCGATCAGTCCGAATATCATGGCAAAAGTGTATATAAATTTACGCGTTGGCTGCTGGCGCCCGGCAACTAACAATGCACCAATCATTGACCCAATGCCTAAGGCTGCCGTCAGCACCCCGAACATTTCCGGCCCGCCGCTCATGATGAACTTGACCAGCAGCGGAAGAACCGTGCTGTAGTTGTACCCGAATGTCCCCACAAATATTAGAACTATAAGGATCGAAGCTATCACGGGATCGTTGACAGCGAATGAAATCCCCTCTTTCAGCCCTTCCTTCATTGTCGTGCTTACCCTTGCAGGGAAGGTCCTGAGTTGTGATACTCTCATCATCAAAAGGGCAGCGATTATCGCCAAATAACTCAACGCATTTATCAGAAAACTAGAAGCAACACCGACCAGCGCAATTGTTACGCCGGCTATCGCAGGCCCGACTGTCCTGGCTGCGTTAAAGAGGAGAGAATTAAGCGCAATCGCATTCCCCACATCTTCATCAGGTACCATCTCGGCAACAAATGCCTGCCGTCCCGGCTGGTCTAGCGCATTGACAAATCCAATGAAGAGTGAAAGGACATAGATCTCCCAAAGTGTTATTGCCTTCAATGCTACCAGAATCCACAGGATAAATGCCTGGACTGCAGATAGGCTCTGTGTTGCGATGATGATTCTCCTTTTCGGCAACCGATCGATGAAGACACCGGCAAAAAGGGAAAGGAGGAGAATCGGTAGAAACTGCAGGGCGGTAGCTGTACCAAGGGCAACTGCAGAACCCGTCAGAGTAACGACGAGCCACGCGAGCGCAATGTTCTGCATCCAGGTGCCGGTGACTGAAATCAGCTGCGATATCCAGTATAAACGATAATTGTAATGACGCAGCGACTTAAAGTTCTTCTTAAGGCGTGAATTAGAGCGAAATATTCTTCTGTCTGGCATTTAAATGAGTCTTTTAGACTTCACGATCGACGGAAGATAAGCATAGGAGTATACTTCATGGATAAATTGATACGAATATATCGAATGGTGCAATCCCTAACAAACCATCATGAGAAAGAAGACCCGAAGAACTCAGAGCCCGACTTTTGGCGACGGCAGACTGCGTGAATCGCTGGAATGACCCGGGAAGACCTTCGAACCGGGATCGATTAGATTCTTGGCGAAATTTATGGCAGTCGCCACTTCGCCGAAGCCTGTACTTATCAGTTTCAATTTTCCAGGATGAGAAGCAACGTCGCCGGCAGCAAAAATCCCCTCCATGCTGGTCTCCATCCGATAATTCACTTTGATGCCGCCCCTATCGATTTCCAATCCCCATTGCTTAATCGGACCAAGGTCCGCATGAAAACCGAGGTTCAGGATGATTGCATCGACTCTGAGTGAATGCTCCTCCCCTGTTCTGTTATCGAAAATCACCGCTTCCTGAACCGATGAGTTTCCACTGACTGCTTTCAGTTCGTGGAATGTCTTGACGGCAACCGGAGACGACATTAACTCCTTGACACTTTCTTCGTGAGCACGGAACTGATCTCTTCGGTGAATAAGCGTGATCTGCTTCGCAGTGCCAGAAAGGTTTAGCGCCCAATCTACGGCCGAATCTCCTCCGCCTACAATGAGTATATCCTTGTCGCAGAAGATTTTCTTTTCGTTGACGAAATAATGGATACCTTTTCCCTCGAATTCTACGATACCGGGTACACCGAGTCTCTTTGGCCGGAAAGCGCCGATTCCCGCAGTCAGGACGACAGACCTCGTGAAATGAGAAAGGCCGTCGTCGGTAACGAGCTCGAAGACTCTCTTTGATTCTTCTTCATGAGTCTTCAACATGGTTACCTTCGCCCCCAGACACACCGTCGGGGCAAGCGACAGCGCCTGCTCGATGAGATTCTTGGCAAGGTCCCTGGCAAGTATCCTTGGAAATCCGGCGACATCAAAGATGAATTTTTCAGGATATAGGGTGACGAGCTGCCCACCGAGCTCCGGCAGTGCATCCAATATTTTTGCCTTCATTCCGCGAAGCCTGGCGTAGAAGATGCCGTACAAACCGACCGGACCACTCCCTATTATGGTCACATCGAATAAGTCACGCGAAGGATCCATTCTACTTTGGGTTGGTAGGTCTCATGTCTATTTCGCTCATCATGGAGCGCGCAGGGAGCGAAGCTGCAAGCACCGCGGCTTCGGCAACATCTTCGGGCCTGAGGATCTTATCACGGTCAGGTCGATTGTGATCGCCGAAGTCCGTGTCGACGGAACCGGGACAGATAGTTACCACCCTGATGTTGTATTTCCGCACTTCAAGCATGAGACTTTTGCCGAATCCCAGCATGGCCCATTTCGTCGCGGCATAAACGGCACCATTCTCGACCGCGTTCTTTGCAGCCAATGATGCGATATTTATTATAACTCCGTCCTTTTGACTGATCATGTAAGGAAGGGTATCTCTTATTGCGAGAAAAGGGCCGCGCATGTTTACGCTGAAAAGTGAATCAAACTCATCCGTCTTCATCTCAAGGAGCGGTTTGAATATGCCAAATCCGGCGTTGTTTACCAGCACATCTATCCTGCCGAACGCCTCATGCGCGGTTCTTATAAGGCTGTTAACGTCTTTTTCCGCGGCCATATCCGCGGCGACCGCGACTACTTCCGCCCCACGGCTCTTCAAATCATCTCTGACTCCGAACAATTGCTCCGTGTTCCGGGCGCAGAGGACTAACTTCGCTCCTTCGGCAGCGTAATGCTCGGCGATTGCTTTGCCGATGCCTCTGCTCGCACCGGTGACAATGGCGGCTCTATCCCTTAACTTCAAAACATCCTCACCTGCGAGTAATTAGGTTCAGAAACTCGTCCCTTGTCTTAACGTCTTCCCGGAATTCCCCGATCATCGCACTCGTCGTGGCAGCAGAGTTTTGCTTTTCCACCCCGCGCATCATCATACACAGGTGCTGTGCCTCGATTACGACTCCGACACCACGCGGCTGCAGATACTCAAACAGAGTCTCTGCGATTTCCTGAGTCATGCGTTCCTGTACCTGCAGGCGTCGCGCAAATACTTCTACGATGCGCGGCATTTTGCTGAGTCCCACGATCCTGCCGTCCGGTATGTATGCAATGTGCACCTTCCCAAAAAATGGAAGTAAGTGATGCTCGCACATGCTGAAGAAATCGATATCCTTTACAAGCACCATCTCGCTGTACTTCTCTTCGAAGATGGCATTGTTCATCACTGTCTCGATGTCCTGCTTGTAGCCTTTTGTCAGGAACTCAAAGGCTCGTGCAACTCTATATGGGGTTTTCTTCAACCCTTCACGTTCCGGATCTTCGTCCAGCTTTATCAGCATCTCGCGAATGAGATCCTCAAGGGCAAGCTCCACCTTTACTTCACTCATCAGTTTTCGCCTTCTTCATTTTACACATTTTTACTGAAAGGGGTTTCCGTGTTACAGCTCAGCAAGCACTTCATCATAATGCCCGTCAACTTTCACTTTCGGAAATACCCTCTTGATCTTCCCGTCTTCATCTATGACGAAAGTCGTGCGCTCGATGCCCATGTATTTTCTTCCGTAAAGCGCTTTCTCTTTCCAAACGCCATACGCATTGACTACTTTCTTATCCACGTCGCTCAACAAAGGGAAATTTAGATGAAATTTTTCCTTGAACTTCTTGTGCGATTCCACCGAGTCGGTACTGACGCCAAGTACTATCGCACCCTTCTTCTGAATAACTGAAAATCCGTCCCGGAAGGAGCAAGCCTCCTTCGTACAACCCGGCGTGTCATCCTTTGGATAAAAGTAAAGGACAACTTTTTTCCCTTTGTACTGCGATAAGCTGACGGTTTCTTCTTTGTCACTTTTCAGAGTGAAGTCCGGTGCTTTATCGCCAGCATCTAATGTACCTTTCGCCGTTTTGGCCGGTTTCACTCCAGACTTTGTCATATCCATCCTCCTCCATCCTCAAAGCCGGGTCATGAAATCCCGTGAATTCCCGGCGGATCACTTTAAGGAAAAGCGGGCCTGCCCATTTCATGCGAGCCCGTGATAATCATGATTGCATCACGACTACTTCGTGGATTCTACGGCTTTGTAGACTTCGTCGTAGTTAGGCTCGACGCCCGGGTTATCGGATATCCACTTATACCGCACGATGCCATCCTTGTCAATTACAAAAACCGCACGCTTGGCGGCAGTATATCCGTTCAGTCCTATGAAGTTTTCGTGGTAAGAATCGTAAGCCTTCACAGCTGCGCGATTGTAGTCGGAAAGGACTGGAAAGTTCAGTTTGTTATGGTCGGCAAACGCCTTGTTAGAGAACGGCGGATCGACACTAATACCGATCACCTGAGCATTCATGTTGTTAAATTTGCTCATCGTATCCCGAAAATTGCACATTTCTTTTGTACAGACACCCGTGAACGCTCCAGGGTAAAATGCGAGAACCACCTTCCTGCCTGCAAATTCAGAAAGGCTTCTCTCTTTGCGTTCAGTATCATAGAGCTTAAAGTCAGGTGCCTTCTTTCCAATTTCAACAGCCATTTCTTCCTCCAATTTTTCCCTAAAAACAAATTAAACTGTGATTGAAAGAGTTTCAAACTTGTCTCGAAGGAATTGATTCATACAGAGACATACTCGTTGTAACCCTCAAGCCCTATCATGCAAACAGCTTACGCTTGAGGGAACTGATTTCTTAACGCATGTTCCCCGATAAAAATTCCATGACGATCTCCGCGAATTTTCCCGGTGCTTCCGCGTGTACCCAATGACCGGTATTCTCAACCGTGACGAACTCTGCATTCGGGAAAACTGACTTTATCTCTTCCGTGTCGCCGTCAAGAATGTAAGACGATTTTCCCCCTCTGATGAAAAGAGTCGGAGATTCGAATTGCCGGCTCGATTCAACGGCCCCGTTTATCATCTCGTAATTCCTGCGGATTGCCGGTATATCTATCTTCCATTTGAATCCCCCGTTGTCATCACGCGCGACATTTTTCAATAAAAGCTGCCTCACTGCCTGGTCACTTATATACTCCGACAGCGCCGCATCAAGCTCAGACCTGGTCTTGTACAAATCCAGCTTCAGAGCAAACAAGGCATCGAAAAGCCTGTCATGCTGCGGCGGGTATGCCTTAATGCCGATGTCCACCACTATCAAACGGTCCACTTTCTCCGGGCGGGTGAGCGCAAACTGCATCGCGGTCTTACCTCCCATGGAATGCCCGAGTAGAAAGGTTGAACTGACTCCTTCATGGATCAACAGATTGTTCAGGTCATCCGCCATCACTTTGTAGTCAAAGACATCGCTGTGAGGAGAACGGCCATGATTCCGCAGATCGACGGCGTAAACTCTGAAGTTTCTTCCGAATACGTTGGAGAGCGTGTACCAATTGTCACTTGATCCGAACAATCCGTGGAGAATAACAAGCGGATGCCCGTGGCCCGTTACACGATAATGCAGCTTCATGATTTTCACTCTGCAATAATTGGATTCGTTTTTTCCAATCAGACTTCGCGCGAAAGGCGGCTCACTTCAGCATTGGCATATCTATCCCTTTTCCCTTCGCGGTGAGAATAGCATCCTCGTAACCTGCGTCCGCATGCCGTACCACACCGAGACCGGGATCATAGGTCAACACTCTGCTCAATTTCCTCGCGGCGGCTTCGGTCCCGTCCGCGACGACAACCATTCCTGCGTGAATTGCCAGGCCTATCCCGACTCCCCCGCCATGATGGACCGAGACCCAGCTCGCCCCTCCCACGGCGTTCAACAATGCATTCAAGATCGGCCAGTCGGCGATTGCGTCCGATCCATCCTTCATCTTCTCCGTTTCACGATTCGGCGACGCCACGCTCCCTGCATCCAGGTGGTCCCTCCCGATTACTATCGGCGCCTTTACTTTTCCACTCCTTACAAGGTCATTGAAAATCAATCCCATCTTGTCTCGCTCTTTGTAGCCAAGCCAGCAGATCCTTGAAGGAAGTCCCTGGAAACGGACGTACTTGTGGGCTTTCTCTATCCAGTTGACGAGATGTTTATTTTCCGGAAATGCATTCATGACCGCTTCGTCTGTTGTATAGATATCTTCCGGGTCACCGCTGAGCGCGGCCCATCGAAAGGGACCTTTCCCCTCACAAAACAGAGGTCGGATGAACTCCGGAACAAAGCCCGGTATTTCAAATGCTTCTTTGACTCCGTGTGCCTGGGCTTCCCCCCTGATGTTGTTTCCATAGTCAAAGGTGACCGCACCTTGTCTCTTCAAATCGAGCATAGCACGGACATGTCGGGCAATAGATTCCTGTGCCATCAAAATGTACTTTTGAGGATCGCTCTTGCGAAGTTCCAATGCGGACTCATAGGAAATCCCCGATGGGACATAACCATTCAGCGTGTCATGGGCGCTGGTCTGGTCTGTGAGCAGGTCGGGGATGATTTTGCGTCTTGCGATTTCAGGAATTATCTCGGCGGCATTGCCGAGCAGTCCGAGAGAGAGAGGCCGCTTCTTTTCTTTCGCATCAAGAACCAGGCTGAGAGCCTCATCAAGGGTTTCACTCATTTTGTCGAGATATCCCGTCTTCAGGCGCCGCTCGATCCTGTTACGGTCAACCTCGACTCCCAGGAAAGCGCCGCCGTTCATAGTCGCTGCCAACGGCTGGGCGCCACCCATTCCGCCCAGTCCGCTCGTCAGGACGAATTTTCCTGAAAGCGTCCCGTTAAAGTACTTTCTGGCAGCTTCCGCGAATGTCTCGTATGTTCCCTGCAGAATCCCTTGGGTGCCGATATATATCCAGCTGCCGGCAGTCATCTGCCCGAACATTGTCAAACCAAGATGCTCAAGTCTTCGAAATTCATCCCAATTGGCCCAGGCAGGGACCAGCATGGCGTTTGAGATCAGGACGCGTGGAGCTTCTTCATAAGTTTTGAAGACGGCAACCGGCTTGCCGGATTGCACAAGCAGAGTCTCGTCATTGTTGAGACGTTTTAGCGTCGCGACTATCGCATCGAATGCTTCCCAGTTTCGTGCGGCCTTTCCGCTGCCGCCATATACGATGAGTTCGTCCGGTTTTTCGGCAACTTCCGGGTCGAGATTGTTCATCAGCATCCTCAAGGCAGCCTCTTGCTGCCAGCCTTTCGTATTGAGCTGGCTTCCCCTCGGCGCGCGGATCACGCGCGAAGGACTGATGGTGCTGGTTTTGTTTTCGGTAGACATGTTTTGTCTCCAATTGTTATCAGGGCACTAGCTTCCCGTCGTATGGCGCTTCTCCGTTTATCCCATACTTCTCGCGGATAGCTTTGAAGCCGGGCTTTATTACATCATAGATGATTCTGATTCGGTCTCCGTATGGAATGAACGCACTCTTCATCGCATTGATGGTAAGCTTCTCCATCTCGCCGAATGTAAGATGGAACACATCCTCCGCAATCTGGAATTCTCTGGATAATGTCGTCGCGCTCATCAGCCTGTTGTCGGTATTGAGCGTTACTCTAAATTTCTCCTTGTAGTAAATGCCGAAGGGATGTTCCTGAAGATTCTTCGCGGCCCCGGTGTGGACGTTTGAGCTCAGGCAAATTTCCAGTGGGATTCTTTTGTCAAGTACATACTGTGCCAGCGTACCGAGCTTCACGACCTTTCCGTCGACCATTACGATGTCTTCAATCAGACGAGTCGCATGTCCGATTCTGTGAGCGCCGCACCACTGAATCGCCTGCCAAATGGATTCTTTCCCGAACCCCTCACCGGCATGGATGGTTATATTGAAATTTTGTCTCTGTATATATTGGAATGCCTCGACGTGCTTCTTGGGTGGGTAACCGCCTTCCTCACCCGCAAGGTCGAACCCGACGACTCCTCTGTCTCTGAAATCGACGGCAAGCTGCGCCATCTCTTCGCTCAGGTTCATGTTTCTCATCGCTGAAATTATGAGACCGTATTCCACTCCGAAGTTTTGCCTGCCGCGCTCCATCCCGCGAAGGACAGAGCTGACAATCTCTTCCCAGTGAAGGCCTTTATCGGTATGAAACACCGGAGCAAACCGGGTCTCGACGTAGACGACGCCATCTTTCTTCATGTCTTCCATCATTTCATACGCGACCCGCTCCAAAGCCTCGTCCGTTTGCATGACTCCCGTCGTATGCGCAAATCCTTCGAGGTATAACGGAAGGCTCCCCCTGTTTGCCCCGCGATGAAACCACTCGGCTAGCTCGCCTGGATCTTGCGTTGGGAGTTTGTCGTATTTCTGATCCCGCGCAAGCTCTATCACCGTCTCAGGGCGAAGTCCGCCGTCAAGATGATCGTGCAGTTGTACTTTAGGCATTTCCTTAATTGCATTCGCAAGATTAGTCATTCAGTTCTCCGGTTCTAATCGGTGTGTTTATGTAACATTAACGTATTGTTTGTCTTGAACCCATCTGGATAGATTTTACTTCGCATTCAGCACGTCCAATTCATCCTTCGTCGGACTCCCGCTGACGATAGTCAGCACCATCACCGTATCCCCTTTTTTCGCCGCCGATGAATATGCATTCTTTAACGTGTTGAAGACTCTATCGATATCTCCGCTTCCGATCGTAGAGGTTTCATGAACTGTAACGTCAATATGCTGTTTCTTCAACTCTGATATGAAGTTGTTTATGGGTGTCTTGAAGTCCTCCTTCGCAATCGGGTAGAGGCTGACCTGAAAAGTTATATTCATTTCTTCCCTTTGGTAAAGTAGTAATTTTGAATTGATATCATTCGAGTTTCCCAACGGCCTTCTCCGCAATTCGCACAACTTCGCCGGATTTCAGCAAATTCAACGTTTCTTCAATGTCTTTGTGAAGAACTCTGTCTTGCTTCAGGCGTCTTATCTTTGTTCTGACCAGGCGGTAAACGGCCTCGGTGCCCGTCCCACATTTCAAGGGGACACCGTTGCCGCCGATATTTCTGGAAAAATCGATTGCCTGGCATGAGACCAAGAGCTCAATTGCAGCGACCCGCCAAACGTTTTCTAAAATCTGATAGCACTTCTGAGCGGCTATCGAACCCATCGAGTTATGGTCTTCTTGATTCGCACTGGTCGGGATCGAATCGACACTCGCAGGATGAGAGAGGACCTTGTTCTCGCTGACGAGAGATGCAGCAGTGTACTGAGCTATCATCATCCCGGAGTTCAGTCCGCCATTCTCGCTCAGAAATTTCGGGAGACCGCTTAATTGCCCGTTCACCATGCGCTCCACTCGCCGCTCGGATATGCCGGCAAACTCGCTCAATCCGATTCCCAAATAGTCGCATGCTAAGGCAAGGGGCTCTCCGTGAAAGTTGCCACCCTCAAGATGAATTCCATCCTTTGCAAAGATCAAAGGATTATCTGTCGCGGAATTGATTTCGATATTCACCTGTCTGCTGCAGAAGTCAATCGTGTCTCTGACGGCCCCGTGCACCTGCGGCATGCATCTCAGGGAATACGCGTCCTGCACCCTCGTATCGTTGTGGCGATGGGATTGCCGTATTTCACTTCCGTACATCAGCCTCCTTATGTTGCGAGCCGACACCTGCTGTCCGCGATAAGGTCGTAACTTATGGATCCGTTCATCGAATGCCACGTCCGTACCACGAAGCGCCTCCACGCTCAAGGCGCCGGTTATGTCGAATAGTTTCGCTACTTCAGCAGCTTCGTGGGTGCAATGGACTGCAAAGGCTCCCATCATTTGTGTGCCGTTGACAAGCGCCAAACCTTCTTTTGCCGTGAGTACCATCGGACTCAACTTCTGCTGCGAGAGAATTCTCGCCGCGGGGACAATGCGCCCGCCAACGATGAAATTTCCCTCCCCAATCAGTGCAAGTACCAGATGGGCAAGCTGTACGAGATCACCGCTGCTCCCAACAGAACCTTTCGAAGGTATGAACGGCACTAACCCCAGATTGAAGACCCTCATCAGTTGCCGGATCACTTCCAGGCGCACTCCACTGTATCCTTTTGCGAGCGCATTCGCCCGAAGCAGGATCATCAGCCGGACAATGTTGTCCGGAAGTGGATTACCGGTCCCTGCAGAATGGCTCCTAATCAGGTTCACCTGCAATTCGCCGATCCGTTCGTGCGGTATCCTGACAGTAGAAAACTCCCCAAATCCGGTTGTCACGCCGTAGATCACTTCATCGCTGGCGAGCCACTTTTCTACCTGCCGCCGCGACCGATGCATCTTCTTTGCCGCAGTATCTGCCAATGAAATTCTCGAGTGATTCTTTTCCGCAAGGTAGGCACTGTCGATGGTAAGCGATTCGCCGTCAAGGAATAGTTGAGGCATACCAGATCCCTTTTTTAAAATTTAAGAAACGGCCCCGGCAAGTCCAAGAGACAGATGGTGCCATGGAATGCGTAACAATATCAACTCTATAGGTCCGTTTTATCCGACATTTCACACCTACTGGCTAACTCATCCCACTCCAGCCCTCTCCTACCGGACCAGGCATTACCCACAAGTTTTGACTTCTCGCGAAGAAAGGGTTTCTTTCTGTTCGCAGTCTTTGCGCCTTTCCCGCTCCGACATCAGATTTGTATAATGATGCGGGATGCCGTATAAAGCGGCACTCTGTGTACTTTGTGTGAGACATAAAGATATGGGTAATGATATACCTGTCGGAGATGACACGATGGCCGAAAGCATGAGCCTGCACTAAGTGGTCTGATACGCAAGTTGTTCTCTGTGTATGCTGCCTCGGTGATTTGGTTCTGTCCCCGCCGGTTCCGCTTCACCTGTAAAGCAGGTACTTGTCCCTTGTCTCTCTGAATTTATTTATTCTTTTGTTCCACGTCGAAACGATCTCCTGTGGAGACACGTTTGACTCCAGAAGTATGCGCATATCAGCAACACCGCTGAGAATGTCAAAGTCATCAGCTCGAATCTCGAAATTCGCTGGCGAAAGACTTTTAATCACCGAAATCAAGTAAATGCCCATCTCAACCGGTCTGAAATTATTTCTGTCTGTTACTGTAATCTTGACGCCATGACACAGTTTGCCGTTGTATTTCGGATCGGCGACCCAGGGCAACGCTCGCGGAGTGAAGTCCACAGGCTCAAATGTCACGCCGGCGAGATGCTGCTCGTTCATCAAACGGGCAAGACTGTCCCCGTTTATGTACGGCGCTCCGATTGTTTCAAAAGGATGATCGGTTCCTCTCCCCTCGGATACATTTGTGCCCTCGATCAGCACTGTTCCAGGATAGACTTCGACAGTGTTCATATTCGGCAGATTTGGCGAGGGATTGATCCACTTCAATCCGGTCTGGTCATACCACATATCTCTTCTGTAATTTCCCATCTTTATCACTACAAGGTCCACCTTCAATCCTGCGTCCAACATGTGCTCTTCATTTATCATCGTCGCATACTCGCCCGGAGTCATGCCGTAGACGCTCGGTATCGGCTGCATTCCGACAAACGATCTCAGTGAATCCACGAGAACAGGACCTTCTACCATGTCGGGCCGAAGCATATCGGGCCTGTCCAGAACTATGAACTTGATATGGTTCACAGCGGCGGCCTCCATGGTCAACTGCATCGTGCTTATGAACGTATAGAACCTGACGCCGACATCCTGTATATCGTAGATGAGGACGTCGATGTCTCTCAACATTTCTGCGGTCGGCTGCTTCACATCGCCATAAAGGGAATAAACAGGCACGCCGGTCTTTTCGTCAACGCTGTTCGGGATTATTTCAGCATCCGGGACGTTTCCTCTAATTCCATGCTCGGGTCCGAACAACGCAACGAGTTTTACTCCCGGGACTTTCGCAAGGACATCCGCAATGTGCCTGCCGTTCGGGAGAAGTCCGCTATGGTTCGTGACGATCCCTATAGACTTTCCCTTTATCAGCTCCAAGTACTTCTCGACGAAAATTTCGTCCCCGGTTTTCACTCGCTCCTGCGCCGATGCAGAAATGGAAACTGCGAGAACGGTAAGAATGATGATAAAAGTGATAGACATTTTCACTACAGGACCTCCTTAATGAAGGATTAGACCAGATACCATAGATTCTTTTCCTGACAGGTTCGCCGCTATCGCTCAGCACGACACTAAAATGTAAGTGAAAGGAGTATTGATATCAACGTGAGCACACGGACGCAGGGCTCAGTACAAATTGCCGAACTCCCCAACGGGGGACCTTCGGACAACTACCATCCATTCCCTCTCCCTTTTCTTGTACTTAATAGAAAGGGGAGCACAATGGAGAAGGATGGGTTTCCGTCTATAAGCAACATTGATGGATTACATCCAAATTTGTATTTTCAACTCACAGTCCTTAGTTTTTTCCCAATGAACCAATCCATGAATTTTGTTCTTGTCCTGGCGGGCCTCACCGGCTTGGTCGTCGCAGCCGACCAAATCAAGAATCGCTATCATGTCGATCCAAAGAAGACGCGCGAGTTCGTTCATGCCGCTGTCGCGGTGGTCGTATTCTTCGCACCGCTGCTCTTCACGTCAGAGTTGTATCCTGCTCTGTTGGCGGGAATATTTATCCTTGTAAACTTCGTGTCGGTGAGACTTGGAATGTTCAAGGGCATGAATCTCGACAAGAGAAACCTTGAAACGGTGTACTATCCCATCTCATTCCTGGTTTTGGTTCTGCTTTTATGGAACACACATCCGTTCATTGTTTCGACCGCCATGCTGGTAATGGTGTTTCTGGAGCTATATCGTCGCTCGGCACGGTCTCCGGGATGTTCTCGGCTGCGCCGTCCTGGTTGTCCTGACCCTTCCGTTCGCCGGCGGTTATGCCGTATTTCCAATTAGGTTTGTCGTGGCGGGCGCTTTCAGCGGCGCCATCGGAAGTCTTGCCGACAGTCTTTTAGGAGGCACTTTCCAGTCGCAGTATCGCTGTGTCTCCTGCGGAAAAATCACCGAGAGAAAGATACACTGTGACGGACAAGAGACGACACTCGTTCAAGGATACCGGTGGGTGAACAATGATGTCGTCAACTTTGCGGCGAGCGTGGTGGGCGCGGTCGCGATGCCGCTATTGTTTCTTTGATCCCTTTCGTAATCAGAATTGAATCCCAAGCGCAATCAACGAAAAATTATCCGTGGGCCACTCCTTCACGTCATCCCATTTTTGTCTTATCGGTATGAAAAGACCGATGTAAGGCAAAATGTTCGGAGCCTTTACAGTCAACACAGCATCAACAGACGAAATGGGAACTATGATCCTGAGCCCGACTGGGTTAAGGGAAATCTGAAGGTTACCTTCTTCACTTCAAGCTGTGAGGGAGTTGAACTCCCGAACAGCAAGGCACGACAACGGCAGCCGTTTTGCCATTAAGCGTTACTCATTTGATCTTCCCGATGATTTCTTCCAACTGCCTGTAGAAGTCTCCGCCAAGCACAATTGAAACGACCGGCTTCTCCTTCGACTTCAACGAGAGGTAATCGCCGACCGCCTGAGCGAGGAAGAGGTTCGAGAAGGTGTAACTTTCACCGGGAATTGCGAAGTCTTTTTCAGGCTGATGCACGAGCTGTAGAAAGATTCCGTTCTTAGTGCCGCCCTTGTGGAACTGCCCGGTCGAATGGAGAAACCTCGGCCCGTATCCGATGGTAACCGGTATCTTCAGCCTGTCCCGCAGCTCAGCTTGGAGCCTGCTGAGAAGCTCATCCACCTTCTGCAACCTCGGCAAGTATGCCATGACAGCGAGGTAATCGTCAGCCTTTCTCCCGGTGAGAAGGTTGCTCAATATTCCCTGCACGTCACTGCTGGCAGCAATATTGCCATAGACTTTCACTTCGCCATCGAAGAGAGGTGAAGCGTCAAACTCAATTTTCCCGGTGGATTTGAAGTTGTTCAAGACACGCTTAGTGTTGTCTTTGCTCTCCTGAACATTCGGCTCATCAAACGGGTCGATGCGCATCATGGATGCAGCTGCCGCGGTGGCAATCTCCCACTGATACAACAAGCCGCCCAGTTCATAGACATCATCAATCTCTATTCGCACGACCGGAAAGCCGCTACTCATCAGCACCTTGAGCTTCTCTTCTTTGTCAAGCCCGATATCGCCGTGAAGCTTCATGTAAACGAAGACGCGATCTCGAGAATAGAAGCTGGGTGTGGTTAGTTCTGCGCCGTTGACCGGCAGAATCCCCTTCCCATCTTTTCCGGTACTCTCGGCGACCAACTGCTCTATCCACCATCCTACTGTTGAAAGGGATGGGCTGGTCTGAATTGTCAGCTTGTTAATGCCCGCTTCCGCGAGCCCTCCAAGAAGGACTCCAAGTCTTACTGCATCACAGTCTTTAGGGAGCATCTCGGGACCGCACTTCTTCTCCTCCTCATGAGCTTTCTCGAGGAACCTGGTCAGGTCCTTACCCAGAAGCGCGAAAGGCACAATTCCGAAGTAGCTGAGCGCAGAATATCTTCCCCCTATATCAGATGGATTAATGAAGACTTTGCCATACTTCTGTTCACCTTCGGTTTGCAGGACCGTTCCGGGATCGGTGATGGCGATGAAATGATTAGCTGCAATTTCAGTATCTATACGTGAGAGTCCTTCGTAGAAGAATTCTGCCAGGGAATGCGTTTCGACAGTTGTTCCGGACTTGGACGCAACGATGAACAGAGTCGTCTTGAGATCGATTCTCTTCAAGATGTCATCGATGTAATCCGGGTCGGTTGAATCGAGCACGATCAATTCAGGATAGTCGGCAGCGTTTCCAAAAGTCCTGTAGAATACCTCCGGAGCCAGGCTGCTGCCACCCATACCGAGATGAACGATGTGCGTGATTTTACGATACACTTTTGACTCGGCAAAATTCTCGAGGGCTTCAGACTCGCCGTGCATCTTCGATGGGAGGTCTAGCCAGCCGAGCCTGTTCGCCGCGACGATATGGTGACGAGGATCGTCCGTCCAAACCGAACCATCCTTCTGCCACATCTTTTTCAGGAGTTGGTTGCCTGAGACTCGTTCCAGACCTTCCGAAAGAGTCTTCTGGTTTTTTCCAATTTCAAAGTAATACTTAATCGACATTCGAGTGATCCTTCTAATTTCTCATGGAGTGTCCGCGATACCGCTTCCTGACATTAAAAACCGCCGGAGTCCCGGACGAAAAGGTACATTATAGGGCTTTTAGGCAGAGACACACAGACTGAAGAGAGTAAAACGGAAATTGCTCTTCACCGCCTGTTTCATCCCACGCCAAGTCTTTTTAATCTGCAAACACACACTTGTATTCTTGAGGCGCTTCAGAAAAACCTAAACACAGAGACACCGATACACACAGTCTAAACGCTCTAGCTATTCTGTCGTGCATCTCGCGTTTCAGTTCTCATCTTCAATAAGTTTCCGGTCGCCTGCCGGATCTACTTTAGCAGCTTTTCAACTGCGGCCACAACCGCTTCACTAGTTATTCCATATTCTTTCATGACAACATCTCCAGGCGCCGACGAACCGAACCGGTCGACACCGATCGAAAGGCCTTCATCGCCGACATACTTGCTCCAGCCTTTAGTTATTCCCGCTTCGATCGAGACGCGGCGGCGTACACTGGACGGCAGGACCGATTCGCGGTAACGCTCATCTTGCTTGTCGAAAACCTCACAACTTGGCATACTGACAAGCCTCACCTTTTTTCCCTTCGAAACCAGGTCTTCATACGCTTTCACAGCTACCGAGACCTCGCTGCCTGTGGCAATGATGATAGCTTCAGGATTTCCTGAATCGGCCAGCACATACGCACCGCGCTGGAGGCCGGCTTCACTCGCGTACTTCTTGCGGTCCAGGATTGGAAGTTTCTGCCTGGTCAGCAAAACTACGACCGGACCTTCATCGTAACCGAGGATATACTTCCACGCCTCGGTCGTTTCGTTTGCATCTGCCGGACGTATTACAATTAAACCGGGGATGTCGCGCAGTACCATGAAATGTTCTACGGGTTGGTGTGTCGGTCCGTCTTCGCCAAGGCCTATGCTGTCGTGAGTAAACACGTAGATGGTCCTGAAATGTGAGAGCGCAGCAAGGCGGATAGGCGGCCGCATGTAATCCGAAAAGACGAGAAACGTCGCACCGAACGGAACAAGCCCGCCGTGAGCTGCCATGCCGTTGAGAATTGCGCCCATGCCGTGTTCACGTATTCCGAAATGGAAATTGCGCCCTTCTCTGTCTGACCCGGAAAAGGAAGCGTACTCTTTCATGAAAGTATCGGTCGATGGAGAGAGATCGGCAGCCCCTCCCAGAAAATTCCCGACCTTAGGGGCGAACGCATTTATGACTTTCCCCGATGCAGACCGGGTCGCAACGGAACCGGTAGCCGGATCGAATCGCGGCAGATCCTTCAGCGCATCAGCCGGTACTTTTCCTGAAAGCCACGACTGAAATTCTCCGGCGAGGTCCGGAAATTTCTTCCTGTACTCCTGGAAAAGGCTGTTCCATTCCTCTTCAAGGTTCTTCCCTTTCTCAATTGCCTTTCGAAAGACCGCAAGAGTTTCTTCCGGGATGAGAAACTTCGGCTCGAGCGGCCAGCCGAGGTTCTTTTTCGTCAACTCTACTTCTTTATCTCCCAGGGGCGAGCCGTGTGCTTCGCCGGTGTCCTGCTTGTTGGGAGAGCCGTACCCGATATGAGTCCTCACGCCGATGATCGACGGCTTGTCCTTAGTATTCTTTGCGGCCTCAACTGCCTTTGATATCGCATCAAGGTCGTTGCCGTCGGCCACGCGCTGAGTATGCCAGCCGTACGCCGCATATCTTGCAAGCACGTCTTCACTGAATGCCAGCTCGGTATTCCCTTCGATTGTGATATGGTTGTCATCGTAAAAGACGATGAGCTTCCCCAGCTTCAGGTGACCGGCAATCGAGCTCGCTTCACTCGTCACACCTTCCATCATGTCGCCGTCACCGGCAATGACATAAGTGTAGTGATCCACGATGTTGAATCCGTCCTTGTTGAAGTGGGTAGCCAGATATGTTTCGGCGATCGCCATCCCGATGGCATTACCCAATCCCTGGCCGAGCGGACCGGTGGTTGTCTCGACTCCCGGGGTGATCCCATATTCCGGATGTCCCGGTGTGATACTTCCGTATTGTCTGAATTGCTTAAGATCATCCAGCGAAACGTTAAATCCCGTAAGATGAAGCAATGAGTAGAGAAGCATGGACCCGTGTCCTGCCGACAGGACGAAACGATCCCGATTGAACCACTTCGGGTTCCGGGGATTGTATTTCATGTACTTGGTCCAGAGAGTATAACCGATGGGTGCAGTGCCCATCGGCATTCCGGGGTGACCTGAGTTTGCCTTCTGGACAGCATCAACGGCCAGAAAACGAATCGTATTTATGCATAGTTCTTCAGCCTTAGTCATGTTCAATACCTTTCCCGCGAATCACATTTCTGCTTCGCGACAAGATTTCACTTTTGCAGATAATATTTGTGAACGTACTCTTTCACCATTCTGGTAGTATTGTAAACGGGTGCGACAGTTCTTATGGACTCCTTTATCATCTTAATCCACTTCAACGGCAGCCCCGAAGCATCCCGGTCGTAGAAGAGCGGTATCAACTTCCGTTCGAGTATTTCATATAAATTCTGAGAATCAATCCTGTCCTGCTCTTCCGGCGGAACGCGCAGATCCTTGTCCTCACCGATTGCGAACCCATTCTTTCCGTTGTACGCCTCTCGCCACCATCCGTCCATGATGCTGCAGTTTACTCCGCCGTTCAAGACAACTTTCTGGCCGCTCGTTCCGCTTGCCTCAAGCGGGCGTCTAGGATTATTCAACCATACATCGCAGCCCGCTACGAGCTGCCGTGCAAGCCCGATATCGTAGTCTTCGACAAAGACGATCTTGCCTGCAAATCGAGGGTCATGGCTCAGATTGATAATCTGTTGTATGTAGGCCTTTCCCGCATCATCTCTCGGATGGGCCTTGCCGCTGAAGACAATCTGTACCGGGCGTTTGCTGCTACCCAGCAGCTGCGCGGCTCTATTCAAATCGGTAAACAGCAGCGGCGCGCGTTTATAGGTCGCAAACCTTCGCGAGAATCCAATTGTCAATGCATCGGCACTAAACACCTTCTCGACAAAACCCGAAGAATTTCCGTATCTGATCTGCTGCCTCTTCATCCTTTCTCTGACAAATTCCACCAGCCTCCTTCGCAGCGCATAGCGCAAGGCCCAAATTTCATCTTCGGACAATCTCTTGACGAACGCTTGCCAGTCTGCAGGGTGTTCCAGTTTGCTCATCCAATTGGGTCCGGCCTCCTTTTCATACATTGCTCGCGACTCCATCGCAAGCCAGGAAAGACTATGTATACCGTTCGTGATATGCCCGATCGGCACTTGTTCTGCCTTTTTTCCATGAAATAATCCGGTCCACATCTGCCTGCTGATTTTCCCGTTAAGCTCGCTGACAGCGTTTGCTCCACGGCTCATCTTCAACGCCAGGACGGTCATACAAAACGTCTCCGATTTATCGTCAGGATGGACCCTCCCGAACTTCATGAACCCGTCCAGAGAGACGCCAAGGGAGGACACAAATTCACTCAGGCTGAAGTTTATCAAATCCTGGCTGAACCTGTCGTGTCCCGCAGCAACCGGCGTATGGGTCGTAAACACACATCTCTTTTTCACCTCCTCAATCGCTCGATCGAGGGACCTCCCGAGCAGCAGCTGCTCGTGCAAGAGCTCGAGTGTAAGGAATGCGGAATGCCCTTCATTCATGTGGTAAACGGCGGGTTCGTACTCGAGAGTTCTCAGGAATTTCGCACCGCCGATTCCGAGTATTATTTCCTGGGAAATCCTGGTTGTGCTGTCACCGCCGTAGACTCGCGCCGTCAGATCGCGATAGTGTTCCTCGTTTTCCGGCAGATTCGTTTCGAGGAGATACAACACCGAGCGTCCCACGACTGCTTTGTACGCAGCAACCGAGACAAGGCTTCGACCTATCTGAACCTGCACCTTGACAAGGTTCCCGCCCTCATCGACTACCGGAACAACAGGAAGACTATGGTGATCATGCTGATTATACTCCTCAAGCTGCCAACCTTCGTTGTTTATCCTTTGCACGAAGTATCCCTGTCTGTAGAAGAGAGTCACTCCGACGAAATTCAAGCCGATGTCGCTTGCGCTCTTTGTGTGATCTCCGGACAGAATTCCGAGTCCGCCCGAATAAATCGGTAAACTCTCGTGAATGCCTATCTCGGCACTGAAGTACGCAACCGGATGTTTGTCAAATTGCTTAAATGCCGGCACCGGCTTGCGAACCGCCCGTAGATATTCCTGCAAAGACTTGTAGCACCCGTCCAGTTCAACACGAAGGTTCCTGTCCATCAAACGCGACCGCAACTCTTCTTCGCTGATTTCAGCCAGCACGGCAATCGGGCTATGGTTCGAAAGGTCCCAGATGCGCGGGCTCAGCTTCGCGAAGAACTGCTGAGTGGGACAGTCAAATGACCATCTCAAGTTATAGGCAAGCTCGTATACTTTCTTGCGCTCTTTAGCAAAGTGAAATGTTTTTTCAGTCATTATCAGCTAACCTCAGATTAAGATCCCTTGCAAGTCATCTTGCTCATGTGAACGAAAGAACTTTACCAGAATTCGGTAGTACTCAGTGAACCTTGGGCAAGATATTTCATATTTTTGAAGTAATTGAGTTGTCCTCGATGAATCATAATGCACGTCGTGGACAAAATAGTCAATCAACTGTGCCGGTATTCTATAGATATTCCTGACAAGGCCTATCTTCAACGCGTTCTTCGCGATGACTGGAGAAAGAGGGTAACCGACAAACCTCTTATCCAACGCCACAGCCAAGAGGCGCTGCAATTCTGCCACGTTCAACGGAGACGGATCAGTCAGGTGAAAGGTCTTTCCTATGCTCTCATCGTCGGCTGACAGTCTGGCCAAAGCACTTACCACATAGTCTACAGGGACAAGATTCACTTCCACTTTCCCATTTCCGATCTTCGGAAACGGAAAATTGTTCGGAAGCGATTGCATAGTCTGAAGGACATAGTACGGACCGTCGTACTTCGCGGTCTCACCTGTTGTCGAATCTCCTACTACAATACCCGGGCGATAGATAGCCGACGGAATATCCTTACTATTCCTAACAATTTTCTCCGCCAAAAATTTCGTCTCTTCGTAGAAGTTCTTGAATGTCTGACCGTGGTCGAAATCGTCTTCAGAAAAAGTCCCTCTGTGTAAACCGCTGACATAGACGGTACTCACGTAATCAAACCGCTTAAGATTCCTGCATGACCTTGCAAAGGAAACGACATTGCGGGTCCCCTCCACATTGACTACCATGCCGACATTTCTCGATACTGCCAAATCGTAGGCGGCCGCGAGATGGAATATCCCCGTTACTTCTTCCGCAACCGATTCAGGCTCCGGAATACCGAGATTTTCCAGTGTTATGTCACCGAAAACAAACTGAAGGCGATCCGAGACTCCCTGTATTTCTTGTGCGAGCCTGGCGCGGGATGCTTCGGCAACATGGCTGAACTTCTGCTGAACTAGTGCCACCACATGAAGCTCAGCGTCGTTCCTGAACAATTCCCTCAGAAGACGCGTGGCTATGAAACCGGGGAAACCCGTCATGAACATCTTTTTCATACCGCTCCCCTCCTCATCGAGTGTATATTTGAAAACTCGACGCCCAGGATAAATACCGACGTCGAGTAGAAGACCCAAAGGAGCAATCCGATCAGCACTTCCATTGTTCCGTATACTTCTCCCAGGTTTCCTATTCTGGAGATGTACATCGCAAAAACGTTCTTCGCAGACTCGAACAAGATTGCAGCCCAGAATGCGCCAAAGGCTGCGGATGCCGATCGTATCTTCCCGAAGGAGAGAAACCTGTAGATGGAAAAATACAGAAGGAATGTCAACCCCAGTCCTGATAAGATGGGGACACCGAACTTTATCAAGGCAAAACGCATGTGGCCTTGCGGCAATTGAAGTGCAACCTCACGCAGGCCCGTGAAAGTTGCGGTAACCGCAATGCTCGCGGTGAGGAAGAAGCCGGCGATCAGCAGCATCCTAAGGTCGTACAGAGTCTGCCTCAAAAAAGATTGCCTTACCTCTATTGAGAGTATATGAAAAACGGTCTTGCGCAGCGTACTCACAAGAGCCAGTGCGGTCCAGAAAAAACCCGCGAAGCTCAAAATGCCGAAGAGTCCTGCGTGCCTCGTGAAAACCTCGGCCCGCTCCAGAAAGACTCTCCTTATCTCTTCTACTGAACGAATCCTCTCCGGAATTGCATAGAAGCTGATTACCTCGAGTTGTTTCAATATCGTGCCGCGGGACAGGAACGATCCGAGTACCCATATTACAAGGAAGATCGTCGGGATAAGACAGAGCATGACCTGGAAAGACAAAGAAGATGCGTAAAAGAAAATGTCATCTGAATGAGACCGGTGCAATAGGCTCCTGAGATAGAAGGAGACGACGTCCAACCGTCCCTTTAAACTCTGAAAAATACTTCTCAAACTATTTTTCAAGCGCAGCGGCAAACTTGGAGGGAAGTACGCCATAATAACCGGTGGCCAATTCCTTTACGTCCAGATCAATGGTTCCGTTTATCTGGAGCCTTTCACCGGACACAACTCCGATTACTTCTACAGCCAATTGCCTCGGTTTCGCCAATGCCATTATCTCATCAGACTTGTCGGGGGCGAACGAAATCACGACTCTGCCTCCACCCTCGCTGAAAAGCACAAAGTCTTTGCGGGCGGAAAAGTCCATCGCCACCTTTGCCCCAATCATCCTCTCGTGATCCATGATACAACATTCTGCAAGCGTAACCGCCAGACCGCCTTCGGATACATCATGGGCTGAATTCAGTGTGCGTGCCAATATGGCTTCGCGCAGGAAACTGTGGAGATGCTTCTCGTAGTCGTAGTTGACCGGCGGAATTTTCCCGGCGACCAGCTTGTGAATTACCGCCATGTATTCGCTTCCCCCCATTTCGACACACTCGAGACCAACGACAGCAATAAAGTCGCCCTCTTTTGCGAAAGCAGAACGTACCGCCTTCGACACATCATCGATTATGCCAAGCATTCCGATTACAGGAGTGGGATAGACCGTGCGATTCGGACTCTCATTGTAAAAGCTTACATTTCCGCCGGTTACGGGAGTCTCCAATTCCGTACAGGCCTTAGTGATCCCTTCAACTGCCTTCTCAAATTGGTAGTATACATCCGGTTTGTAGGGGTTTCCGAAGTTGAGGCAATTTGTGATAGCAACAGGCTTCGCGCCGACGCACGCAACATTTCTTGCGGCCTCCACGACTGCATGTTCAGCCCCGGTCTTCGGGTCCAGATAGACATATCTTGCATTGCAGTCGGTTTTGACCGCAAGCCCGCTTCTTTTTCCCCTCTCACTGCCGGCCCACCTCTCGAGCCTGACTACCGCAGCGTCACCTTCACCAGGCAGCACCACGGTATCTGTCCCCACCATGAAATCGTATTGCTCAAAGACATATCTCTTGCAGGCGATATTCGGGGACGAGATGAGCTTCTTCAAAGCATCGTTGTAGTCCGCAGGCTCGGGCAGCGTGGACGGATCGTACTCAGCAAGCTTGTCGATGTACTGAGGCTTACGGCTCTCTCGCACATACACAGGGGCACCCTCACCGAGCGCCAGCGTCTTAGAAGGAATCTCCGCCTCCAATTTTCCATGACGACTAATCCGCAGGATTCCGTCCTCTGTCACTTTTCCGATGACTTCAGCATTCAAATCCCATTTGGCAAATATTTTCTTTATCGCGGCCTCATCTTCAGATTTAACGACGACGAGCATCCGCTCCTGGGATTCCGAAAGCATGATCTCGTACGCCGACATATCAGATTCGCGAAGAGGCACTAGGTCAAGGTTCACATCCATACCGGTTCCCGCCTTTGCGCTCATCTCAGAAGTCGAACAGGCGATGCCCGCCGCTCCCATATCCTGTATCCCCACAACGAGCCCTGCCTCAATCGCCTCAAGAGTGGCTTCGAGAAGAAGTTTCTCCGTAAAAGGATCACCAACCTGTACAGACGGCCTCTTGGCTTCGGACGCCTCAGAAATGTCTTCAGAGGCAAATGTGGCTCCGTGAATTCCGTCCCTTCCTGTCGACGAGCCAACAATCATTACGAGGTTGCCGACGCCCTTTGCCGCAGCCTTGGCGACTCTGTCATGCCTTACAATTCCAACTGCCATCGCATTTACGAGCGGATTCTCGTCATAACACTCGTCGAAATACACTTCGCCCGCTACTGTGGGCACCCCGAAAGCGTTCCCGTAGTCTGCAATTCCCTTCACGACGTTTTCCAGCAGGTACTTTACGCGGGAGTTATCGGGATTTCCGAAGCGAAGCGAGTCCAGTGCTGCGACGGGCCGCGCACCCATCGTGAAGATGTCGCGGAGGATCCCGCCGACTCCGGTTGCAGCACCCTGGTACGGCTCGACAGCACTCGGATGGTTGTGACTTTCTATCTTGAAGGCAACCGCCAGCCCGTCCCCGATATCCACCAGACCCGCATTCTCCTCTCCTGCACCCACGAGGAGATTCTTGCCGGAACGGGGAAGCTTTTTCAACTGCAGAATCGAATTCTTATAGCTTGCATGCTCCGACCACATCACGGAGTAAACGCCAAGCTCGGTGTATGTCGGAACGCGTCCGAGAATTTCCTTGATCTGCTCAAACTCTTCAGGAGTCAATCCCATCTGCTGAGCGGCTTCAACATCAACTTTTATATTCATTTTGGAGGACCTATCAGACTTCTTACGATTTTCTCAATGATTTCAGGACGCATGTTAATGACTACGAGCAATGCGAGAATAATGAACGAAAACACAAACGCAAAGACGTAGCTTTCCCGTCTGGAAGTGCATCGCTTTCTTCCTGACGAAGATTTCATGATTCCACGCCAACCACAATTCTGACAACGGAAGGGCCTGCGTCCGAATGCTTTCAGAACGGTCTCTTCAAAGCCTCGCGCGTGGCTCCGTCGCAGCTTCGTGGATTTGCAGCTAGGACATACAAGCGTAACCATGATGTTGCTTCAATTAATTTACAAAAAAAATGCCCCGCTTTCACGGGGCACTGTTACCAGTATTCCTAACGACAACTTTTCTTTAGCTGCATTCCTAAGCTGACGAACCTAATAGCTCCTTGCCTGCAACAGCTCAATGGCGGGCTTCAAAGCTGAATAGTGAACGTCCGGCCAGAGGACTTTTCCGAGTCCGGTCGGAGCAAGAACTATGGAGCTCGGTACTAGCGAGATCGGAACTATCGGTATGTTGGCTCCGAACTGTTTGTTTATGGCCTGAATGAAAATGTTCGCGACGAAGGCATAGCCCTGCGAAGTCGGATGAATGCCGTCGAGGCCGAAGAAACCGCCGGTTATGTAGGAGTTTGTAAGGTCGACACCCTGTTCAACATCCCCTGTTTTGGCAAATTGGTTAAAGACAGCATAGGCATCCACCAAGGCAATCTTATCAGGATGGCTGGCCGCAAAAGCGCCGATTGCCTGATTGTATCCCTGGATTGCTTGCTCCGTAATCCCGATCTCATAAGAATCCAGAACAAATTGATTAGGAAGAGGCCTGCCTGTTCCGCCAACTGCGGTAGGAATTCCGACTCCGGCCTCCAGCGAATCGAGGGCGGTCAACAGGATGAAATCATGCTGCGGATCGGCAGGACCGGCATAAAGATTCCCACTCGCATCATGCCTGTAAACAATTAGCGGGATAGGTTGCCCCGTCTGAGGGTTAAGTACCGGCTGTTGGGTTGCCGGATTCACTACGACCGCCGGAACTGTGGTAAAGAACGGTACTGCGGCGACATCCGGTATATTGGCCACAACAAACTTTGCGTTGGGAGCTCCCGCCAGAAGCGTACTCATCATCTGATCATAAAGTGCGGTGAACGTCGCCACGTTTGTCGGACCGGTCCCGGGGCCTAATGTTCCCACCGTGCCACCGGACGTTGCATAGCCGAGTACATCGTTGGCGCCTATCCACACGCTCACGAATGTCGGATGAAGTGCGAGCGCCTGCGCTACCGGACTATTCCCGAGAGCTGCGCTCCTCAGTACGATCTGAAAGAACGGATTGTTCCTCGGCGGACCTGCCTTTGCCGCAAAGCTTGACGTATCGATCATATCGTAGAGAACTGCGCCCGGAACCCCCAGATTATTATACGGACGGGTCAAGCCTGAGTTGAGCGGCGCTCCACCGATCGCCGGGTCCTCACCGATCACCGGACCGCTAAGATTAAGTATCTTCATCCGCCCGCCAATTCCGGGGTCACTTATAAGCGGCTGCTCAAACTGTGTGACTCCCGCCTGTTTGGCAATCTCGGCTGGATAGCTGTATTCCTGCGCGGATTCGTACAATGCACCGCCCTGATAGCCGGCAGTCAGAGAATTTCCCAATGAAACGTACATCGAAAAATCCACAGACCCGTTAGAGGGAGGATTTACCACACTCGACTTCTTGAAATCACCGCACGACGCCACGACAAATGCAACCAGACCGACAGCGAGGGCGGAAACAATATTGGAACGAATACTCTTCATTTTCTTTGTTCCTATCGCTTTTTGTTTAAGGCAAACTACAGTCTGTAACTCAGATCGATGCCGATCAAGTTTGCTGTTGTGTTATAGGTACCGTCAAATCCGTAAGCGGAGGTTGTTATCGTTCTCTGCTTGAACGGAAGGAACATGTACGACGCATCCACGGCAAAGTGGTTTGTTACATTGACGCCGACGCCGACGTTGAGTCCGAGCCTGTCTGCATCAGGAAGAATCGGCGTGTCATACTGGTCGGGTATGGGATTCTTGTCGTACAGCACCCCTGCGCGGAGCGTCCACATCTTGTTCAGGTTATATTCCCCGCCGACCCTCAGGACGTAAGTGTCGCTGTAGTCTCCGATGATAGACGAATTCTGTTGAAGAGTAGTCTGATGCGCGAAGGTAATGTTGAGCTGCTTGTATGCACTCCAGCCGACATGCTGATAATCGGCTTCCACTGAAAAATTCTCTCCCTTATACGCAATTCCGGCATACCAGTTTTCAGGAAACGGAAGAGAGGTGGAAACCGCACCGCCGGGGAGCAATCCGGCGAGGACTCCGGCTTGCGAGAACGTCGCGTTCCCGTTAGTAGTCTTGAAGTCGATCTTGCTTCTGTACGAGAATCCGACAGAGACATTCTTTATCGGCTTCAGCATGATCCCGAAATTATACCCGGTTCCGTTCGCGTCGCCCTGCATGTGAATAAACGGAGTGATGGGGTTCCCGGATGCATCTCTGAACGGAGTCGGATTATATTTCTCCAGTAGCACGCTTCCGAGAGCGTAATCAAAACCGACTCCTATGGAAATGAAATCTCCGAAAGCATATGAAATAGTAGGATTAATGTTGAATGATTGAAGGTTGATCTTGGTTATTATGAATCTGCCGAGCCAATTCTGTGGCCACTCAGTTCCTAAGCCGTCGGGAGTAAACACGCCGATACCCGCCGCAAACCCATTGTTGAAATTATAACTCACATACGCGTTGGGGGGGAAGAAAGAAATCGAATTCATCTTCCACTCGGTGTTGTCCGGATAGGGACCGGTAAATGTTGTGCTGGGGAGGATGAGTGTTCCTCCAAGCATGACGTTGAATCCTTTAACGTAACTCAATCCCGCCGGGTTGAAGTAGATTGCGGAAGCGTCCCAGGCACGGGCAACAAACGCGCCGCCCATCGACACTGCTCTCGCACCATGTTCGTTAAGCTGATAGCCGCTGCCAAATGCTGTTGACACAGACATTAGGGCTATTGCCAAGAATGTTAATGCTTTCTTATTGACGCAAGCCACGAGCACCTCCTTTTTAGTTTCTACGACGGGCTATTTTAAGCGATACAAAACACAAAGTCAAATTTCCCCCTTAAGAATCTGCACTTTAGCGAATAGATTTACAGGCGAGCAAGCACAGGATCGTTTCATCCAATCACTGTGATATCGCATTCTTTCTGCATCCCGATGACCAAATGTCAGCTTGTTCAAGCGGTTGGCGGGAATTATTTTATGGTTACCTAAAGAAAGGAACCCACAATGGAGATCAAAGGAAAAACCGTCCTTGTTCTTGGCGGATGGGGCTTGGTGGGCTCTGCAATCTGCCGAAAACTCGTCCCGGAAAAACCGGACAAGATTATTGTTACTTCCCTTCTCAAAACAGAAGCATACCAGGCAGTCGAACAGTTGCGTCATGAATATCCCTCTCTCGATCCGGACTTCTTTGTACCGTATTGCGGTAACATTTTTGTTCGGGAAGAATTCAAAGATTTATCGCGCGAAGAGATTCTCACCAACGCGGAGCGAAGGCGCGATCTCATAAACGATACGCTCGGGGAGCTGTCTGAGGAAACGATGAAGGCTAGTACGCTTTACAACTTGTTGACAGACTACCGCCCTGAGGTTATCATTGACTGCATCAATTCCGCAACGGCAATCGCATACCAGGACCAATTTCAATCGAGCCGTTCGCTTATGAAGGAACTCGACAAGGCTAGAGATGAGTCATCAGCTATCAACCATCAGCTGTTTGATTCGGTCGAGAGAATGTTGTGCACACTGTATACGCCGCAGCTGATCAGACACATTCAGATATTATACCGGTCAATGCACGACGCGGGGACGAAGATCTATGTTAAGATTGGTACAAGTGGTACAGGCGGGATGGGACTCAACATACCGTACACTCACAGCGAGGAAAAACCTAGCAGCGTTCTACTCAGCAAGTCGGCGGTGGCAGGCGCACACACTCTGCTCATGTTCTTAATGGGACGCACGCCCGATGCACCGATTACAAAAGAAATTAAACCGACTGCTGCGATAGCATGGAAGCGGATCGCTTTTGGTGAGATAATGCGCCGTGGACAACCGATCTTGCTGCAGGATTGTTCTCCCGATGACCCATACGTGATTGGAGATGGCCTAGAACTTAAGACTGCGAGTAAAACCAAGAAGACGGATGAACCGCTTCGGTCGGTCTTCATCGATACAGGCGAAAACGGACTCTTCTCTCGCGGCGAATTCGAGGCCATTACCACACCCGGTCAGATGGAATACGTCACGCCGGAGGAGATTGCGGAGGATGTCATCTTCGAGATCAAGGGTGGAAACACGGGTCACGACATCATTAATGCACTGGACAATGCCACACTCGCGCCGACTTACCGCGCTGGTTACATGTTCCACTCTGCCTTCTCAAGGATGCGCCAGCTCGAAGAGGAACACGATGTTGATAGTGTCGCATTCGAACTTCTCGGTCCGCCGCGGCTCTCGAAGCTCTTGTACGAGAGTTATCTTCTGTCGAAGCATTATGGGAGCTTTGCCGCCGTAGAAAACGAATCAGTTGAAGAAATGTCACGTGAGCTGTTTGATATGATAAAATCCGACAGGAAACTGCGTTCCGAGATAATATCGATAGGAATCCCGATACTCCTGCCCGATGGAAAGAGCATGCTTAGAGGCGAAGATATTAAGATTCCGCCGTTCAGAGGAGAGACGGTACTGTCAGCTAACCACAAATCAATTAATGCCTGGGCGCACGACGGTTGGGTCGATCTGCGGGTCTCCAACATGACGTTGTGGAAAAGCAGATTCTGCGAGATCAAGAAGATGACCGAGCCTATTCCGGTTGGAGAAACAAGCTCTCGCTTCATCTACACGAAAGAATACTGGAACAACTTCGAGACAATCGAACCCGGAAGAGTTGTCGGCTGGATATTCTCTTATGAGGAAAAAGGGCTGAGGATGAAAGCGTAAAGCAGGTCAAAAGTAAAAAGGCAAAAGGCAAAAAGGAAAAGCCAGGGAGGCTGTTCCGAAAGGAAGATTGCGAAACGATCGCAGATCAAGAGGGAATACCGATCGACTCTCTTTTTTGACTTTTGACCTTTGAATTTTGACGTCCTCTTCACTCATACCGTAAAGACTCTATTGGGTCGACGCTTGCCGCTTTGTATGCCGGATAAACGCCGAATATTATTCCGACGAGCGAGCAGACAATAAGACCGATCATCGCCCAGTCCAAAGGAAAGGCTGCCTTCATATGCAAGGCTAAGGCAGCAAGATTTCCGCCGACGAGACCGAGCAGAACACCCACAACGCCGCCTACCTCGCAAAGGACGATGGCTTCCAACATAAATTGCGTCAGGATGTTCCTCTTAGTCGCCCCGATTGATTTTCTGACACCTATCTCCCTCGTTCGCTCGGTGACACCGACGAGCATTATGTTCATTATGCCGACCCCCGCAGCAAGAAGTGCGATTGCACTCACGACGATAGCACCGACCCTGATGTAGAAAGTAATATGATTGAATTGGTCTATCAGCGAAGCATTTGAGATCATTTCAAAGTCATTTGGCTTGCCTGGCGGAACATCTCTGATTGTTCTAAGAATTGCCTCAGTTTGATCTTCAGTTGCCCCAAAGGTCTTTTGACTGGTCGATTGGACATAGATATCAAGACTTCTACGCTCGCCATACCGTGCAAAAAAAGTCGTAATAGGAATCATCATGTAAGGATTACCTTCTCCTAACACAGTTCCCTGGTTCTTGATCACACCGACAACCGTATACCCGATCCCGTTAATCTTGACTTGATGACCCATGGGATCCGAATGCGGGAAAAGAGCGTTGGCCAGATTAGGATCAATCACACAAGCGAGGCGTGAGATATCAAGGTCGCTCTGAGTAATTGCCCTCCCTTCACCTATCGGCTTGTCTTGCGCGGTAAAAATCTCAGGCGTAACGCCCATCAGGTCCACGTTCGGATTCGTGGTCTGCTGACCGTGCGTGGCGATCATGCCTCCCTTGTCCGCCATGGCGCCCACGCTCTTCGCAAGAGTCGCGCGGTTCCTTAGCTTGACAACATCCTCGTATGTAAGATCCTTTCGGTTCCAGTACTTCCTCCACCACCCGGGTCCTCCGGCGTGGAAGACGGGAAATTTCGTTATCTCAAAAGTGTCCGAACCAAGCGAATTAAGCCTGCTTTCGATTGAGTCCTGCATCACCCGCATTGCTGTAGTGACAGCAATGATTGAAAACACTCCAACTACAATTCCCAGAAGAGTCAACACTGACCGCAGCTTGTTCGAGCGAATTGCCGCGACCGCCATTAGGAAACTCTCCGACCATTCCGACCAGATGAAATTCCTATTCATACCTCAGGGCCTCCACCGGATCGAGTTTTGAAGCCCTTGATGCAGGAACGATGCCTGAAATTACGCCAACCGCAAGAGATATCAAGATGCCTATGAACGCCAGAGAGATCGGCATCGAGGTAGGAAGAAACTTGTCCACAAGCATGCTCAACGGATAGGAGAATCCAAGTCCTATCAATCCCCCTCCTAGACAGATGAGCGACGATTCGATCAGGAATTGGACCAGTATGGTTCGTCTCTTTGCGCCTAGAGCCTTTCGGATTCCGATTTCTTTAGTCCGTTCTGTTACACTCACAAACATGATATTCATTATACCGATACCTCCCACAAAGAGCGAAAGGGCAGTGATGAAGAGTCCTACCGCACCTATTATGCCTGCGATTCTGTCGAAGGCGCTCGTCAGGAGACTCTGCTCATTTATTGAAAAATCGTCCTGCTGAAACGGGGAAAGTCCTCTTACCTTTCTCATTATCCCGCGAAGCTCTTCCTTCGCGTTTTCCAGCTCCTTCGGATTGGCAACGCGCGCCTCTATCGTGGGGAAAAAATGCCTTCCGTAAATATTCCGGAACTGATCTATCGGTATGATGACTTCGTTGTCGAGGCTGAACATCCCCATGAAGCTTCCCTGTTTGCTCCTCACGCCGATAACCCTGAATGACAACCCGTCTATTTTTATGGTCTTTCCGATCGGATCCTGATTCGGGAAAAGCTGATCGGCGACATCCGCACCGAGGACTGTAACGGGCATATCACCCGTCGCCTCCATATCCGTGAAGAAGCGCCCTTCACTGAAATCCATCTTTGCAACGTAAGCGTAGTCCGCAGTCGTCCCTTCAACTAAAACGTTCTGCGCCGATCGATTCCTGTAACCAATCGTTCCTAGTCGTTGGACTACCGGGGCCACTGCCGCAAACAAGGTTCCTTCTCTCTTGATATCATTGACATAGTAAACGTGAATCCTGCGGCGGTCCCTGTATTTCCACCATAGGCCGTGATTGAGCCACGGCCATTTTTGCACGTACAGTACGTCCGCGCCGATAGAAGATATGCTCTTGTTGAACGCCTGTGTAAGACCATCGATTGCCGAGCCCATCAAAGTAACCGAAACGATTCCGATAATTATGCCGAGCATTGTCAACACTGCCCTCACTTTGTTCGCCATCAGGGCTGCAAAGGAGAGTTTGAAACCCTCCTTAATTTCCACACCAAATGTCATTTCACTATGTCCCTTTCTGAGTCAACAGCACTACCTTTTTCGTACGTACCGAGCGGTGTTTCACATTCGGTTTTCAATCCTCGCTTCAAGAATTCCCATGGCATTCTAACGCCAGGATCACGAACAAGGTTTCTCGCGAATGCCGGCGGGGACATTGTTTCCTTCGATTGGGGTTTCGAAAAGTTCTCGATCTCCTCGAACGAAGAGACTAATCCGTCTAGTAGTGCTTTGGCAATCATATTTATTGGTTCTTCTGAAAAAATGGAGAGCATCAAAAAGCTCCCACACATTAAATGGTCCTGCTAATATCTCAAGGATTTGAACCCGCCACGCGGGATCACGTCAGTACTATTCATATCTCAGGGACTCAACTCTGCAATGCGGAGTCTCATCATTTTTATTCGTACCTCAAGGATTCGATCCCGCACAAGGCGGGATTTCGTCTCTACTCATATCGTAGAGACTCGATCGGATCAACGCTCGCTGCCTTGTAAGCAGGGTAGACTCCGAACGTCACTCCGACGAGTGAGCAGATAACAATACCTATGGTGGCCCAGTCAACCGGGAAGACTGCCTGCAAATGGAGAACGACCGCCGCCAGATTTCCGCCAATCAAACCGAGCAATATCCCGACGACACCTCCGACTTCACAGAGCAGAACCGCTTCAAGCAAGAACTGAATCAGGATGTTCCGCTTGGTCGCACCAACTGATTTTCTGATCCCAATCTCTCTCGTCCTTTCGGTCACGCCAACCAGCATTATGTTCATTATGCCCACTCCGGCGGCAAGCAAGGCGATCGCGCTCACGGCGATCGCGCCGATTCTTACATAGAACGTCACTTCGTTGAATTGGCCGACCAACGATGCATTTGAAATGATATCGAAATCGTTATCCTTTCCCGGCGGAACTTTCCTTACGGCGCGGAGTATTCCTATGGTCTGCTCCTGTGCCGCTGCGAGTAGATCCTGATTGACGGCTTGCACATAAACGTTCAGGCTTCTTTCCTTGCCGTACCTTGCAAAAAAAGTTGTAATCGGAATTTCCAGATAGTACTGTTGACCGATCGTCATGCCCTGATCCTCGATGACACCTACCACGGTATATCCTATACCACCGACCGACACAACGTTTCCCAGAGGATCGGAATGAACGAAAAGGGTTTTCGCCAGGTTTGGATCGAGGACGCATACGCGGCTCCCCGTTTCAAGATCGCTTTCGCTTATCCCTCTCCCTTCCTCCATTTTCTCGTTGCGGGCAGCGGAAATATCCGGCGTCACTCCAAGTAAGCTCACATTAGGATTAGTCTTTTTGTCGCGATACTGGACGATTTTGCCTCCTGTGCCGGTCATGACTCCGACACTCTTTGCCAATGTCGCCCGCTCCTTTAGCTCGTTGGCCTGCTCAAAGGTTATGTCTTTTCGATTCCTGTACTTGTCCCAGTCGGTAAAGAAGGCGGGAAATTTCCGTACCATAAATACATTCGATCCCATCGAGTTCAGTTTTGATTCGACAAAACTCTGGAGCACTCTCATTGCGGTGTTGACGGCAATGATGGAAAAAACTCCGACAACGATTCCAAGCAGTGTCAGACTCGAACGCAGCTTGTTGGATCGTATGGCGGAAAGCGCCATTGAGAGACTTTCACTCCATTCGGAAACAATAAAGCTTTTATTCATGCGTCAGCACCTCCGCTATCGTCGGCAAGGATACGCCAGTGAGAATCCCAAAGGCCAGAGGATCGTGAGTCTTCATGGGAGTATTTTGATTCCTAAAAGTAATCAAGTCGTTATTCATAACGCAGGGCTTCGACTGGATCAAGTTTGGATGCCCTCAAGGCCGGGACAATTCCTGAAACAATGCCGACCACAAGTGAGATGATTATTCCCATTAAAGCGATCGAGATTGGCATTGCCGTCGGCAGGAAATTATTGAGAAGCTCGCTCAGAGGATAAGAAGCCGCGAGTCCTAGTACACCACCTCCGAGACAAATCAGCGTTGCCTCGGTCAGGAACTGCATCAGAATAGTCCGCCTCTTCGCGCCAAGCGCTTTCCTTATTCCGATCTCCTTAGTTCGCTCCGTCACGCTCACAAACATGATATTCATTATTCCGATGCCACCCACAAAGAGCGACAACGCAGTCACAAACAATCCAATTGCGCCGACATAGAAAATCATCTGGTCAAAAGCATTCGTGAATGCCGTCTGTTGATTGATCGAAAAATCATCCTCCTGACCAGGCGAAAGGCGCCTGATCTTACGCATCAATCCGCGCAGTTCCTCTTTTGCATTGTCCAAATCAGCGTCTTCCGCTGCCCTTACGCTGATCGTTGCAGTGAAATGAGTCCCGAAGATTCTCTCAAACTGACCAACAGGCACATACACCACATTGTCCAGGCTGAACAACCCCAGGACACTTCCCTGCGTGCTCCTGACCCCGATTACTCGAAACGGGAGCCCGTTAATCCTGATTGTCTTTTCAATCGGATACTGATTAGGAAATAGCAGGTTTGCCACATCCCGGCCAATGACTGCGATCGGTCTATTGCCGCGAGATTCTTCATCAGTGAAGAATCTCCCCGCGTCAAAACTCATCTGTGTTACGTAAGGATAGTCCGCAGTCGTCCCATCGATGTCTACATTATTTGCTACTTTACCTCCGTACTTTACTTTTGCGTTTCTATCGACCTCCGGTGCAACCGCCACGACAAGAGTCGCCTCTTTCCTAATCCTATCGGCGTATTCAACCTTCAGGGGTTTGCGATTGCGATACTTCCACCACTCACCGCCGCCAAATCCCCACTGCCACTTGTCTATGTAGAGTACATCCGCCCCCATAAACGCAAAACTCTTGTTGAATTCTCTCGTCAGCCCTTCAATCGCAGCTCCCATAAGTGTGACCGAAACGATGCCGATTATGATCCCCAACATGGTAAGCACTGCGCGGCCTTTATTCGCCATCAAGGCGGCGAAGGAGAGCACAAACCCTTCTTTGAATTCGATACCGAAAGTCATCGTTCCCCCCTTGTCGACTGAGCCGGAAGTGTAGTCTGTCCTTGTCTCGCACCCGGAAATCCACCCCCACTCATGCCGCCCTTTTCGAAAGGAACCGAAACGTTGTGCGAGGCGACAATTCCATTATGATAGACGTCGATTCTGTCAAGCTTCGACAGACAAGAATTCAAAGGCCTAATCTCCATTCGTAAGAGTGAATAATACTTACCTAGGATGGTTATCAGCAAAGCACGAGATTACCTGTACATCAAACTCCCGACGGGTGAACACGGGTCTCGTGATTATTACTCATATCTCAGAGACTCAATCCCGCACAAAGCGGGATTTCGTCCCTACTCATATCGTAGAGACTCAATCGGATCAACGCTCGCCGCCTTATACGCCGGGTAAACGCCAAATGTGACACCAACTATTGAACAGACTACTAACCCAATCACCGCCCAATCCATCGGGAATGCCGCATGCATGTGCAGCGCAAGAGCAGCAAGGTTGCCGCCCACGAGACCGAGCAGGACGCCAACTACGCCACCGACTTCACACAGCACTATTGCCTCGAGCAAGAACTGTGTGAGAATATTTCTCTTGGTTGCACCGACTGATTTCCTTACCCCGATCTCGCGGGTCCGTTCAGTCACGCCGACCAGCATTATGTTCATAATACCGACGCCGGCCGCGAGTAGTGCAATCGCACTTACCACGATCGCGCCTATCCTTATGTAAAATGTCATCTGGTTGAACTGATCGATCAGCGACGCATTGGTAGTCAGTTCGAAGTCGTCATCCTTGCCCGGAGGCACTCCTCTGATTGCCCGAAGAATCGCTTCTGTCTGTTCCTGAGCAGCAGTGAAGTCTTTCTGATCAATCGCCTGAACATATATGTCGAGACTTCTTTCCTTCCCATACCTCGCAAAGAAAGTCGTTATGGGAACAATCATATACGGCGATCCTTCACCAACCACATTACCCTGGTCCTTGATAGTACCGATCACACGATAGCCTATTCCATCCAGTCTTACCTCGGCGCCCAACGGGTCTGAATGAGGAAAGAGGGCTTTTACGAGATTAGGATCGATAACACAAACCAGCCTTCCGATTTCGAGATCGCTCTGGCTGATCGCTCGTCCTTCGTCGATCTCCTTGTTCTGAGCTGCAAAAATGTCGGGAGTGACTCCGATAATGTCCACATTGGGGTTTGTCTGTTCGGCCTTATAGGTAA
>JAMCXB010000029.1 GCA_023480735.1 Bacteroidota bacterium | reverse complement strand
ACACATCCCTGTACCACGTTGCAATAAACAAGGTCGGCACTACATTGACTTTTGAACCCCAATCCCCCAGTCCAAACTGAATCCGCAGAAAAAATATTTTTTCTGCGCCACTACCGTCGAACTTGGGCTAGAAACGTCGAGGGGACTACTTCTTCGCGTCGATCGCTTCGCGAACGTGTACGGCGAGGTCGATTACCGAATAGGGCTTTCCAACAACATTGTTTACTCCCATCGAAACCAAGTCGTCGACCTTTTCGCCTATACTCAAACCGGTTGCCAGCAGTACAGTAACATCGGGATTGATTTCCTTCAGGAGCGGATAGACATCCGTGCCGGTCATTTCCGGCATCAGCATGTCGAGGATTACGAGATCAATTTCCCCGAAGTGCTTCTTATAAACCTTCAGTCCCTGGATTGGGCCCTCTGCGGTTATCACCTCATATCCCAAACCTTCGAGGATTTCCCTCGTCAAGTCGAGGAGAGTCGCCTCGTCGTCGATAATCAGTATTTTCTCCGAGCCGCGTGGCACTTCAGTTGGAACGGATTCATCATCGTCAAAAGGAATCTTGTCAGTAGCAGGGAAATAGAGTCTAAATGTAGTCCCGCGGTCCAACTCGCTTTCAACGTTTATGAACCCCTTGTGATTTTTCACAATTCCGTATACTATGGATAGCCCGAGGCCCGTGCCTTTTCCAAGCGGTTTTGTGGTGAAGAAGGGGTCGAAGATTTTCCTCTGAATTTCTTTATCCATCCCGACACCGGTATCCGAGACTTCCATACAAACATATTTGCCAGCCATCGCGTCGGGATTTTGCCTTGCCATATGCGGAGTGAATTCTACGTTTGATGTTCCAATCCTTAGAGTTCCGCCTGTGGGCATCGCATCGCGGGAATTTATGCAAAGATTTATGATTACACTTTCAAGCTGGCTGGCGTCAGCCTCGACGATGTCAACGGTAGGATCCAGCGTGGTTTCGATTTTAATATTCTTGCCGATGCTTCTTATGAGAATCTTCATCGCATCGTTTACGATATCGTTTAGCCTGCTCGGCCTGAAGTCGCTTTCGCGCTGACGCGAAAAGGTCAGAAGCTGGGACGTGAGTTCGGCGGCTCTTTGGGCGGAGGAATCGAGAATATCGATGTATTTCTTCAGATTGGTATCTTTCGGGGCGTATCTCCTCCTCAGGATTTCTATGGCGCCATAAATAGAACCGAGCAAATTATTGAAGTCGTGCGCTATGCCGCTTGCGAGCTGCCCGATGCTCTCCATCTTCTGAGATTGGATGAGCTGCTCTTCCAGAGTTTTCGTGTCCGTGACATCGACTAGGGCGGCTTGTATTGCCGGTTTTCCAAGGTAGGTTATTCCGGCAGCCCATCCCTCCAGCGACTTCATCCGCCCGCTTGACGACATTATCCGGATTGTAAATTGGATGTCCATGTTGGGGAACAAGGCGGCTTCTGACAGCTTTTCGGACAGTTGTACGTAATCGTTCGGGTGGACAAGGCTGTCTAAGGGTGACCCTTGCAGCAGAGCGAGATCCGTTTCGAACAAGGCGCCGAGTGTAGGGTTGGCGTAAACTATGAGTCCGTCTTGTACGACGAGCACACCCAGCATAGAGTGTTCCACAAGGCTTCTGTATTTCTCCTCCGATTCATGCAGAGCATTCTTTACAGATTGCTCGAGGGTGACGTCCCTGCCTATGGCCATGATGCCGGTCACCTTGCCCGCGGCCCGGAGAGTAGTCATGCTTAGTTCGACTATCCGCTCCTGGTTGAATTTCGTAAGGAGTCTTACAGTATAGCGAGAATGTTCATCTGTAGAATGAAACTGCTCCTGGATCCTCCTCATGATATCTTCAGCATTATCCGGATGCGCGATTTTGGAGATAGGCTTCCCCCAGATCTCGTCTGCGGCATAGCTTAGCTGCTCGAAGAATCTCTTGTTGGCAAAGACAAACTCACCGCGGTTATTGAACAGGAGAACCATATCGTTTGCCTGTTCAACCAAATTACGGTACCTGTTCTCCGATGCACGGAGCTGCTCCTGGAGGCGCCGTTTCTCGGTGATGTCGCGCTGAATTCCCCACATCCTGACGAGGGCGTCGTTCGATATTTCACCGATGTAAGAGTTCTCAAAATAGTGGATGGTGCCGTGTTGATCCTTCTCAACTGTCTCAACATTGGTGATCGAAAAATTTTGTTCGGTGAATTTTACTTTCGATGCGATATAAACATCCAGATCAGCGATGAACTCGTGGGCGTGTTTACCGTTTAACTGGCCGGGTACGTCGAATCCATACATTTGCGCGAGGGCCTGGTTGCACTCGACAATTATGCCCCTCTCCACGATTTGTTTTGCGAGCCTATCGGTTTCCTGCTTTGCATCGATAGGTTCGCTGAATTCAATCCTCCAGATTCCCTCGGTGCTGTTTCTTATGAAATTCTCATATCGGATTCGTTGAAGATCGGCTTCGACTTTTGCCTTTCTTCTTTCAGTCATGTCGATAGCCGAGACAAGTATGTAGGTAGAACCGCCGTACGTCACGTTGGTCGCCCTTACTTCTACCTCGATTTCCTTGCCGTTCTTGTGCCGATAGACCTTTGAAGGTATTACTGCTTGTCCGGCAATAAGTCCTTTTTGGATTTGTGCGTCTACCACGGGACGCGGTTCCGTGGCCAGGTCGTACAGAGTGAGTTTTTCTAAATCCGACTCATGATATCCGAACGAACGAAAGAATGCCTTGTTTGCCTCGACAATCCTGCCGGTAAGAGGGTCAAAAATGAAAATCGCCGACGGTACCTGCGCGAGTGCAGATGCATATTTCTCTCTGAAAATCCTGTAGCTATCGTCTATCTCTTTTGAATGAATCAAAAGGGACAACTGCTTCGAAGCCGCTGCAAGCTTCTGAATCGATGATTCTCTCTCCGTTTCCGAACCGAATCTCCTGTCAAAAGCACCTACGAGGAGACCCAGGAATTGCGAATCGAATCTGAGGGGGAATACTTCAAGCGTCTCTATACCATCTTCGGAGAAGAGTCTCTTCTTGATAGTCTGAAAGTCGGGTGAGCCGTTTCCAAGATGTATCGGATGATTTGCTTCGACGAAAGGCCTGATCGCCGGTTCGTTGAGTTTCAGCCTCATGCCTGTCGGATGGACGCTCTCGTCGGAAGCGGAAAACAAGCATATATGTGATTGTTTGTTGTCCGGTAGGAAGAGTGAAATGGAGCGAGACTCTGTGAGCTTACTCAATCTTTTCTGTAATTCGGCGGTAATTTCCTTGAAGTCGACATTGCCAGACAATGCCACCTCGCAAGCCTCCGCGAAAACCTCGAACAACGAATCATCGCTATCCTTTCTTGAAGACTTGCCCTTCGGGGATTCCTTCGTCATCTATAATCTAGCCTCGGCCTTAAAAAGGTTTATAAATTTATCTCAGTGATAATAAAAATACAAGCAGACACGCAAAAAACCGCATGAATTGCGGCTCTTGATTCCGGGGTTCATCCCATGGCTACTTTAAAGCCGCATTTAATCCCTTAGTGTTCCCCCTTTTGATTTGTCCCGCACGTCCACCTTCCGGCGTCAAGGTACAGCGCTTTCCCACCCAGTCTTACGGATTGACAGTGGAGTTCTGGAGAGTTATCTGAAAGTGAAGAACTTCCCAAGGAGCAGACCGAAAGAAAACAGGAATCCGAACTGCGAATGGAGCCTATGACCGCAATCCACCAACTCGTCAGCGAGCAAATGTATATGCCGAGCAGAATAGAAACCAAGAAGAAAACCATGGCGGATGTCAGTACGGTCGTTCCTTCGAGCTCGTGACTTACGATAACGCCGCCTATGCTGACCGACGCTTTGGTATCAAGACCTCGCCTGTAATCGAAGTATTCATTGAACATGTTGACGGCAGATTGAATGAGTACGCTTGCAGCAAGCATGGCCGCAAAGAGGGGAAAGTCGAACTTGCCTTCCACGTAGGCCATTGCCGTCCCAATAAGGACAGGCATTACAGCCGCGGTCAGTGTGTGCGGCCTCATCAAGCGCCACCAGACCCCCAGCTCATTCTCAATGTTTCACCCTTGTTCATTTGAATAGCGGCCTGAATCTGAACTTAACGCCCATTTCGTCCTCCGCAAATCTTCTCGCCTTTTCTATATCGAGGCCATTCAGTCCGACGGCGCTCATGTAAACCTCAGGGATGAAGTTCTTCGCCTCCCTTGTGAAAGCGATCATTGACTCCCATTGCTCCCCGTTTCCGGTGCCCATAAGTCGCCCGTACTCTGCCGGATCCGAAGAATTCAGGCTGACGGAGACTGCATCGATTAGCCCTGCCAACTCAGGCAGAATGTTCCGGTGGTTGATCATATTGCCGTGGCCGTCTGTATCGAGCCTGGTTCTGCCCCCGTTGTCTTTGACATAATGCGCCACATCTTTTACCACCTGAAGTCTTATTGTGGGTTCGCCATAGCCGCAGAAGACAATCTCCTTGAATTTCCCGGGATCGCCGATTTCTCGTATCAATTCTTCCGTCGAAGGTTCCCTTTCGATGTGTAAATTGTATCCCTTCACCATTGCTTCGCCCTTCCGGTCACAGAAGATGCAGTCCGAATCGCAGCGCAATGTAAGATTCAAGTAGAGGGAATTTCGAATTTGATATGTGATCCTCGCGCGCGGTGCCTCTCCAACCCCAAACAGTTTGTAGGCATTATATGAACTGATCCTGCGGATATCTTCGCTGGTCAACTCCTGAAGCTCTGCGATCTTGTCGACAATGAGAGGAATATAAGTCGGACTATTTGTACTGCCCCGGTGCGGTACGGGCGCAAGGTAAGGTGCATCGGTCTCGACGATGAAATGTTCCGGCTGTATCCGCCTGACAACATCCTGCAGCTCGGATAAGGAATTCTTTTTTCCGAAAGTGACCATTCCACTGATCCCCAGGTAGAAGCCCAATTCGATTGCCCGCGATGCAATATCATACGTGGAGTTGAAACTGTGTAATACTCCGAGCGGCTGAAGCTTGATCTGATAATTAAACCTCTTCGGGAGTATCCAGCCGTTTACGGACTGTCTTTCGAGAATCTCCAGCAGATCCGCGTCGGACTCGCGGTTGTGAATGGAGACCGGGAGCCTTACGGACTTTGCGATTTCGATCTGTGCCTCGAAGACTTTTTTCTGTTCGTCGGGGGGAGAAAGGTTGTAATGATAATCCAATCCGATCTCGCCGATCGCCACGACCTTCTGATGCGAAGTCATCCGGGCAATCTTATCTAATGCTGTCCGATCGGCTTTGGATGCGTCATGCGGATGAAAACCGACGATTGCGAAGACTCCGTCGAACTTCTCAGCCAGCTCTACAGCTCTCTCGCTGGAGGGCAAATCCCAGCCGGGAACGATGACGTAGTCTACGCCGGCGGCTTTAGCCTCTTCCAGAACCCGGGATACATTCGCAAACTTTTCGTGATTTAAATGGGAGTGTGTGTCGACTGAATAACTCATTGGGTTTTGTGTCTTCCAAATTCAATTTGCCTGATGTCCTGATTTCCGAAATCTGATACCGTAATTTCGGCAATCTGGAGGATAAATTCACGACATGACGCTGACCGCAGTGGGAAATAGTTCCTCGGCCGGTCGATTAACTGACAAGAGCCCACAGACACCGATAGGTGAGAAGTATGTGGCAGGTTGTCGCAATCGTGTGAGGAATATTTATCCTGAAGGTGTCGAATTTGACTCAAACACAACGTATTTGTGGGCACGGCATTTGAGGCCATTTCTTACGAGTCCTTTGATCCATTATGATTCTGTTCGGCAAAACTGGCAGACAAAATTGACCTGCGGTCGCAATCGCTTTACAAAAGTGGGCGGTCTGTAGGTGTACTTGTGTAGAAACTGGATTCCGAAGGATCTCTTCGGAGAAGGAGAACAAGGATGATTGAAATTCGCATGCATGGCAGGGGTGGTCAGGGAGGCGTGATAGCCGCTAAGATCCTTGCATCGGCAATTTTCAAGGAGGGGAGATTTGCGCAATCCTTTCCGTCGTTCGGTGTTGAAAGGAGGGGGGCGCCGGTTTTGGCGTTCACAAGAGTGGATGATAAGCCCGTCAGGCTGAGAACGGCGATTTACGAACCCGACCATCTGATTGTGCTCGATGCGACTCTCATTAAGTCTACTAATGTGTTTTCCGGCTTGAAGCACGGCGGAACGATTCTGGTTAATACTTCAGCCTCCATTGAACTCCTCAAGTTCCCGGAAGAATACTCCGTGGCGGTTGTCGATGCAGCGGACATTGCGGTTAGACACAAATTGGGAGCGAAAAGCATCCCAATAGTCAACACTTCTATACTCGGAGCATTCTCAAGATTTACAGGAGTCGTCGGCATCGACGCCGTGGTCGAGGCGATTCGAGAAGGGGTTCCGATTATGCCTGATGAAAATGCGGCGGCGGCGATGGAGGCATATGAAGCAGTTAAGTCGACTGCTTCGGAGGAAATACTGGGAAAGATAAAAGTAAACTAAGGGTGTGCTGAAATGGGTCAATACAAATTTACAACCGTCGAAGAGATGCCTCCGTTGGCATTCTCACTGGAGTCAACACGCAAGATACCTACCGGAAGCTGGCGGCACGTCCGGCCGATATACAAGGAAAAGACTTCGCCGTGCGAAACAGGATGTCCTGCAGGGGAGAAAATCCCTCAGTATTTTGATCTTGTACGAAACGGGAAATATGAAGAGGCCTGGCACAAGATTCTGGAAGACAATCCACTTCCGGGCGTAACGGGGCGCGTCTGTTACCATCCGTGCGAAGGGCAGTGCAACCGGGGTCCGTATGATGAGCCGGTCGCGATACATAATATTGAGCGGTTCGTTGCAGACAAGAATTTCCGAAACAAGAACCTTCCGCGGTTTGGCGATCTCCCCAAGAGTGAAAAGATAGCAATCATAGGTTCCGGTCCGGCCGGTTTGTCATGTGCGTACCAGCTTGCCAGAAAAGGGTATCGAGCGGTTATTTATGAGTCGGAGCACGAACCGGGCGGCATGCTTCGATACGGGATTCCGCACTACCGGCTGCCGAAAAATGTCCTCAACAAAGAGATCGGCGACATTGAGAGTTATGGCGTTGAGATCAAGGTCGATTCAAGGATAGGAGGTAACGTCGCATGGACCGAGCTTGAGAAATATGACGCGGTCTTTGTCGCAGTCGGTGCTACTTCAAGCAGGAAAATGGAAGTCGAGGGCGAGGACCTGCAGGGAGTCTACAGCGGAGTGGAATTTCTCTATGAACTGAACAACGGCAGAAAACCTAAAGTAGGCAACCGTGTCGTCGTTATCGGCGGCGGGAATACCGCCATAGACGCGGCAAGAAGTGTGCTGCGACTGGGGAAGAAAGTTACTATACTGTACAGACGAACACGATCTGAGATGCCAGCGGTTCCAGAAGAAGTTGAAGAGGCAGAGAAGGAAGGGGTCAAATTCGAATTCCTGGTTGCGCCCGAAACGGTGGGCGGCAATCATGGAAGAGTCTCGAAGATTGAACTCGTAAGGATGAAGCTTGGCGAGCCGGATGAAAGCGGAAGACGAAAGCCGGTACCGATCAAGGATTCCAACTTCACGCTCCCTGTTGACACGGTGATTTCTGCAATAGGTGAAGCTCCGGATTTGTCTTTCCTGCCGTACTCTTTTCTAAAAAAGGGTGTGCGGATATTTGTAGACGAGAATTATTCCACGGGTGTACCGGGGATATTTGCAGGCGGCGACTCTGCAACGAATCCCAACGGAACCGTTGTCAATGCTATCCGGGCCGGAAAAGAAGCCGCGGTTTCTATAGATGAGTTTCTCGGTTGGAGAGCGAAGACCGACGGTGCAGCCCGCGAAGTTGTGAAGCCTGAGGAGATAAATACATTCTATTTCCCTCATGAGAAACGTGTTAAAATCCCGCGAATGAAGGTCGGAAGCAGCATTTTGTCATTCAAAGAAGTAAACAAGACTATCAGCGATGCACAGGCGTTGGAAGAAGTCGACAGATGTTTTAGCTGCGGGACGTGTCTGCATTGCGATGTCTGCATGACCTTCTGTCCTGACGTTGCCATAAGCAAGGATGAATCCGGTGAATATGTGATTGACTACGATCACTGCAAGGGCTGCGGTATTTGTGTGAACGAATGCCCGCGTGAGGCAATGGAACTCGTCGAGGAGGAAACCCAATGGGCATGAACGATACTAACGATTTGCACAAGAGAAACGGTTTGATGCATCCTTCAGTCGATAAGGTCCTGGTCATTGAAGGAACACATGCAGCCTCTTATGCGGTGAAACTGGCCAAAGTCCAGGTGATTGCGGCTTACCCGATTACCCCGCAGACAGGCGTGGTGGAAAAGCTCTCAGAAATTGTGAGTCATCGGGATCTGAATGCAAAATTTATTAAAGTTGAATCCGAACACTCTGCTATGGCATGTTGCATCGGTGCCTCGATAAGCGGGGCAAGAGCCTTCACCGCGACATCTTCACAGGGGCTCGCACTCATGCATGAACTACTCCATTGGGCTGCTGGAAGCAGACTGCCGATTGTGATGGTGAATGTGAATCGGGCTATGGCGCCGCCGTGGTCTATTTATGTCGATCACAACGATAGCCTGTCGCAGCGCGATACCGGTTGGATCCAGTTTTACGCCGAAAGCAACCAGGAAGTTCTTGACACTGTGCTGCAGGCCTATAAGATTGCTGAAATAGTGTCGCTTCCGATTATGATAAACCTTGATGCGTTCGTACTGAGTCATACATCAGAGCCGGTCGCAATTCCCAAGCAGGATATCGTCGACGAGTTTCTACCTGGACGGGAAGCTCTCTTCAGAGTAAATCCCGATGAACCGCGCGCTTTCGGAGCATTGATCGGTCCGGAGGCGTACATGGAGATGCGTTATAAACTCTTCCAGGCGATGGAAGACGCGCGGGAAGTCATTCGTAAAGTCGATTCGGAATACTCCGAAAAATTCGGCCGCTCATACGGCGGATTGGTCGAGGAATATTGTACGGAGGACGCGGAGATTGTTCTGATGACTTCGGCGACGGCGGTGAGCACTGCGCGGATTGCGGTCGATGAGCTCAGGAGTCTCGGCTTTCCTGTGGGGCTGATGAAAGTCAGGGCATTCAGGCCGTTTCCGGTAGAGGAGATCCGCGATCTTGCGCGAAGGGTCCACAAGATTGGCGTCATGGACAGGAATATATCATTTGGAGCTACCGGAATGATCTATCAGGAAACCAAGGCTGTGCTCTACAATGCGCCAGTAAGGCCGAAATTATTTGGTTTCATCGCGGGGCTTGGCGGACGCGACATTACTCCAGAGACCATCAAGGACATTTATTCTTACCTGCTGAACCATGATGCACCTGAGAGCGAGACTGTTTGGATCGGTCTCAAGTCCAGTCAGGAGAGCCGGTCCGACCGAGGAGATTCCTCATCAGAGGCCTTCGGGCAAAACGAAAACCTGTAGGGAGAGTATGCGATGGGACAGATAAAATACCATTTACCGCCTGAAGAGATACTTTCGCCCGGTCATTTTGCGTGTCCGGGCTGCGGGGGAACGCTGACGATGAGATACGTTTTGAAGGCTCTCGGGAGAAAGACGGTCGTTGTTATCCCGGCGTGCTGCTGGTCGGTGATCGACGGTCCTGTTCCGTACTCCGCAGCGGGCGTCCCCGTTTTTCATACCGCGTTTGAGACTGCTGCTTCTACCGCCAGTGGAATCAAAGCGGGTCTGGAAATGCAAGGAGACTATGAAACCACTGTCGTCGCGGTAGCGGGTGATGGCGGGACCTTTGACATAGGATTCCAGGCCCTGTCCGGCGCAGCCGAGCGCAACGAGGATTTTATCTATGTTTGCTACGACAACGAAGCATATATGAACACCGGCATCCAGCGGAGTTCGGCCACCCCTTACGGCGCCTGGACCACCACGACTCCGACAGATTCGCCGAAGGCGGAGAAGAAGAAAGATATCATCCAAATTCTCGCGGCCCATCACATTCCATATCTTGCGACGGCAAGTGTCGCGTATCCTGACGACATGATTGCAAAGATTCAGAAGGCGAAGGTAATCCGCGGGATGCGCTTCATACACGTCTTCTCGCCGTGCCCTCCGGGCTGGAAATTCGAGCCTGAAGACTCGATAAAGATTTCCCGGATGGCGATTGAGAGCAGAGTTTTCCCGCTCTTGGAAGTCTATGACGGGACCGATTACAGATTAACGCACGAGCCTACAGGCGGCCCCGTCAGAGATTACCTCAAAATGCAGGGAAGGTTCCGACATCTGAAAGAAGCCGACATCGAGGTAATTCAGAAAAACGTGGATGAAGAATGGGAGGGGCTAAAAGGTAAGCTCGCTTATTCGATGAAAGTTCACAAATCGAACAACTCGGTCCGTTCTCAAGACAAGGATGTATCTCTCGCAAAGGCGCAAAGTCGCAAAGGGATCAAACGGAATGTACGATGACTGAGAATGAGTTATCGCGGATCATTGTAGATTTGTGTCTGAAGATTCACAAACGTCTGGGGCCCGGTTTGTTGGAATCTGTGTACGAAGAGGTCCTTTGCTACGAGCTTTCAGTTTTGGGGATATCCTTTAAAAGACAGATCGGGATGCCCGTGGTTTACGGCGCCGTAAAATTGGAATCAGGATTCAGGGCAGACCTAATTGTAGAAGATAAAGTCATTATGGAACTGAAATCCGTAGAAACAATACTTGATGTCCATAAGAAGCAGCTTCTTACCTACCTCAGGCTGACACATCTGAAGCTTGGACTCTTGATCAATTTCAATGTTGCTTTGCTGAAAGATGGGATCAAAAGAATCGTCAATAACTTATGAGCCCCTAGACAGGGAAATTCCTTATTAGGGCTTTAGTAAAATATGATAATGAAGAATTCTATGTACACTTCGCGAGCTTTGCGGCTTTGCGAGAAATATTTTCTCAACTTTGTCGGTAATCCCTTAGAATTGCGGAGGCTATTTGTCATTGTTTAAAATAAGAAACGGCAACCAGATGATTGCTCAAGGCGGGATCGCGGCAGGATGCAGATTCTTCGCCGGTTACCCTATAACCCCTGCGTCCGGGATATATAAAACCATGATCGATGAGCTGCCGAAACGCGGCGATGTTGCGGTGAGTTCACCCGATGAAATCTCCGCGCTTGCGTTTTGTGTAGGGGCGGCCCAGCGCGGATTCAAAGCCATGACCGCTACATCCGGTCCCGGTTTCTCTTTAATGGTTGAGACGCTGCAATATGCAGTCATGACCGAGACCCCGTTGGTGATTGCGCTCGTCCAAAGACTCGGACCGAGTACCGGCGGGGCTACGCAGGGCGGACAGGGAGACGTTCTCTTTGCTGGCCACTCGATTGCGGGAGGGTATACAATTCCGGTTTTCTCACCTTCCAATCCGGTTGAAGCATACAATCTCACTATCCATGCTTTCAATGTCGCCGAGAAATTCAGGACGCCGGTTATTCTTCTGACCGATAAAGAAGTTGGAATGACTTCCGAAAATATAGATTACGACAAACTTGAGAAGGTCGAGATAGTAAACCGCAAATACTTCGAGAGGAAGAATGGCGAACCCTTCAAGACATACTCTTTTAAGAAACGAGGGGACGTGCCGGAGTTTGCCTCTGTCGGCGGAGACGAGAAGGTGACGGTTACAGGTTCTGCTCATGACATGGCAGGGAAGCTCCAGAAGAACTCACCTGAAACGATGGCGGTGTTGAGACACTTGCAGGAGAAAATAACCTTCCGTTCTAAGGAAATAATCAGGCTTGATATCGACTCAGCTTCGGGTGGTAGCGGCGAAGACGATGCGGAAACTGTAGTGATCAGCTACGGCATAAGCGCACGTACGTCCAGGGAAGCGGTGATGAACCTCAGGAAACGAGGCAAGAGAGTATCCTTCGTTAATCTGCAGACTCTTTTCCCGATACCGGACACCCAAATCGTAGAAGCGGTCGCCAATGCAAAGGCGGTCGTCGTGGTCGAAGAGAATATGAGAGGGCTGTACAGGAGCCAGATCGAGAGACTTTTCTTGGACAAAATAGTACTGGGTGTCAATGATGTCGGCAGGATGATACCTCCTCAGAGAATAGAACAGACAGTATTAGCCGTAAACTAAAGGACCTTAAATGGCAGAAATGTTAACTGGAAATACATCCGCGCAGACTCCTAACAGCGGCGGCAAATCGTTTCTTAAAGTCGACGCGAAATTCCCTTTCTGCAAGGGGTGCGGACACCATCACATCACTCATGCTATAAACGATGCCCTTGTAAAGCTCGATGCAGAGCCTCGGCACGTAAACATAACCAGCGACATCGGCTGTGTCGGCCTGGTTGATGTTCTCTTCGACAGCGTTCATTCGTTCCACACAACTCACGGGCGATCCACAGCATTCGCTGCCGGGATTGAAATTGCCGATTCAGTGCTTGCCGACTCGAAACTCAAGAACATCGTGGTTATCGGCGATGGCGGAGCGATGATCGGGCTGCTCCACATAGTTAATGCGGCCCAGCTGAACGTCGACGTTACCGTCATCCTCTACAATAACTTCCTGTTTGGAATGACCGGCGGGCAGAACTCGAGCTTCTCTCCGCCTGATTTTGTGACGGCGACGACTCCACGCGGCAACATCATTCCGCCGATAGACATCATAGCCCTTTTGGAGGGTGCGAACGCCGGGTTTCTCGCCAGGAAAACCGCAACCGACGCTGATCTGTCCGACACGATCGCCAAGGCCATCGCGTATCCGGGTTTTGCGCTGGTCGAGGTTCTCGAACTCTGTACGGAATACGCCCTGAGAGGAAACTCAATACGTGGAAACAAGCTTGCGGAGATAATACCCGGGAAAGTCATGGAACTGGGAATAATATCCGACAAGAGGGACAAGGTCGAGTTCGGCAAGGCTTACAAGAATAAATTTCCCAGACCTGAGAAAACCGCCGAATTAAAAGAATCGGGAATAGTGCCCCGTTATGGGAACTCGCTTGAGAAGAAGACGGGTATAGTGATTGCCGGCACGGCGGGCGAGAGGGTGCAGTCCTCTGCTTACATGCTAGTACAAGCGGCGGTGCTTTGCGGCGCTAATGCGACTCAGAAAAACGACAATCCGGTGACGCAGGGCTCCGGTTTTTCCCTGTCGGAGATCGTGATGTCGCGCGAGGAAATATATTACACGAGCATTGACAAGCCGGACATTATCATAGCTTCTTCAGAGGACGGGGTCCGGGAATTGGCTGCTCAGGGAGTTTTCAGCCGGGCAGGCGTCGATACAATGATTATTATAGATGACAGTTTGGATGTTCCGGAATGTTCTGGAAAAATCCTCAGGTTCCCGCTGAGACGCCGGTATTCGCCGGGAAACGCCGCTTTTGTCGGAATTCTGACGGCTGTAAAGACTACCGGCATACTTCCAATGGAGGCCGTTCGGGAAATAGCCGCAGGGCAGAAGAAAGCAGAGAGTCTATTGTCGTTGATAGACCGGGTTGTTGCGGACAACTGAAGGAGTGAATATGGATGAGGATAAGAAGGAAGTCAGGGAGACGATAGTTTCGATACTTGAAGAGGCAATCGAAAGCGAAATCGAGTCGGAGAGGAAGTACTTATACGCGGCTGAAATGACCTGTGACACGCGCATCAAGGACTTCTTCCTTTCTCTTGCAAGAATGGAACGCGATCACAAGGAACAACTCACAAGTCAACTTGAAGAACTGTGCGCCCAGCTGACTGTACTGGGTGAGATGAACGACATGTTCGTCTGACTCAGTTGTACTTTGCCCCTTCCATTATCCAGATTTTTATTCCCTGAATCTGATTGGCGTTCAGCGGCGAAAACGGCGGGGGCGGCATGATCGGTCCAAGTCCTTCAATCCGCTGAATCAATATGCTGTGCGTCGTGTCTTTAGGAACTACTACCCCCGGGGCTGAAATCAGGCTGAAGTAATTTGTGAGACTAAGGCCGCCAGCCTGCGTACCGTCGTCATGACAACCCGAATAGTCGCAAGTAATGTTGAACAATGGCTGGACTTGCTTCGAGTAACTGACGTTCGAAGACGGAAAGACGATGCTCGACTGACCCATTGCTGAAACGAGCGTGTTCTTGCAGGCTTGCAGCGAGAATGAAAGTGCTGCAACAAGTACTAGTAGGAATAAGGAGATGAATTTCATGTGTAAATTTAATAACGATTTGCTTTTAATCAATGATACTAAATGAAGCCGACTCCTGAACCTTTCAACTTATCGGATCATAATTTAAATTTTCTTGATGAAAGCGCTGGTCTTCTTTATCGCACTCGCCATATATGTGGCTGTCTCGAATGTCGAATCGAAGCCCGTCGAGCCGACCCCAATCGTTTATGTGATGCCGCGGAAACGACTTTCCTTTCAACGACGTCGTTGTTCCAATCTTGCCAACATTGGCATCCTTCAGTCAGACGTCAGGGTCCTTCGGAATAGCTAAAACACAAGGTGGAAATATGTTTGCTTTGATCGCACTTCTGCTCCTTGGGAGCATGCACACGAACGTCCTGCCGATCGATAGTCTGGGGATCAAGGCCGGGGCTGAAACGAAATGGTACAGTTACACCAACAAGGAAGCAGGCTTCTACTTCGGCGAAGTGCACGGAATGAACAGTGCACCATACCAAGGCTGGACAGTCTTCGGCGACCCCATTCTGAAGGATTATACAGTAAGCGTCGACGGGAAGGAACTGGCCCGTGCGGATTCAAAGGTGATTGTTTATCCGGACAGGCTCGTGCGCGAGTATAAGTCCGGAGTCACTGAGACTTTTACTCTTCTCGATGGCGTCGACGCGTTTGTTGTTCAGCTTCAGGCACCGAAAGTATCCACCTTCGACTTCAGGTTACTTTTCAATTCCGCGAGGGCGAAGGACTTCCTCATCAGTGGTGCATGGGCAGCCGTATTCCAGAATACTTCCGTCCCCGTCGGCAATTATGGCCGGTGGGTTGCCGTAACCGGCCTCAGACACAAGGTAATAAGAGAAAGCTCCAAAGTCGGGCCGTTTGTGTCCCCTGCGATTTTCCAGATGAAGGGAAAAGATGTGTCAATTATTGTCGCGTGCGCGAGGACGGAGATCAATGCGGAATATGCCGCGGTCGGTTTAATGAGGAAGCATGACGAGTTTCAGGGAGACAGGAAAAAAAGGATGCAGGCTATCCTCAATCGTTCATTCATTCACACCGGCAACGAAAGGATCGATAAGGCAATCGCGTGGGCAAAACTTTCGCTGGATGCCCTCATAACAAACCAGGGAATGAAGGGAATTTGGGCGGGACTGCCCTGGTTTAACGATTATTGGGGGCGCGACACGTTCGTCTCGCTGCCTGCTGCGGCGCTTTGGTCGGGGGATTTCGGGACAGCCAGAAAGATTCTGTTGGATTTCGTCGCCAGGCAGGATACTGACTCGACAAGCACAAATTTTGGCCGCATACCCAATCTGATTACACCTAAGGAGACAATCTACAACACGGCCGACGGAACCCCGAGGTTCGTTTTCGACGTCTTCCTGTACTATTCTATGACCGGGGACAGAGA
>JAMCXB010000001.1 GCA_023480735.1 Bacteroidota bacterium | reverse complement strand
TGTCGGGTGCTGTCGGGCTCGGAACCGAGGTCCGGGTTGCTCCCGTGTTCATTGGGGGCATTATTGGAACATCCGGCAACGAGATACCGCGTCAGCCCTCTGTTTTCTACTACTCATCGCTATACGCGGGATTTATGATCGACGGCTACCGTATCGAATTCGGAAACGTATATGGCGTGACCAACACCCTATTATCAACGCACCCGCCTCCGCTAGCGGTCTACAAGAGTTATTTCGCGGGGATCGGTAGGCGGTACGGTTCCGGCTTTTTCTTCGAACCGGAGATCAAGTTCATGTTCCCGGTCGATGCTACCTATTATTACTATGAAAATATACCAGGATCATACGGTTATCCCGGTTACGATACCGCCGTCGGCACGGATAATTGCGGACTGCGGGATTTGTTCTTAGCATTGAGCGTAAAAGTGGGATTATGTTTGGGCTCCGATCATTGACGCTGGATCGCTAATAACAAGAGGATTACGTATGCGGAATCAGGTTGCAAATCGAAAGACTCACTTTTTGACGGTTATGGTTGCCCTTACATTGCTCGGCGGCACCGAATGATTCCGTAACTTACGGCTGGGAACAGATAACGACAGGCTGGAACTTGATATCGCAATATGTCGGAGGCGATCTTTTCGTACAAGGCGAAGCCTATTCTTTTCACTTCAGCAGGGTCGGCTTCTTCTCCTCATCAGGAGGAGCGGGACTCGGCGCCGAGTTTCGCGTCGCGCCCGTTTTTATTGGTGGCGTAATCGGTACATCTAACAACGAAATACCACGTTTGCCCTCCGGTTTCTATTCCTCATCGCTTTACGCCGGATTCACTATCGACGGGTGGCGGATCGAGCTTGGAAAGGTGTACGGCGAGACCAGCAGTTGGTCGACTCACCCGCCTCCGCTGGCGGTCTACAAGAGCTATTTCGCAGGGATCGGCAGACGGTACGGCGCCGGGTTCTTCTTCGAACCGGAGATCAAGCTGATGTTCCCCGTCGTCGCCACATATTATTACAATAAAAATGAGCCGGGGATTGCGTATATGTATCCCTACGATCATACCGCCCTTGGCCTGGATAACTGTGGCCTGCGGGACCTGTTCTTCGCGTTAACCGTAAGAGTGGGAATAGGCTTCGGGGCAGATCACTGATTCCTTAAGCAATACTTACGATTAGAGCCCACGGAAAAGGACAACCTGGCGGCTACATCATCCCCATTTCGGTGAGCCTCGCGTCCAGCTCGGCTTCGCTTTCCATCAGGACTTCGCGTCCCTTGCTCCCTTCAAAAGGCCCGATGATGCCTGCCTCTTCGAGTTCGTCGATCACCCTTGCCGCCCTGCCGTAGCCGAGCTTGAGCCTTCTCTGCAAAAACGATGTCGAAGCCTGCTGGTGCCTGACGACGAGTCTCGCCGCCTCTTCGAACATCTCGTCGAACTCCGCCGCCAGTCCGCCGCCGTTCTTCTTTCTGTTCAGTACCGACGGAAGCTGGTACGGTCTCGAGAAGCCCTGCTGGTTCGCTATGTGGTCTACGACCCTCTCCACTTCTTCCGTCGACAGGAAGGAGTTCTGAATCCTTTCCGGCTTCGAGCTTCCCGCCGCCATGTAAAGCATGTCGCCGTTGCCGAGGAGCTGCTCGGCGCCGTTCTGGTCGAGTATCGTCCGCGAATCGATTCGGGAAGCGACCTGATAGGCGATGCGCGCCGGAAAGTTCGCCTTGATCAAACCCGTAATGACATCGACGGACGGCCGCTGTGTCGCGAGAACCAGGTGAATGCCGACTGCCCTGGCGAGCTGCGCGAGACGCGTGATAGGGTCTTCGACTTCGCGTGCGGCGGTCAGCATCAGGTCGGCAAGTTCATCGATGAATATTACTATGTATGGGAGTCTTGTGAATTTGATGTCCTCAGTGTCGCTCAGTCTGCCCTCGTTGAATTTCTTGTCGTAGTCCTGAATGTTGCGCACGCCTGCCTTCGCAAGAATCGTGTATCTCTTGTCCATCTCAGCTTCGGCACACTTGAGGGCGATGACGGCGTTTCCCGATTCGGTGATGATCTCCTCTTCAACGTCGGGCGAGACAGCGAGAAAATGCCTGCTCAATTTCTTGTAGAGTGACAGCTCGATCTTCTTCGGGTCGATGATAATGAACTTGATATCCTTCGGATGGAGTTTGTAGATCATGCTCATCATGATCGTGTTGATGCCGACGCTCTTGCCCGAGCCTGTAGCCCCGGCTATCAGCAAATGCGGCATGCGGGACAAATCGTCGACGACGACCTCGCCCGTTGTCGTCTTTCCCATTGCGATGGGCAGGTTGAACCTCATATCCTTGAATTTCGGTGACGATACTATGCTGCGGAATCTAACGATCTGCGGCTTCTTGTTCGGGATTTCGACTCCCACTGCACCTTTTCCGGGGATTGGCGCAATGATTCTTATGCCGCGAGCCTGTAGCGCGAGGGCGAGATCATCCGCAAGGCTCGTGATCCTGCTTATCTTTACCCCTTGCGCCGGAACGAGTTCGTAGAGTGTGACGACGGGGCCGGGGATCACGCTAACGCTTTCGATCTGAATGTCGAAGACTTCCAGCTTTGAACGAAGTAAGTCCGCATTTGCGCGGAGCTCTTCGTCTGAAACCTTATCGACCTCCATCGGGACTTCCAACAACTCATGCGGAGGAAAGGTGTACTTTATTTCCTCATCGATATTCTCAACTTCGGCGGACCCGCCGGTTGACGGTGTTACTGATGCGGTTCTTCTGGGACGCGGCGGTGCCGCAACTTCTTCGCCGGTCTCCGGTTCTTCCTCCTCCTCCTCTGCGTCTTCAGGAAGTTCCGGCTTTGTCATCGCGCGCTTCACGAGCTCTTTTGCTTCGTCGATGAGAGCCGTGTCCTGTCTGGGTTTTGCATCCTCCCGAACGATCTTAACGGGAGCAGCCCCCTCTTTGGGTTTTCCCGGGGTTTCCGACGGTCTTGCGATTTTAACGGCCGCTTCTCCGCCCTTTCCCGAGAGGATTGAGCCGCCGAGATTCCTGATTCCCTCGAATATCCAGCTGAAGACATAGGCAAAGGCATCCATCAGTTCCTTTGGAGAAATCTTCAGAGTGAAGACTATCAGCGCGAAGAACAGGATGAAGATTAGTCCGCCGCCGCCGACTGCTCCGAAAGCACGAACCAATGCGAGCGCTGAAAATTGTCCTATTAGCCCGTACCATTCCTTTCCGAACTGGTCGGTTCCGAAGAGTGTCTTCAGGTACCCTGAGAGGATTGAAATTGCCAGGGCATAAAGGAGTACCATAGTGCTAGCGCGCGCTGCACCCTTGTATTCTTTCCTGAGAAGGGTTGTCCAGCTGAAAATCAGAAGCACTATCGGAAATGCTATGGAGAAATATCCCAGCGTAGAATTCACAAAGAAGTGTGCGATATATGCACCGAAAATGCCGAGCCAGTTGTGGATCGTATCGGCCTTCGCCCGCACGCTCTCGTCACCCAGGAAGACCTTGAAAAAGTCGAAGAAGCTGATCTCCGATCCTGCATCATCTGCCGGAGAATAGGAAATAATACTCAGGCTGATCAGGATAGAAATGATGATTAAAGAGAAGTTTACAACTTCCGATCGTAGAGACTTTGGATGCTTCTTTCTCTTTCCGTTTGTTTCTTTGGTTTCTTTCGGTTCAGCCATTAATCGGTAACTTGTTTCGGCGATTTTTCGCGAAGTTCAACATGAGAAGGCCTGAGCCTGATGGCGACGCCGTCGGATATCGGGATCACCGGAACGCTGTCTACTTCCGCACAGAACTTCAGGTCTTCTGAAAATCCGATGGACGTGAGATACTTTCCGTGCTCTGCCTTCTTTAGCATACCGAGAATACTTCGCTTATGATTTTTGTAAAGAATGACGGCGGTCATCCCTGCATCGTCCGTTTCTACTTCGATGGATTCCTGTACGCTGGAAATTATCATCCCCGCACACGTGGCATCCTCTACAGAGAAAGATCCTTGCCTGCCGGAGCAAAGAATTGTCCAGGTCCCGCCGACATCGGTAATAGTCTTGACTATGGAGGAGACGTTTACGAACGTTCCGACCAGAGCCAGGGCTGCATAGCGGCATTTGTACATTGCGCCGGCACCGTTTGTGGTAGTAAATATTATGGTCTTCCCGCGGACTTTCTCCGGCGTATATTCGAGAGGAGAATTTCCCAGATCGAATCCGTCGATTCTCTTCCCTTGTCTCTCGCCGCCGAGCAGACGCGAGTCGCTGCTAAGATTAGCCGAGATCTTCGTCGCGTTTTCTATATCGGGAACGGGGATGATTTCCCTGGCGCCGTTTCGCAGTGCCGTACAAATCGTCGTAGAAGCCCGTAAAACGTCTATGATGACGACATTTCTACCGCGCATACTGAGCTCATCCACACCCGCGGGTGAAAAGAAAACTTCAATCTTCATTCATGACCTCAGTTTTTCTTCGCGACAAACGGAAGTTTCACGACGTGAGCGTGTGCCTTCTTTCCCCTAACGTCGATGAATATCTCGTTGTTCTCCGTCGCATATGGAGTCTCAACGTAACCCATGCCTATTCCAACTTCAAGCGACGGCGAAAAGGTTCCGCTGGTGACGTTGCCTATTCTGCCGTTTCCGGAATGGATTTCGTAGCCGTGGCGTGGTATTGAAGTCTCATCCATCTTGAACCCGACTAACTTACGGGTGACGGATTCCTTAGCTTTTAGAATTGAATCTCGTCCTACAAATTCTCCCTTGTCAACTTTGGTGATCCACCCCAAGCCCGCCTCAATTGGATTTGTCGTCTCATCGATGTCGTTCCCGTAGAGACAGTAACCCATCTCAAGTCGCAGCGTATCTCTTGCGCCAAGCCCGATCGGCAATATGCCGAATTCTTTCCCCGCATCGAAAATCGTTCCCCACATCTCTTCAGGGTTATCACCTCTTGCCTCAAAGAAAATCTCAAATCCGAACTCCCCCGTGTAGCCCGTCCTCGATATTATCGAGTCGATTCCGCCGATTTTTCCCTTGACGAAATGGTAATAAGGAATTGCGCCGAGTTCTGTGTCCGTCAATTTCTGCAGTGCGGTCTTAGACGACGGGCCCTGCACGGATAGTAATGCAATAGCGTCGCTTGCGTCCTCCAGCTTAATATCGCCCGAAACCCTCGACGAAAAAGCTCTGAAGTCTTTCTCTATGTTTGAGGCGTTAGCTACTATCATAAACTCGCCGTCTAGCTTGTAAACGATCAGGTCGTCGAGAAGATATCCGTTCTCGTTAACCAATGCCGTATATTGTGCTCCTCCGGGTGTTAGCTTCGTTACATCGTTGATTGTGTTTCGCTGGAGGAAAGCCTCGGCGTCCCTGCCACGGACATAGAACTCACCCATGTGAGAAACGTCAAAAACTCCGACTCTCTCGCGGACTGTCCTGTGCTCGTTGAAAATACCCGTATATTGTACCGGCATCTCGTATCCGGCAAACTCAACCATCTTGCCGCCAAGCGCACGGTGAATATCACTGAACGGTGTCTTCTTCATTTTACGTTGGCTTTCTTCCAATCTGCTAAGAATCTCTCGAGACCTATATCGGTCAGCGGATGTTTGGCCAGCTGCTCAATAACCTTGAATGGCATTGTTGCAATATCAGCTCCCATTAAGGCCGCTTGGACGACGTGCATGGGATGCCGAACGCTAGCAACAAGGACCTCAGTATCATAACCGTAATTATCGTAAATCGCAATAATTTGTTCCACAAGCTCCATCCCGTCCTCGCTTATGTCATCGAGCCTGCCGACGAATGGACTTACATATGATGCTCCCGCCTTTGCCGCAAGAAGCGCCTGAGTCGGAGAGAAACAGAGTGTCACATTTGTCTTAATGCCTTCTGCCTTGAGCCGTTTCACCGCCTTGAGCCCATCCTTCAACAGAGGGATCTTAACGACTACATTGTCTGCGATTTTAGCGAGTTCGTGAGCTTCCTTGAGCATCCCTTCCGTGTCAGTAGACACAACTTCTGCGCTGACCGGACCCGGAACAGTTCTGCAAATTTCAGCTATGAGTTCCTTGAAAGTAATTTGGTATTTCTCTTTGGCGACCAAGCTCGGGTTCGTAGTGACACCGTCGAGAACACCCAATTCGGCGGCTTCTTTTATTTCATCAAGATTGGCGGTATCGATAAAGAACTTCATCTTATATCCTCCTAGGCATATACACGTTTAGCGACCGAAACAACCCGAAAACATGGCATGGGCTGTGCGCTTTGTATCTTTAGAATTGCTTTCGAAAAAATTAGCAAATGCGGGTGAAAGATGAAAGGAGGGAACCTTGTTTCCTCGTAATGCCTCACTGAAAGGGTTATTTCTCTCGCAAAGGCGCCAAGAACGCAAAGAAATGTTGAGGAGCGGTTCGCTTTGCGAGCGGCTTGGCGAGAAACCATAAGTATGGGGTTACGTTTCCTCAAGCATGCGCGGGCATAATCTGTATGAAGGCAAGACACAAAGGGGCAAAGGATCGAAGGCACAAAGTATAACATATCAGCTTCTCACTTTGTTCTCTTGTCCCTTTGTGCCTATTCCCATCCAAGTAGTTTACTTAACCAACATTTGGATTAGATGCGGTGCCGCCTCCATCGTCAAGGGGGCCGTTGTTGGCAAGCTGCCAGGTACTGCCGCCGTTGCTGCTCTCCTCAAGCCACACGTGACCGCCATCAGAATAGACTTCATCCAACGAGCCGTTGGATGCTCTCACGAGTTTCCTTTGGCTGTTGTTGGAAAAGGCGCTGGCATCCATGGAGTACTGTAACTCCTTGATGTTTGCTGACAGAGTAACGTTATCAGCTGGGGTAATCGTGCGGGGATTGGTGCGGCTTGCATCGTTCCAGCCAGCGAAAGCCCAATTACTATTCTGTGCAACAGCCTGGACTGAGGCGGAAGAGCCGAGATCTACTTGCATCTGGTTCGTCTGGCTGCCGTTTATGAGATAGTACGCCCCGCTCCCGCCAGACTCATAATAATTGGGCGTCGTAAGGGAAATGGTTGGTTTCTGGTTGAAGTTCGCGCTATAGATATCTGAGTTGGTGCCGGACCTGAAGTCTGTCCAGAGTGCATGTACTTCGCCGCTTCCATCCGACGTGACTCCGATATAGTCGGAGGGGAAATTTGAGCCAACGCTCGGGTTGCTGCTGACGGATGTCAATTTCACGTCCTGACCTGAAAATGATTGCCCCCCGTTGAAGGATTGGGCTGAGTAAACATCCGCAGAACTCGAGTTGCCCTGGTAATACACCAAGGATATTACTCCGGTCGAATTCACTGTTAGCCACGGGAAGAACTGGTTGCCGGTCGTTGTCTGTGTCGCTATCTCAGCTGAGGTCCAACTTGTAATTTCGTCCGGAGCAGTAGAGTGCACAAAGTAAACGTTCATATCCCCGCCATCATCCTGAGTCCAGGCTAGGTAAACGTCTCCGGAAGTCGGATCAACGCGATAGTCGGGAACGAAGATACCCGTAGGTGTCCCAGATTATAATTGTTGAAACTCGTGATGCTCTCGACACCCTGCACAACGAAACTATTGCCACTGTTTGTAGACATAGCAACATTAATTTCTCCAGTACCACCGCTAGCACTCGAAGAGCCAGAATAGTATGCCACATACAGCGTTCCATCGGGACCAACAGCGGGGACGGCGCCTGTCTCATAGGCGCTCGTACCACTAATGGTGACGGTAGTCCATGGTCCCGACAGATCTGTCTCATTGCTTGGAAAAGCAAGGTATATCGTTCGATTGCCAAGGTCTGGAATGTCAGTCCATGCAACGTAGCTCCTGCCGTCGGTAGAGTCTCCGCTGTTGTCGATTGTCATATACGGCTTGTCTTCGTTGACCCAAGTATTTCCACCATCCGTTGAGAAGGCGTATCCTGGCTGCGAATAACTTCCGTTGCTGAAGTCGTTCCATGTCGCCATCAGAACGGATGGGGTATTAGGGGCGACCGCGATAGAGGTTTCGCTCTGGTCGCCAGAATTACAATCCACGACCACGTTGTTAAAAGTCTGTGCGTAACCGACGACGGATAGTAATGCGAGAGCGAATATTCCAACTACGCAGTTCTTCAAAGAGAGCATTTAATTACTCCTTTCATTAGTTTTGTTTTTTGTGCCTCTTTCATTCCACTAAATCAGAATTCTTTATCCCGTGCATTTCATCAAAGCGGATTCGAGATTCAACAACAATCGGATTGAGTTGGGTACTGTCGAGCTTCACCATTAGGTGCCTTAAATCGCTACCTTACTACCACGTTAAGAGTTTCGAACGGTTCCCCCTGGAAAGGACCACCTGCGGCCCTGCTGTAGTCAAACCGGAAGTCGAAAGTCGGTTTCACCCTTCCGGGAATGAGGACAGCATGATTGGTGAGCTGTGAGACAACACGAACAACTGGTATTTGAAGGATTGCGCCAATACCATGAGCCGAAGTTGATTGGGTGGTAAGATTATTGCCAATTTCGGTGCGAGCAGTAATCGGGCTCAGAGTGTACCCGAGGCTAAGCGTTACAAGATACTTTAACCCAATACCCAATGTGAGGTTGTTTAGAAAGTCAGTTTGTGTAATTATGTACGGGCTAGTAGTTAGTATTCCGAAAGTATACTGGATGCTGGAATACGCAACCCCCATACTCACTTTGAAAGGCAATTCATGCCAGATGCGATTGAGAGGTAATCCAAGGTTGACTGCCAAGGCCCTCGATGACCATTAGGAATATGCAAATTAATACAGGCCAGCGTAGTTGGGGGACACACTCAAGTCAGGAACGAACCCCACACTCAGGGTTCCATTCAGACTGAATAGACCAGGCTCGGCGGGATTCGCAATTGTTGCCAGGGCGTTATCAGAGATAAGGGACACCCCCGCGCCTCCCATCGCGTTGGTTTCGGCTGAGAGTGGGAAATTCAGCTCCGGAAAGATTTGACCCCGGCTCTGTACCGCCCATGCAAAGATTAATACCGGAATTACCCATATTGTTTGTGTGTATCTCATCTCCGTACTCTCCCATCTCTAAGTGAAGCCACAATTTTACGATCCACACCTAAAACGTTTCCGCCTCCATCAGCGAGCGTGACAAGCGCGACTGTCTATCCATTCGACACCTGAATAGTCTCTAGTATTTTGTGTGTCCACATATCTAGCCTATAAATGGACTGAGGTCCACTGACCAACGCGTAATTCCCGATCCAGAATGAGTCACCGTCTGCTCATATTCCTGGCAGCTCAGGGACTGCAATAAGGAAACTGTCGATGATTGTGCCTACAGGTGATGTGTGAGTATATCCGCCTGTTGGACGAAATAGCTGGAGCACACCTAGAGGTCTGGCCGAAAAGTGCTGCCATCGCGCCAAAGAAAAAGAGATAGCACACAGATGCCACTGATAATACAGATTCTCACGGATTTTCATAATATTCTTATCTGTGCAAATCAGTCTTGTCTGTGTCATCAGTGTGCCATGAAGGTTTTCGGCCGGGCCTCTAGCAGGCTGTTGAAAAACTATTTTGGATGTCATGCCAGCGAAAGCTGGCATCCAGTTCCAAGCGAAATTCTGGATTCCGGCTTTCGCCGGAATGACATTGGCGCTAGATGGTTGCCTTTTTCAACAACCTGCTAGGGCGGTGTAATGAACGATCGATCTCAGGCAATTTCCTCCCGTCTTACCGTCACACTTTCGCCGACTTCGGAACATGCGACCGCGAGTGAGTCTCTTGATACTCCCTACCATCACACTCCCATCCGATTTGGTCCTTTTCCAATCAGAGCCTCCTGAGCTTGTGCTTTGTCGATCTACGACTGCTGTTGTACTTCTACAAGCTGAAATCTCATGTTCTCCTTTGTGCCTGAGCACCGACCTGTCCGCCGAAACTCTCCATAAGCGGAAGTGCTTCCGCCTGCCTCCAGGACCCTTCGTGTTCACGCACCCTCCACTCTGCAAAGCCGGAGCTATTTCAGCGGCGAACCCAAGTGCGTTTCAACACGCAGGGGTGCCTCTGCCCGTATTTCCGACGCTAATAACTCCCCGTGAACAGCTAGTCCTTCATCTTATGTTCAAGCGCTGCCCTGATAAATTCTCTGAACAGTGGATGTGCCTTCGTCGCACGGGATTTCAACTCGGGGTGAAATTGACAGCCGACAAACCAGGGATGATTCGGGATCTCAGCCATTTCAACAAGCTCGCCGTCCGGTGACAAGCCACTGAATTTCATCCCGGCGTCAGACAGCCTCCTCCTGAACTTGTTGTTCACTTCGAAGCGGTGCCGGTGACGCTCGCTTATGACTTCCGTTCCGTAAGCCTCGTGCGCTTTGGTCCCTTTTTGCAGCATGCAAATGTATGCGCCGACTCGCATGGTCCCGCCCTTTTCCTTCACATTCTTCTGGCCGGGCATAATGTCGATTACGTTGTGAGAGGTCCTCTTGAACTCCGATGAATTTGCATCCTTCCATCCGACAACGTGTCTTGCATACTCGATTATCGCAGTCTGCATCCCGAGACATATGCCGAAAAACGGAAGGCTCTTTTCGCGCGCGTATCGAATCGCCTCTATCATGCCCTCTATGCCGCGCTCTCCAAATCCGCCCGGCACTAGTAAACCGTCGATAGTGTCGAGAAGCGTCTCAGGACCGTTCTTCTCGACCTCCTCGGCTGCAATCCACTTCAGCTCAACCTTCGCATCGTTCTCGGCGCCCGCATGGATAAACGACTCGCGAATGCTCTTGTATGCGTCAAGAAGCTCGGTGTACTTGCCGCAAATTCCTATCTTGAGAGTGTGTTTCGGGTTCTTTACCCGCTGGACCATCTCTTCCCAGGCGGATAAATCGGGTTCCTTTGCCTGTAAGTTCAATTTCTTGAGGACGATTTGATCGAGCCGCTGCTTTCTCAAAATTAACGGCATCTCGTAAATTGTGTCGACGTCCCGTCCTTCGATAACCGCGTCAGGTTCGATGTTCGTAAACATCGCGATCTTTTCCTTTATCTCCCGGCTGATCCGCTTTGACGTACGGCAAATCAGGATTTCGGGTTGGACTCCGATTTCGAGCAGGCTTTTCACGCTATGCTGAGTCGGCTTTGTCTTAATTTCACCGGCGGCCTCTATATAAGGTACGAGCGTGACGTGTATGTTTAGCGCGTTCTTTTTGCCGATCTTGAGCATAAACTGTCTCATTGCCTCGAGGAACGGCAGACCTTCGATATCGCCGACGGTTCCACCGATCTCGGTAATAACCACGTCATAATCCTTTCCCTCGTACGGGGCGGAGAAACGGCGTTTGATCTCATCGGTAACATGTGGAACTACCTGGACAGTAGCCCCGAGATAGTCGCCTCGTCTCTCCTTTGAAATCACCTCGTAGTAAACCTGCCCAGTGGTAGTGTTGCTAGACCGTGTAGTTGTGATATCGAGAAAACGCTCGTAATGGCCGAGATCCAAGTCTGTCTCCGCACCGTCGTCGGTAACAAAGACCTCGCCATGTTGAAACGGATTCATCGTCCCCGCATCGACGTTTATATACGGGTCGAACTTCTGCAGCGCTACGTTCAGGCCACGGGATTTCAGGAGCAGACCGAGCGATGCCGCCGCTATTCCTTTGCCGAGCGATGATACCACACCACCCGTTACAAAAATATACTTCGTGTTATGTTTCGCCAATTCCGATTCCCTTACTTTTTTGAATTCAACTTAGACAAATAGGTTTCAACCGCATCTATATCCGACGGAACATCGACCGAGATTGTGTCGCCTTCCACTACGGCTACTTTGATAGAGTAGCCGTTTTCCAAAACCCGCAGCTGTTCTAGCTTCTCTGCTCTTTCGAGAGGAGTCTCTTTCAGCTTCGTCAGCTTCTGGAGAAAGCTGTTTCTGTAAACGTATATTCCCAGATGTTTGAGGAATCCGTAGCTCTCGAGGTAATTATCCCGAGGCACCCCGCGCAGGAAAGGTATTGTCGCTCTCGTGAAGTAAAGAGCCCTGCCTGTCCTGTCGACCACGACCTTTACCGCATTTTCGGAAAATAGTGCCGCAGACTCTTTGATGGGAACTGCCGCGGTTGACATGACGTTGCCGCGTGAGCTTAGGAGAGCGGAGACAGCAGCGTCGATCGTTTTCGGCGATATTACCGGCTCATCGCCCTGTACATTTACGACTATCTCCGCACCTGTCTTTCTCGCTGCCGACGCACACCTGTCCGTTCCGCTCTTCAACTTCGACGAGGTCATTATTGACCTTCCACCGAACTGTTCCACCGCTTCTGCAATTCGCACGTCGTCCGTCGCGACGTATACCTCGTCCACTTTTCTGGCGCGGGCGACCCGTTCATATACGTGCCGGATCATCGGTTCCCCCGCTATCAGGGCCAGAGGCTTTCCGGGAAATCGCGTAGAGGCATAGCGTGCGGGAATGAGTGCTACAATTTTGGGCATGCAATTAATCTTCCGAATTCATCTTGAATATGCATTCTGTTTGCTGAAATCAAAGTCAATCGTTTATCTGTCGATGACCTTTGGCACTTTGAAGAACTGTTCCGTCTTCGCCGGTGCATTTTTCAGGGCTTCCTGTGTGGAAAGGGAAGACTGTACGGAATCCTCGCGGAATACGTTCTGCAGCTCGATTACATGAGAGAGCGGCTCAACTTCTGAAGTGTCCAGCTCGTTCAGCTTCTCCATAAACGCGAGTATCTCGTTGAACTCCTCTGTGAATTTGGATTTTTCTTCCTCGCTGAAGTCCAGCTTCGCAAGTTTTGCGATATGTTCCACGTCTTTTATAGTTACTGCCATTCAGATCTCCTTTACGGTGTTCAGCAATCGGCGCTAATTGCCGACGGCTGGATGCCGACAGTTTTTACTGTTATATAATTCTTCTCGATAATATCATGCACTCGCCTCATCAATGCGAATGCGCCTTGCCTCCCACGATATTCAGAAACGTCAATTGCCGGATCTACGACTATACTGATTGTCCCCCCGTGAACAGTTAGGCTCCCTTTACGCATAATATCGTAACTGCCCAGAATTGTCAGCGGCACAACGGGTACTCCTGCCTCGATGGCCAGGGAGAAGGCGCCGCGTTTAAACGGTTGAAGCTTGCCGTCTCTCGTTCTTGTTCCTTCGGCAAAGAGGATGAAGCTGTCGCCCCGTGAGATTCTCCGGGCCGCGTTTTCCAGGCTTCGGGCGCCATCGAGCCCGCTTTTCCTGTCGACCATAATGTTTGCCCTCGACACGGCGAGCCCGAAAATGGGAACCCTCATGATTTCCTTTTTTGCCACAAACCGGATGTGCCTGCTTATGCCAACCACAACGGCAATTATGTCAAACAGACTCGCATGGTTTGAAACATAGACGTAGGGCTTCGATAAATCTATTTTCTCCAGCCCGACCGTCCTGACCTTTACTCCGGTTGCCATGAAGACTGCCCTGGACCAATAATATGCGATGAAGGAGAAAACCCTGTTTCGACTGTCGAAAGGAAATGAAATCAAATAAAGCACGGCAAAGACAATTGTCATAATTGCCGCGGCCGTCGCGCCCAGAATAAATCTCGTCATGCTTGCTCCCCGAGCCCGGCGGGCAGCGCAGCTTTTATCCTTGCCCCGATTGAAGGATGGCTGAAAAATATCTTCTCGATCCAGGCAGGCGGATTTTCCGGCGTAAGATTGAGCTTTCCCAACTTTCTCATCGATTCGGCGAATTCTCTCCTCATCCCGGTCGTATCCAGTGCAAACAGATCGGCTTCATTCTCAATCCGGCGCGAGTAGAAATTTCCGAGCGGCATGGAAAGTACTCCGAATACAGCGAGCATGAATGCCAGGAACGGAATAGCAAATAGGTCGTAAGCAGCGAGATGATACCAGAGCCTGTAGCTTAAATATATCTGTGCCATTACGAAGAAACCGATCAGGCTCGTTATCGCGCTGAGGATTATTCCCTTAATCATATGGTGTTTCACCAGATGGCCCAGCTCATGCGCAAGGACGACCTCGATCTCCTCCTGTGTGAAATTCTCCAGGAGTGTGTCGCTTATTATAATTTTGCGTGACTTCCCGAGTCCTGTAAGCGCGGCGTTGGCCTTCCGGGTCTCGCGGCTCAGGTCGAATGAGAAGACGCCGCTCATTTTGTATCCGAACCTCTCAACGAGCGTGCTCAGCCTGGACTGGAGACCTTCATCCGATATCGGCTTCAGTTTGTAGAACATAGGAAGTATTACCGTCGGGAATAGTTGTGCCGCCAGGACCTGAAAAATGAAAAAGAAGGCTGCGAAGAGGAGCCACCACATTCTGTGGAAGTTCATGAGTAGAAAGTAGAAAACGAGGAGCAGAATGATGCCGATAATACTCCCGATAAGTGCCGCCTTTAACTTTCTGAATAGCCACTGCGTAAAAGTCTGGTTTGAGAGGTTAAAACGGTGCTCAACCACAAAGTCTGCATAATAATCGAAACAGAACTTGACTCCCGCAAGGACTATGTCTGCCAGAATGACGAATATCAGGAACTGTAAATATCTGTTCTGCGCTATCCACGCCAGTTTAATGAATGGGTCCTTGAAGTGTGTAAATGCCAGTCCCCCCAGGTAAGCCAGCGTAATCGCCAGGCTTATTAATGATAGGGTTATCTTCCTCTTAAGGTACAAATCGGGTGAGGTCTGTTGGTGAAGAGACAGCTGGGGTGTAAAGCTGAAAAGTTCTCGCCTCGAGAAGGATATTTCACTTTGCACTTGTTAAAATAAAGATGGCGGGATTGAAAATCAAATCTCCGAACCGATTCCGTGTCGAACTTGACAGTCACGGACCAAGGAATTACTTTTTGAAACATACCAGGACTACTGCACAAGAAGGAAATGAATGTTATGAAGGCAAAATTTGTCCACACTAATATTGTAGCGCGGGATTGGAAGTCTCTCGCCGAATTTTATGTGAAGGTCTTTGGCTGTAAGCTGAAACCGCCCATTCGAAATCTAAGAGGGGATTGGCTGGACAGCGCAACTTCCATCAAGGGTGCGGCTGTCCATGGAGTTCATCTAAAATTGCCCGGATACGGATCTAATGGGCCGACGCTTGAAATATTCCAGTACGCGAGGATAATCGGATGGAATCCTAAAACGATAAACCGGCCAGGGTTCGCACATATTGCCTTCTCGGTGAACAGCGTTGCTAAGGCTCTTGAAAAAGTCTTGAGCCATGGCGGCGGTATGGCAGGGAAGATCGTGCAAACCACGATAGAAGGAGCGGGGAAAATAGAGTTCGTTTACGCGCGCGATCCGGAAGGAAATATTATAGAGCTGCAGAAGTGGAAGTGACGAGCCTCTGCTCCGGGGCCGAATTTGCACAACTGATGATAAGCGGACCGGATGCCGGGGTACATTCAGCGCTTAACGCGGAGCATCTTTTTTCTTGAAGGCAAAGATGGCTGCGCTGCCATGATGTCGGGCATTGCGGTAAGTCTGTGGTAACCGGGTCTGCGACAAATTTGTAAAAAGCAATAGATTAACCACATAGGCACATTAGAAAACATAGATTTATTCGTTAATGTGCCCTATGGTGCGCCAAGCAAGCTTGGACAGTCTAGCAAGATGAAAGGTTCTTGTCATGATAATTGCCTGTAGGTCATGTAGCCGAATGAGCGTGGCTTCGAGTAATCGGAGTTACGAAGCCTCATTAGGCGA